>JAFIHF010000068.1 GCA_017848855.1 Rhodanobacter denitrificans | reverse complement strand
GGGACTCGGGACTCGGTAAAGCACGACGCGCGAGCGCCGGGAAAATCGGTGCTCGCGCGCTTTTCGCGAAAATATTCACATGCCCGCAGCCCCTCCCGAGTCCCGAGTCCCGAGTCCCGAGTCCCGGCTCTTGGAAGTCCCGAGTCCCGAGTCCCGCGGACAACAACACGTGATCCTGCTGCACGGCCTGTGGATGCGCGGCTTCGCGCTGGGCATGCTGCACCGTCGGCTGATCGCCGACGGCTACCGCGTGCATCGCTTCGACTACCTGAGCGTGGCCTCGTCGCAGCAGCGCATCCTGGCGCGGCTGCAGGCGCGGATGGACGAATGCGCGCCCGATCCGGTGCACCTGGTGGGGCACAGCCTGGGCGGCCTCCTGGCGCTGCGCGCCTGCCTCGATGCGCCGGCGCTGCCGCCGGGGCGGGTGGTCTGCCTCGGTTCGCCGCTCAAGGGCAGCGCGGCGGCGCGCGCCTTCGCCGCGTGGGGGCGCGGCGGCGAGGTGCTGCTGGGGCACAACCGCGCCTTGCTGGAACAGGGTTTCGAGCGTTGGGACGGCCCGCGCGAGGTGGGCGTGATCGCCGGCCGCCTGCCGCTGGGCCTGGGCGCGATGCTGGGCCAGCTGGCCGGCGAGCACGACGGCACCGTGGCGGTGGAGGAAACCCGCCTGCCCGGCGTGGCCGACCACCGCGTGGTCGAGGCGAACCACATCGGCCTGCTGTTCTCGCAGGAGGTGGCGCGCCTGACCACCGCGTTCCTGCGCCACGGGCGCTTCGGCCCCGCGGCAAGCTGACGCTGCCCACTGGCGGCGGCCGCCGCCACATGCGGTAAAATCGCCGGCTTGTCCTTTTTGAACCAAGTCCGGGAACCGCCATGGGTAGAGGTCCGTCCATCGAAGGCCGCAAGAACGCCGAGGACGCCAAGCGCGCCAAGGTGTTCACCAAGCTGATCCGCGAGATCACCGTCGCCACCCGCGCCGGCGTGGCCGACCCCGCCGGCAACCCGCGCCTGCGCGCGGCGGTGGACAAGGCGCTGGCGGCGAACATGGCCAAGGACACCATCGAGCGCGCGATCAAGCGTGGCTCGGGCGCCGACGGCGCCGGCGAGGAGATGCGCTACGAGGGCTACGGCCCGGGCGGCATCGCGGTGATCGTCGACTGCTTCACCGACAACCCGGTGCGCACCGTGGCCGACGTGCGCCACGCGCTGACCAAGCACGGCGGCAACCTCGGCACCTCGGGCTCGGTGGCGTTCCAGTTCACCCGCTGCGGCGAGCTGGTGTTCGCCACCGGCGGCGACGCGGCGAAGGAAGAGCAAGTGCTGGAAGCGGCGCTGGAAGCCGGCGCCGACGACGTGGTCAACGAGGGCGGCGAAAGCACCGTGCTGTGCGCGCCGGAGAGCTTCGAAGCGGTGCAGCAGGCACTGATCGCGGCCGGCCTGAATGCCGAGCACGCCGGCGTGGGCATGCGCCCGAACAACCGCGTGGCGGTGAGCGGCGAGGCGCTGGAAGCGCTCACCGCGATGCTCGACCGGCTCGATGCGCTGGACGACGTGAGCGAGGTGTATCACAACGCTTTGCTGCCATGAAAAAAGGGACTCGGGACCCGAAAGCCGGGACTCGGGACTCGGGACTCGGGACTCGGGAAGGCGGTTCGTCGCCAGTGCCGGAGTCTTTGGCTCCATCGTCCCAGAGCTGTGCCGTTCTCGCGCAGAATCGCTCTGCCGAGTCCCGAGTCCCGAGTCCCGAGTCCCGGGGTGTGCGCATCATGGGCATCGACCCGGGCAGCCAGCGCACCGGCGTGGGCATCATCGACGTCGATGCCGCCGGCAGGCTCGCGCACGTGTTCCACGGCACGCTGGCGGTGGCCGGCGAGGCCAGCTTCCCGCTGCGCCTGAAACGCATTTTTGACGAGTTGAATGACATCATCGCCGCCCATCATCCGGACGAATGCGGCATCGAGCGCGTGTTCATGGCGCGCAACGCCGACTCGGCATTGAAGCTGGGGCAGGCGAGGGGGGCCGCGATCTGCGCGGTGGTGAACCGGGGAATCGCGGTGCACGAATACGCAGCGACGGAAGTGAAGCAGGCGGTGGTCGGCACGGGCCGCGGCGACAAGGCGCAGGTGCAGCACATGGTCGGCATCCTCTTGGGCCTGAAGGGGCCGCTGCAGGCCGATGCCGCCGACGCGCTGGCGATCGCGGTGGCGCACGCGCACACCCGCGCCAGCCTGCAGCGCGTGGGCATTCCGCGCACGGCGTGGAGGCGGCGATGATCGGTCGTCTGCGCGGCATCCTCGTGTCCAAGCAGCCACCGTGGCTGCTGGTGGAAGTGGGCGGCGTCGGCTACGAGCTGGAAGCGCCGATGTCCACCATCTACGACCTGCCGGGGCTGGGCAAGGAAGTGACCCTGCTCACCCACTACGCGCAGAAGGAAGACAGCGTGGCGCTGTACGGCTTCCTGCACGAGGCCGAGCGCACACTGTTCCGCAACCTGCAGAAGGTGTCCGGGATCGGCGCGAAGATCGCGCTGGCGGTGCTGTCGGGCGTATCGACCAACGACTTCGCGCGGCTGGTGCACGCCGGCGACGTGGTGGCGCTGACCAAGATCCCGGGCATCGGCAAGAAGACCGCCGAGCGCATCGTGGTGGAACTGCGCGACCGCGTGGACGGCATGGCGGTGAGCCTGCCCGGCGTCGCGGCGGCGGGCGCGCCGCTCGACGCGACCGGCGAGGCCACCGTGGCGCTGCAGCAGCTGGGCTACAAGCCCGCCGAAGTGACCCGGCTGGTGCAGAAGGTCGCCGCCGACGGCGACAGCGCCGAAGCCATCATCCGCAAGGCGCTGCGCGCCGCGCTGGGGAGTTGAAGCAAGTGAATCCTACCGTTGCCGGCGGCGATGCCGCTGCCGAAACCAAGCGCCGCCTCGCCGCGCTGGCCCTGGGCGCCATCGGCGTGGTCTACGGCGACATCGGCACCAGCCCGCTGTACACCTTGCAGACCACGCTCAGCCACGACGGCATGCACCCCACGCCGGCCAGCGTCTACGGCGTGCTGTCGCTGATCTTCTGGGCGCAGATCCTGGTGGTGTCGCTGAAGTACGTGGTGTTCATCATGCGCGCCGACAACAAGGGCGAGGGCGGCATCATGGCGCTGATGGCGCTGGCCCAGCGCTGCGTGCGCGAGCAGCCGAAGCTGCGCTGGGTGCTGGTGACGCTGGGCATCTTCGGCGCGGCGCTGTTCTACGGCGACGGCGTGATCACGCCGGCGATCTCGGTGCTGTCGGCGGTCGAGGGCGTGAAGGTGGCCGCTCCCGGCCTCGGCGAATGGGTGGTGCCGATCACCGTGGTGGTGCTGTTCCTGCTGTTCCTGCTGCAGCGTCACGGCAGCGAGCGGGTGGGCAAGCTGTTCGGTCCGGTGATGATGGTCTGGTTCGTGACCATCGCGCTGCTGGGCTTGAGCATGATCGTGCGCCATCCGCAGGTGCTGTACGCGATCAATCCCTGGTACGGAGTGAGGTTCTTCCTCAGCCACGGCCTGCAGGCCTTCATCGCGCTGGGCGGGGTAGTGCTGGCGCTGACCGGCGCCGAGGCGCTGTACGCGGACATGGGGCACTTCGGCAAGAAGCCCATACGCACGGCGTGGTTCGGCTTCGTGCTGCCGGCGCTGGTGCTGAACTACTTCGGCCAGGGCGCGCTGCTCTTGATGCAGCCGCAGGCGATCGACAACCCGTTCTTCAAGCTGGCGCCGTCGGCTTTGCTCTATCCGCTGATCGCGCTGGCCACCGCAGCCACGGTGATCGCCTCGCAGTCGGTGATCTCGGGCGCGTTCTCGATGACCCGCGAGGCGATGTCGCTGGGCTACTCGATGCGCATGCCGATCGTGCACACCTCGCGCGAGATGAGCGGGCAGATCTTCGTGCCCTGGATCAACTGGTTCCTGCTGATCATGGTGCTGTTCGCGGTGCTGCATTTCGGCAGCTCCGACAAGCTGAGCGCGGCCTACGGCATCGCGGTGACCGGCACCATGAGCATCACCACGGTGCTGGCGCTGATCGTGGCGCGCCACCAGTGGCGCTGGAAGCTGCCGGCGGTGATCGCGGCGGGCGTGCTGTTCCTCACCATCGACCTGGCGTTCTTCAGTGCGAACATGATCAAGATCGAGTACGGCGGCTGGTTCCCGCTGGTGCTGGGCGTGGCGGTGTTCACCTGGATGACCACCTGGCGCCGCGGTCGCGAGCTGGTGGTGCGCGAGATCAAGCAGGGCGGCCTGGCGCTGGCGCCGTTCATCGCGGCGATGCGCGAGCACTCGCCGCTGCGCGTGCCGGGCACGGCGGTGTTCCTCACCGCGAACCAGGAGGCGGTGCCGCATGCGCTCCTGCACAACCTCAAGCACAACAAGGTGCTGCACGAGCGCAACGTGCTGCTGACGGTGGAGATGCTGGAGTCGCCGGTGGCCGACGCCGAGGAGCGCGTCCACATCCATGCGCTGGGCAACGAGTTCTACGGCCTGGACCTGCGCTTCGGCTTCGCCGAGGACCCGAACGTGCCGCTGGCGCTGACGCAATGCGCCCGCGCCGGCCTGCCGTTCGACATGATGGACACCACCTTCTTCCTGTCGCGCGAGAACATCGTGGCCGACAAGCGCCGCCCCGGCATGGCGCTGTGGCGCGACAAGCTGTTCGCCTTCATGGCGCGCAACGCGCTGCCGGCGACGGCGTATTTCCAGATACCCGGGAATCGCCTGATCGAACTGGGCGCGCAGGTCGAAATCTGATCGCTGTAGGAGCGCACCCTGTGCGCGAATGCTCTGGCTCCGATCGGAGCAAAAGCATTCGCGCACAGGGTGCTCCTACAGGATGCGCTTAGATCGAGGCCCTACAACCACTTCGCCCGCTTCAACGCGAGGAAGATCCCGCCCACCACGCACGCCACCACGCCGATGATGACGGGGTAGCTCCAGGACTCGGCGAGCTCCGGCATGTGCTGGAAATTCATGCCGTACCAGCTGGTGATGAGGGTGGGGGCGGCGAGCATGGCGGCCCAGCCGGCAAGTTTCTTCATCACCTCGTTCTGGCCGAAGGTGACCAGCGAGAGGTTCACGTTGATCGCGGCGGTGAGCATTTCGCGCATCGCGCTGATGGCGTCGTTCACGCGTGTCACGTGGTCGTGCACGTCGCGGAAGTAGACCCGCAACTCGTCGGGGATCAGCTGCGGGTGCAGCCGCACCAGCTGGCTGATCACGTCCTGCAGCGGCGACACCGCAAGGCGCAGCGTCATCAGGTCGCGCTGCATGTCG
>JAFIHF010000067.1 GCA_017848855.1 Rhodanobacter denitrificans | reverse complement strand
TTCAGCACGGTGTTCAAACACCATCCGGACGGTCCGCTCGCGGACTTCCGGCGAGTACGTTGGGGTCTTCTTCTTCGGGGTTTCCATCGCTCCATCCTCTCAAGAGTTGGAGCCTCCGAGAATCCCGGGGCGGTTCACCATCCTTAATAATTTCGTCTAGTAGTAGTCGTAAGTTATAGTCACGCAGACTGTAACCCGCAAAGATTAATGTCTTTATCTTGGCCCATTCGAGCAGCTGACTAAACTGCGCAGCTCTTCCTTCTTTGTGGCGAAGTATCCGTTCAGTGCTGTAAACCATCCCCGGGCTTAGTTGCTCGAACGCGGCAATGCAGCCATGCAGCTTTAAATAGAGAAGGTCTCCCTTTTCCATCGTGTCTATGAAGTCTGGCGTGTCTTTGACTAGCGGACGCAGTCTCTGAAGTCGAGCCGGCTCTTGTTCATATGCCCGCTCGACTACAAGGTCGAAATTGGTCGTCGCCATTCCTGCCCAGTGGAAGGAAGGAATCTTTCTATGAAATTGCGCAGGTTGGAAAGGCGTTAGGGTGTCATGGATGAAGCGCTGCAGTTCGCGACCACTTTTAGCTGTGGCTGCATAATCGCAGATCTGCACGAAGTCGAGATCGGCCACACCGGGACCAAGAAAGGAGTCGGCGATGGCCTTTCCGAGAGCTTCTGTTCCGGGGATGCTGTGCCCTTTTCCGTCCGATGCACCCAACGACGCTCCTGCTCCGAGAAAAAGTACTGCTCTGCCACCCTTTACTTCTTCAATCAGATTCGTGTCTAAGGGCATAGGTTGTTACGGTCCCTGCATCAACTGAGGCTTTCCGAGGATATGGGTTCCTTCACAAAGGCGCTAGTCCTTTCCTGATTCCTCACCTGTCGCATCCTGCGATACAGCAAGGGTAGACGCTGCAACCGTCTGAACGGACGGAGGAAGCGTCATGAAGAAGAATCGCGTGCAATTTCAGGCGGGCCTGAGCTTGGCCACCTTTCTGGATCGCTACGGCACCGAGGCGCAGTGCCGTGCAGCGTTCGCGAAGGCGCGCTGGCCCGAGGGGTTCCGCTGCCCGGACTGCGGCCATCGGGGACACTGCCATTTGGCGCGTCGGGACGTGTACCAGTGCAACCGCTGCAAGCGCCAATCTGGCGCAGCAGCATTCCGCTACACAGGGGGTTGCAGCAACTCGACGATATCCACTCCCAGAGCCCGAGCTAGCCGCTCAAGGCCATCAATGGAGATGTTGGTAACGCAGCGTTCGAGTTGCGAGACGTATGTGCGGTGGAACTCTGCCGCCTCGGCCAGTTGCTCTTGGCTCAGTCCTTGAGCTGTACGTAACTGGCGAATATTCGCGGCAGCACGGGCACGTGCTTTCGGTAGGGATTGTGGCGAGGGCTTTGAAGGCATGCCCCCAGCCTGACCATCTACCGGCTTACATTCTACAGAATATAAATCTACTCTTTTAACTCTACATTTCGCTTAGTTGGTGAGAGCGCTACAGGACGGCCACGCCGTGCAATGCGGATGGCGGGCGCCTTCAACCGAAGGGATGTACCCCCTGCACGTCGCATCGAGCCCGACGTTCACATATGGTCTTCGGTCACCCACTCAGGCAGACAGCCTTTGGGGCGTGGACACATCTCGGGGCGGCACTCTCGTCAGGGGCCCTGAGGTGCTATCCCTCTGCGCAGGGAAGCTGAAGTAGCTCGGCGGTGTCCACGTCGAGACTCCGGGCGATCCGCTCACCCGACTTCACACTCAAGCCGCCACCGCCGCATTCCCAACCAACGCCCGCACCCGCCGCGCAAGGAACCCGAAATAACGGTCGATGTAGCTGATGCCGTTTTCGCGGTCGAGCAGGTAGGGGTTCATCAGGGTGTGGCGCAGGATCAGCAGGCGGTCGGCGCCGCCTTCGCCCAGCGTGGCGGGGTCGAGGCCGAGCGCGCCGAGGATGCGCGCGGTTTCGGCCGGGCCCAGCAGGTCCGGGCGCAGGCTGGTGACCGAGCCGAAGAATTCCTTGAGTTGCAGCGGGTGGGTGGGGTCGCTGCGCAGTTCGTCGTGCAGCGTGCGCACGAAGGCGTTGGCGCGCTCCGCGTGCGTGTTGCCGGCGGGGTTCAGCGCGAGGCACACCAGGTTGCTGTCGGGCGCGAACGGCACCAGCACGTGGGCGCAATCGGCGAGCTCCAGCGCGAGGCGCTGGGCGCCGGCGTGGAAGGCTTCGGCGGCGCGTACGGTGGCGCGCGGCAGGCGGCCGAAGTGGGCGTGGTCGAGCGGCAGCACCTTGTGCGTCACGTACACCGCGGCCGCGGCGGCGCCGGATTTGGAGCCTTCCGGGATGTACTGACCCAGGCTGCGGTAGCGCGTGAGGTAGTCGCCGGCCGCCTCGCCGTGGAACACGTAGTCGGCGCGTTCGGCCAAGAGCGCCATCGCGCGGTGGTCGCGGCAGACGAAGGTGCCGCTGCCGTAGGGCAGGTAGCCGAGCTTGTGCGGGTCGACGGTGACGGAGTCGGTGTCGCCCAGCGCGGCGAAGGCGGCGTGCACGGCGGGCGTGGGGAAGGCCACGTAGTCGGCGGCCACTTCGTCGCGGCTGCGCAGCGAGCCGTCTTCGCGGCGGAACAGGGTGGCGAGGTAGCCGCCCCAGGCGGCGTCCACATGCACGGCGAAATCCAGCCCGGTACGGCGGCTGGCTGTGCGCGCGGCGAGCACGGCGTCGATCGGGTCGATGGTGCCGTACTCGGTGCCGCCCAGCACCGCCACCGCCATCAGCACGCTCTGCCGCTCGCGGGCGAAGCGCGCGAGGGTGTCGCGCAGCGCGTCGGCGTCCAGCCGCATGCCGGCGGTGGGCAGCAGTTCGAGCTGGTTGCGGCCCAGCCCCAAGAGTTTCGCGCCCTTGCTCCACGAGTAGTGGGCGGTGATCGGCACCAGCACCTTGGGGACGGTCAATGCGGGATGCGCGGCGAAGAAACCCACCAGGCCGCGCTGCTCGATGCGCTCGCGTTCCACCCGTGCGATCCAGCGCTTGCGCTCGGCGGGCGATTGCGCCGCCAGCCAGCCTTGCCAGGCTTCCAGCAGGGCGATCGTTTCGGCTTGCGGCAGGTTGAACGCGGCCCAGTCGTCCGCTGGCAGAGCGAGGTCGGGCGCCTGTGCTGCGCGCAACGCCACCGGGAACGCCTTCAGCGCCAGCGCGAGGCGCAGTGCCTGGTAGTTGGCCAGGGTGCCGCCGGAGGTGAGGTGGCCGAACGCGCAGGCCGGCTGCGCGGGGTCGTGCGGGTAGCCGAGCATGCGCGCCAGTTGCAGGCCCGCCTGCACCTCCAGGTCCACGGTGACCGGCGCGGCGTCCTCGCTGACGTTGTTGGGGTTGTAGGGCAGGGTGAGCATCTGCGCGGCCAGCCCGGGCAGCAGCAGGTCGCTGGCCATGTGGCCGATGTAGCGTGGGCTGTGGAACGGCACCGACTTCTTGAGCTGCGCGGAGAGCTGGTGCAGCTCGCGGCGCATGCGCGACTCGAACGCGAGGTAGTCGGGGTGGTGCGCGGCGGCGGTGCCGATCGCCGGCGGGTCTTCCGGGTGGAAGTTGCGCCGCCAGTACACGTGGTCGCGCAGGAACTCCACCAGCAGCTTCTCCAGCAGGGCGTCGTTCTCGCCGTAGGGGCCGAGGAAGCAGGCGTCCAGCGCGTGGTCGCGTGGTTCGTTCGCGGGGAAGGGCGTGGCGGCGCTCATGCGTGCGCTCCATGCGCCGTTGGGTGGCGATTCGGGTGAGAGGAGGCGAGGGGCATCGGGGCGGCGCTGTTGGCGGATGGCGAAGCATCGGTGCAGGCGGGGTGTTGCGCACTGATTTGCGTCATTTTCCGGGCATCGTTGTGGGTTCGCGGTTTGGTATCGGTAGATCATGCGTGCCCGGCCGGGCTGTGCGCCGCCGGTGCAAGTAGCGGCATCGGCCGACAGCACCAAGGTTCAAGCTGTCCGCGACAGCTTTTTGGCTGCTTCGTTAGCTGTTGCGGGCCCGATGCGGAAAGCACACCATGCGCGCCGTGCATGAGTGCGGCGCTGCGTCTAGTCGCTCGGAATGGCGCGGTCTGATTCGACGAGGCTCCGCTGAAAAACCGTTCACGCTGAGCGTGGCTTGCGATAGCAAGCAGAGTCGAAGCGCCCGTAAACGATCACCCTTCGACTTCCTCGCTCCCCAAAGCGTGGCCATCCATGGCTGCTCCCCGCGTCGGCCCTGCGGGCCTACGCTCGGGGCGAACGGTGAGGTATCAGCTGAGCCTTGTCGTTAAAGAGCAAGCAGGGGGCGTCATGAACACGAGCTACGCGCAACCACTCCATGTGTCCGCCAGGCCGCTGGCTTTGGCCATCGACCGCTGGATCTGGGTCTTCATGGCGGTGTTCTTCATCGCCGTCACGCTGACCGGATTCATCCCGAACGCGATCATGAAGGTCGAGATGGTGCGGGCCGGGACGAGGCCGCCGTTCCCGCCGATCCTGCACGTGCATGCCGTGCTGATGGGGAGCTTCCTGCTGGTGCTGCTCGCGCAGGCGTGGCTGATGGCGACCGGCCGGCGCGACCGGCACATGCTGCTGGGGCGCGCGGCTTTCCTGCTCGTTCCGGCCATCGTCGTGGTCGGCTTCATCCTCGTGCCGACGATCTACCAACAGGTCTGGCACGGGGCCCAGTCGGCGCCGTTGCCGGTGCGGGAAAAGCTCGGGCAGAAGCTGCTGTTCCTCGACAACGTCGCGTTGATCCAGACCAGCGCCGGCATCCTCTTCCCCGTCTGCACCGCGCTGGCCTTGCGCGCGCGGCGAGCCGACCCGGGCTTCCACAAGCGGATGATGTTTCTCGCGGTGGCCGTGCCGTTGTCGGCGGGGATCGACCGCATCACCTGGCTGCCGACCACCGAGCCGGTCAGCCCGCTCTCGACCGAGCTTTACATACTGTTGGCGGTGTCGCCGATGTTCCTGTGGGACGCGATCCGGCATCGGACGGTGCCGCGGGCGTACCTGGTCTGGCTGGGCCTGTACCTGCCCTTCGCGATCGCCATCTATGCGTTGTGGGACACGCCGGGCCTGCACGCGCTCGTGCCGCGGATACTGGGGCCATAAGAGGGAAGGGGCGTGGCCGGTGCAGCCACGCCCCTTTTTGCGACCGCTTCGTATCGCCGCGAACGGCGCGGATCAGGCCGCCAGCGGCGACGGCATGGCGGTCGCGGCGTCGTCTCCGCACACGTCGCGCCACAGGTGGTACATCACCCCGAACATCACGGTGAACATCAGCAGGAACAGCGCGATGTACAGCAGGACGGATACCGCAACCATCAGCCAGGCGCCGATGAGCTTGGCGAGCAGGGCGAGCAGCAGGCCCGCGATCAGGAAGACGATGAGCACGACGATCCAGGCGAGCACGGAGCACAGGGCGAACACGAGCAGCGGCAGCACGTTCTTCAGCGCGCCCGTGATGCCGTCGCCGATGGCGCCGAGCACGCTGCGCCGGTTCAGCGCGACCTGGCCGAGGCTGATCGCGTAGTAGCCCATCATCCAGAGCGCGAACAGCATGAGCAGCGCCATGGTGGCCCAGAAGCCGCCGGGCAGTGCCGGCGGCGCTTGGTGGCTGGCCTGCGCCGCCAGCGCCTGCGCGTACCAGCCGACGATGCCGCGCCCTGCCGCCAGCACGATGGCGACGATGCCGGCGACGTAGATCGCGAAGCTGGCCAGCCCGAGTCCGATCAAGCGCCACGCTTCGCCGCGCCGGTAAGGCCCGAAGATGTCGGCGGCGCGGGCGGCCTGCTCCCGCTCGGCCGCATCGACCAGCTGCAGGTAGCCCGCGTAGAGCGGGATGATCAGGAGGCCGACGATCACGGAGATCGCCAGAATCGCGAGCGAGCTTGCCGCGCTCGGCGGCGTGCCGTCCCGCATCGCGAAGAATTGTATCGGCAGCGTGATCAGCGACGGCAGCAGGCACGCCACCACCAGCAAGGCGGCACCGCCGAACAATGGCTTCGGATGGTCGAAGCCCACGCGCATGCCGTTCGTCAGCCAGCCGAAGCCGGCGCCCGCTCCCTTCGATCGAGTCGCCATGGTGTCGCTTTCCCCTGTGATCGGCGTCCCCACGCCGTGCCGGCAGAGCATAGCGGTTGGCGAGCCGCGTCATCCAGGCACGTGCAAAGAGGAGAAGGTGACAGCTTTTGCGCATCGCCTCGCAAAATCTCGCGGCGGATGAGTGGCTCCGCATTCGGGGCCGATTGCGAAAAGTGCGATCACGGTCACATTCTCCTTACATCCTCCAGCGAGGTGGCTAACGATTGATCAAGGTTCGCCTGCGTAACTTGCGGTGTTGGATCGGCCCCTGATCCATCTCCCCCTCCCCGATGCAGACGAAGGCTTGTCGCAAGCACCCGGGGAAACGACAAGTCCGGAGTTCTGAATGAGTTTTCCCCGCAATGTCCCGGCGGGGCGTCCCGCGTGCGCCCTCGCTTCCACCGTTGCTTCAACCCCTGCCGCAGCCGCCGGTCCGCGTGCCCTGGGCAAGCCGTCCAGGTTCCTGCGCGGCGTGGGCGCAGGCGGCTGCGCCAAGCTGCTGACCATGCTGTTGACCACGCTGTCCGCGAATGCTTTTGCCGCGACGGCACCCGCCGTGACCGCGGCGCATCCCCGCTTGATCCTCGATGCGCCGACCCTTTCGGCGCTGCGCCAGAACGCCGCCGCCAACACGCCCGAGTGGCAGATGCTGAAGTCGGTGTGCGACTCGTACATCGGCGGCACGGTGAATTATCCGACCGGCGCCACCTACCCGAACCTGCCCGATATCGGTTCGGGTTACCAGGGCGAGTCTTATCTGCCGGCCCTGCTGTCCGAGGGGCTCTGCTATCAGACCTTGAAGACCAGCAATCCGACCGCCGCAGCCACCTACGGCGCCAAGGCGGTCGATATCCTGATGAAGATGGCTGCGCCGTATGGCAGCCAAGGTGAGAACCCGAACGTCGACGATGGCTACGCCATGCGCTTCTACGGCGTGGGTTTCGGCCTGGGCTACGACTGGTTGTACGACCTGCTGACCCCGGCACAGCGGACCCAGGTCTACACCACCGCCAATGCGTGGGTGACGTCGTTCGAGACCAATACGTTCGAATACGGCCACCCGCAGAGCAACTACTTCGCCGGCTATTTCCACGCCAAGGCGGCGATTGCGCTGGGCACCTACGGGGACAACCCCAGTGCGCCGGCGCAGTGGAACGACTGGTACACCAATCAGTTCGCCAAGCGCGTGCAGCCGTTCTACGCGCAGCACCTGGCCGGCGGCGGCTGGCCGGAAGGCTACGGCAACTATGCGACGCTGGGCATCCTCAACATGAGCCTGCCGGCACGCGAAGTGATGACGGCAACCGGCACGGACATCGTCCACGCCACGGCGGCACCGTACAGCTACCCGGTGGACAACGCCGACTACATGATCCATTTCACCTGGCCGTCGCGCGCGTACTTCGACGATCGCGACACGAACCACGCGGATAACTCGCCGTTCGGCATCGGGATGCCCGGCACCACGCAGGTGGGCCTGGCGGAGACGATCCTCGGCGAAATCGGCTACTGGAAATCGCCCAGGGTGGGCGTATTCCACGAGTACCTCAACGAGGTCAGCACGGCCACCAACGGCTTCAACTCCTCCGACCCGTGGCTGCTGTTCCTGGAGACCAACCCTGCCGCGCCCACCGCATCGCTCACGTCCCTGCCGCTGTCGTACTTCGCCAAGGGCATGAACGCGGTGGCGGCGCGTTCGGACTGGGGCACCGCTGCCAGCTGGATGTCGTTCCGCGCGGGGCCTTACACCAATGCCCCGGCGCAGGGTGAGCAGTATTTCGACGAGGGCAGCGTGGCGCTGACGCGCGGCAATACGCCGCTGCTGGTCAACGCCGGCGGCTGGATGGTGCACGGGCCTACCGGCAGCGCGGACGAAGACCGCATCTACAACGACAACTACGGCAGCAGCGACGGCACGCTCTACATGGGCAACCGCCAGCTCTACAACATCTTCTACGTGTTCAACAAAAGCGGCGGCAAGATCGTCGAAGGCGGCTCGCAGGCGGCGGCAACCACCGAAGACAACCAGGTGCGCACGCACGTCGCGGCCTTCGAGGACGGCGGGCAGTACGTCTACACCCGTGCCGAACACATCGAGGACATGTATCGCCCGTTCTCCGCCGGTCCGGCCGTGGCGGCCTGGTCGCGCGAGGTGGTGTACCTGCGGCCGCATCGGTTCGTCGTCCACGACCGCACCACGGCCGGCAGCAGCGCCTACGACCAGTACCTGGCCTGGCATTTCCCGGCCAACCCGACCAAGGGCACGGCGCCCGCCGGCGAGACGCGGCTGGACGTGAGCTACAACGGCACCTACGCCGGCGCGATGACCACGGTGCTGCCCGCCAACGCGACCACGACCACGACAGGGCTGTACCCGGGCAGCAACCCGGTGAAGGTGTGGCAGGTGCAGGAGCGCGCGCCTGCCGCCGGGCTCAGCCAGCAGTGGTTGAACGTGTTCGATACCTCCTCGTCGCCGACGCTCGTGGCCGCCGCCAGCCCGGTCACCGTCAACGCGGGCGCCATCGTGGGCGTGAGCCTGTCGGGCAGCGACGGCAACGACGTGGTCATCAACAGCGCCGGCGCCGCCGGCACGCCGATCAGCGGGGCCATCAGCTACACCGTGCCCGCGAATGCCGCCGATCACGTGATCACCGAGCTGGTTCCCGGGACCGGCTATTCGGTGACGGTGGCCACCGTCAACGGGCAGCAGAAGGTAAGCGTCTCGCCCGGCGGTACGTTCATGGCCAGCGCCAACGGCGTGCTCGCCTTCAACGTAAGCGGCGGCGGTGCCGTGACCCCGGCTCCGGCTCCGTCACCGGCTCCGTCACCCGCACCTGCGCCCGCGCCCGTTCCGGCACCCGCACCGGCACCTGCACCTGCACCTGCACCTGCACCTGCACCCGCACCTGCACCTGCACCCGCACCTGCACCCGCACCGGCACCCACACCTGCACCGTCACCCGCACCTGCGCCCGCGCCCGTTCCGGCACCGAGCGGCCGGTTGCAGAACGACGTCGTGGTGAGCGGCTTGAACATATCCGCGGGTGGAGACTTGCGGTACACCGTGACGATCCCCAGCGGCATCAACTACAGCGAGGTGATGACCGCGAGCGGAACGGGCAACGCCGATCTGTACGTCAAGTACGGCTCGGCGCCGACGCTGACGAGCTACGACTGCCGCTCGAACCATGCCGGCAACAACGAGCTGTGCACCGCGAGCAATCCGCCGTCGGGTACCTACTACGTCCTGGTGCATGCCCGGACCAAGGTCACCGGCATGCTCATTCGGGCCCAGTGGATACCGTAAAAGCGAGTGACGTCACCCTTCGGTGACGTCGTGGAAAGGGATGCTCCGCGATGGCCGGGCCGGCCATCGCGGAGATCCTGTGGCGGGAAACGGGGGCAGCGTGCAACGTGCGTTCTGCCGCTGCTTTCGAAAGTACCTCTGCTCAGAACGGATGCTGCCTGTAGAACAGCTCCAGCTGCCGATAGACCTCGGGCAAGTGCTGGTGCAAGGCGGCGGGCCTTTCGAAGAACTGCTCGCTGGCCACCGCGAAGAATTCGGCCGGGCTTTCCAGCGCATACGGGTCCAGCGGCAGCTCGTCGCCGTGGCGTCGCGCTTCCTGCAGGCGTTCCCATGCGCCGGTGAAGGCTTGCGACCACGCGCGTCGATCCATGCCCCGATGCAGGGGCGGGAAGCCGTCGGCGTCGCCGTTGCGCATGTCGAGCTTGTGTGCCATCTCGTGGATGACCACGTTGTGCCCGGGCTCGCGCCCGGCATGCAGCACGTCGGTCCACGACAGGATCACCGGCCCGCGCTCCCAGGCCTCGCCGGCCATCGCGTTGCGCGTCTCGTACTCCACGCCGGCGGCATCGGTGTGCGTGCGGCGCGGGACGAAGGCGTCCGGGTACACGATGAGGCTGTGCCAGCCGTCGTACCAGTCCAGTCCCAGTTTCAGGATGGGCACGCAGGCATGGGTGGCGAGCAGCACGCGGTCGGCATCGTCCAGTTCCAGCCCCTTGGTCGGCTCCAGCGACTTGCGCTCAAGGAACAGCGTCACCAGCACGCGCAGCGCGGCCTGGTCGGTGGCGCCCAGCCGGCGCGCGGGGGCGCAGCGCCGCAGCGCGTCGCGCCAGAGCGGTTCGGCGATGGGATGCCTTGCCACCAGGCGCCGTATGCGCCAGTTCCTGATCTTGTCGAACATCGCCGCCTGCCGAAGGGAATCGTCCGCTTGAGACGATCTGGGCCGGGGCGTGCTTTCTCAAGTGAGGGAGCAGCGGGCCGTATCCGGCCGCCGGCGGTGAATGGTCTGCCCGCGCGGTTGAAACCGTTGCTGCTTGCCGGGCAATGGCGAGCGCAAGCGTTGCGGTTTTCGCAGCTCGCTCCCGTCGCGGTTCGCCCTTGGCTGGGTGGCGCGTCAGACGGGAGATCATGGATGCCGGGGCTGCGACACCGTGGCGCTGGCCGCTGCGCCGCCGGCGCGTTACCGTCGGCCGCGATTCGCCTTGGTGGTTCCGGCTGCCGGTAGTTCGCCACGTGCCCGCCGCGCGCCGGTGCTTGCGCCGGTGGGCGGGCTTGTCCGTGGCGGCGCTCGTGTTTCCCCAGGCCGTCGCCGGCCAAGCCCTGATTCCGCAGGAGGCGTGCATGTGCCGATTGTTGTTGTGCGGTGCCACCGGCCTGGTGGGGCGGGAAGTGTTGCGGATGGCCTTGCAGCTCGATTCCCTGCACGAGGTGGTGGCGCTTACGCGGCGGCCGCTGCCGGCGCATCCCCGGCTGCTGAATCCGGTGGTCGATTTCGAACGGCTGCCGGCCGAGGCCGAGTGGTGGCGGGCCGAGGCCGCGATCTGCACGCTGGGCACCACGCTGCGCGACGCCGGTTCGCAGGCGGCGTTCCGGCGGGTGGACGTGGATTACGTGCTGGCGTTCGCGCGGCTGGCGCGCGCCGGTGGCGCGCGGGCGTTCGCGCTCGCCTCGTCGCTGGGCGCCGATGCGGCCTCGCGCAATTTCTACCTGCGCTGCAAGGGCGAGGCGGAGCAGGCCGTGCAGGCGCTGGGCTTCCCCTCGCTGACCCTGGTGCGGCCTTCGCTGATCGGCGGCGAGCGTGAACGGCGGCGGCCGCTGGAACAGGCGGGCATGCGCGTGCTGCAGGCGCTGGCGCCGTGCCTGCCGCGGCGCTACCGGGTGGTGCCGGCCGCGCGCATCGCGCACGCGCTGCTGCGCGCGGCGCTGACCGCGACGACCGGTTGCACGGTGATTGCCTCCGAGCAGCTGCAGTTGCCGACGTAAGAGCCTGTTCGCGATCTCCACATGGCTCGCGTTGCCTTGCCGTGGCCGTCAGGTGGTGGCGCGTGGCGCAGCGCCTGCCTGGCCGGCAGAGCCTGCCCCCGCGAAAGCGGGGGTCAAGCCGCGCGCTGCCGCATGGCGGCCACGGCAAGGCAACCCGAAGGGCCGGGTC
>JAFIHF010000066.1 GCA_017848855.1 Rhodanobacter denitrificans | reverse complement strand
GAGCGCCTGCCGGCGCCCGAGTTACTTCTCCTTTGCTTGTCCAAAGGAGAAGTAACCAAGAGGAAACGACACCCCGCGGCGGCGCTTTCCGTCCATCCATGGACGGAAAGTCCGTGAGCCGTGGCCGGGCTTTTCGGCCGGACTCCTGTCCGGTCGAAAAGGCATCGCCCTCCATGGCGATGCCCGCTGCGCGGCCTGGTCGTCCACGGCTCACCGCCGCCGAGGGGCCCCGGGAAAAGCAGCGCGCTCCCAGCGCGCAGAAGCAACAGCACCCCACCCCAACCCTCCCCTGCATGCAGGGGAGGGAGATACAGCGCGAGGGGAGGCGAAGCGCTGCGAAGCTTTGTTCCTCAGTTTTCAGATACGTCGCGGGGTGGCCGCTGTAGGGCGACGTGTCGGCGTGCGTTGGTCCAATGCCTTCGACACGGCCTGCTTGTAGGGCCGGCGGATTGAACCAGGCCATTTCTCTTGGTTACTTCTCTTTGGGCCAGCAAAGAGAAGTGACTCGGGCGCCGGCAGGCGACCGAAACCGCCTTGTTCCTTGCGACCGAAACCGCTTTGAAACTTTCGGAAGCGCGAGGGCAAAAGCCCCTCTCCCCCAACCCCTCTTCCACCAGTGGGAGAGGGGAAAAGCGCGCTGCGGCAGGCGACCGAAAGCCCGCCGCAGGCGAGCCAAGGTGCGGAATCAAATGGTTCTCGCGAGCACCCGTCCCGGAGGGAGAGGAGAGCAGATCACCGGCGAAATATTCCGGACGGCAGTACGCTTGACCAGCCTTCGGCTGTTGAAAAGCGCCTCGCAGGAATGACGAGCGAGAAGCCGGATTGATCAGACTTTCCTTGGCCGAGATAATCCTTTGAAGGGCGCATGAAAACAAACGGCCGCACAAGGCGGCCGCTTGTCGAGGCGGAGGTGGTTGGCCTCAATCGAGCAGGCCGAGCAATTCGTCGCGGGTCACCGCGCGGCTTTCCGTTTCGGCGCGGGCGCGGTATTCCAGCGTGCCGGCGGCGAGGCCGCGTTCGCTGACCACCACGCGGTGCGGGATGCCGATCAGCTCCATGTCGGCGAACATCGCGCCGGGGCGCAGGCCGCGGTCGTCCAGCACGGTTTCGATGCCGCGCGCGGCGAGCTCCTGGTACAGCGATTCGGCGGCGGCGGCGATGTCTGGGTTGCCCTTGGGATTGATCACGCAGACCGCCACGCGCCACGGCGCCATCGCTTCCGGCCAGACGATGCCGGCGTCGTCGTGGCGCTGCTCGATGGCGGCCGCCACGATGCGGCTGATGCCGATGCCGTAGCAGCCCATCAGCATCACCTGGGCCTTGCCCTGGTCGTCCAGCACGGTGGCGCCCAGCGCCTCGGCGTATCGGCCGCCGAGCTGGAACACGTGGCCCACCTCGATGCCGCGGGCGAGCTGCAGCGTGCCCTTGCCGTCGGGCGAGGGATCGCCCGCGACCACCTGGCGGAGGTCCTCGACGCGGGTGATGCGCGCGTCGCGCTCCCAGTTCGCGCCGGTGTAATGGGTGCCGTCGGCATTGCCGCCGCAGACGAAGTCGGCCAGCACGGCGGCGCTGCGGTCCACGATCACCGGGATCGCGGCGGGCAGTTCGACCGGGCCGATATAGCCGGGGCGGGTGCCGGTGGCGGCGAGGATGTCCGCCTCGCTGGCGAGTTCGACTTCATCGGCCAATTCGGCCAGCTTGCCGGCCTTGATTTCATTGAGCTCGTGGTCGCCGCGCAGGCACAGCGCAACCAGGCCGTCGCGACCTTTCACCAGCAGGGTTTTCACGCATTGCGCGGGCGAAACCTTGAGGAAGGCGCTGACCTCGTCGATGGTTTTCTGGTTCGGCGTATCCACGCGCTGCAAGGCGGCGGCGGGGGCAGGGCGTGGCGTGGTGGGCGCCAAGGCCTCTGCCTTTTCCACATTCGCGGCGTAATCGGAGCCGTCGGAAAACACGATGGCATCCTCGCCCGAATCGGCGAGCACCTGGAATTCGTGGCTGGCATTGCCGCCGATCGCGCCGGTGTCGGCCTGCACCGCGCGGAATTCCAGGCCCAGCCGGGTGAAAATGCGCGCATAGGCGTCGTACATCGCCTGATAGGTCTGCGCCAGCGATTCCTGGCCGAGATGGAAGGAATAGGCGTCCTTCATCAGGAATTCGCGCGCACGCATCACGCCGAAACGCGGGCGGATCTCGTCGCGGAACTTGGTCTGGATCTGGTAGAAATTCACCGGCAGCTGCTTGTAGCTGTTGAGCTCGTTGCGCGCGTAATCGGTGATCACTTCCTCGGCGGTGGGCGCGTAGCAGAATTCCTGCTCCTTGCGATCCTTGATTTTCAAGAGCTGGGGGCCGAATTTCGCCCAGCGCCCGGTTTCCTCCCACAGCTCGCGCGGCTGGATCGTGGGCATCAGCATTTCGACGGCGCCGGCGCGGTTCATTTCCTCGCGCACCACGTTTTCCACCTTGCGCAGCACGCGCAGGCCCAGCGGCGACCAGGTGTACAGGCCGGAGGCGAGCTTGCGGATCATGCCGGTGCGCAGCATCAGCTGGTGGCTGGCGATCTCGGCGTCGGCGGGTACTTCCTTGACGGTGGCCAGGTGGAATTGGCTGAGGCGCATGCGAGCGGGTTCCGGCGTTGAAAGAGCCGGATTATAACCGTCTGTTGCATTGCGGAACCCGCTCGTGGCGCTGCATGGGCGCCGCGGCCATCGCGCTTATTTGGCCGCGCAATACTGCTGGTATTGCGCGTTCGCGCTGTCGATCTGCTGCTTGCGCTGGGCGTCGTCCAGCACCGTGGGCTTGCCGTTCTGCTGCATCACCACCGGGCCGCTGCCCTGCAGGGTGGCGAGGTTGGATTTCAGCGTGTCGCACAGCTTGGCGCGGTTGTCCGGGGTGTCGGCCACCGGGCCGGACGGGGCCGGGGCGGCGGGCGGCGGCGCGGTTTCGGCGGCCGGCTGCGCGGGCGTGCTGTCGGCGGAGGATTCCACGCCGCCGGCCAGCTTCACCTGCGTGAAGCGGGTGCCTTGGGGCGGCGCCGACTGCGAGTAGTGCACCGTGCCCTTGGCGTCGGTCCACTTGTAGATCTGCTGGGCGGCGGCCAGCGGGGCGAGCAGCAGCAACGCCACGACGATCAGCGAACGGGACATGGAGTTCTCCAGAGGCTCGGTTGGCCGGGGCTCCCCGCCCCGCACAGGTGCATTAGTAGAACTCCCGCGCCGCCGGGACTCAAGCGGGCGATGGTTTACACTGCGCGCACCCCGTCACGGATCGATCCATGAGCGACTCCCTGTCCGTACGCCCGCCCCGGCATCGCGGCATCTACCTGCTGCCGAACCTGTTCACCACCGGGGCGATGGCTGCCGGCTTCTACGCGATCGTGGCCAGCATCGGCGGCCGTTACACCGACGCGGCGGTGGCGGTGTTCATCGCCGCGCTGCTGGACGGCATGGACGGCCGCGTGGCGCGGCTCACCGGCACGCAGAGCGAGTTCGGCGTGCAGTACGATTCGCTGTCCGACCTGGTCAGTTTCGGGCTGGCGCCGGCGCTGGTGATGTACACGTGGTCGCTGGCCACGCTGCGCGATTTCGGCCCGCTGTGGGGCAAGCTGGGCTGGGCCACCGCCTTCATCTACGCCGCCTGCGCCGCGCTGCGGCTGGCGCGCTTCAACACCCAGGTGGGCGTGGCCGACAAGCGCTATTTCCAGGGCCTGGCCAGTCCGGCCGCGGCGGCGGTGTGCATGTCCTTCGTGTGGAGCATGGACAAGTCGGACGTGCCCGGCGCCGAGCTGTGCTTCATCACGCCGTGGATCGCGGCGATCGCCGGCCTGCTGATGGTCAGCCGCTTCCGCTATTTCAGCTTCAAGTCGCTGCCGCTGGGCGAGCGCCAGCGCGTGCCCTTCGTGTGGATCGTGGCGGCGCTGCTGATCCTGGTGCTGCTGTACCTCGACCCGCCGCGCGTGCTGCTGGCCGGTTTCACGATCTACCTGCTGTCCGGCCCGGTGCTGACCTTGTGGGGCCTGGCCGGCCATCGCCGGCGCATACGGCGCGGGAGCGGGGCGTGAACCTGCCGGCCGCCGCGCCCGCCGCTGCGCACCGTGCGCGCGTGCTGCGCGCGCTGGGCCTGACGCCGTGGCAGCGCCGGCAGGCGGCGACGGATGACGCGGTGTCGCCGACGGTTGAAGCGCCGCAGCCGGCCGTCGGCCATGCCGATTGCGTGGTGCTGCTGCCGGCCGTGTGCGATGCGCGCGCGCTGGACCTGCTCGGGCGTGCGCTGACCAGTGCCGGCGCGGCGCTGGCTCGCGCCGCGCGCGTGCGGGTGCAGCCGGGTGAGGCGGAACTCGCGGTGCCGCAGGCGCGCGCCTACCTGGCCTGCGGCGAGGCGCAGGCGCACGCGTTGGGGCGCAGCCTGCCGATGCAGGTCACCGCGCAGGCGCAGATCGTGCTGGCGGACGAACCGGCTCGCCTCTTGGGCGATGCCGCCGCCAAGCGGCGGCTGTGGATCGCGCTGCGCACCCTGCGCCGCAGCCTGGCCACGGCAGGGAGTTGAGCGCCATGGTCGCGGTGGCCAAACCGGCCAGCCACATGCGCCTGATGCGCATGGACGACCTCGACGCGGTCGCGGCGGTGGAGCAGGCGTCCTACGACTTCCCGTGGACGCGCGGCATCTTCGCCGACTGCCTCAAGGCCGGACATCCGTGCTGGGTGCTGTGCATCGACGAGGAGGTGGCCGGCTACGGCGTGCTGTCGGTGGGCGCGGGCGAGGCGCACGTGCTCAACATTTGCATCGCCCCCGACTACCGCGGGCGCGGCCTGGGCCGGCACCTGCTGAGCCGCCTGCTGGACGTGGCGCGCTGGAGCGGCGCGCAGCGCGTGTTCCTGGAAGTGCGGCCGTCGAACCCGTTGGCGAAGGCGCTGTACGAGTCGGTGGGTTTTCGCGAGATCGGCCGGCGGCCGCGCTACTACCCGGCGAAGGAGGGGCGGGAGGATGCGATTGTGATGGAGCTTCCCGAGATTCGTCCGTAGGAGCGCACCCCCGGACTTGATCCGGGGGTGCGCTCCTGCAAGCAGCTTCAACCCTTCAGCTTTTCCGCCTGCTCCCGCAGCGCCGCGAGCTGGGTGTTCCAATCCACGATGCGCTGGCGCTCCTGCGCCACCACTTCGGCGGGCGCGTTGGCGACGAAGTTCGCGTTGCCGAGCTTGCCCTCGATATTGCCGCAGGCAATATCGAGAAATAGGTAAAGGGGTATTTGCTCTTGTTGCGGCAAGAGCCCCTCTCCCCCAACCCCTCCCCCGCAAGCGGGGGAGGGGAGCAGAGGCTCAGCCCTGCAGCTTTTCCGCCTGCTCTTGCAACGCCGCGAGCTGGGTATTCCAATCCACGATGCGCTGCCGTTCCTGCGCCACCACCTCGGCGGGGGCGTTGGCGACGAAGTTCGCGTTGCCGAGTTTGCCTTCGCACTTCTTGATCTCGCCTTCGATCTTGCTGATTTCCTTGGCGAGGCGAGCCTGCTCGGCGCCGAGGTCGATCAGCCCGGCCAGCGGAATCAGCACGCGCAGCGAGCCGACCACGGCGGCTGCGGCGGCGGGTTCCGCCGCGCCGGGTTCGATCCACGCAGGCGTTTCGGTGCGGGCGAGGAAGGCGATCTGCGCGGCGAACTTCGCGGCACGCGCGCGATCCATGGCGTCGCCGCCGGCAAGGAGCAAGGGAATCGTCTTGCCCGGCGCGATGTTCATCTCCGAACGGATCCTGCGGACACCCGAAAGCACCGCCTTGAACCACTCGATCTCGGCGGTGGCGGCATCGTCCGACGCAAAGTCGACGGCGCGCGGGTAGGGCCGCGCGTACACGCTGGTTTCGGCCAGCCCGAGGCGTGGCGCGACTTCCTGGAAAATCTCCTCGGTGATGAACGGAATCACCGGATGCAGCGCGCGCAGCACCGCTTCGAGCACCACCAGCAAGGTGTGGCGCGTGGAAACGGCGGCTTCCGTGTCGGTGCCATTGAGCGCTGGTTTCGACAATTCGAGGAACCAGTCGCAATACTCGTTCCACACGAACTCGTACAGCGCCTGCGCGAGATGGTCGAAGCGGTACGAAGCAAAGTGCTGCTCCACCTCGGCCAGCGTCTGCGACAAGCGCGTGAGGATCCACCGCTCCGCCTCGGTCGCGGGCTTTTCCCGAGTCCCGAATCCCGAGTCCCGAGTCCCGCCATCATTCATCAACACAAACCGCGCCGCATTCCACAGCTTGTTGCAGAACGCCTTGTAGCCCTCGGCGCGCTTGAGGTCGAAGTTGATGGTGCGGCTGTAGCTGGCCAGCGCGGCGAAGGTGAAGCGCAGCGCGTCGGTGCCGATGGGCTTGATGCCGTCGGGGTATTCCTTGCGGATGCGCTTTTCCACCTTCTCGCGCACCTGCGGGATCAGCAGGCTCCTGGTGGATTTCGCCACCAGCGGCTCCAGCGCGATGCCGTCGATCAGGTCGAGCGGGTCGAGCGTGTTGCCCTTGGACTTGGACATCTTCTGGCCTTCGGCGTCGCGCACGATGGCGTTGATGTACACCTCGCGGAACGGCACCTGGCCGGTGAAGTACTTGGTCGCCATCACCATGCGCGCGACCCAGAAGAAGATGATGTCGAAGCCGGTGACCAGCACCGCGCTGGGCAGGTAGATCCTGTCGGCCTGCCAGTTGGCGACGGTTTCGCCACGCTCGTTTTTCACCGCGCCGTCCAGCGGCCAGCCCAGGGTGGAGAACGGCCACAGCGCGGAGCTGAACCAGGTGTCCAGCACATCCTCGTCCTGGCGCAGCGCGCCCACCGGCGCGCCCGGCGCATGCGCACGCGCGTCGGCCTCGTCCTCGCCCACGAAGATGTTGCCGGCCTCGTCGTACCACGCGGGGATGCGGTGGCCCCACCACAGCTGGCGGCTGATGCACCAGTCCTGGATGTTGTCCAGCCACTGCGTGTACGTCGTCGCCCAGTTCTCCGGCACGAACCTGATGTCGCCGTTGCGCACGGTGTCCAGCGCGGGCGTGGTGATCGCGGCGCGGCCGCCGGGGCGGCCGTCGGGCAGGGTGTCGCGGGTGAGGTCGACGAACCACTGGTCGGTGAGCATCGGCTCGATCACCGCGTCCGAGCGCTGGCTCACCGGCACCTGCAGTTTGTGGTGCTTCGTTTCGACCAGCAGGCCTTGCGCTTCGAGGTCGGCGAGCACGCGCTTGCGGGCGTCGTAGCGGTCGAGGCCGCGGTAGGCTTCCGGCGCGTTCGCGTTGACCTTGGCGTCCAGCGTGAAAATGGTGATCGGCGCGAGCTGGTGGCGCGCGCCGATCGCGTAGTCGTTGAAGTCGTGCGCCGGGGTGATCTTCACGCAGCCGGTGCCGAACTCGCGGTCCACGTAGTCGTCGGCGATCACCGGGATCTGCCTGCCCGTGAGCGGCAGGCTGAGCGTCTTGCCGACCAGGTGCGTGTAACGCTCGTCTTCCGGATGCACGGCCACGGCGACGTCGCCCAGCATGGTTTCCGGGCGGGTGGTGGCGACCACCAGCGATTCCTCGCTGCCGGTCACGGGGTAGCGGATCGACCACATGTGGCCGTCGCGCTCCACGTTGTTCACTTCGAGGTCGGAGACGGCGGTGCCCAGCAGCGGATCCCAGTTCACCAGGCGGTTGCCGCGGTAGATCAGGCCGGCGCGGTACCACTCGATGAACACCTTGCGCACCGCTTTGGACAAGCCCTCGTCCATGGTGAAGCGTTCGCGCGACCAGTCGGCGGCGGCGCCGATGCGGCGCATCTGGTGGGTGATGGTGGAGCCGGATTCCTCCTTCCACTGCCACACGCGCTCCACGAACGGTTCGCGGCCCAGGTCGTGGCGCGTCTTGCCCTCGGCGGCGAGCTGGTTCTCCACGATCTTCTGGGTGGCGATGCCCGCATGGTCGGTGCCCACCTGCCACAGCACGTTCCTGCCGCGCATGCGCTGGTAGCGCACCAGCATGTCCATCACGGTCTGCTGGAACGCATGACCCATGTGCAGCGTGCCGGTGACGTTCGGCGGCGGCAGCAGGATGCAATAGGGCTCGCCCTGGCCGGTGGGCTTGAACGCGCCGCTGGCTTCCCAGCGGGCGTACCACGTCGACTCGATCTGGGCGGGTTCGAAGCTCTTTTCCATGGGGGCTCGCAGTGGCGCGCCGGGCTCGGCGCGCGGTTCGGATGGCGAAACGGGTACTCGATGAGCGCCGAACGTCAGTTCACACTCCCGTTCGCGCTGAGCGTAGCCTGCGACAGCAGGCGGAGTCGAAGCGCCGTGTCGGGATGCCCTTCGACTCCGGCGCTGCGCGCCTGCGCTCAGGGCGAACGGGGGTGGCTTGACTGAGGTTCGACACTCGTCAGGAACGGGCATTGTAAGCGCGCGCCGGCGGCACGCCAAAGCGTTCAGAACCGCCGGGTTATGGCCCAGGCCGCGATGGCGCAGGCGCAGGCCACGTTCATCGAGGAATTCGCGCCGTGCATGGGGATGTGCACGGTGGCGTCCGCCGCGTCGAGCAGGGCCTGGCTGACGCCCACGCTTTCGTTGCCCAGCACCAGGCAGAGCCGTTCGCCCGGTGCGATCCGGAAATCCTCCAGCGCGATGCTGGCGGAGGTGAGTTCGAGGCAGACGATGCGGTAGCCGGCAGCCTTCAGCGCTGCCACTACGGGCAGCGGATCGGGCGCGTAGTCCCACGGCACGTGCAGTTCCGTGTGGCGCGCGGCGGTGTGCAGCTTCGGGTGCGGCGGCAGGCAACTGGTGCCGGTGAGGTGGAGCCGCTCCAGGCCCAGCGCATCGGCGAGGCGGAACAGACTGCCCACGTTCGCCGGCCGCCGCACGTTGTGCGCCAGCAGGCGCAGCGCGTGCTTCGCCGGCGTGGGCCGGTGCGCGTAGTGGTCGAGCTGGGTGTTCGGCATGGCTGATTCTCTGCCACGTATGCGAAAGATTGCCCGGTTCCTGCTCCCTCCGCAGGAAGTCGGCATCGGGATGGGCGTTGCTGGCTGGGCGTGTAGCGCCATGGCTCGTGCGGAGTTCCGCCTCGGGCCGGCTGTTCTGTGAAGGGTATCGAGCTGTCGAGACTGGATGGACAGCCCTCGCTTTCTGCCCCCGACCAAGGCCGGCAGCGGCATTGCGTAATATTTTGCGATGGCAGATATTGCGCAAACATTCGCACGGGGGGGAGGTAAGGGTATGCAAGCGCGTCTTTGGCGTGTTGTGGCGCTGGCTGGCCTTGCAGCGGCGGCGCTGTATACGCCGACCGGCTGGGCCGGCTACCAGACCTGCAATGGGCGGGTCGTTGCCGACAGCGTATCGCGTTGTCCGGATGGTTCGATCCCGATCTACCAGAGCGGTTCGCCGCCCTCGTCAGTACCATCCCCGTCTCCGTCCGGGGAAAGCAGGAGGCTCGTTCCGGTAGCCGGCGAAACCGCGCACCGCATCGGTTTGAGTTGCCGCAACCTGCGTTGCGAAACCCGCGAGGGCATGCAGGCCGGCCTTGCCACGCTGGAGATCACCGGGCAGCAGCCGGATCGCGCCGGCAGCTCGCTCAATATGGTGATCGGCGACCTGGCCAGCGAACGCGAGATCGAGCGACGCAAGGTCGGGGTATTCAGCGACGGCCACTACACGGCCAGCGTGGCGCTGTACCGCCTGCCGCCGGGCGACTACGGCGTGGGTTTCACGGCGCCAGGCGACGACCGGAATTTTCTGGGCGTGGCCCACTTCACGCTGGGTGGCACCAAGCCCGCGCCAGATCCTCGTCCGGCACCGCCATCCACGAACGAGGGTCTGCTCGGAGAGTGGTACGGCAGCAACGTGGCCGGCAGTTTCACCTTGCGCGCCAACGGCAGCTACGACTCGCCCAACGGAGCGAGCGGTCGCTGGCATGCCGAGGGGCGCGACGTGGTGTTTGTTTCCGGCCCGCTCACCGCCTGGAATCAGGGGCGCGCCACGCTCTCCGGCAACGGCGCGCTGGAGTTCTACTGGACCACGCCGCAGGGCGCCAAGCAGTACTTCGCCTTCGTCAAGCGGGATTAGCGGCCGTGCCGTCCGCTGGCGTGGCGATCATGTCGCCAGTGGACCGGAAGAAGGACTACGCAGCCAAGCCGCGATGGCGGTTGATGGTGTCGCGCAGCTCGGTGGCGGCGGCACGCGCGGCCTGGGCGAAGTCCTCGCCGCTGCCGGCGTAGAGGATGGCGCGCGAGGAGGAGATCATCAGGCCGGTGCCGTTGGCGGTGATGCCGTGCTTGAGCACCGCCTCCACGTCGCCGCCCTGGGCGCCGATGCCGGGCACCAGCAGCGGCATGTCGCCCACCACGTCGCGCACCATGCCCAGTTCCTCCGGCCAGGTGGCGCCGGTGACCAGGGCGCAGTTGCCGTGGCCGTTCCAGTCGCGCGCGATGGTTTCGGCCACGCGCAGGTAGAGCGGCGCGCCGCCGCAGTCCAGCGCCTGGAAATCCGCGCCGCCGGGGTTGGAGGTGCGGCAGAGCAGGATCGCGCCCTTGTCGGCGCGCTCCAGGAACGGCGCGATGGAGTCGCGGCCCAGGTACGGATTCAGCGTCACCGCGTCGGCGCGGTAGCGCTCGAACGCCTCGGCGGCGTAGTGCTGCGCGGTGGAGCCGATGTCGCCGCGCTTGGCGTCCAGGATCACCGGTATGCCGGGGTGCCGGTCGTGGATGTGTGCGATCAGCCGCTCCAGCGCATCCTCCGCGCGCAGCGCCGCGAAATGCGCGATCTGCGGCTTGAACGCGCAGACCAGGTCGGCGGTGGCGTCGACGATGGCGGCGCAGAACGCGAACACCGCGTCGGGCGTGCCCTTCAAGTGGGTGGGGAATTTCGCCGGCTCGGGGTCGAGGCCGACGCAGACCAGGGAGTGGTACTTCGCCCATGCTTGTTCGAGCGATTGCATGAAGTGCATGAGGTGTCTCCCGTGGTCTTGTGGTGTCGGTGCGAAGAGCGTCCCCCTCACCCCAACCCTCTCCCCCGGCGGAGCCGGGGGAGAGGGAGTTCAAGCGGCGAGGCTGAGGGGAGGAAGTTCAAGCGGGCTGGGCCGAGGAAGAAGGAGAAGAAGCAGGTGGCTCAAGCTTGTCTCCCTCTCCCCCAAGCTCCGCTTGGGGGAGAGGGCCGGGGTGAGGGGGGAGGCTTTTCCCGAGTCCCGAGTCCCGAGTCCCGCCATCAAGCCAGCTTCTTGTACTTCACCCGGTGCGGCTTGGCCGCTTCGTCGCCCAGGCGGCGCTTCTTGTCGGCCTCGTACTCGTTGTAGTTGCCGGGGAAGAACTCCACGTGCGAGTCGCCTTCGAACGCGATGATGTGGGTGGCGATGCGGTCGAGGAACCAGCGGTCGTGCGAGATCACCACCGCGCAGCCGGGGAATTCCAGCAGCGCGTCTTCCAGCGCGCGCAGGGTTTCCACGTCGAGGTCGTTGGACGGCTCGTCGAGCAGCAGCACGTTGCCGCCCTGCAGCAGGGTCTTGGCCATGTGCAGGCGGCCGCGCTCGCCGCCGGACAGCTGGCCGACGATCTTCTGCTGGTCGGTGCCCTTGAAGTTGAAGCGGCCGATGTAGGCGCGCGACTGGATCTCGAAGTTGCCGATGGTGAGGATGTCGAGCCCGCCCGACACCTCTTGCCACACGTTGTTCTTCGGATCGAGCGCGTCGCGCGACTGGTCGACGTAGGCCAGCTTGACCGTGTGGCCGATCTTCACCTCGCCGGAGTCGGGCTGCTCCTTGCCCATGATCATCTTCATCAGCGTGGACTTGCCCGCGCCGTTCGGGCCGATCACGCCGACGATGGCGCCGGGCGGGATCTTGAAGCTGAGGTCGTCGATCAGCATGCGGTCGCCGAAGGCCTTGCTGACGTTCTTGAACTCGATCACCTCCTGGCCGAGGCGCTCGCCCGGCGGGATGAAGATCTCGTTCGTCTCGTTGCGGCGCTGGTAGTCGACCGAGTTCAGCTCCTCGAAGCGCTTCAGGCGTGCCTTGCCCTTGGATTGGCGGCCCTTGGACGCCGAGCGCACCCATTCCAGCTCCTTCTCGATCGCCTTTTGGCGCGACTTCTCCTGGTTCGCCTCCTGCTTCAGGCGGGCATCCTTCTGTTCCAGCCATTCGGTGTAGTTGCCCTTCCACGGGATGCCGCGGCCGCGGTCGAGTTCGAGGATCCATTCGGCGGCGTTGTCGAGGAAGTAGCGGTCATGCGTGACCGCCACCACGGTGCCGGGGTAGTCGTGCAGGAACTGCTCCAGCCAGTCCACCGATTCGGCGTCGAGGTGGTTGGTGGGCTCGTCCAGCAGCAGCATGTCGGGCTTGGACAGCAGCAGGCGGCACAGCGCCACGCGACGCTTCTCGCCGCCGGAGAGCGGGCCGATCTTGGCGTCCCACGGCGGCAGGCGCAGCGCGTCGGCGGCCACTTCCAACTGGCGCTCCAGCGCGTGCGCGTCGTTGACGGCGAGAATGTTCTCCAGCTTTTCCTGTTCCTTGGCCAGCGCGTCGAAGTCGGCGCCTTCCTCGGCGTAGGCGGCGTAGACCTCTTCCAGCCGCTTCTGCGCGTCGAGCACCACGCTGACGCCTTCCTCCACCGCTTCGCGTACGGTCTTTTCCGGGTCCAGGTTCGGCTCCTGCGCCAGGTAGCCGACCTTGATGCCCGGCTGCGCGCGCGCCTCGCCCTGGAAGTCGGTGTCCACGCCGGCCATGATCTTCAGCACCGTGGACTTGCCCGCGCCGTTCAGGCCCAGCAGGCCGATCTTGGCGCCGGGGAAGAAGGAGAGCGAGATGTCCTTGATGATCTGGCGCTTCGGCGGGACGATCTTGCTGACCCCGTTCATGGTGTAGATGTACTGCGAGCTCATGCAACCTCCGAAGGCGTGCGCCGCGCCGCCTGTGGCGGCGGCACGGAAAGGGAATTCGATAAACCGTGCATTATAGCGGCTGGCGGCGCCGCGCCGCTGCCGCCGCGAGGATTCGCCCGGCGGTGGCCGCAAACTCCCGGCGCCGCTACACTTTCCGGCTAATCCCGCCCACCATCCCCAATGCCGAGGCCCGAATGTTCCCGAAGGACTGCACGATCGCCGGTTACGACCCCGAACTGGCCCAGGCCATTGCCGACGAAGGCCGCCGCCAGGAAGACCACGTCGAGCTGATCGCCTCCGAGAACTACGCCAGCCCGCGCGTGATGGAAGCGCAGGGCTCCAAGCTCACCAACAAGTACGCGGAAGGCTATCCGGGCAAGCGCTACTACGGCGGCTGCGAATACGTGGACGTGGCCGAGCGCCTTGCCATCGAACGCGTGAAGCAGCTGTTCGGCGCCGACTACGCGAACGTGCAGCCGCATTCCGGCTCGCAGGCCAACCAGGCGGTGTACTTCGCGCTGATGCAGCCGGGCGACACCATCCTCGGCATGAGCCTCGCGCACGGCGGCCACCTCACCCACGGCGCCAAGGTCAACGCCTCGGGCAAGCTGTTCCACGCCGTGCAGTACGGCGTCAACGACAACGGCATCGTCGACATGGACGAGGTCGAGCGCCTCGCCGTGGAGCACCAGCCGAAGATGATCGTGGCGGGCTTTTCCGCCTACTCGCAGGTGATGGACTGGGCGCGCTTCCGCGCCATCGCCGACAAGGTCGGCGCGTATCTGTTCGTGGACATGGCCCACGTCGCCGGCCTGGTCGCCGCGGGCGTGTACCCCAGCCCGTTGCCGCATGCGCACGTGGTCACCTCCACCACCCACAAGACCCTGCGCGGCCCGCGCGGCGGCATCATCGTCGCCAGCAGGCAGGGCATGGGCGCGGCGGCCGAGGAGATCGAGAAGAAGCTGCAGTCGATCGTGTTCCCCGGCATCCAGGGCGGCCCGCTGATGCACGTGATCGCCGCCAAGGCGGTGGCGTTCAAGGAAGCGCTGGAACCCGCGTTCAAGGCCTACCAGGCGCAGGTGGTGAAGAACGCGCAGGCGATGGCGAAGACCATCATCGCGCGCGGCTACAAGATCGTTTCCGGCGGCACCGAGAACCACCTGATGCTGATCGACATGATCGGCAAGGGCGTCACCGGCAAGGACGCGGAAGCCGCGCTGGGCAAGGCCCACATCACGGTCAACAAGAACGCCGTGCCGAACGACCCGCAGAAGCCCTTCGTCACCTCCGGCCTGCGCGTGGGTACCCCCGCCGTCACCACCCGCGGCTACCAGGAAGCCGACTGCGTGGAACTGGCGAACTGGATCTGCGACGTGCTCGACGCGCCGAGCGACGAGGCGGTGATCGCCGCCGTGCGCGCCAAGGTCGAGGCGCAGTGCAGGAAGTTTCCGGTGTATGGCTGAGAAGCCGGGACTCGGGACGATGAAACCGGGACTCGGGACTCGGGACTCGGGACTCGGAGAAAAGCCCGCCACGCCAGCCGTTGGGGCTGGTGTCGGTACTCTTGCCCCAAACAAGCTGCGATGCTCGGGACAGCGGCGCTTTGCCGAGTCCCGAGTCCCGAGTCCCGAGTCCCGGCTCTTCTGATGCACTGCCCCTTCTGCCAGCACGAAGACACCCGCGTGATCGACTCGCGGCTCGCCGAGGACGGCGCCACCGTGCGCCGTCGCCGTGAGTGCCCGCAATGCGGCGAGCGCTTCAATACCTTCGAGACGGCGGAGCTGAAGCTGCCGGCGATCGTGAAGAGCGGCGAGCGGCGCGAGGCGTTCGACGAGCGCAAGCTTCGGGTGAGCTTCGAGCGTGCGCTGCAGAAGCGCCCGGTGGCCAGCGACGCGGTGGACGCCGCGGTGCGCGAAATCGTCAACGACCTGCGCCGCAGCGGCGAGCGCGAAGTGCCCTCGCGCCAGGTGGGCGAACTGGTGATGCGCGAGTTGAAGAAGCTCGACCAGGTGGCCTACGTGCGCTTCGCCTCGGTCTACCGCAAGTTCGAGGACGTGCAGGCCTTCCTCGAGGAAATCGCGCGCCTCGAACACGACCTGCCCGAGCTGGAGCGCCTGCAGCTGTCGCTGCTGGCTGGCGAAACCAGCGGGCCGCGCCGCCCGCGCAAGGGTTGAGCGTGCTGCCCTCTCTCCCCTGCGGTGAGAGGGTTGGGGTGAGGGGACACTCTCGCCTTGGCGTGTGTTCGAAGCATGTTTCGATGTGGAGTTGACGCAAGTCCGTCCCCTCACCTCAGTCCTCTCCCCGGAGGGGAGAGGAAGACCAGCATGAGCTTCACCGCCACCGACCACGTCCACATGGCGCACGCACTGCGCCTCGCCGAACGCGGCCTGTTCACCACCCAGCCGAACCCCCGCGTGGGCTGCGTGGTCGCGCACGGCGACGCGGTGGTCGGCAGCGGTTGGCACCGGCGCGCCGGCGAGCCGCATGCCGAGGTGTTTGCCCTGCGCGAGGCCGGCGCGCGCGCGCGCGGCGCCACCGCCTACGTGACGCTGGAGCCCTGCGCCCACCACGGCCGCACGCCGCCCTGCGCGGATGCACTGGTCGCTGCCGGCGTGGCGCGCGTGGTGATCGCCGCGGAAGACCCGTTCCCGCAGGTGGCCGGCCGCGGCATCGAAAAGCTGCGCGCCGCCGGCATCGTGGTGGATGCCGGTCTGCTGCGCGACGAGGCGCGCGAACTCAACTGCGGCTTCTTCAGCCGCCTCGAACGCGGCCGCCCGTTTGTGCGGGTGAAGCTGGCGATGAGCCTGGACGGCCGCACCGCGCTGGCCAACGGCGAGTCGAAATGGATCACCGGCGAAGCGGCCCGCGCCGACGTGCAGCGCTGGCGTGCGCGCAGCAGCGCCATCCTCACCGGCAGCGGCACCGTGCTGGCCGACGATCCGCGGCTTACCGTGCGCTTGGCTCACGAAAAAGCCCCCCTCACCCCAACCCTCTCCCCCAGCACTGCTGGGGGAGAGGGGGCTTTTCAAGCCCTCTCCCCCAAGCATGCTTGGGGGAGAGGGTTGGGTGAGGGGGCGGCTTTCGCTCCGCTCCGCGTAGTGCTGGACCGCCAACTCCGCACCCCCGCCGGCAGCCACGTACTGGACGGCAGCGCCCCCACCCTGGTGCTGCACGGCCCCAGTGCCTCGTGCGCCGACAAGCGCTACGCGCAAGCCGAACTCGCCGCCGTGGCGGAGCAGGGCGGCGCCCTCGATCTCGCCACCGTGCTGTCCCTGCTCGCTGCGCGCGGCGTCAACGAGCTGCACGTCGAAGCCGGCCCCACGCTGTGCGGCGCCCTGTTCGCCGCCGGCCTGGTCGACGAACTGCTGCTCTACGTCGCCCCGTTGCTGCTGGGCGACACCGCGCGCCCCCTGTTTGCGCTGCCGCCGCTGGCGGACATGGCCTCGCGCTGGCGGCTGCGCCTGCACGACCAGCGCATGCTGGGGCAGGACCTGCGCCTGCGCTTGCGTCCGGCATGCTGACGGCGCGTGCACGCAGCGTTTCGCCGGTGCATCGGGAGAGGCGCCGGCACAGGTGCTAGACTGCGCGCGCCGGTTCGCCGGCAAGCGTCTTCAGGGCGGGGCGGAATTCCCCACCGGCGGTAGGCCTTTCGAGGCGAGCCCGCGAGCGCCTTCGCCGTCCGGTGAAGGGTCAGCAGATCCGGTCCGATGCCGGAGCCGACGGTAAGGCTGTTCCGGTTCGCCGGGGCGGCTCACAGTCCGGATGAAAGAAGACGGTTCGACGCGCGCCTTGCGCGCATCGGCCTCATGCCTTGAGGCGTTCTCGCCCGTATCCGTGGAGAACGTTTCATGATCCAAGCTGCCATCGCGCCACGCGCCATCCCCGCGTGGAATGCAACACCGGGATGTGTTGCCCGCGATCAAGCGTGTCTGCGCTTGATCGGCGGAGCCGAGTCCGGACATGTGCCGGACTCGGCGACTCGAAAAAACGCCAGGAAGGCGTTTTTTCGAGCATCTGGGGGCGTGTGCTGATGTTCACCGGCATCATCCAGTCCGTGGGTCGCGTGGCGCGGCTCGAACCGCGCGGCGGCGACCTGCGCCTGCACGTCGACACCGCCGACCTCGACCTCGCCGACGTGCAGCTCGGCGACTCCATCGCCGTCTCCGGCGTGTGCCTCACCGCGGTGGCGCTTTCCGCGCGCGGCTTTGCCGCCGATGTCTCCAACGAAACGCTGTCGCTCACCACGCTGGGCCAGCTCAAGGCCGGCGACCCGGTGAACCTGGAGAAGGCGCTGCGCCTCGCCGACCGCCTGGGCGGGCACCTCGTCTCCGGCCATGTCGATGGTCTCGGCAAGGTGGTTTCGGTGACGCCCGACGGCCGCTCGCAGCGCTGGACCTTCGAGGTGCCGGCGAACTTGGCGCGCTACATCGCCGCCAAGGGCTCGGTGTGCATCGACGGCACCAGCCTCACCGTCAACGAAGTCGCCGGCACGCATTTCGGCGTCAACCTGATCCCGCACACCGTCGAACACACCGCTTTCCACGCGCGCCGCGCGGGCGACGCGGTGAATATCGAGGTGGACGTGATCGCGCGCTACGTGGAGCGGCTGATCGATGGCGGCGACGCGCCGAAGCTGGATGAGGCGTTCCTCAAGCAGCACGGCTTCGCCTGAGAGCCAGGAGTGAGTGGAGAGGAGTGAGAAGTGAGTAAAAGCCGGCGTGTGCGGCTGTTTGCTCTCTCTCACTCCTCACTTCTCTTCACTCGCTCCCCGCATTTTTCGAAATTCCCAAGAGCTCTTCCCCATGCCCTTCAACACCATCCCCGAAATCCTCGACGACATCCGCGCCGGCCGTATGGTCGTGATCCTCGACGACGAGGATCGCGAGAACGAGGGCGACCTCGTGATGGCCGCGCAGATGGTGCGGCCGGAAGACGTCAACTTCATGGTGCGCGAGGCGCGCGGCCTGCTGTGCCTCACGCTCACCGAGCAGCGCACGCGCCAGCTCGGCCTGCGCCCGATGGTCAGCGACAACACCTCGCCGTACCACACCAACTTCACCGTCTCGATCGAGGCGGCCGAGGGCGTCACCACCGGCATCTCGGCGCACGACCGCGCACGCACGATCCAGGTGGCGGTGAAGAGCGACGCGAAGCCCACCGATCTCTCCCAGCCCGGCCACGTGTTCCCGCTCACCGCGCAGCCGGGCGGCGTGCTGACCCGCGCCGGCCATACCGAGGCCGGTTGCGATCTCGCCGCGCTGGCCGGGCTGGAGCCGTCGGCGGTGCTGATCGAGATCCTGCACGAGGACGGCTCGATGGCGCGCCGCCCCGAGCTGGAAGTGTTCGCGCAGAAACACGGCCTGAAGATCGGCAGCATCGCCGACCTGATCCGCTACCGGCTGGAAACCGAGAAGACCATCCAGCGCGTGCACGAGGAAGACGTCGAAACCGAGTTCGGCCCGTTCCGGCTGGTGGCCTGGCGCGACGCGATCCGCCACGGCCTGCACTACGCGCTGGTGCGCGGCACGGTGGACGACGGCGCGCCTGTGCTGAGCCGCGTGCACGTGCGCAACACCTTGTCCGACGTGCTGCACCTGAAGCGCGACGACCTCGGCCTCACCGTCACCAGCGCGCTGCGCCGCATCGCCGACGAGGGCCGCGGCGTGCTGCTGGTGCTCTCCGGCGAGGACACGCCCGAGGCGCTGCTGGCCCGGCTCAAGCGCCAGCCCGCCGCGCTGGCGCCGGAGGACGCGCAGCAGCAGGAATGGCGGCAGCTCGGCCTCGGCGCGCAGATGCTGGCCGACCTCGGCGTGCACAAGCTGCGCGTGCTGGGCACGCCGCGCAAGCTGGTGGGCCTGGCCGGCTTCGGCCTCGAGGTGGTCGAGCACGTGTAGGAGCGCACCCCCGGATCATCAAGTCCCGGGCAGGCTCTGTGCGCGATTGCTTGGCCTGACGCCAATCGTAGGTCGGGCTTCAGCCCGACACGCCCGAACGGCAAGGCCCAACCAGTCGGGATGAATCCCGACCCACGGCCACCGATCAGGGTGGTGGCTGTAGGAGCGGTGATTACTGCTTCAGCGCCGGGCTCACCGCGAACGCGCAGCCGGTCTTCGCCTTCACCTCGTCCAGCGTCACGCCGGGGTTGAGCTCGACCAGGGTGAGGCCCTGGCCCTTCGCCACCTCGAACACGGCGAGGTCGGTGATGATCAGGTCCACGCATTCCTTGCCGGTGATCGGCAGCTCGCACTGCTCCTTGATCTTCGGCGAGCCGTCCTTTGCGCAGTGCTCCATCAGCACCACCACGCGGCGCACGCCGCTGACCAGATCCATCGCGCCGCCCGGGCCCTTCACCATCTTGCCCGGCACCATCCAGTTCGCGAGGTCGCCGGTGGCGGAGACTTCCATGCCGCCGAGGATGGACAGGTTGATGTGGCCGCCGCGGATCATCGCGAAGGAATCCGCGCTGGAGAAGAACGCCGAGCCGGGCAGGGTGGTGATGGTCTGCTTGCCCGCGTTGATCAGGTCGGGGTCGACCTGGTCTTCGGTGGGGAACGGGCCGATGCCGAGCAGGCCGTTCTCCGACTGCAGCACCACGTCCATGCCGGCGGGGATGTAGTTCGCCACCAGGGTCGGGATGCCGATGCCGAGGTTCACGTAGTAGCCGTCGCGCAGCTCCTTCGCGGCGCGCTGCGCCATCGCGATGCGGGTGGGGCTTTCCTTGCCGCTGTTGGCGCCGGCGATGGTGCGGATCTCGATGCGCTTCTCGTAGCTCGCGCCCTGGATGATGCGGTCGACGTAGATGCCCGGCACGTGGATGTTGTTCGGGTCCAGCTCGCCCACTTCGACCAAGTGCTCCACCTCGGCCACGCAGACCTTGCCGCAGGTGGCGATCATCGGGTTGAAGTTGCGCGCGGTCTCGCGGAACACGAGGTTGCCGAGGCGGTCGCCCTTCCACGCCTTGACGATGGACAGGTCGGCGGTGATGGATTCCTCCAGCACGTATTCCTTGCCGTCGAACACCTTGGTTTCCTTGCCCTCGGCCAGCTTGGTGCCGAACCCGGTGCGGGTGTAGAAGCCGGGGATGCCGGCGCCGCCGGCGCGCAGCTTCTCGGCCAGCGTGCCCTGCGGGGTCAGGTGCAGCTCCAGCTCGCCGGCCAGCGTTTGCCGCTCGAACTCCTTGTTCTCGCCCACGTAGGAGGCGTACACGCGCTTCACCTGGTGGGTCTTGAGCAGCGGGCCCATGCCGAAATCGTCCACGCCGGCGTTGTTGCCCACGATGGTGAGGTCTTTCGTGCCGGCCTCCAGCAGCGCGCCGATCAGGTTCTCGGGGATGCCACACAGGCCGAAACCGCCGGCCGCGATCGTCATGCCGTCGAACAGCAGGCCATCGAGGGCCTTGCCCGCGCTTGCGCAAACCTTGTTCATTGCCGTGCCTTCATGCAGGGGAACCAGCTGTCAAGGATACGACGGATCGGCGCCGGACCGTGTTGTACCAAGGTCCCACTCGGGCCGCCCCTCCGCCAAGGGGAGGGCGGCGCCGAGGGAAAAGGCGTATGCGCCGGTACGGTCCGCCGGCTTGACGATGAACATTTACGCATGTAAACATGAGTCCGCTTACATACGTAAACGGTGGTGCCGTGGCGATCAGCGAAGCCGAATCGGTGGTGATGGAAGTGCTGTGGCGCGCGGCGCCACGCAGCGCCGAGGAGATCCTGGCCGAGGTCGGCCCGGCGCAGGACTGGCAGGAGGGCACGGTGAAGTCCCTGCTCAACCGCCTGCTGAAGAAGAAGGCGGTGAAGGCCGAGCGCGACGGCCGCCGCTACCTCTACACGCCGCTGCTCGCGCGCGAGAAATACGTCTCGCAGGAGAGCAAGGGCTTGCTCGACCGCCTGTTCGACGGCCGCGTGGCGCCGCTGGTGGCGCACTTCTCCGAGCAGCGCAAGCTGACGAAGAAGGACATCGCCGAACTGCGCAAGCTGCTCAAGGAGCTCGACGATGAGCAGCATTGAATCGCTGGCGTCGGCCTGGGCCGCGCGCGGCTGGCTGGCCCTGCTGGCGTTCACCGCGGCGGTGCTGATCGTCGCGGCCTTGCGCAAGCCGTGCCGGCGCGCGTTCGGCGCGGAGCGCGCGTTCCAGTTGTGGCTGCTGCCGCCGCTGGCCGTGCTGGCCAGCCAGTGGCCGCATGCCGCCGCGGCACCGGCAGCACTGCCGCCGCTGGTGTACGCGATCACTTCGGCGGTCGGTGCGGCGCATGTGCCAGCGGATGCTGTCGCGGGTTTCGATGGGCGCAGCGGCGCCTTGCTGCTGTGGCTGACCGGCGTGGTGCTCGTGTTCGCGTTCGCCGTCGTGGCGCAGCGCCGCTATCGCGCACGCTTGCGCGGCGCCACGCCGCTGGCCGTGGCGTCGATGCGCCGGCCGGTGCTGCGCGCCGTGGCAGCCGATGTCGGCCCGGCCCTGGTCGGCGCCTGGCGCAGCCGCATCGTGCTGCCGGCGGATTTCCACCAGCGCTACGACGCCGACGAGCAGGCGCTGATCCTCGCCCACGAAAGCGCGCACGCACGTCGCGGCGACGGATGGTGGAGCCTGCTCGCGCACGCGCTCGCCGCGCTGTTCTGGTGCCACCCGCTGGCGTGGTGGGCGCTGGCCGCGCTGCGCCACGACCAGGAGCTGGCCTGCGACGCCGCCGTGTTGCGCGAGCACGGCGCGCAACGTCGCAGCTACGCGAACGCGATGTTGAAAACCCGCTCGGCCGCGTTCGCGTTGCCGGTGGGCTGCACGTGGTCCCCTCGACATCCACTTACGGAGCGTATTGCCATGTTGAAATTGCCCGCACCAAACCGTCCACGCCGTTATGCCGGCATCGTCGCCATCTGCGGACTGACGATGGCCGTGGTGGGATCGGTCTACGCCACCACCGCGTCCATCGCCACGGCACCGGGCACGACGAACGCGGCCCGGGAATACGAGCTGGATATGACGATCGGATTCTCGATTGACAACGGCCACAAGCGTCACACCGAAACGGAAGCCTTGGCCTTGTGCGGTGCGCCCGGCGAAGTCGGCACGGCGAGCATGCCCGGCGGCAAGGTGGATGCTTCCGCCGCGGACGCAGGCAACGGCCGCGTCCGGATCGACTTGAGCGTGAAGGGCGTCGACGGCGCGGTGCTGGCGCGCAAGCAGTTGCAAGCTACGCCCGGCCAGTCGCTGCATGTGGCGGGTGCTGGCACGGATGGCAAGCGCAGCTATACGGTCGACGTCACGCCGCAAATCGGCTGCCCGGCGCGCGTGGCTGCCGAGGCGTCCCCGGTCAAGGTCACCGAGCAGGCCAGGAACGCCTCGGTGCGCGTGGTGGCAGAGGCGGTGGCAGCCAAGGCAGGCTGGACGCTCGTCAATCCGGATGCCCTGGGCAACGCCACGGCCACGTTGTCGTTCAATCGCATGCCCGCAGGCACGGCCATGCAGCGACTGGCTGGTCTCACCGGCATGAAGCCGGTGTTCGAGGGCAAGCAGGTGCGCTTCGAGCCCAAGTGACGGAGTGCGGCTCGCTATACTTTCCCCGTTGATCCTCAGGGAAAGAGTCCCGTGAAGCCGCGCCGTCTGTTGCTTGCCCTTGCTGCCTTCGGAGTCGCCACGATGAGCCAGGCCGCCGTGCCACCCGTGCTGGTGATCCACGGCGGCGCCGGGGTGATCAAGCGCGAGCTCACGCCCGCGAAGGAGAAGGCGATCCGCGCGGCGCTGACCAAGGCGCTGCAGGACGGTTACGCGCAGCTCAAGGCCGGCAAGAGCGCGGTGGATGCGGTGAGCGCGGCGATCGTGGTGCTGGAGGACGATCCGCACTTCAACGCCGGCAAGGGCGCGGTGTTCACCCACGACGGTAAGAACGAGCTGGACGCGGCGATCATGGACGGCGACAGCCGCCGCGCCGGCGCGGTGGCGGGCGTGGAGCGGATCAAGAACCCGATCCTGCTGGCGCGCGCGGTGATGGAGAAGACGCCTTACGTGATGCTGTCGGGCCAAGGCGCCGAAGCGTTCGCGCAGAGCATCGGCATGCCGCTGGTCGATCCTTCCTACTTCCGCACCGAGGAGCGCTGGCAGCAGTTGCAGAAGGCGCTGAAGGAAGATGCCGCCGGCAAACGGCATGAGGACGAGCAAGCCGCGAAGCACTTCGGCACCGTGGGCGCGGTGGCGCTGGACGCGCAGGGCCATCTCGCCGCCGGCACCTCCACCGGCGGCATGGTCGACAAGCGCTGGGGCCGCATCGGCGACTCGCCGGTCATCGGCGCGGGCACCTATGCGAACAGCGACTGCGCGGTGTCCGGCACCGGTTGGGGCGAGTACTACCTGCGCGCCGTGGCGGCGCACGCGATCTGCATGCAGGTGAGCCAGATGCGCGTGCCGATCCAGCGCGCCGCGGCCGTCGTCATCAACCAGGAAATCCCCGCGCTGGGCGGCAACGGCGGCGCGGTCGCGCTGGACGCGCACGGCAACATCGCGATCCCGTTCAACACCGACGGCATGTACCGCGGCTGGATCGACGCCAGCGGCGTGCCGCACGTGGCGATTTACGGCGACGAGGATGACGGCTCTTCCGCGCCGCCGGCGCCTGCGTCGTCCGCCGGCACGGACGATGCCGACGGCACACTGTAGGAGCGCACCCTGTGCGCGAAAGGAGAAGTGAGTGAAGAGGAGTGAGTAGAGAGAGAAAGCATGGGCGGCGACGCACTGCCCCTCTCTCACTTCTCACTTCTCTTCACTCACTCCTGCCCCATTCGCGCACAGGGTGCGCTCCTACAACAGCTGCGTCGCGTCGAGCTGGCTCCTACAACAGCTGCGTCGCGTCGAGCTGGCTCCTACAACAGCTGCGTTGCGTCGAGCTGGCTGCCGGCGCGCGCTCAATCCTCGCCGTCGGGCCGTTCGCGCACCGGGTGCTTGCTCAGCTTGCGTTGCAGGGTGCGGCGGTGCATGCCGAGCCGGCGCGCGGTTTCGGAGATGTTGCCGTTGCACTCGGTGAGCACGCGCTGGATGTGCTCCCACTCCAGCCGGCGCAGCGCCAGCGGTGCCTCGGGCGCGTCGGGCAGGTCGTCGTCGTCGGCTTCGTTGCCGTTGTCGCCGTCGAGCAGGGCGCGCACTACGGCGTCGGCGTCCACCGGCTTGGCGAGATAGTCGTGCGCGCCGCGCTTGATCGCCTCCACCGCGGTGGCGATCGAGGCGTAGCCGGTGAGCAGCAGCACGCGCATCTCCGGCACCAGGGTGTGCAGCTCGGGGATCAGGCGCAGGCCGTTCTCCTCGCCGAGCTTGAGGTCGAGCACGCAGTAGAGCGGCTGGTGGCGGCGCGCGAGCTGGCGCGCGTCGGTGAGGTTGGTGGCGGGAATCACCTCGAAACCGCGCGAGCTCAGGGCGCGGCCGAGCACGCGCACGAAGGTGGCGTCGTCGTCCACCAGCAGCAGGGGACGGGCGGCTTGGACGGGTTCGTTCATGGGGATTCCGGTCGGGATGTCATGCCGCATTTTGCCGCATGCGGCGCCTCAGCGCGACGAGATCGCCGCCAGCGGCAGGCGCAGGCAGACCACCGCGCCGTCGCCGGTGTTGCGCGCCGTCAGCTCGCCGTCGAGGCGTTCGGCGGTGGCCAGCGCGAGGGTGAGGCCGATGCCCAGGCCGGTCTGCTTCTGCGACTGGCCCAGCCGCGCGTTGCCTTCGGTGCTGGCGAAGCCGGGGCCGCGGTCGATCACCAGGAACTGCAGCCAGTCGCCCTCGCGCTCCGCCTGCAGCAGCACTTCGCGGGAGTCGCGCTGGGCCGAGGCGTCGGCGGCGTTGTTGAGCAGGTTGAGCAGGGAATGGCGCAGGCCGGGCGGCACGCGCAGCACGATGCGCGCGGTGTCCTCGTCCAGCTGCAGCTCCAGCTCAGCCTCGGGACGCAGCAGCTGGAAGCGTTCGGTGCAGCCGTGCAGGAACTGCGCCACGTCCAGCCGCTCCGGTTCCTGCGAGAGCTGGGCCTGGCCGAACGCCACCATCTCGCGCAGGATGTCGCGGCAGCGGTCCACCTGGCCTTCGAGCAGTTGCAGGTCCTCGGCCAGCGCGGCGTCGCCGGCGTGCTCGCGGCGCAGCTCGGGCAGCAGGGTGCGCATGGTGGAGAGCGGCGTGTTGAGCTCGTGCGCGGCGCCGGCGGCCTGGGTGGCGATGGCGAGGATGCCCTCGTCGCGCAGCGCGCGCTCGTGCACGCGCTGGGTGGCCAGCTGCTGCAAGCGCAGCGCGCGCGCCAGCCGGTTGATGAAGAAGCCCAGCAGCAGCGCGGTGATCACGAAGTTCACCGCCATGCCGGCCACGTGCAGCGAGAAGCCCTGGTCGTGCGCGCCTGCGGGCACCGGCAGCGGCACGTACCAGCGCATCAGCAGCAGGTAGGCGGCGCCGGCGAGCGCGGCCACCGCGAGGATGGCGCGGATCGACAGCGCGGCGGCGGACAGCGCGATCGGCACCAGCAGCAGGGTCACGAACGGGTTGCTGGCGCCGCCGGTGAGGTACAGCAGCACGCCCAGCACCAGGGTGTCGACGCCGACATGGGCGATCGTCTCCCATTCGGCGACCGGCCAGGGGCGGCGCAGCCGCCAGGCCGCGAACACCGCGAACACCGCGAGCAGGCCGATGCAGGCCAGCAGCGCCAGCAGCGGGATCGCCAGGTGCAGCCACAACGCGCAGACCAGCACGGCCACGCTCTGGCCGCCGATCGCGCACAGCCGCAGCCACGCCAGCGTGCGCGCCAGCGCGAACGGGCCGATCCGGTTCTTGATCGAGCGATGCGACATGCGATCCGTCCCGTTGCCACGGGCCCGTCGCCGCGCGGCGACGGGCCCGCCGGATCAGGGCGTGTCGAACTCCTCGCTGCGCACGGCGGGCAGCGGCTCGCGGCTTGCCGCCACGTCGGCATGGCTGGCCGAGAGCTTCTTCATCAGCGGCAGCATCGCCAGCGCGATCGCGGTGCAGCCCACGCCGGCGAAGCCCAGCTTGTCGAACAGGTCGATGTAGATCGGCAGCGACACCACCGGGTCGGTCACGTCCTTCGGCACGTGCGCGAAGTTCGCCACCACGCTGCCCAGGTACTGCGAGATACCCGAGGCCACGAAGTAGGCGCCCATCATGAAGCCGCCCATGCGCGCCGGCACGTAGCGGGCGATCATCGCCAGGCCCAGGCCCGACACCAGCAGTTCGCCCAGCGAGTAGAAGCCGTAGCCCCACACCATCGTCCACGAGGACACCTGGCCGGCCACCGCGTAGCGCGCGCCCAGGCCGTACATGAAGTAGCCCACCGCCACCGAGGCGAAGCCCCAGGCGAACTTGGCGGCGATGGAGGGATCCTTGCCCAGCTTGCCCAGGCCGTTGTAGACCCACACCAGCACCGGGCTCAGCACCACGATCCAGATCGCGTTCAAGTCCTGGTACTGCTCGGGGATCCAGGTGAACAGATGGAAGCCGAACAGGTTCATGTGCAGGTCGACGTTCTTCTGCGCGAACAGGTTCAGCGAGGTGGACATCTGCTGGTAGAAGATGAAGAAGAAGATCGTCTGCAGCACCAGCACCAGCGCGGCGATAAGGCCGGCGCGCTCGTCCTTGTGGCTGGAGGAGATCAGGTAGCCGAAGATGCCCAGCAGCACCACGCCGGCGGCGTACACGCAGATGCGCGCCACCGTCTCGTTGTGCAGGATGTAGGCGGAGACGAACACCAGCGCGACGGCGCCGCCGAGCACGCCGGCGAGGCGCTTGAGGTTCACCGGCTCGTTGTCGGCGGGCGAGCCGATGTGCTTGAGCGTGCGGCTCATCAGCGCGTAGTTGGCGAGGCCCAGCAGCAGGCCCACGGCGCAGGCGCCAAACGCGGTGTGCCAGCCCCAGTCGTCGCCGTAGCGCGCGCCCACGTAGTCGCGGATCCACGGCGTGAGCAGCATCGAGATGGTCGAGCCGATGTTCACCGCCATGTAGTAGATGGTGAACGCGCTGTCGATCTTGGTGTCGTCGCCCTCGTAGATCTTGCGCACGAGGTTGCCGGCGTTCGGCTTGAACAGGCCGTTGCCGACGATGATCACGCCCAGCGCGATGTACAGGAAGTTCGCGTTGTCCGAGGGAATCCACAGCAGCGCGTAGCCCAGCATCAGCACCACCGCGCCGATGCGCATGGTGCGGCGGGTGCCGATCAGCTGGTCGCCCACCCAGCCGCCGATCGCCGGCGTCACGTAGATCAGCGCGGCCGCCGCGCCCCACACCAGGTTCGCCTTGATGTCGACGAAGCCCAGCTTCTTCATCATGTAGGTGACCATCAGCACCTGCATGCCGTAGAAGCCGAAGCGCTCCCACATCTCGATCAGGAAGACGGTGCTGAACGACCGTGTTTGCGAAACGGGTGGATTCTGGATAGCCATGCATCGGTTCCGTGCGGAGGAATACAACGGCCGCGCGAACGCGGCCGGCGAGATGCGGCGCTGAACGGCGCCACAACCGATGAAGCGTAACCGATCCGCCACGCCGGCTTCGTTGCACCGCAATATCTCGCGCTCCGACGCGCAAGCGCAGGGCCGGCCTGTGGCATCATCGGCGTTTGCCCCGCGATGCGGGGCGTCGCCCGCCGGAGACACGTTTCCCATGCCAGGCCACGGATTCCGCGGCAACCCGCGCCAACTCTGGAACGCCTTCCGCTGGTCCATGCTGGGCCTGCGCGCGGGTTGGCGGCACGAGGCCTCGTTCCGGCTGGAGGCGTTGCTGGCGCTCGTGCTGGTGCCGCTGGGCCTGTGGCTGGGCCACGGCGCGCTGGAAAAACTCGCGCTCGTCGTGCCGATCTTCCTGGTGCTCGCGGCCGAGCTGCTGAACTCCGCGATCGAGGCGGTGGTGGACCTGGCCAGCCCCGGCTTCCACGAACTGGCCGGCCGCGCCAAGGACCTGGGCTCGGCCGCGGTATTCCTGCTGCTGGTGCTGACAGTGCTGAGTTGGGTACTGGTGCTGGGCGCGCTCTGGGCCTGATTGCGCCGCACGTGGCGGGATGCTGCAATGGCGCCCTCACCGGAACGGAGCCCACACCATGAAACTGCTGCGCAATCTCGTGCTGTTGCTGTTGGCCGTCGCCCTCACCGGCTGCGGCTACAACGCCATGCAGCGGCAGGACGAGGCGGTCAAGGCCGCGTGGTCGGAAGTGCTCAACCAGTACCAGCGCCGCGCCGACCTGGTGCCGAACCTGGTGGCCACGGTGAAGGGCTACGCCCAGCACGAGGAGAAGGTGTTCACCGAGGTGACCGAGGCGCGCGCCAAGGTGGGCAGCATCCAGGCGACGCCGGAGCTGGCGAACGATCCGGCCGCGCTGGCGAAGTTCCAGGCGGCGCAGGGCCAGCTCGGCAACGCGCTGTCGCGCCTCATGGCGGTGAGCGAGAACTACCCCAACCTCAAGGCCGACGGCCTGTTCCAGAACCTGCAGGCGCAGCTGGAAGGCACCGAGAACCGCATCACCGTGGCGCGCCAGCGCTACGTGCAGTCGGTGCAGGAGTACAACGCGCTGATCCGCACCTTCCCGAACAACCTCACCGCGAAGATGTTCGGCTACAGCGTGAAGCCGAACTTCAGCGTGCAGAACGAGCAGGCGATCTCCTCCGCGCCCAAGGTCGATTTCGGCGGGGCCGCACCGGCGACCGCCGCCTCGGCGCATTGAGATGACATCGCGCCGCCCGCGGGCGCTGTGGGCATGGCTGCTGGCGGCGCTGCTGCTGCCGGCCCTGCTGCATGCCGACGCCACGGTGCCCAAGCTCACGCGGCACGTCACCGACCTCACCGGCACGCTCAGCGCGCAGCAGGTGGACGAGCTCGATGCGAAGCTGGTCGCCCTGGAAAAAGCCAAGGGCGCCCAACTCGTCGTGCTGATGGTGGGCAGCACCAAGCCGCAGGACATCGACAGCTATTCGCTGGACGTGTCGATGGCGAACAAGGTGGGCCGCAAGGGCATCGACGACGGCGTGTTGCTGCTCGTCGCCAAGGACGACCGCCAGGTGCGCATCGAGGTGGGCGCGGGGCTGGAAGGGGCGATCCCCGACGCCGCCGCGGCGCGCATCATCCGCGAATACCTCGCGCCGAAATTCCGCACCGGCGACTACGCCGGCGGCATCGGCGACGCGGTGGGCGCGCTCACCCTGCTGATCGACGGCGAACCGCTGCCGGCGCCGGTGCAGGGCGCGCCGCAGGAGCGGCGTGGCCTGGACCTCAACAGCTTGCTGGGCGTCGGCTTCTTCGCCTGGATCTTCCTGCGCGGCATGCTGGGCCGCGCGCCTGCGCTGGTGCGTGCGCCGTTGGGCGGCCTGGTCATCGGCGGCCTGTTCTGGCTGATGGCCTCCGTGGGCATGGGCATCTTCGGCGGCATCGTGGGCGGCCTGCTGATGCTGCTGCCCGCCGGCGCCGGCCGCTCGATCGGCGGCGGTGGCTGGGGCGGCTTCGGTGGCTGGGGTGGCGGCGGCGGCTTCGGCGGAGGCGGCGGCTTCGGTGGCGGTGGCGGTTTCAGCGGAGGCGGCGGCAGCTTCAACGGCGGCGGCGCCTCGGGGAGCTGGTGAGATGACGTGCACGCAACGCCTGCTGATGAACCTCGGCGAAGGCTGGTTCCAGCTGCATCGCCGTTTTCCCGCCCGCCTGCTCGACGAAATCGCCGCCGCGGTCGCGGCCGGCGAACGCACTCATCGCGGTGAAGTGCGCATGGCGGTGGAGTCGCGCCTGTCGCCGCTGGCGGTGCTGGCCGGGCTGGACGCGACCACGCGCGCACGCCAGGTGTTCGGCCAGCTCAAGGTGTGGGACACCGAACACAACAACGGCGTGCTGCTCTACGTGCTCCTGGCCGAGCACCGCATCGAAGTCGTCGCCGACCGCGGCATCGCCCGCCACGTGGCCGCCGGGGAATGGGCCGCGGTCTGCACGCACATGCGCGACGCCTATGCGCGCGGCCAGTGGCGCGAAGGCAGCCTGCAAGGCATCGCCGACGTGCATGCCCTGCTGCGGCGGCACTTTCCCAGCGACGGCAAGCCGCGGGCGGACGAACTGCCGGATCGGCCGGTGTTGCTTTGACTTCACTTGCGGGTTCGCCGTTGGGGTGAGCCCGCAACTTTCGCGTCGTTTGCCGCGAACCGGCCGACTGCGATGACGGTGCATGCAGCAACAAAAAAACCGCCGAATTGCTTCGGCGGGTTCCGGGGAGTGCATCCGCCCGGGTGAGCCGGGCGGATGCGAGGTGCCAGCAATGACGACTTAGAAGTCGTAGCGCGCCGTGAAGCGAACCGTGCGTGGGCTGGAGTAGTCCAGCACACGCATGTACAGCGGGTTCACCGTCGAGCGGTTGCTGGCGTAGCGCGTGTTGTAGTACAGCGGGGTCTGCTTGTTGAGGATGTTGAACACATCCATCTGCAGGGTGAGCTTGTTGTCCGCCCACGCCGGCGAGTACGCCACGTTGAGGTCCAGCTTGTAGGTCCACGGTGTGGTACCGCTGGTGCCGCGCGGGGTGTACACGTAGCCGGTGGAGCCGGCGATCGGCAGGCCGCAGTAGTGGTAGGTCGAACTGTTGTAGACCTTGTCGCTGGTGTTGGGCCAGAAGCTGGTGCAGCTGAGCGGGCGGCCGGAGGCGATTTGCGCAGTGGCGCCAAAACGCCATTCCTTGCTGAGCTGGTAGTAGCCGAACGCACGGAGTTGGTGCCAACGGTTGTTCGGCAGCGTGCCATTGGAGCCCACCATCAACTGCGGCAGGTCCCAGTCCTGGGTGGTCGACACGTCCGATTGACCGCCGCTGCCGGTATCCAGGTCGGAGCTGAGCTGACCCTCGGTGTTGCCGTAGTTGTGCGAGAAGGTGTAGTCGATCTTGCCGTACCAGTTGTCGGCAAACGGGTGCTCCACGAACAGATCCAACGCGGCGTACTTGCGCTTCAGCCGGGGGAAACCGAGCTGGGCGTTGGAGTAGGTCGCTTCCTTGAAGCTGCCGTCGGCCTGCTCTTCCAGGAAGGTGTTTGCCTGGCCCGGGTTGAACAGGAAGCACGCGCCGCCGAGCGCCGGCGTGCAGGTGTCGTCGATCGCGCTGCGCAGCTTGCGCACCGTGGCCTTGGCGCCGACCGTGTAAGACGGGGTCAACTGGTATTCCGCGCCCAGGATGTATTCATCCTGGAAGTGCGCCTTCATGCCCTTGGCCGCCACCGTGCGCGGGTCGGGGGCTTCGCCGCACTCGAGGTTGGACGAGATCGCATTGGTGTTACCGCAGGTGTAGCCCTTGCTGCGGTCCACGGCGACCGGGGTGAGGCCCGTGGGGGCGCCGGTCTTCGGGTCGACGCCGGTGTAGGTGAAGTATTCGCTGGTGATCAGCGAACCGGAGGCGCCGCGCACGGCGACGTTGTTCGGCATCGCCAGATGATAGCGGCCGGCGTTGGCGAATACTTTCAGCGTGGAGTCGCCGAACACATCCCACGACACGCCCAGGCGTGGCGCCAGCTGGTGGCGCTGGGACGCGAACGGCTGGTTGTTGCCGTTGTAGTTGGTGAACTGTTCGTTGCGCAGGCCGAGTGACAGCAGCACGCGATCGTTCACCTGCCAGCGGTCTTCGATGTACTGCGCGGACTGATCGGTCTTCACGTTGGCGAGCTGGGTGCTGTAGTAGCGCTCGACGTAGTAGCCCTGCGTACCGAGGCCGCCAGCCGAGGCCGGCGAACTCACGCCGTGGCCGGCGTCGATCGGGTCGCCCGGCTTCGCCTGCCAGCCATAGATCCAGCCGTAGCCGCCGGGGTAGGCGCTGCCGGTCAGCGACAGCGCCGTCTGCTTGTCAAAGCCTACGCGGATGTCGTGGTCACCGATGCGGTACTCGACGTCGAAGCGGCCGCCATAGGTCTTGTCGTGCGCCTTCGGCACCAGCACCTTGGAGGTGGTCGACTGGCAGCTGGTGTAGTTCAGGCCCGGTGCCTGCGTCAGCGAGCTGGAGGAGATGTACGGGCAGCTCGGGTCATAGTGCCACGGGGAGCTGTAGTGGTCGATCCGCTGCGTGCCGTACAACGCGGTCACGGTCAGGTCGTCGGTGACATAGCCGGTGTACTTGCCGACATACAGCTCACCACCGTCCTTGGTGTAGGAACCAGCAGTCTGGTTGTCGGTGTGGCTGTCGGTGACGTAGCTGTACGGCGAGTACTTGCCGTCGTACTGCGTCTTGTCGGAGACGCCCGTCAGCTCGAGGATGTTGCTGTCGTTGATGTTCCAGTCGATCTTCGCCGTCCAGCGCGGCTTCTTGTAGCTGTAGTCGCTCCAGCCCTGCTTGAGCTGCGTGGCCGAGGAGTTCGAGTAGTAGCGGACGCTGTTGCCTTTCTGGCGGTTCATTTCCAGGTCCGCGTAGAAGAACAGCTTGTCCTCGATCAGCGGTCCGCTGATATAGGCGCCCACCGTGGACGTCCAGTACTGCGCATGCGCGCGATTCAGGTAAAGCGTGCCGTCGGTCGGCGTCTTGCTGCCGGGGCCGTAGAAGCCGGTATTGGCGAAGTTGATGTTGTGCGGCGTGGAGCGCAGCGATTCCGGCGACCAGACCGAGTAGACGCCGGCCTTCCACTTGTTGGTGCCGCGCTTGGTCACGATGTTGATCACGCCGCCGGTGGAGCGGCCGAACTCGGCGCCATAGCCGCCGGTGAGCACCTGTTCCTGGTCGATGGCATCGAACGGCAGGTTCGAGAAGCCGATCGAGCTCAGCGGGTTGGTGGTCGGATAGCCGTTGATGTAGTAGGCGTTCTCGGATGCGGCCGAACCACCGAAGCTCGGCGCGGCGGCGTAGCTGGAGCCCTGGATGACGCCGGGCGCCAGCAGGGCGACGGACGAGATGTCACGACCCACCGGCAGCTTCTGCAACTGTTCTGCGGTCATGACGGTACGGGTGTCGACCGCAGAGACGTCGATCGCCGGCAGCGCGGAAGCCACCACCGAGACGCCCTCGAGATTCTTGGTGCCCGCCGGAGCGGCGCCACCGAAGGACACTTCCGTGCCGCCGGCGATGGTCACCATCACGTGGTCGCGCGAGCTGACGGCCTGGCCGTTGTTCTTCAGGGTGACGGTGTAGTCGCCGGTCGGCAGCGAGCTGATGCGATAGCGGCCGGCGCTGTCGACGGGCACCGAACGCTCGAAACCGGTGTTCACGTTGCGGATGCTCACCGTGTCGCCGTGCTGGCCCGAGATCTGGCCGAAGATGGCGCCGGTGACGTTCTGCGCCTGCACGGGCGCGCCAACCAAGCCGAGGCCGAGGCCCAGACTCAGCGCCAGGGTCGTGTGGCGCAGGCCGTGCGTGGAAAGGGTCTTGCGATTACTCATGAATGCTTAACTCCCCAAGTGGTTCCGGCAGGGCCGGAGAATTCCCCAGTGAAAAACGCAGCTTCATGCGTTTATGCATGAACTGCGGTGCACCGCTTCGCCAGCTGCGGGGCGCAGGCCAGCGAGGCAAGGGCGCAAATCGCAAGTTTTGAACGTACGGTTTTACGCCATGCTCGAAACATAACTTGGACGTAACAAATATTCAACGATATCTTGCGATACGCCGGCGAATGGTCTGGCGGCCGATGGGTTGGCAGGCGGCTGGGTGTGGGGAGTGGCGCCCAAGTGCCGTGCCATTCGGACGAAGCGACGCAAAAAAAAGCGGGCCCTTGCGGGCCCGCCCTCGAGGTGTCCGGTTCGGGGGAACTCAGAACTTCTGGTTGTACGACACGTAGAAGTAGCGGTCGATGTCGAACGCGGGCATGTACGGCGGGCTGCCGCTGCCGGCGGCGGCGACGTTGTAGTAGAACGGCCCCTTCTTGTTGAAGAGGTTGTTCACGCCCACGCTGACGGCGGCGTTCCACGGCAGCTTGTAGCGGAACTGCGCGTCGTTGAACGCCACGGCGCCCTTGTTGCTGGCGCCGACGGTGCCGATCCACGGGTTGGTGTAGTTCGGCTGGTTGCACTCCGTGCTCGCGTCCCAGCAGGCGTCGCGCAGGCCGCCGTAGTAACGCACGGTCCAGGTGGCGCCGAAGTTGCCGAGGCTCCAGTCCAGCGAGAGGTTCGCGCGCAGGCGATACAGGCCGCTGGTGCCGGAGATCATGCCGGCCATGCCCTGGGTCGGCTGGCCGGGGCCGTTGGTGATGTCGTACTTGGTCAGGTACGAGCTTTCCAGTGCGACCGCGAACTGGCCGTAGGGCAGCTGCGGCAGGCGGTAGTGCGCGCCGAAGTCGTAGCCCGAGGTCTCGAGCTTGCCGAGGTTGGCCATGCTCTCGTTCAGACTGGTGATGGCGCCGCTGCCGTCGCGGGTGAAGCGGCTGCAGAAGCTCGGATCGTTCTGCACGTAGCAGTAGTTGAGGATGTCCGAGGCCACCACCGACTGGATCGTGTTCTTCACGTTGATCCGGTAGTAGTCCAGCGTGAAGTCGAGGCCCGGCACGTAGTGCGGGCTGTACACCAGGCCCACGGTGCGGGTGGTCGAGGTTTCGGGCTTCAGGTTCGGGTTGGAGCCGGACAGGAACGGGGTCGGCGTCTGGCCGCCGGCGTTGCTGCTGATCAGCTTGCCGGCCTGGTCGACCTGGCGGTAGCCCGCCGGCACGCCCGCCGCCTTGCAGGCCGCAGCCACGCCGGGGTTGGAGGCCGACGCGCCGTAGGCGCTGTCGCAGGGGTCGAGGAAGGTCTCGAAGCTCTGGCCGGTGCCGCCGTAGAGGTCGCTCAGCGTGGGGGCGCGGAAGCCCTCGGCGTAGGTGCCGCGCACCAGCAGGTCGGCGATCGGCTTCCAGCGGAAGCTGTACTTGTTGTTGGTGGTGCTGCCGAAGTTGCTGTAGTGCGAGTAGCGGCTGGCGAGGTTGACGGCCAGCTCCTGCGCGCCCGGCAGGCCCTGCAGCACCGGCACGTCGAGCTCGGCGTAGGCCTCGTTGGTGGTGTACTTGCCGTTGGTCGGCGCGCTGGCCAGGTCGGTGGAGTAGCCGGAGGAGGCGAACTGGTCGGGGGTGAACGAGCCGGCCAGGCGGCGATGCTCCACGCCCAGGGCCATGTTCACGGTGCCGGCCGGCAGGTCGAACAGGCCGCCGCTGACGTTGGCGGCGAAGTCGCGCGTGGTGCTGAGCGCGGAAGCCTGCTCGATGGCCTGCACGTAGTTGCGCACGGCATCGGTGGTGGCGCCCGGGCCGGCCAGTACGTTCCACGGCACGCAGCCGTTGGCGCGATCGTCGGCGTTCGCGCAGACGACCTGGCCGTTGACGACGGCGGTCGGGCCCAGCGCCTTCTGCGCGTTCAGCAGGTTGAGGTTGCCGGTGGTGAGCTGGTTGAGGTCGGCCTTGGAGTAGCTGTAGTTGGCGTCCCAGCTCCACTCCTGGCTGCCCAGGCTGAAGTAGCCCTCGGCGCCGAGGTTGAAGTGCGACATCTTCACGTTGCTGCGGGTGACGCGCGGCATTTCCACCGTGCGGCGGTAGAAGGTCACGTCCTGGCCGGGGAACGGGTTGAACGCGTTGTCCTTGGAGATGTAGACCTTGCGGTTGCCGTCGGTGCGGAACGGATAGCCGGCCAGCTGCGAGGACGAGGTGCGCTCGCTGTAGTTGCCGGTGGCGTGCAGCGTGATGCTGTCGGTGAGGTTGTAGCGCTCCTGCACGAACAGGTTCTTCAGGCGCGTGGGCGCGCGGAAGGTCATGTCGGACTGGGAGTTGTACTTGTCCGCGTTGCTGTTCGGATCGTACAGGTGGTAGTTGCCGAGGTCGGCGGTGTTGCTGCCGTCGTGGTTGAACACCCAGCTCCGGCTCTTGTCGCTCGGATCGACCACGCGGCCCCACGGGCCCTGGCCCCAGCCGTCTTCGGCGTGGCGCGGGCCGTAGGCGTAGCGGGTCAGCGCGCGCTTGCTGTCCCAGATCGCGTCGGTGTTCTGGTAGCTGGCGGTGAAGACCGTGCTGGACTTGTCGTTGTGGGTGCCGAAGGTGAAGTTGTAGGCCTGCTGCTGGCCGTCGCCCTGCTGGTTCTGGCCGTAGTACGCGTTCGCCTCGGCGCCGTCGTAGTGGTCGCGGGTGATGATGTTCACCACGCCGCCGATCGCGTCGGAGCCGTAGATCGAGGAGGCGCCGTCCTTCAGCACTTCGATGCGCTCGATGATCGAGGTGGGGATGGTCGACAGGTCGGTGAGGCCGTTGATGTCGGTGCTCCAGCGGCGACCGTCGACCAGCACCAGGGTGCGGGCCGAGCCGAGATTGCGCAGGCTGGTGTAGGTGCCGCCCACCGAGGGTCCGGAGGACAGCGTGTCCTGCGGCGTGATGTCGGGCGAGTTGGCGGCGACGATGCGCTGCAGCACGTCGCTGACGTTGGTGAGGCCGGTGGCGGCGATCTGCTTGCGGTCGAGCGACACGACGGGTTGCGCCGTTTCCACGTCCACGCTGCGGATGCGCGAACCGGTGACGGTGACCGTCTCCAGGTTCCTGGCCTTGGCGGGCGTGGCGGATGCGTTGTTGTTGTTCTGGGCGGCAGCGTCCTGCGCCGAGGCCGACCACGCGTTCAGCACGAGTGCTGCCGCAATGGCCGAAGCCAGCAGTGTCTTGTTCTTCATGTTGTAGGGAAACTCCGGGCGAAAACGACCCCTGTGCCGGCGCGGAGCGTCGACATTCGAGGTCTTTCAAGACGGCGCGCCTCGCCTGGGGAGGGCTTGCGCACCACGGCATCGTCGAGCTTGGGGAAGGGACGATGTGGCGTCGACGTTAAGGAAAAAAGAACGTTTTCGCAAGCCGCCACGCAGCGATTTCGTGGCGGCATTTCGGCTGCGACGACGGCATCGCAAGATCGTGCGAATGCCTGCGGCGATGCGGGTGGCATGGCGCGAACATGAAATTGCGTGCGCGGAAACGAGGAAGGCGCCGCAGCGCCTTCCCGTCGCGGATCAATGCGTGCGCATCATCAGGGCGGCGTGGCGCCCTTGCCGATGTACTTGGCGAGGAAGTCCTGCATGCGGCTCAGGCGTTCCACGTTGTTCGCCTCGGTGTAGAAGCCGTGGCCCTCGTCGGGTTTGGCCATCCATTCGTAGGGCTTGTGCGCGGCGTCCAGCGCGGCGCGCATCGCCTTGGCCTGGGCGAACGGCGCGCGCTGGTCGGCCTCGCCGTGGATCAGGAACACCGGCACGTCGATCTGCGCGGCCAGCTTGTCGGGCGAGGTCGCGTCCAGCGCGGCGTCGTCCTTGCCGATCACGGTGTGGAGGTAGTTCTTGCCGAAGGTGCTGGTGCGGATGTCGCCCTTCTTGTACATCATCGCCAGGTCGTAGATGCCGGCGTAGCCGATCGCGCACTTGAACAGCTTCGGCGCGCGGATCACCGACATCATCGCCGAGTAGCCGCCGAAGCTGCCACCGTACACGCAGACGCGGTCCGGGTCGGCGTATTGCTGCGCCTCGGCCCACTTCACGCCGTCGATCAGATCCTGCTGGATGCGCGTGCCCCACTGGAGGTAGCCGGCCTCCTGGAAGTTCGTGCCGCGGCCGCCGGAACCGCGGTAGTTCACCTGCAGCACCAGGTAGCCGCGGCTGGCGAGGAACTGCGCGTCGTCGTCGAAGAACCAGGTGTCGCTCGGGCCATGCGGGCCGCCGTGCGGCAGCAGCACCATCGGCAGCTTGTTCATCGGCACGCCGTTGGGCACGGTGAGGATGGCTTCCAGCTCCATGCCGTCGCTGGCCTTGAAGCGCATCGGCACGCGCTCGGCCATCTTCGCCGGGTCGATCCACGGCGCCGCCGCGAACAGCTTGCGCACCTTGTAGTGCTCGGTGTCGATCAGGTACCAGGTGCCGGGGTCGCGGTCGCTGCTCACGGAGAACAGCAGCTCGCGGCCGTCCTCGCTGAAGTTGATGAAGTCGACGAACTCGCCGGGGAATTTCTGGCTGATCGCCATGTACAGCTTCGCCGCCGGCAGGGACGGGTCGATGTAGATCGGGCGCGGCGTGCCGGTGGTGGTGATCACCGCGAACGGCTGCAGCGGCGGGGCGGTCCATTGCGTGTTGCCGACGTTGCCGAAGTCGTCCTTCGCCAGCACTTTGCGCTCGGCGCCATCCGGAAGCTGCTCGACCAGGGCGGCGGGGCCGCCTTCGGCACTGTACCTGGCGTAGATGTGCTGGCCGTCGGGAGCCGTGGCGAACGGGGCGAACAGCTTGCCGGCCTGTGCCTTGCCCAGCTGCGCCCAGCGGTCGCCGATGCGCCGGTAGGCCACGTATTCGAAATCGGGATTCGTGCCGTAGGCGAATTCCACCTTGCCTTCGGGATCCACCATGAAGCTGAGCCCGCCCACGCCGATGTCGCCGATCTGGTGGCGCACGTTCCTCACCGCATCCACGTCGTACAGGCGGCTGTGGTTCTCGTCGTTCCAGAGCTGCGCGCCGAGGTAGAAGTGGCCGTTGGCCTTCGGCGGCAGGCCGTCGATCGTGCCCCAGCCGTGGTCGGCTTGGCGGGTGTCGCCGCGAGTGCCGTAACCGCTCTGGTAGCCGAACAGGTAGTCCTGGTGGCTGCCGTCCACGTTGGTGGCGAGGATCTCGCCGGTGCCCATGGGGCGGTCGATGGAGCCGAACTGCTTGCCTTTCTCCACCACCAGCCGGGTCGGGCTGACCCATGCCACGTCGACCGGCAGTTCGTACTTCGGCATGCGCAGCATGCTGACCGGCTTGCTCATGTCGGCGACGTCGAAGACCAGCAGCGCATGGTTGTCGCCATCGTCCATGCGCAGCGCGATGTGCTGGCCGTCGGGCGACAGCCGCGGCATCGACATGCTGGCGTGGCGGGCGAAGGTTTCCACCGGAATCAGGTCGGTCGCGGCGGCGGCCGCAGGCAACCCCAGGCACGCCGCGACCAGCGCGGCGCGCAGCTTGTGCGAAGACATCATCCTTGCTCTCCCCTGTTGACGTTGGTGTGTCCGGCCGGGACGGATGCTCCCCAGCGCCCGGCCGGACGCTCCGCAGTGTAGCCAGCGTTTGCGGCCCTGTCCCGCTACACTGGCAGCCTTGCCTGCCTGATCCCGTGCCGCATGACGCAGCCTCTCGTCGTCAACATCGATCCCATCGCCTTCCACCTCGGTCCGGTGCAGGTGCACTGGTACGGGCTGATGTACCTCGTGGGTTTTTTCAGCGCGGCGGTGCTGGGCGAGTACCGGCGACGTTGCGGACGCTTGCCGGTGACGCGCGACGCGCTGAGCGACCTGTTCTTCTACGGCATGATGGGCGTGATCGTGGGCGGGCGGATCGGCTACATGCTGTTCTATTACGCCGGCGGCCTGCGCTGGATCTGGACCGACCCGCTGGCGCTGTTCCGCGTGTGGGACGGCGGCATGAGCTTCCACGGCGGCCTGCTCGGCGTGCTGGCGGCGGGGCTGTGGTGGTCGCGCCGGCAGCAGCTGCACTTCTTCGACACGGTGGATTTCGTGGCGCCGCTGGTGCCGATCGGCCTGGGCCTGGGGCGGCTGGGCAACTTCATCAACGGCGAACTGTGGGGTAAGCCCACGCAGCTGCCGTGGGGCATGATCTTCCCGCATTCGCACGGCGAGGACGTGACGTATGCGGCGGCGCACCCGGCCTGGCAGGCGCAGCTGGCGCAGTTCGGCGGCTTGGCGCGCCAGCCCTCGCAGCTGTACGAGATGGTGCTGGAAGGCGTGGTGATGTTCGCGGTGCTGTGGCTGGTGTCGATGAAGCCGCGGCCGCGTTATCTGATCTCCGGCCTGTTCGCGCTGATGTACGGCTGCTTCCGCTTCGCGGTGGAGTTCGTGCGCCTGCCGGACATCCAGCTCGGCTACCTCGCGTTCGGCTGGCTGACGATGGGACAGATCCTCTCGCTGCCGCTGATCGCCGTGGGCCTGTGGCTGCTGTGGCTGTCGCGGCGCGCGCCCACGTTGCGCCTGTACACCGTGGCGATGCCGAGCAAGGACGGGAAATGAAGCCTTACCTCGACCTGTTGCGCCACGTGCTGGAGCACGGCACGGAGAAGATGGATCGCACCGGCACCGGCACGCGCAGCGTGTTCGGCTGGCAGATGCGCTACAACCTCGCCGACGGCTTTCCGCTGCTCACCACCAAGAAGCTGCACACCAAGTCCATCATCCACGAGCTGATCTGGTTCCTGCGCGGCGACACCAACATCGCCTACCTGAAGCAACACGGCGTCAGCATCTGGGACGAATGGGCGGATGCCGACGGCAACCTCGGCCCGGTCTACGGCAGGCAGTGGCGCGCTTGGCCCACCGCCGACGGCGGCGCGGTGGACCAGATCCGCTGGGTGGTGGACGAGATCCGCCGCAACCCCGACTCGCGCCGGCTGATCGTCAGCGCCTGGAACGTGGGCGAGCTGCCGAAGATGGCGCTGATGCCCTGCCACACGCTGTTCCAGTTCTACGTTGCAGACGGGAAATTGAGCTGCCAGCTCTACCAGCGCAGCGGCGACATCTTCCTCGGCGTGCCGTTCAACATCGCCAGCTACGCACTGCTCACCCACATGGTGGCGCAGGTCTGCGGCCTGGGCGTGGGCGACTTCGTGCACACGCTGGGCGACGCGCACCTGTACAGCAACCATGTGGAGCAGGCGCGGCTGCAGCTCACGCGCGAGCCGCGCGCCCTGCCGAAGCTGGTGTTGAACCCGAACGTGCGCACGCTGGAGGATTTCCGTTACGAGGACGTCATGATCGAGGGCTACGACCCGTACCCGGCGATCAAGGCGCCGGTGGCGGTGTAGCCGCTTGCCTGCGGCAAGCGGCTACACCGCCACGATCCACGGATGGATCGCACGCCATTCGATCGCTCTGCGATCGAATGGCGGAGCCCAGCCCGGCTTGCCCGGGCTGGGCGAGCCTGGAAAGGGCAGGACAGCCCTTTCCAGGCATCCAATAAAGGCTCTGAAAGGCTCCCGGCCGCATCCCCAATAGCTACAATCGAGCCGTACCTCCGATCCCCGCACCCAGCAAGCAAGGAGCCCAGATGGCCATTTCGCTGATCGCTGCCCTCGACGAGAACTTCGCCATCGGCCGCAAGGGACATCTGCCCTGGCACCTGCCGGACGACCTGCGCTGGTTCAAGCAGCTCACCGTGGGCAAGTACGTGCTGATGGGCTACAACACCGCGGTGTCGATCGGCAAGGCGCTGCCGGAGCGCACCAACCTGGTGTTGTCGCGCCGGCACGAGGCGCCGTTCCCCGGCCAGATCACCGTGCGCTCGATCGACGAGGCGCAAACCCTGTGCGGGCATACCGGGCTGATGGTGATCGGCGGCGGCCAGGTGTTCCGCGAGGCGCTGCCGATGGCGCGCCGCTTGTACCTCACCTGGGTCAGCGCGGCGGTGGACGGCGCGGACACCTTCTTCCCCGGCGTGCACTTCAGCGACTGGACCGAGGTCTCGCGCGTGCACCACGCGAAGGATGCCGAGCACGCCTACGAGTTCGACATGGTCGAGTACGTGCGCGGCGGCTGATCCGATCGTGGCTGGCGCGCCGCTGCATGTGCTGGCCGGCGCGCTGCGCGACCGTGCGGGTCGCGTGCTGCTGGCCGAGCGCCCCGCCGGCAAGCACCTGGCGGGGCTGTGGGAATTCCCCGGCGGCAAGCTGGAGCCCGGCGAGACGCCGCTGGCGGCGCTGGCGCGCGAGCTGGACGAGGAGCTGGGCATCGCGCTGGTCGAGGCCGCGCCGCTGATCCGCGTGCCCTGGCGCTACCACGAACGCGAACTGCTGCTGGACGCCTGGTGCGTGACGCAGTGGCGGGGCGAGCCGCGCTCGCTGGAAGGACAGGGCCTGCAATGGTGCCTGCCGGCGCAGGCGGATCCGGCGACACTGGCGCCGGCCGACCGCGCGATCCTGCAGGCGCTGCGCCTGCCGCCGCATTACCTGATCACGCCGGCCGAGGTGTCGCCGGCCGAGCGTGGTCCCTGGTTCGAACGGATCAGCCGCGCCATCGCGGCGGGGGAGCGGCTGGTGCAACTGCGCCTGCCGCGGTGGCCGCGCGAAAGCGTGCGCGAGTTGGCTGCCGCGCTGCGGCCGCTGGCGCGCGAGCACGGCGCGCAACTGCTGCTCAATGCGGACATCGAAGGCGCGCGGGCGTTGGGCATCGGCGTGCAGCTGACCGGCGCGCAGCTGGCCACGCTGCGCGAGCGGCCACTGCCCTTGCAGCAAGTCGTCGGCGCGAGCTGCCACGATGCCGCGCAACTGGCGCAGGCGCTGCGGCTGGCGGCGGATTTCGCCACGCTGTCGCCGGTGGCGGCCACCGCCAGCCATCCGCAGGCCGCGCCGTTGGGCTGGTCGAATTTCCGGGCGCTGGCAGAGGCGGCCGCGATGCCGGTGTATGCACTGGGCGGCATGGCGCCGGCGCAACTGGCACAAGCGCGTGCGATGGGCGCGCAGGGCGTGGCGGGAATCCGCGGTTTCTGGTCCGAGCTGTAGGAGCGCACCCCCGGACTTGATCCGGGGGTGCGCGCCTACGCGTCGCTTTCCTGCAGCGCCTTCAGCAGCTGGAACAGCTCGCGGAAGGCGCGCGGCGGCTTGTTCGGCGTGGCCTGCTCCACGCGCGCCTGGCGGATCAGCGCGCGCAGGTGCTGGCGGTCGATGTCGGGGTGCTGGGCGATCAGCTCGGAAGCCGCGGTGTCGCCGTCCTCGCCGAGCAGGCGTTCGCGCAGCGCTTCCAGCCGATGCATCGCGGCGGTCTCCTGGCGCTGGCGGTCGCGGTTTTCGCCCAGCGCGGCGCGCACCGCGTCGAACGCCGTGCTGTCGTGGCGGCGCATCAGCTTGGCGAGGAAGGCCAACTGGCGCTTGCGCGCGATGTGCGAGCTGATGCGGCGCACGTTGGCGATCTCGTCGCGCACGTCGTCGGGCAGCTCCAGCTTCGCGAGCCGCGTCGGCGGCAGCTCGACCAACTGGCCGGCCAGCTCCAGCACCGCCAGCGCGTCGCGGCGCTGCTGGGTGCGGGTGGGGCCGTAGTCGTGGTCGGGATCGTCGGTGTAGTTGCGGTTCATGGGGTTTCCAGCGGGCCGGGCTCGGCCTGTTCCAGCGCGAAGCGGGGCACGCACGCGCCATCCACGGTCACGCTTTCGGCGAACATCGCCGCGGGGCGCACCCACAGGCCGTGCTCGCCGTACAGCGCCTGGTACACCACCAGCGGCTCCAGCGTCTCGCTGTGGCGGGCGGTGCCCAGCACGCGGTAGCGCTGGCCCTTGTAGTGGCGATAGAGGCCGGGAACGACCGACATGCCTGGCTCCGCGAGGCGTTGCGGGAGGGCCGTGCCGTCCCCATGTGGAGACGGCACGGCGCGGATCGTGCATTCTACCTGTTTGACTTGCCCGGGAACCCCACGTGAGCGACATCGCCCCCGCCGCCGACCGCAGCCTCGCGGATCTGGATCGCCTCGCCGAACTGGCCGAGGACGTGATCCGCCGCGCCCGCGCGGCCGGCGCCAGCGCCGCCGAGGTGGCCGCCAGCATCGACACCGGCCTCAACGTCAACGTGCGCCTCGGCGAGGTGGAGACGGTGGAGCACACCCGCGACCGCGGCTTCGGGCTCACCGTGTACTTCGGCCAGCGCAAGGGCTCGGCCAGCACCGCCGACCTGCAGCCCGATTCGATCCAGGCCACGCTGGACCAGGCCTGCGCCATCGCCAGGTTCACCGAGGAAGACCCGGCCGCGGGCTTGGCCGACGCCGCGCGCATGGCGACGGCATTCCCCGACCTCGACCTGTGGCATCCCTGGGGCATCGACACCGCGGGCGCGATCGAGCTGGGCCGGCGCATCGAGGATGCCGGCCGCGCGCACGCGGGCATCAGCAATTCCGATGGCGCCGGCGTGCAGGCGGGCGAAAGCCTGTCGGTGTACGCGAACTCGCACGGCTTCGTCGGCCGCGAACGCGGCACCCGGCATGCGCTGTCGCTGTCGCTGATCGCGGGCGAAGGCGAGCGCATGCAGCGCGACTACTGGTACGACAGCGTACGCAGCGCCGGCGATTTCATCAGCGCGCAGGCGCTGGGCGACAAGGCCGCGCAGCGCACGCTGGCGCGGCTGGATGCGCGCAGCCTGGCGACCCGCGAATGCCCGGTGCTGTTCGCGCCGGAAATCGCGCGCGGGCTGATCGGCCACCTGGTGGGCGCGGTCAGCGGCGGCGCGCTGTACCGTCGCGCCAGCTTCCTGCTCGACCACGCAGGCAAGGCGATCATGCCGGGCTGGCTGCACATCGACGAGCGGCCGCATCTCAAGCGCGGCCACGGTTCCGGCAACTTCGACGCGGAAGGCGTGGCCACGCGCGACAGCGCGCTGGTCGAAGGCGGTGTACTGACGCGCTATGTGCTGGGCAGCTACTCGGCGCGCAAGCTCGGACTGCAATCCACCGGCAACGCCGGCGGCATCCACAACCTGCAGGTGGCACCGGGCGCGGCCGACGGCGAGGCCAGCGATTTCGCCGGCATGCTGCGGCGCCTCGGCACGGGCCTGCTTGTCACCGAGGTGATGGGGCAGGGCGTGAACACCATCACCGGCGACTACTCGCGCGGCGCGGCCGGCTTCTGGGTAGAGAACGGCGTCGTCGCGCATCCCGTGCAGGAGATCACCATCGCCGCGAACCTGCGCGACATGTACGCCGGCATCCTCGCCACCGGCGCGGATATCGACCCGCGCTCGCACATCCTCTGCGGCTCGATCCTCGTGGGGCGGATGACAGTGGCGGGCGAGTGATTCCTGCGGCACGGTTGCCCGGGGCTTGCTAGCATCCGCGTTACCGGCATGCGGCCGGCGACCTGTCGACGTAGAAGGAGATGCGCATGAGCGTTCCACCCGAGTCCGTCATCCCGCCCCCGCCCAGCACCACGCCGACGGCTGGCGCGCCCGGTGCGGAGGAACGCCAGTGGGCGATGTTCGCGCACCTGTCGGCACTGTTCGGCGTGATCATCCCGCTGGGCAGCATCATCGGCCCGCTGGTGATCTGGCTGATCAAGAAGGACACCATGCCGTTCGTCAACGAGCAGGGCAAGGAGGCGCTGAACTTCAACATCACCGTGGCCATTGCCGCGCTGGTAGGTTGGCTGCTGTGCTTCATCCTGATCGGTTTCGTGCTGCTGCCGCTGCTCGCGATCGCTTGGCTGGTGTTCGTGATCATCGGCACGATCAAGGCGAACGAGGGCACGGCTTACCGTTATCCGTTTGCGTTGCGGTTGGTGAACTGAGTCGTTGTTTCGGTCAGTGACGAAGGGCTCGCCGCTCAGGCGGGCTTTTTGTTTCCGCAAGTTTCAAAGCGATTTCGTGCGCCTGCCGGCGCCCGAGTTACTTCTCCTTTGCTTGTCCACGCACGCGCAGGAGCGCGTGCGAACGGCGAAGCCGGCCCGAAGGGCGGAGGGCAGGATGCCCGGAGTCAAGGAGAATAACCAAGAGGAAACGACACCCCGCGGCGACGCTCTCCGGGCCTCCTGCCCTCCGAGTCCGTGAGTCGGGGCCGGGCTTTTCGAGCGGGCTCCTACCCGCGCGAAAAGGCGTTGCCCTCCCTGGCAACGCCCGCTGCGCGGCCTCCTCGTCCCCGCCTCACCGTCGCCGAGGGGCCCCGGGAAAAGCAGCGCGCTCCAAGCGCGCAGAAGCAACGGCCAGAGCAAAGCACCAGCGAAGCAAAGGCACTGGGCCCCAGCTTTCGCTGGGGCGACGAGCGTTGAGTTCCTCAGTTTCCAGATACGTCGCGGGGTGGCCGCTGTGGGGCGACGTGTCGACGAGCGTTGGTCCAATCCCCTCGACACGGCGGGCTCGTAGGGTCGGCGGATTGAACAGGCCATTTCTCTTGGTTACTTCTCTTGACTCCGGGCATCCTGCCCTCCGCCCTTCGGGCCGGCTTCGCCGTTCGCCACCGCTCCTGCGGTGGCGTGGGCCAGCAAAGAGAAGGAACTCG
>JAFIHF010000065.1 GCA_017848855.1 Rhodanobacter denitrificans | reverse complement strand
ATCTCCCTCCCCTGCGTGCAGGGGAGGGTTGGGGTGGGGTGCTCTTGATCTTGCCGTTGCTTCTGCGCGCTGGGAGCGCGCTGCTTTTCCCGGGGGCCCCTCGGCGACGGTGAGGCGGGGACGAGGAGGCCGCGCAGCGGGCATTGCCAGGGAGGGCAACGCCTTTTCGCGCGGGCAGGAGCCCGCTCGAAAAGCCCGGCCCCGACTCACGGACTTTCCGTCCATGGATGGAAGGAAAGCGTCGCCGCGGGGTGCCCTTTCTCTTTGGCTACTTTCTCTTTGGGCACGCAAAGAGAAAGTAGCTCGGGCGCCGGCAGGCGTCCGAAAGCCCGCCGCAGGCGAGCCAAACTGCGGAAGTGAAAGATTCTCGCGAGCACCCGCCCCTCACCCCAACCCTCTCCCCAAAGGGGAGAGGGAGAAAGGCAGATCACACCCGCCCGGTCACCGGAATCAGCGCCCCGGTGATCGCCGACGCCGCACCCGACAACAGGAACACGATCACGCCCGCCAACTGCTCGGGCTTCACCCAGGCGTCGAAGTCCGCCTTCGGCATGTCGGCGCGGTTCGGCGGCGTGTCGATGATGCTGGGCAGCAGCGCGTTGACGGTGATGCCGCGCGGCTTCAGTTCCTCGGCCAGCGATTCGGTGAAGCGCATCACGCCCGACTTCGACGCGGTGTAGGCGCCCACGCCCGCGCCGGCCTTCAGCGCCGAGTTCGCGCCGATGTTGACGATGCGCCCGCGGCCGTCGGGCAGGTGCGCCAGCGCGGCCTTGCTCGCCGCGACCGCGGTGCGCAGGTTGATCCGGTAGAGCAGGTCCCAGGTGTCCGGGTCGCCGTCGGCCAGCGTCTCCCAGCGGAACGCGCCGGCGATGTTGACCAGCGCGTCGAGGCCACCCATTGCCTGGGCGGCCGCGTCGATCGCCTGCTTGGCCGCCGCGGTGTCGGCGAGGTCCACGCCGCCGAAGCCGTGCGCCGCAGCCAGGTTCGCCGGCACCGGCGCGCGGTCGATCGCCGCCACCGCGGCGCCCGCGTCCAGCGCGGCGCGCACCACCGCCGCGCCCAGGGTGCCGAAGGCGCCGGTCACCACGATGCGTTGCTTGTCCAGTCGCATGTTGTCGATCCTCGCAATGGAATCAGTCGAGCATATCGCCTGTGCGCGTTCGGGTGGCGCGCGCCTGCCATGCGGCCCGCAGCACCGGCAGCGCGATCGCGAGGTTGAGCGCGAGCCACAGCCAGGTCGACGGGTTCTCGCCCAGCTCCAGCGCCACCACCACGGCGGCCAGCAGCGGCAGCCACGCGGCGAGGAACACCGCCTCGCGCGAGGGCGCGCGCACGCGCTCGTCCAGCCACGCGGTCAGCGCGTAGCCCACGCAGGGCAAGGCGAACAGGCCCAGCGGGAAGTCGCGGTAGCGGCCGTCGAACACCAGCAGCAGGCCGTACAGCGCGAGCACGAACAGCCAGCCGAAGCGCAACCGCCCCGCCGGCGCGGGCTTGAACGGCGCGCCCGCCAGCCGCCCGGCCAGCCAGTTTGCCAGCCGCAGCGCGGTGAGCAGCGCGGCGAGGCAGACGGCCAGCGAAAGCGTCCATTCCCAGTCGTCGCGGCAGGCATGGATCATCTGCCGCCACTGCCAGGCCAGCGCGCAGCCGCTGGCGAAGCCGGCGAGCGCCAGCGCCGTCCAGCCGCGCCGCCGCTCCCAGCGCCGGCGGCGCAGTCCGAGCAGCACGAACAGCGCCGCGCCCGCCGCGCCGGCCAGCCAGCCCAGCCGCCAGCGCGGGATCTCCACCACCGGCCCCTGCATCGCGAACTTCGGCCGCGCCTGCGCATCGAAGATGCCCCAGTAGCCGCCCACGGTGCCTTCCTGCGCGCGTTTCCACGGCTGGTCGAAGGCCTCGATCACGTTGTACGGCATGTCCACGCTGGCCGCGTAGCGGAGGAATTCGCGCAGGTAGCGCGCCTCGTTCACCCGGCTCGCCACGGCGTCGCGGCGCGGCCGGCCCTCGCTGGGCCAGCCGGTTTCGCCGATCATCACGCGCTTGCCGGGAAACGCCTGCCCGAGCTTTGCGTAGACGTTCTCGACGTGCCGGATTGCGCGCTCGGGCGGCACCGGCTGGTCCTCCCAGTACGGCAGGATGTGGATGGTGACGAAATCCACCACGCCGGCCAGTTCGGGATGGCGCAGCCAGTATTCCCACACGTCGGCGTAGCTCACCGGAATCGAAGCCGGCAGCGCCGCGCGCACCTCGCGCAGGTAGCCGGCGATCTGCGCGCTCGACAGCTCGCCGCGCAGCAGCACCTCATTGCCCACGATCACCCCGCGCAGCACCTGCGGGTACTTGCGCGCGGTGGCAATGCCCAGCGCCACCTGCTCGGCGTTCGCCTTCGCATCGCGGCCCAGCCAGATGCCCATCAACACCTGCATGTGGTAGCGCGCCGCGATGCCAGGCACCGCGGACAGGCCCTGCCCCTGCGAATACGTGCGCACGCAATCGAAGCGCGTGGACAGCGCGCGCAGGTCGGCGTCGATGCGCGCGGGGCTGACGAAGGCACGCGGATCGAGCGGCGTCTCGCCCGGCTCGCGGAACGGCGCGTAGGAAACACAGGCGATGCGCGCCGAAGGCGCGTCGGGCAGGTTCACCGCACGACCCTTGCACCACCACCACGCCGCACCGGCCAAGGCAAGCAGCACCAGGGTCAGCCAGGCGACCAGGCGACGGTCGCGGAACGAGGGGGAAAACGACATGCCGAACCTGCGCGAACGGGAGCAAGGTGCGCCAGCTTATCAGGCGCGCCGCGCACGCAAGCCGCGCTGCGCGCCGATGCATTCAGGCGCTTCCACTACAATCCGCGCAGGGATCACCAAAAGCCTGTTCAATGGAGTTTGCATGTTTGCGAAGGCAGCGCCGCGGCGCCATCCCCTCACCCGCCTGTCGACCTTGCTGCTCGGTTGCGGCGCCCTGCTCGCTGCCCTCGGCGTGCACGCGGCCACGCCCACCGAAGCGCAGCGCAGCGCGTTCAAGCAGGCCTGGACGGCGGCGCAGCAGGGCGGCGACGGCTGGCGCGCGTACGCCGCGAAACTGCGCGACTACCCGCTCTATCCCTACCTGCCCGCCGCCGCGCTGGAGCACGACCTGCGCCAGACCGACCTGACCACGGTGCAGGCGTATCTCGCGCAGTATCCCGAGCTGATCCCCGCGCAGGACCTGCGCCGCGACTTCCTGCTGGAGCTCGCGCGGCGTCAGGACTGGAGCGGCTTCCTCGAGCTGTACCAGCCCGGCCTCGGCGACGCGCTCGCCTGCGACGCGCTGCAGGCGCGCATGGCCGGCGGCGCCACGCTGGACTTCGACCGCGACCTGGCCGAACTGTGGACCCGGGCCGAACTGCCCGGCGCCTGCGACCCCGTGCTGCAGGCCGCGCACGACCAGGGCCTGCTCACCGCGCCGCGGTTGTGGGCGCGCATCGACCGCGCCGCCGACGCCGGCAAGGGCGGCACCATCGCCGCGCTGGCCACCTGGCTGCCCGCGCCGCAGAACCAGGAAGCGCAGTGGCTGGCGCAGGCGCTGCGCGATCCGGCCGCCGCCGTGGCCGCCGCTGCGAACTGGCCCGACACCGCGCGCGCGCGCCAGGCCGCCGCGCTGGCGCTGCAGCGCCAGGCGCGCCGCGACACGCCCGCCGCCGACGCGGCATGGCAGCAGTTGCAGACGCGCTTCCACTTCAGCGCCAGCCAGCGCGACACGATCCTGCGCGCGCTGGCGCTGTTCCACGCCACCGACTTCGACACCAACGCGCTGGCACGCCTGATCGCCCTGCCCGCCGCCGCGCAGACCGCCGCCACCCGCGAGTGGCGCGCACGCGTGGCGCTGGCCAAGCAGGACTGGCCCGCCGTGCTGGCGGCGATCGCGGCGATGCCGGCGGAGCAGCAGCAGGACGCCGAATGGCGATGGTTCCGCGCCCGCGCGCTGGCCGCCACCGGCCAAGCCGAACAGGCGCAGGCGATCTATGCCGAACTCGCCGGCGAAACCACGTTCTTCGGCTTCCTCGCCGCCGACCAGCTCAAGCAGCCCTACGTGATCTGCCCGCGCGCACCGCTCGACGACCCGCAGCAGGAACAGGCGCTGCTGGCGCAACCCGGCCTGTTGCGCGCGTTCGAACTGTACGCGGTGGACCTGCCGAAACTGGCGCGGCGCGAATGGGCGCGCGCGCTGGACGGCGCCGACGAGCGCACCCGGCTGCTGGCCGTCGAGCTGGCGAACCGTCGCGGCTGGTACGACCGCGCGGCGTTCACCCTCAACCGCGGCGAGGCGATGCGCTACTACACGCTGCGCTTCCCGCTGGCCAGCCAGGACGGCGTGGTGCCGCAGGCCGAACAGGCCGGCATCGACCCCGCCTGGGCCTACGGCATCCTGCGTTCGGAAAGCGCGTGGATGAGCGACGCGCGTTCCGGCGCCGACGCCCGCGGCCTGATGCAGCTGGTGCCCGCCACCGCCGCCCTGGTGGCGAAGCGCAACGGACTGGCGTGGGCCGGCGGCGACAGCCTGTACGACCCCGCGACCAACATCGCGCTGGGCACGCGCTACCTCGCGCAGATGGCCGCGCGTTTCAACGGCGCGCCCTGGCTCGCCAGCGCCGCCTACAACGCCGGCCCGAACCGCGTCGACCAGTGGGTGGCCGCGCGCAGCGCGCTGCCGCCCGACCTGTTCATCGCCACCATTCCGTACAAGGAAACCCGCGAATACGTGGCGCGCGTGATGGACTACAGCGTGATGTACGGCTGGCGCCTGCACGGCTCGGTGCTGCCGATCTCCGACCGGCTCACCCCGATCGGCCAGCCCTACCAGCTGCCGAACAGCCTCAGCGCACGCAAGCCGGTGGACTGCCCCGTGCCGCCGCCCGCGCCCGCGAGTTCGGTGCAGGTGTCGGCGGCGGCAGCCACGGTGAACAAGGCCAACCGCTGACCCTTGCCCAAGCGGGCGGGAAAGTGCACGCTGACCTCGATTCGATTGCACCGAGACGCCCGTGAAACCATCCGCCGCCCTGCTGGATCATCGCGCCGCGATCCGCCGCATCGTGGAGGCCCACCGTGCCCGCAATGCGCGCGTCTTCGGCTCGGTGCTGCACGGCTCCGATGCCGAAGGGAGCGACCTCGACCTGCTCGTCGACCCGACGCCGGAAACCACGCTGTTCGACCTCGGCGCGATCAGCTACAAGCTGGAAATGCTGCTCGGCGTGCCCGTGGACGTGCTGACGCCCAACGCGCTGCCGGACAAGTTCCGCGCCCGGGTGCTCGCCGAAGCGCAGCCGGTATGACCGCCGATCCGCAGCGCCTGCCCGACTATCTCGCGCACATCCTCGAAGCGATCGAGCGGTTCATGGATGCGCAGGTGCGTAAAGACGCGCCCTGACCGCTCCGGGTTCCCGGCCCCCGCATGCCACAATCGCCTCCATGCGCATCTATCTCGTCGGCGGCGCGGTCCGCGACAAGCTGCTGGGACGGCCGGAGGGCGACCGCGATTACGTGGTGACGGGCGCGCGCCCGGAGGATCTGCTGGCGCTGGGCTACAAGCCGGTGGGCAAGGATTTCCCGGTGTTCCTGCACCCGCAAACCGGCGAGGAACACGCGCTGGCGCGCACCGAGCGCAAGAGCGGGCGCGGCTACCACGGCTTCGTGTTCCAGGCCGATCCGGCGGTGACGCTGGAAGACGACCTGGCGCGGCGCGACCTCACGATCAACGCGATCGCGCAGGACGAGCACGGCGCGCTGATCGATCCCTACGGCGGCGTGCGCGACCTCGAAGCGCGCGTGCTGCGCCATGTCGCGCCGGCATTCGTGGAAGATCCCGTGCGCCTGCTGCGGGTGGCGCGCTTCGCCGCGCGTTTCGCGCCGCTGGGCTTCACCGTGGCCGAGGAAACCATGGCGCTGCTGCGGCAGATGGTGGCCGACGGCGAGGTGGATCACCTGGTGCCCGAGCGGGTGTGGGCGGAGACGCGCAAGGCACTGGCCGAGGCGCAGCCGTCCGCGTTCCTGCGCGTGCTGCGCGCGGCCGGCGCGCTGCGCGTGCTGTTTCCCGAGGTCGATGCGCTGTATGGCGTGCCGCAGCGCGCGGAGTTCCATCCCGAGATCGACACCGGCGCGCACATGGAGCTGGTTCTGGATGCCGCGGCGGCGCTCGCGCCGGGCGACGACCTGGTCGGTTTCTGCGCGCTCACCCACGACCTCGGCAAGGCGCTGACGCCAGCCGACGAACTGCCGCGGCACGTGATGCACGAGCAGCGCGGCGTGGCGCCACTGCGCCAGCTCGCGGCGCGGTTGAAGGTGCCGACCGAACACGCCGCGCTGGCCGAGCTGGTCTGCCGCGAGCACCTGAACGCGCACCGCGCGCTGGAACTGAAGCCCGCCACGGTGCTGAAGCTGCTGGCCGCGCTGGACGCGTTGCGCCGACCCGAGCGGCTGGAAACCTTCCTCGCCGCCTGCCTCGCCGACAAGCGCGGCCGGCTGGGCCACGAGTGCGACGACTACCCGCCGGCCGCGTATCTCCGGCAGGCCCGCGCGGCCGCGGCGGCGGTGACCGCGGCGCCGTTCGTGGCGCAGGGGCTCGCGGGGCCGGCGATCGGCGCGGCGATGGAGCGCGCCCGCGTCGCCGCGATTGCCGACCTGCGAAAATGAAACTATGTAACATCTAAGTCCCTGCGGGTATAACGCCCGCCTTGGCGCCGACCATGCCGGCGCCTCTTCGTATCCCTTCTTCTGGAGCTGCCCGTGTCGCGCGCCCTGTTCTCCCCCTCGCCGCTGCGCCAGCGGTTCCGGCCGCTGTGGTGGCTCGGCATCACCTACCTCGCGATCTCCTTCGTCACCCGCATCGTGTTGCTGGTGATGTCGGGCAGCAACGTGGCGCCGAATCCGCTGCACTGGCTGTACGCGTTCGGCGTGGGACTGGGCTACGACCTGATTACTTTCCTGTACCTCGCCTGGCCGATGGTGCTGTTCCTGTGGCTGGTGCCGACCCGCCGCGCGACGGTGACGGGGCTGGCGCGCTGGCTGGCCTGGCTGGCGATCCTGGTGCTGCTGTTCGCCGCCTGCTTCGGCGTGCTGCACCTCATGTGGCACGCGCACCTGAAGGACGTGCGGCCGCTGATCCCGGTGTTCCTGTTCTTCCTGCCGCTGCCAGCGCTGGCCTACAGCCGCGCCAGCGGGCAGTGGGGGCTGTACATCCTGGGCCTCGCGCTGCTGTACGGCCTGCTGTTCGTGGCGGCGTCGGAGCTGGTGTTCTGGAACGAGTTCAGCTCGCGCTTCAACTTCATCGCGGTGGACTACCTCGTCTACACCACCGAGGTGATCGGCAACATCCGCGAGTCCTATCCGGTCGGCACCTGGCTGTCGCTGCTGGTGGTGCTGGCGCTGGTGGTGTTCGTGCTCTCGCGGCGCGGCCTGCGCGCGCAGGACTCCGGCAGCACGCTCTTGCAGCGTGCGCGCGTGCCGCTGGTGTGGCTGCTGCTCACCGTGGTCTCGGTGGCCGCGGTCAACGGCGAGATGAAGGACCGCACCGCGAACAACTACGTCAACGAGCTGGCCGGCAACGGCATCTACCAGTTCTTCGCGGCGTTCCGCTCCAGCCACCTCGACTACAAGAAGTTCTACCGCTCGCTGCCCGACGCGGAGGCGTTCAAGCTGATCCGCGAGGATCTCAAGGCGCCGAACGCGAGCTTCACCAGCGACGACCCGCGCGACCTCACCCGCGCGATCCGCGCCAACGGGCCGGAGAAGCACTTGAACGTGGTGCTGATCAGCGTGGAGAGCCTGTCCGGCGATTACCTCGGCACCTTCGGCAACACCGAGCACCTCACGCCCTTCCTCGATTCGCTGGTCGACAAGAGCATCTTCTTCGACAACCTCTACGCAAACGGCACGCGCACCGTGCGCGGGCTGGAGGCGCTGTCGCTGTCGGTGCCGCCCACGCCGGGCGATTCGCTGGTGCGCGAGAAGGACAACGAGAACCTGTTCTCGCTGGCCAGCGTGTTCAACGACCGCGGCTACGTGTCGGAGTTCGTCTACGGCGGCTACGGCTACTTCGACAACATGAACTACTTCTTCGGCCACAACGGCTACAAGACCGTGGACCGCAGCGCGATCCCGAAGGACATGCCCATCCACAGCCAGAACGTGTGGGGCGTGGCCGACGAGGATCTCTACACGCTGGCGCTGCGGCAGATGGACGAGATCCACGCCGCGGGCAAGCCGTTCTTCCTGCACGTCATGACCACCTCGAACCACCGGCCGTACACCTATCCGGCCGACCGGGTGAAGTTCCAGGCGCCGTCGCGGCCGGGCGCGGTGGCCTACACCGATTGGTCGATCGAGGACTTTATCAAGCGCGCGCGTGCGAAGCCGTACTTCGCCGACACCGTGTTCGTGATCACCGCCGACCACTGCGCCTCCAGCGCGGGCAAGACCAGCATCCCGATCAACCGCTACCACATCCCGCTGTGGATCTACGCGCCGGCGCAGTTCAAGCCCCGGCGCGTGAACGCACTGATGGGCCAGCTCGACATCCCGCCCACCCTGCTCGGCCTGCTCGACTTCAGCTACCGCTCGCGCTTCTTCGGCCAGGACGTGTTCCAGCGCACGCCGGCGCAGGGACACGCCTTCCCCGGCACCTACGAGAAGCTGGGCTACGTGCGCGGCGACACGCTCACCGTCCTCGAACCGCGCCAGCGGCTGGAACAGCTCAAGCCCGACTTCGCCACCGGCGACGCCACGCCCGTGCAGCCGATCAGGCAGGACCTGGTGAACACCGCGATCGCCTACTACCAGGTGGCCAGCGACCTGTACAAGCACGGCGGACTGGCGCTCCGGCCCGACGACAACGCCAAGGTGGAGCCCTTGCCGGCAGCGGCCAGCTCGGCGCCTGCGGCGGCGGCAACGACGGTTGCGCCGGCAGCGGCTGCCAACGTCCAGTAAGGCAGAGGCCCCCTCACCCCAACCCTCTCCCCCAACATGAAGCCGTTGGGGGAGAGGGAGTCGTGTGCTCTGCCCCCTCTCCGCCGGCTGCGCCGGGGAAGAGGATTGGGGTGAGGGGGCGCTTCTAGCCCGCTGCCTTGCCCGGCAGCAACCAGCGCACCGCGAGGATGCCCAGCTCGTAGAGCAGGCACATCGGGATGCCGAGCATGATCATCGAGGTGATGTCGGGCGGGGTGATGATCGCGGCCACCGCGAACGCGCCCACGATCGCGTAGCGGCGCGCGTTGCGCAGCTTGGCGAGGTCCACCACGCCCACCGCGGCGAGGATCACCACCGCCACCGGCACCTCGAAGCACAGGCCGAACGCGAAGAACATCAGCATCACGAAGTCGAGGTAGTGCGTGATGTCGGTCATCATCTCCACGCCCGCGGGGGTCACCGCGGTAAGGAAGCGGAACGCCGCCGGCAGCACCAGGAAATACGCGAACGCGCAGCCGCAGTAGAACAGCGCCAGCGCGGCGACCAGCAGCGGCCGCGCGAGGCGCTTCTCGTGCTTGTACAGGCCGGGGCTGACGAAGGCCCACAGCTGGTACAGGATCACCGGCATGCTGATGAACAGCGCGGTGTAGAACGCGAGCTTGAGCGGGGTGATGAACGGACTGGCCACCTCGGTGGCGATCAGGTGCGCGCCCTGCGGCAGGCGCGCCACCAGCGGCGCGGCGAGCTCCGAGTACAGCCGGTTCGCGAACGGCACCAGCGCCACCAGCACCAGCAGCACGGCGGCGACCGCCTTGAGCAAACGCGAGCGCAGCTCGATCAGGTGCGAGAACAGGCCCTGCTGCAGGTCGTCGCCGAGATCGTCGGGATCAGTGGCCGCCATGCGCGGACTCCTTCGCGGCCGGCGCGGTGGACGGCTCGCCCAGCGGCAACGCCTGCTGCAATTCGGGCGCGGACGCCGGCTCGGGCGCGGCCTGCGTGGCTGGCTCCGGCGCCGCGGCGGCCTTCAAGGCCGACACCGCCTCGTCGACCGGCTCGCGCACCTGCTGCACGCTGTCCTTGAACTCGTTCTGCGCGGCCTCGGCCTGCGCGGCGGCCTCGCGCGCGGCGCGCTTGATCTCTTCCACTTCCAGCTCGCGCTCCACCTCGGCGCGCACGCTGTCCCAGCCGTTGCGCACGCGGCGCAGCAGCGCACCCGCGGTGCGCGCCGCGCCGGGCAGCTTCTCGGGGCCGAGCACGATCAGCGCGACGAGCGCGAGCAGCACCAGCTTGCCGAAGCTGATCTCGATCATCGCCGCAAAACCCGCCCGCGCTTACTTCGACTCGTGCGAGTCGCGTTGTTCCTGCGTGCTGGCGTTCGCCGACGCGGCCGCCGGCGGATCGGCGCGCAGCTGCTCCTTCGCCTGCTGCGATTCCTTCGCCTTGTCCTCCTCGTCGCCGTGCATGGCCTTCTTGAAGCCGCGCACGGCGTTGCCGAGGTCCGAGCCGATGTTGCCGATCTTCTTGGTGCCGAAGATCAGCAGCACGATGACCAGGAGCAGGAGCCAATGCCAGATGCTGTCAAAACCCATGATGTTCCTCGAGGCAGCCAGGGGCGGAAACGGCTCCGCCGGCGACCGCCGATCTTCGCACAAGGCGGTTATCTGGAAGTGTACTCTTCCAGCGCATCGCGGAACTTCACCACCGCCTGCGGCACGTTGCCCACGCCGCCCTCGAAGATCCGCCGCGGGGTGATGCCGGCGCCGTACACCGCCGCATTGGCGTCGTAGTCGATCTTCAGCACCGAGCCGTCCAGCGCCACGCCGGCGAACAGGCCGCGCGCGCGCGAGTAGGAGTAGATCTCCGCCTTCAGCTGCTGGTCGGTGGCGGCCGAGGCGGTGCGGCCCACCGGGCCGGCCGCGGCCGAGGCGTCGGCGCCCACGGTGAACTTGCCGTTGACGATCGAATCCACCCCGCGCTGGCTGCGGAACACCAGGATCACGTCGGTGGACGACACGCCGATCTGGAAGCCCACGCTGCCGCCGCCGAAGGAGATGAAGCTGGGGTTGGACCAGGTGCCGTCCGGGTTCTTCACCGAGATCAGCCCCTCGCCGCGGCGGCCGCCGAACACGAAACCGACCTTCAACACGTCCGGGATCACCGCGATCGCCCGCGCATCCTTGAGCAGGTCGCTGGGGATCGCCTTGTCCGGCGCCTGCTGGATCTCGTTCAGCACGCGCACCGCGTTCTGCGCGCGCTGCTCCGGGGTGAGGTCGTCGGCATGTGCGGCCATCGCCGGCAACAGCAGCGCGGCGCCGACCAGCAGCAGGCGATGCAGGGTTGTCTTGAACATGGGCAGCTCCGTCGTGGGGGTTGCGGGGATGCGCGTCGCGCTTGTGGCAGACTCACGGCGGTTTCACCGCCCGCGCCACGATGCCCGACCACGATCACTATACCGGCCCCGCCGGCCATTCCATCCCTGCCGCGGCGGCGGCCGTTCAGACAGCCGTGCTGCTGGTGAACCTGGGCACGCCCACCGCGCCCACCGCGCAGGCGCTGCGGCCGTACCTGGCCGAATTCCTGTCCGACCGAAGGGTGATCGACTACCCGCGCTGGAAGTGGTGGCCGATCCTGCACGGGGTGATCCTGCGCGTGCGCCCGCGGCGCTCCGCGCATGCCTATGGACGCATCTGGGACGCGCAAGGTTCCCCGCTGCGCTGGCGCAGCGAGTCGCTGGCGCGTGCGCTGCAGGCCGAGCTGGGCGACACCGTGCGGGTGGCGCTGGCGATGCGCTACGGCGCGCCGGCGGTGGGCAAGACCATCGCGGCCTTGCAAGGGGAAGGCGTGCGCCGCCTCTTGGTGCTGCCGCTGTATCCGCAATATTCGGCCACCTCCACCGGCTCGGTGATCGACGCGGTGGCCGATGCGCTGAAGGCGCTGCGCTGGCCGCCAGAACTGCGCTTCGTCAACGACTACCACGCCGAGCCCGCGCACATCGAGGCGCTGGCCGCGAGCATCGAAGCCTGGTGGGCGCAGCACGGCCGCGGCGACAGGCTGCTGCTCTCCTTCCACGGCATCCCCGAACGCTACGCGCGCCTCGGCGACCCGTATCCCGAGCAATGCCAGGCCACCGCGCGCCTGCTGCGCGAGCGGCTGCGGCTGGACGAAACGCAGCTCGTGCTGAGCTTCCAGTCGCGGGTGGGCCGCGAGCGCTGGCTGGGGCCGTACACCGACGCCACCGTGCGCCGCCTCGCCGGCGAAGGCGTGAAGCGGCTCGACGTGGCCTGCCCCGGCTTCGCGGTGGATTGCCTGGAAACGCTGGAAGAGATCGCGATGCAGAACCGCGACTTCTTCACCGCCGCCGGCGGCAGGGAGCTGCGCTACATCCCCGCACTCAACGACGGCCCCGAACAGGTGCGCAGCCTCGCCACGCTGGCGCGTCGCCACCTGAAGGGCTGGCCGGATTGCTAAGGATGCCCGGATCCGTTTCTTGCTCGTCATCCCAGCGCAGGCTGGGATCCAGTGTCTTTGGGCCATGCAAGCGCAAAGTCGCCGGATGACCAGGCATGCGTCTGTTGAAAACCCTGCTTGGGCAGGAATGACGAGCAAAATTCTCTCAAGAAACAGGTTCTGCGCATGACCACACCACGCGAACGCCGCCTCGCGCTGCCCCATCTCACGCTCGCGGCGCTGGAATGGGGCGCCCCCGCGGCGCCGCCGCTCGTCGCCCTGCACGGCTGGCTGGACAACGCCGGCAGCTTCGCCCGGCTGGCGCCGCTGCTCGCGCCGCGGTTCCGCGTGATCGCGCTGGAACTGCCCGGCCACGGCCACTCGGACCACCTGCCCGCAGGCGTCGGTTACCACTTCCTCGACTACGTGCGCGCGGTGCTGGCCGCGCTCGATGCGCTGGCGCTGCCGCGCTGCCGCCTGCTCGGCCATTCGCTGGGCGCCGGCATCGCCTCGCTGGTGGCCGCCGCCGCGCCGGCGCGGATCGAACGCCTGCACCTGATCGAAGGCCTCGGCCCGCTGGGCGACGACGGCGCGCACACCTTGCAGCGCTACCGCGACGCGCTCGCCGCGCCGCCCGCGAACGGCAAGACGCTGCGCGTATTCCGCGACGCCGAACAGGCCGCGCGCGCCCGCGCCATGGCCAGCGGCCTCGACGCGCAACTCGCCCGCCCGATCGTGGAACGCGGCCTGCGCGAGACCGACGGCGGCTGGCAATGGCGCAGCGACCCGCGCCTCACCCGCCATACCGCGATCCGGCTCGCCGAGCCGCAGATCCGCGCCCTGCTCGCCGGCATCGCGGCGCCCACCGCCCTGCTGCTGTCGCAACCGGCCACGCCCTACCTGCCCGCCGCGATGATGGCGGCGCGCGCCGCCTGCGTGCCACGCATCGCGACCGAACACCTGCATGGCGGCCACCACCTGCAGCTCGAACAGCCGCAGGTGGTGGCGGAGTGGGTATTGCGGCACGCCGCCATGTGAAACCTCACCCCGTGGGTCGGGATTCATCCCGACCTGACTTGCCGCGGATGGCCTGTCGGGATGAATCCCGACCCACGACGGCGGGAGCGTGCGCGACGCTCAGCCCGAAATCGCCAGCTTCTCCGAGCGATACAGCTGCGCGGTGACGCCTACCGCGAACAACGCCGCCACCAAGGTGCCGGCAAGGCACAACGCGAACTGTTCGCCGCTGACGCCGTCGCCGCGCAGCTGCTGCATGATGCCGAGGTTCTGGCCGAGCAGCGGCACCGCGTACATCCACGCCTGCGCCTTCACCGGCAGGAAGCTCAGCACGAGGCTGGGGATCAGCGGCACCATCATCAGCAGCGAGAGGTAGGTCTGCGCCTCGCGGTAGCTCTTGGCGAACGCGGCCACCAGGGTTTGCAGCGAGGCCAGCAGCAGCACCAGCGGCAGCATCAAGAGCAGCACGGTGCCGGCGAAATGCCAGCCGAGGTCCAGCTCCATGCCCAGCTTCGCGGCGGGGATGAAGCGGCCGACCACGGCGAACGCGAGCAGGGTGATCGCGAGGCTGGCCAGCGAGAACACGCAGATCGCCGCGAGCTTGCCGACGAGGATCTTCCAGCGCGCCACCGGGTTCGCGAACAGCGGCTCCAGCGACTGCCGCTCGCGCTCGCCCGCAGTGAGGTCGATCGCCAGATACATGCCGCCGAGGAACAGGGTGATCACGAAGAAGTACGGCAGCATCGCGAACATCAGCACCGCGCGCGACTGCGGCGTGGCCTGGTCGCGCCGCGCCACCTGCACCGGCCACGCCGTGCCCGGCGCCAGCCCGCGCGCCACCAGCCGCATCGCGCCCTGCTGGCGCGCGTAGTTTTCCACCAGCTTGCCCAGCCGCTCCACCGCGCTGCCGGTGTCGCGCCGCGAGGAATCGTAGAACAGCTCCACCTGCACTGGCTCGCCCTTGCGCCAGGCCGCGCCGTAGTCGGCGGCGATGCGCAGCACCGCGTCGGCATCCTGCTGGCGCACCGCCGCGCCCGGATCGGCCACCGCCGGCTCCGGCACGATGCCGCCCTGCTTCAGCGCATCGACCAGATGCGGCGCGTACTGCGCGCCGATCACCGGCACGTGCAAGGGCTGGTCCGCCTTGTCGAGCTCGCGGTTGACCTGCACGTTGATCAACAGCACGAACAGCAGCGGCCCCAGCAGCGGGCCGGTGAGGAAGGCGCCGGTCAGGGTGCGGCGGTCGCGCAGGTTCTCGCGCACTTCCTTCAGGAACACGGTGAGCACGGCGCCGGCGCGGCGCACTTTCGAAGTCGCGGCGCTCATGCGGCGAGGCCCTCCTCGCTGCCGATGATCTTCACGAAGGCATCCTCCAGGTTGGTTTCGCCGGTCTGCGCGCGCAGCGCGTCGGGCGTCTCGTCGGCCACCACGCGGCCGTGCGCGATCACCACGATGCGATCGCACAGCGCCGCCACCTCCTGCATGATGTGGCTGGAGAACAGCACGCAGCGGCCCTCGTCCCGCAGCTGCTGCATGAAGCGGCGCAGGCCGCGCGTGGCCATCACGTCGAGGCCGTTGGTGGGCTCGTCGAGGATCACGTTGCGCGGGTCGTGGATCAGCGCGCGGGCGATCGCGGTCTTCACCCGCTGGCCCTGCGAGAAGCCCTCGGTGCGGCGGTCGAGGATGTCGCGCATCTCCAGCGCGTCGACCAGCGCCTCGTGGCGTGAGCGCAGCGTGGCCTCGTCGAGGCCGTGCAGGCGCGCGAAGTATTCGATGTTCTCGCGCGCGGTGAGCCGCTTGTACAGGCCGCGCGCGTCCGGCAGCACGCCGAGCGTGCGACGCACCGCCAGCGGGTCGGCCGCCGCGTCGATGCCGTCCACCAGCACTTGGCCGCGGTCCGGGGCCATCAGGGTGTAGAGCATGCGCAGCGTGGTGGTCTTGCCGGCGCCGTTGGGGCCGAGCAGGCCGGTGATCTCGCCGTCGCGGGCGGTGAAACCGACACCGTCGACCGCTTTCACGCTGCCGAACGCCTTGTGCAGATCCCTGACTTCGATCACGACTGTTCCCCCCGCTTGAAACAGGCGCCCCGCCTGCGGGTCACCACGGAAAACACGACCAGCAGCGGCAGCAGGATCTGGGTGATGACATGCGGCGCATCCAGCACGGCCGCGGCGACGAAAGCCGCGGCCAACAACACGGCATCGGCCGGTACGTACGGCTTTCTCATGGCGTGGCTCCATTGAAGTCGATGAAGAACGGCACCGGCTGCAGGCGGTCGAGGCAACCCGCATCCAGCGCCTTCGGATCGGGATGCTCGACGAAGTGCTGCACCAGCTGTGGCCCGCAACCGGTCGCCAGCACGCTGTGGCCCTGGCCCTTGAACAGCAGCACGCGCGCATTCGCGAGGTGCTTCGCCACCTCCTCGGCGTAGCGCGGCGGCGTCACCGGGTCGTACTGGCCGGCCAGCAACAGCACCGGCCTGGCGGATTTCAGTGGCTGGTGGAAATCCGCCGGCCGCGCGCCCTTCGGCCACACCGAGCAGATCGCCCGGTAGGCGTCGACCATGTGGTTGCCGAGCAGGGTGTCCGCGTCCTGCGGCCGCGCGGCGAGCAGGTCGGCGTCCTCGCTGCAGATCACCGAGTACGACATGCCGCTGCCGGCGAGGTCGGCCATGTCCACGGTCAGCAGCTTGGCCTGGCCCAGCAGCGGGCCGACGTCGCCGTGCGCGGCGGCGTCGATCGACAGCGGCAGCAGCGCGGCGGTGGGCGGCGCGTAGGCGAACATGCGCACCACGCTGACCAGCGCGTCGTCGCTGAGCACGCGCTGCACGGTGCGGTAGGTCTGCGGATCGCGGAAGCTGACCGGATGCGGGTTCGCGCGCAGCGCGTCGCGCAGCTGCACCAGCGTCTGGTACGGCTTGCCGAAGCGCTCCTTGCAGGCGGCGTCCGCGTCGCAGCGCGCGAACTGCGCCTGCAGCGCGTCGTCGAGGTTGCGCGCGAAATCCTCGCCCAGCACCACGCTGTTCGGCACCGTGCTGTCCAGCACCATGCTGCGCACCGCGTCCGGATAGCGGCGCGCGTACTGCTGCGCCACCCGCGTGCCGTAGGAGACGCCGACCAGGTCGAACTCGGGCACGCCCAGCGCGCGGCGCACGTCGTCCAGGTCCTGCACCGCGTCGCTGGTGGTGTAGTAGCGCGGGTCGGCATGCGCCTGCACCTGCTTCAGGCAAGCCGCCGCCTCGGCGCGCAGCTTGGCGGGATCGAAGCCGGTGTCCTCGCTCGCCGCGTTCTTGCCGTCGTTCTTGCAGTCCAGCGCATTCGAGCCGCCGGTGCCGCGCTGGTCGAGCAGCAGGATGTCGCGGTGCGCGCGCAGCGGCTCCAGCATCGCGGCGATCGGCCCGGCGTAATCGGTGGCCGCCTGCCCCGGACCGCCGGCGAGGAAGGCCAGCATGTCCTTGTTCGCGACCTGCGCGCCGGAGCGCAGCACCGCCAGCTTCAGGTTGATCTTGCGGCCCTGCGGCGCGGCGCGGTTCTCCGGCACCGCCAGCGTGCCGCACCACGCCGCGGTGCTCAGGCCGCTGTTCGGCTGGCCGAGGTCGCAGGCGGTCAGCGTGAGCTTGCCGACTTGCCATGTGCGCGGCGGCGCGGGTTTCACTGCGACGGCACTCGTCGTCCTGGCGGCGTCCGTCGTCAACGTACTCCCGGTTTCCGTCGCATGACGCGCATGCCACTGGCTCCAGCCCAGGAAACCCAATCCCGCCGCCACGATGGCGATGCGCAAGGCCGTGCGTCCACTCACTCTCATGTGCGATTTCCCCTTGCCATGTCCGTCTCCAGCCAGATCGAAAGCAGCGCCTGCCACGCCGGCGCGAGATGCCAGGCCACACGCAGGCTGAGCCGGCTCCGCCACGGCCCTTCCACTACCAGTTCGTGCGCCCCGTCCGGCATCAGCGTCAGTCGTACCGGCACGGTCGGTCGCGCCACCCATGCCGTCAGCGCCAATGCCAGTGCGAGGCCAAGGCTCCAACGCACGGCTTGCCCCCGCCGCGGCGCCATCACAGCAGCGCCCAGTAGCGGTAGCGCAAGCGTGTCCACAGCTGACAGGCGACATAGCTGCCAACCATCACGAATGGCGCCGCAGCGAACGAAACCGCCAGCAGCTTCAGCGCATTCGCAAAGAACAAGCCGAGGATCACGCCTGTCGCGACGATGAAGGACAGCATCATCGCCTCCAGCTCCAGCCGCCGGCGCAATTCATCGCAGCGCCGCAGCTGGCTGAACTCCACCCAGCCGGCCCAGACATAACTGAGCATCAGCGCGACGAGGAATCCGCTCCTTCCGAACGGCCCCAGCGACTTGCGGAAATGCAACATCAGCGCCGCCACCACGATGATCAGCAGCATGGCCGGCAGTGCACGGCGCAGATAACGCCAGATTTCACCGTTTCGCATCACACCCTCCTGGCTCCTCATTCGCCCGGATCGAAGATGGATTCGATCGGACGTCCAAACAGCTTCGCGATCTTGAACGCCAGCGGCAGGCTGGGGTCGTACTTGCCGGTCTCGATCGCGTTGATGGTCTGCCGCGACACCTCCAGCCGCTCGGCGAGATCCGCCTGCGACCAGCCCTGCTCGCCGCGCAGTTCGCGCACGTGGTTGTTCATCGGTAGCGGCGCGCCAACAGGAAGCGGACCACGCCGTACACGCCGATCATCAGCGGCAGCACCCACAACATGGCCCACGGCGGCGACGGCAGCAGCCGCACGTTCTGCAGGAAGCCGAGGCTGAACGTGGCCATGCCGACCACCGCGCAGGTGATCGCCACCGCCTGCAGCTCGATGCGCTGCTGCAGCTCGTCCTGGCGCAGCATGTGCCGCAACATCGCGCGCACCACGAACACCATCGGCAGCACCGGCAGCAGGGCGACCGCCACTTTCCCGGCGGTCGGCAGCCCGGCGCGCAGCAGCAGCACGATCGAGACCGGCAGCAGGATCACGTAGCCGAGCATCGCCGGAACGAACTCGCGCAGGTAGCGCCGCGCCAGCGTGCGCGCCTGTTTCCCGTTCGCGCCGGAACCCTCGTGGCCGTTCATCGCACCCGCTCCTCGGACGGCACGTGGCGCCGCTGCCAGTAGCGATACGCCTGCCATGCCAGCGCCACCACCAAGGCCGCGCCCATGCCTGCCAGCATGCCGAGGTCGAAAGCGCCGTGGCGCCAGTACCCGGCCAGCGCCACCGCCGCCATCAGCGCGAGGAACAGCATCAGGCGCTGGCGGAACGAGTAACCGCCCTCGGCGCAGGCCGCGTCGTGGCCGTAGCGCCGGTTCACCCGCCAGCGCGTGAAGCCGTAGGCCATCAGTTGCAGCGGGAACACCCAGATCAGCACGGTGCCGTCCAGCTGCACCAGCTTCGCCGCAGCGAGAAAACCGCCGACCAGGCTGGCCGCCCCCACCAGCGCCGTGGCCACGCCCAGCGCAACCAGGTGCGTGCGCTGCTCCAGCTCGTCGCTGTGCAGGATGCGCCGTGCCATCAGGCCGATCACGTAGAGCATCAGCGCCGCCGGCAGCAGCGCCAGCAACACTTTCAGCGGCACGCTGCCGACGCTCCGCACCGAGGGCCAGGCCAGCAGCATGAAGCCGACATACAAGGCCATCGCCACCATCAACTGGCGCTGGTACTGCCTTTCCGTGAACCGTCGCATCAGCGCGCCCTCACCAGGAAGCCGGGAAATCGCCCGGCGCCTGCCGGAACTCCGCCGGCCGGTCGAGCATCGCGAAATACCGCGAGGGCGCGATCGACACGACCTTCGCCCGTGGCGCATTCGCCAACAGCGTCTGGTAGTACGAGGCCTTCTGTGTCTCGCTCATCGCCGGCTGCTTGCTCACCGCCGCGGCGGCGTCGAAATCCGGCGCGCAGTACGGTGAGACCTTCAGGATCGGCATGTCCGCCTGCCTCAACAGCGGGCGGTAGTCGGTCGCCGTGTCCTCGACCGTGCATTCGGCGATGGCGGCGACCGACAGCGAGAACGCGGACAGGGGCCGGGTTATCGTCTTGACTGCTGGAAACGACTTGCGCATGGGATACCCCAGGACTGTAAAGTGTCCTTTACATGCGCAGCCTAGCCTCGCCTCCGGCGATATGTCAAGTATGCTTTACATTGATGGAAGGGCTGCTAGAAATCGACCTGCACCGTAACGGTGTCGGTATAAAGCCCGTCCCCGGCATTGGCAGGCAGGGAGACGATGCGGCCATAGACAGGAATGCTGCCAGGCCGACCGGCGACGATGTCGACCGGGTACGACTGGTCGTCCCAGAAGCCGTCACTGGCGCTGCCGCCGCGCAGCAGCTCGTAGGGAATCAGCGTACCGTTGGGACCTTCCAGGTTGCGCTGCTTGCCGGTGGCATGCAGGCCGTAGCCGAAGGAAACCTCCGGAGCGACATCCACACTGGTGCATTGCAGGAGCATGTCGCCCTTGACCGGCTGTGAAAGGCTGCGGCTGCCCCGAATCGCCACCACGTCAACCACGCGGTGCAGGCCAAAATCCAGCAGGCCGCGCGCCAGCTTCAGCGACGGATCGCCGCCGATATTGCAGGAACTGGTGACCGCCGCGACGACGGATACCGCACCATGCTGGTCGCCGGCGCGAACCGCCGGGCAGGCCAGCACGCCCGCAAGCAGAATTGCCACCATTGTGGATCGGGTCATGACGGGATCCCGGAATGCGGCACGAGTGAACTGCTCCATTCGAAAACCGGCCGCCTGCATGGCGCCCATGAAGAACACCATGCAAGCGATACCGATTCCATGCGGTTATAGCAAACCCGATCAGTAGGCGATCGTGACGGTCACGGTGTCGGTGTAGAGACCTGGTGCCGGCAGCAGGGCACCCGCGGGAATCCGACCATAGAAGTCGACGGTCTGCGCCGTACCGTTACCCGTGTAGCTCAACGCCGCGGCGGACGAGGTCGGGAACAAGTTACCACCGGGTGCATCCGAGTACAGGTTGTACGGCAACAGCGCACCGCCCGGACCCTTCATGTTGTTCTGGCCACTAGAAGCATTCGCGCCGTTGTTTGCATACACCGTATATTGCGTGGTGTTGGTGCAGACCACCGACACGCCGTAGCTGCCGGTGGTTTTGGTGTTGGCATCGTTCGCCGCAAGGGTCGAGGTGATGTTGCCAAAGTCAAGCAGGCCGTTGCCGTTACCGGCGGCAGCTTTCGTGTTGAGGTTGCAACCGGCCACGACGTTGGCCTGGACGGTCAGGTTGCCGGTGATCGAACCGGCGAAAGCCGGGGCGGCGAGCAGGGCAGTGATCAGGCCCAGGGTGATAGTGGTCTTGCGCATGGTGATGTCCTCTGTTTGATGGTGAAACGTGGATTTCTTCCGAGACGACTGCAATGGCCTGCAGCAGGCCGGGGCGTTGATCGCGTCGTCCGAGGCCCCCGCGCCCGGACAACTGCGGCCGCCGGCAGGCGGTCCGGTGGCTGGTCGCCGCTGATGCGGCGTATTGGTCGTTGAGCGAGCGATCATGGCGGCAGGATTCAGTAGTTCACCGTGACAACGACGGTGTCGGTATAGGTGCCGAGGGTGGCCGGCACGACGGTGCCGGGCGGAATCCACGCGTACACCGTCAGCGTCTGGCTGCTGCCGTTGCCGGTGCCGTTGACGCCGCCTGCGCCGCCGACAGTGCCGACGTTGGTCGCGTTCCAGGCAATGGTGTGGGCGCTGTTCTGGTACAGCGCGTAAGGGAGGTAACTGGTACCGGACTTCATCCGGCGCGTGGTGGTGTAGTTGTTGCCGTTACCCAGATACACCGTGTAGGCCGCCCCCTGGTTGCACTGCACGGCAACCGCGCCGGTGGCGGATATGCCGCCCGCCGCCACCGTGGTAGCGCCCTGGATGTTGCCGAAGTCGACCGTGGTGGTTGAAACCAGCGTGCAGACGGGGGGAACCACGAAGTTGGCCGTGTAGGTCACCGGGCCGATGGCGTCCCAGTTGGCGCTGGATGGATTGAAGTTTCCTTCGCAGGCGCCGTAGTTGCCCTGTTCGTCGAACATGAACTGCAGATTGTTGGTCGAGTAGGTGCCGACCGGCTTGCCCACGGCCTGCCCAGCCGGCACGGTCACGGTGAGCGTCGGTGCCAGCGAATTAGTACCAGTCGCAGGATTCGTGAGTACGTTGTTGTTGCTGCCGTTCGTGCTGCCGTACAGGTGCCCGTTGACCATGCTGGCAATGGTGTTCAGGCCATCGTTGAGCCCCACCGTGTACGTCATCGTGCTGCCGCCATTGGCGACGGTGCCACCGAATGTCGACTCGTAGCAGACGTTTGGGCTGTTGCCCTTGGCGCCGCCGTTGCCCACACACGACCATGTGTTGGCAAACGGCAGCGCGGCCGCATTGCTGATGGTGGCCGCGGTGTAGGTGAAAGTCGCGCTGGTGCTGCCCGTCATCGTGCACGTCGCCATGGCCGGCGGCGAGACCAATGCCAGCGGCGTGCCGATCAGGCCAGCCATCAGCACGCTGCTCATGACCCCGCCGCAGGCCAGCAGGCTCAGCAGGCCCTGCCGGCAGCGACGCAACAACGATGACGCGGTTGACAGCATGATCAGAACTCCACTTCCAGGCGTTGCGCACCGATGCGCACCAGTCCGCTGCCGCCCGTACCCGGCGCGAACATCCGGGTCGCGTCGAATGCCGCATCGGCATCGTTGAGAATCCGCGCGCGATACAGCACGCCGCGCGTGCAATGGATCGTCACCGGCTGCGGGATGCGGCCGGCATCGAACGTGCAAGTGGGCACCACTTCCAGTTGCACGAACAGCCGCCCGAAGGCCCGCGGCCGGCCACGCGCACCGAGCGCCGGCGAACCCAGCGGGTAAAGGTGGGCGGTGTCGCCCAACTGATCCTGCGCATGCGCCGGCCATGCCAGCACCAGCAAGGCGAGGCCCACGCACAGCAGCATCGGGAGGGAACGATTCACTGGCATGTCACGGGCCCTATCTGCTGTTGCGGCTTCCCTTGCATGTCGTAATCGAAACGCGCCGAGCAGGTGCCTGCCGGACCGAGGTCGATGGTGATCTGGTTATGGGGCTTCAGTTCCTGGAAATAGGCCTGGCCGCCGTAACCGACCATCGCGCTCCCGCCGCCCGCCAGCTGCGCGGTATAGCCCGGCGCGATGGGCTTGCCGTCCTTGCCGAGCAGGGTCACCACGGCGTCGTGGATCCGCTTGGCGCCGAAATCGATGACGGTGCCCTGGCGATAACCGGCCACCGCGACCCGCTCGGTGACGGCGGGCTGCCAGCCGTCCTGCAGCGTGGACGGGTCGAGATAGACATGCTGCTCGTAGTAGGGCGTGATGTTCGGCAGGAACAACCGGCCGCTGCCGTTCGCCTGGCCGATGAGCACGCCGCCCTGCATCACCTTGGAGCCGGGGCCGGCGTTGGTCACGATGGCGTAGGCATCGCCTATCTGGGGTGCCGCAAATACGCCGCCGCCCGCAGCCACCAGCGAGCCTTCCATCGACAGGTCGGTACGGGTGCTGCCGCCGTATTGATAGACGTCGCCACGCAGCTGCGCATAGTTGGTGCGCCAGCTGAGGTAGGCATTTCCCTGTGACGGCGCGTCGGCGTAGTAGCTGCCGGCAGCGCCCCAGCCCACGTCGCCCTGCCGCTGCCCGGCCAGGCCATTGACCTGCTGGGTGTAGCCCATGTGGCCGTTGTCGCTGGTGATCGTGGACTGGGTGGTGATGTTGTGGTCGAGGTTGACGCTTACCGACAGGTAGACGCCACGATCGGCCTGATTGCCCAGACCGGTGTAGGCATTGGCGAACAGGCTGACGCGGTGGGTCAGCGCGCGCGAAAGCGACATGTTGACCGTGCGCAGCGTTCCGCCGGCGTAGCTGATGCGGTTGTAGCTGAGATTGACCGAGGTCGGATCGAACCAGGGCGTGAAGCTGATGCCGGCGCGGTCGACTGCCGTGGCCTCGGCCGTCTGGCTCGGATCGGCGACGCCGCCCACGTTGAACCATGGATGGCTGCGCTGGTAGCGATAGCCGGACACGCGCGCGAGATCGAAATAGTCGCCGAAGGTACGCTGGGTGCCGACGTACAGGCGCACGTCATCGATCTGGCCCTGCAGGTTGATCGAGGCCTGGCTGCCGGTCCAGCTCTTGTAATGGCTGCCGGCCAGCGAGGCGCTGATCGTGCCGTAGCCGCCAAGGCCCTGCACGATGCCGCCGCCCATGTTGGCCAGGCCGTCGGCCGACGATTCCGCATGCCCCTCGACCGTGGTGCGGTTGGTCAGGCCGTAGCGCATCGAGCCCGAGGCGAACACCGTCTGGTCGTACTCGGACGACCGCAACCCGTAGTTCAACCGCGGTACGCCGACGTCGAACGAATACTCGAACACGCCCTGCCGCAACTGTTGCGCGTTGTAGTAGTACGCCTGCGTCGTGGTGACCTGGCGACCGGTCGCGTCCGTGGCGACGAGAGTGACGTTGCCGCCCGATACGTAGGGCAACGATTTCAGCTGGAACGGGCCGGCCGGGACGTCGCCGGCAAACACGCGCTGCTGGTTGACGTACAGGTCCAGGGTGGACGGGAGCGCCGCCGACCCGGAGAACTGCGGCAGCGCTGCGGTCACGATGTCCGGGCGCTGATCGAACGCGCTGGAGAACTGGAAGCCCGCCAGACGCACGCTGTTGGTCCACGAAAGCGCGTTGCTGACGAAATCGCCGACGGTATAGGAGCGGATTTTCGCGGCATCGACATAGCGCCAGCGGCTGTCCAGGCGCACGGTCCTGTCGTAGCCGGCGACCATGCCCTGGTTGTAGATCGCGGTTGTCGAGAAAACACCCGCACGAGTGCTCAGCAATCCCTCGAAGCTGCCCGAGAGATGGTTCCTGCCGCCCTCGTTGGTGTCGTACAACCCGTAGTTGAGGATCGCCGAGGTCATCGGGTGGATCGCAGCGAGGTTGGTTCGCTGCGGAGTACCGCCCAACTGCACGTCGTAGGTATCCATCAATGCGTCCGGCGCTTGCAGCGCCAGGGTCTGGTTGGCCACGTCATAACGCACGGCCAAGCCAGGCAGGTCGCGCAGGTGCACCATGGCATCCGACGGCAACGCCGGGTCGATCTTCAGGCGCAGACGCCGCAGGTCGTCGGCCCTGGCGCTGAAACTACCGTCCGTTTCATGCCTGACGGTCAACAGTTCGTGCGTGTCGGTATTGTTGAGCACCACCTCCAGCACCATGAGCTGGTTGTCGCCGGCGGTGCTTGGCGGCTCGGGCGGGGTCGACTGTATCGGCGACATGGGTTCGCCCGCCGAAAGCGTCGCGGGCAGCGGCGCGGAATGGGCCAAGGCACTGAAACAGGAACTGACGGCAATACAGAGGAGGCGAACCGCAAGTCGATCAGCGATCTTCGACATGCAGGCTTTCCTCGATGGCTTGACCGCCATCGCTTGCAGTGAGTTTCACGGCCTCGCCGGTCGCGAGCGGCTTGGTGCCGGGCTTCAGCTTGAGGTCGAAGCGCTTGTGTGAACCGGACAGCACGTAGCCGTTGAGCCCTGCACCGAAGACCAGCGGCGCACCACTCTCGGGTCGCACGGTCAGGCCCACGATCTTGGCGTGGCGCTGTCCGCTGTTGGTGGCCTCCGCGTGCAGGCCATCGGCATCCTCCCACACCCGCCACGTGAGCTTGGCGAAGGCCTTGGGATCGACCACGAATACGGGCAGCGACGTGCGCAGCACCATCGAGACACCCTGGCCCAGGGTGCGCGGATCGACGGGCTTGGGCAGCTCGTCGATGAAGACGCGATAGCTCAGTTCATCGTGTACCGGCGCATTCGACTCACGCGCCACGCGCACCGTGTACGAAGCGCCGGGAGGAATGCTCGTGGCCGGCGGGCTGACCAGCATTTCGGTGGTAGGCGTCAACACCTCTTCGCCATTCACCTGCGTCCACTTGAAAATGCGCAGCTGGAGATTGACCGGATCGGCGCCGGTGTTCACCAGCGTCATCGACCCCGCGCGTTCGCTGGAAGCCAGATCGAGGCCGATCGGCGAAATCCGCAGCGATGCAGCCGCAACCGGCTGTGCCACGGCGCCTAGCAGTCCCAAGGCGAGCACCAGCGATGACATGAGCTTCATGAGGGGCATTCCGTCTCGATCAATAGGACAAGGTCAGCCACACGACATCGGTGTAGCGCCCGGCAATGGGATCTCCGATGTCCGGGATACGGCCATAGATGGAAAAATGCGCCGGCACGCCCGCCGTAGGGATCGCCAGTTGCACCGGGGTCAGGGGATCGAGCAGCACGTGTTGCGCGGGATCGGCGTAAAGGTCGTAGGCGATGCGCTCGTCATCGGGCCCCACCAGGTAGCGCTGCGCTCCTTGCGCATGCATGCCGTTGCCGACGGTCAGCACCGGCGCATTCCCTCCCGTGAACGAGCCGGAACAGACAACGGTCACGACGGCAGCGCCCTTTGCCGAAAACGCCTGCCCCTCGACTGGCGACCGGGCGCCGCCTGCCGTGCGGCCAAAATCCAGCAATGCGCCGTCCATGTTCCCAGTGATGAACTCGCAGCTCGATTCCAGCCGCAGCCGCACGTCCATGGCCCCGGTCGCACTTCCCCCAAACGCCGCGGAAACCGACGCCATGCCGAGGAGACACGCGACGGCGGCGGCGACGACGGTGCGCCAGCGGCATGTTTTCACGGTGGGAATCGGAGCGGCGATCATGGCTGCGGCTGCGAAGGCAGAAACCTTAATGGTTGCGACACTCAAGCAACTTACATGCCACGCATGGAAACGCTGTCGGCAAGCGGATTCGCGAGGTCCGCACAATGAAAATCCGAGCCATCCATCACGCCGTGACTGACGAAATTCAGCAGAACATTCTGCGAACCGTGTCACATTGTGACAGTAAACCTACAAGCATTGAAGGCGCAGGCTGACATCACGAGTCGGCGGCCAATCCTTGACCCGGAACAAAAGCTGGTCGCCATGCACCAGCCGAGCCGCCCCTGCCCCCCCGCCTGTCCGATGCGTGCACGCAAACCGGAGCGCGGCTTTGTACCCGCGCATCCCGGGAAGGGCTTCAAGCAATTTCGGAATATGCGGTGGCACGGACGGGGTGGCGACGGCAGGGCGTGCGTCGATATCCACCGGAAATGCCGCGCAGCCCGCGAATGGGCACCGGAAAGTGCCGCGACTGCGATCGTCCTGTTGTGCGATGGGCAGCTCTTATCGCGACGAGACGTACTTCTCACGCCGGATCTGCGCCACCGGCAAGCCGTATTCCTTCAGTGCGGCGAAGGCGGCGTCGACCATGTCGGGGTTGCCGCAGAGATAGGCGATGTCGCGGTCGGCGTGCGGCGCGAGTTCGGCCAGCACGCCCTGCACGTGGCCGCTGCGGTCGCCAGGGCGCGGCACCGCGCGCGGCTGGCGGCTGAGGCAGCCGTGGAAGGTGAAGCCGGGATGCGCCTGCGCGAAGGCTTCGAACTCCTCGCCGTAGAGCAGCTCGGTTTCGTTGCGCGCGCCGTACAGCAGCACCACTTCGCGGCCGCCTTTGGCCAGCAGTTGTTCGAGCTGTGGCAGCATCGCGCGGTAGGGGGTGACGCCGGTGCCGGTGGCGATCAGCAGGTAGCGCGGGTGCGCGTCGGCGGCCTGCAGGCAGAAGCGGCCGTAGGGGCCGCTGGCGTCGACCACGCCGCCGATCGGCAGCTCGCCGAGCAGCTTGGTCGCCGCGCCGCCGTCGACGTAGCTCACCGCGATTTCGACACGCTGCACTGGCGAGGCGCCGTCGCCCACCGTGCCCACCGAGTAGCTGCGCTTGGTCGGCGTGCCGTCGTCGTAGTGGAAGTGGATCTGCAGGAACTGGCCGGGGGTGAACGCCAGCGGTTGGCCGTCCACGCGCTCGAACGCAAGGTGGCGCACGCTGGGCGCCAGCATGCGGCTGTCGGCGAGGCGTAGCTGGAAATGGTCGGCCATGGGCGGGTTCCGGAAACGGTGCGTGCGTCCGGCGGCACCGGGCGGCGAAGGTTGGCCCGCTATAATAAGAGGCTCGCCCACTCCGATGCAGCCCATGAGCCTGTCGTATTCGAGTACCGCCCCCGCGCTCGTCGTCGACAACCTGCGCAAGACCTACGGCAACGGCGTGGAGGCGCTCAAGGGCGTCTCGCTGACCGTGCAGCCCGGCGACTTCTTCGCCCTGCTAGGCCCCAACGGCGCCGGCAAATCCACCCTGATCGGCATCCTCTCCTCGCTGGTGAACGCCAGCGGCGGCGACGCGCATGTGTTCGGCGTGTCGGTGAACCGGCAGCGCAACGAGGCGATGAAGCTGATCGGCCTGGTGCCGCAGGAGATCAACTTCAACCAGTTCGAGAAACCGTTCGACATCTGCGTCAACGAGGCGGGCTTCTACGGCATCCCGCGCAGGATCGCCGCCGAGCGCGCGGAGAAATACCTGAAGGAGCTGCGCCTGTGGGACAAGGCCCGCCACCAGGCGCGCGAGCTGTCGGGCGGCATGAAGCGGCGCCTGATGATCGCCCGCGCGATGATGAACGAGCCGAAGCTCTTGATCCTCGACGAGCCCACCGCCGGCGTGGACATCGAGATCCGCCGCTCGATGTGGCAGTTCGTCAGCGGCATCAACGCGGCCGGCACCACGGTGATCCTCACCACGCACTATCTGGAGGAAGCCGAGCAGCTGTGCCGCAACATCGCGATCATCGACCACGGCACGATCGTGGAGAACACCTCGATGAAGCGGCTCCTGGCCAAACTCGACGTGGAGACCTTCGTGCTCGACGTGACGCGCGTGCCGGACGGCCTGCCCGTGCTGCCCGGCGTGGCGCTGCGCCGCGTGGACGAGCACACGCTGGAGGCGGAGATGGCGCGCACCCACGACCTCAACTCGCTGTTCGCGGCGCTCACCGCGCACGGCGTCACGGTGACCTCGATGCGCAACAAGACCAACCGGCTGGAGGAGCTGTTCGTGCGGCTGGTGGAGCAGGGCCGCGACAAGGTAGCTGCATGACTCCCTCTCCCCCAACGCCGTTGGGGGAGAGGGCTGGGGTGAGGGGGCGCTCTTCGCCTCCACGCCCATATCCAGAACAACAGCCAAGACCCCCCTCACCCCAACCCTCTCCCCCGGCGCAGCCGGGGGAGAGGGAGAGAATCGAGAGCATGAGCAACGCATCGGCCAACCTGGTCGCCCTCAACACCATCGTGCGCCGCGAGATCGTGCGCATCCTGCGCATCTGGACGCAGACGCTGATCCCGCCCGCGATCACGATGACGCTGTATTTCGTGATCTTCGGCAAGCTGATCGGCAGCCGCATCGGCACCATCCAGGGCGGCTACACCTACATGCAGTACATCGTGCCGGGGCTGGTGATGATGAGCATCATCACGAACAGCTACGGCAACATCTCCAGCTCGTTCTTCGGCGCGAAGTTCAGCCGCGCGGTGGAGGAGATGCTGGTGTCGCCGATGCCGAACTGGGTGATCCTCACCGGCTACGTGGCCGGCGCGGTGGTGCGCGGCCTCGCGGTGGGCGTGCTGGTGCTGGGCATCGCGCTGTTCTTCACCTCGCTGCGCATCGCACATCCGGCCATCACCTTCGCCTCGGTGCTGCTGGGCGCGGTGATCTTCTCGCTGGCCGGCTTCGTCAACGCCGTGTACGCGAAGAAGTTCGACGACATCGCGCTGGTGCCCACCTTCATCCTCACTCCGCTCACCTACCTCGGCGGCGTGTTCTATTCGATCCAGATGCTGGGCGAGCCGTGGCAGGCGATCTCGCGGATCAACCCGATCCTGTACATGGTCAACGCGTTCCGCTACGGCGTGCTCGGCATCAGCGACGTGCACGTGGGCTGGGCCTTCGTGGTGATGCTGGCTTTCGTGGCCGCGCTCGCCGCGTTCGGGCTGCAGTTGTTGAAGCGCGGCGTGGGCTTGCGGTCGTAGGAGCGCACCCTGTGCGCGAATGCTCTCGATCCACACCTCACGAAAAGTGATCGCGCACAGGGTGCGCTCCTACAAAAAAGGGACGACCTTCATGCGCGTCAACAAATTCATCAGCGAAGCCGGTCTGTGCTCGCGCCGCGAGGCGGACGAATGGCTGCTCGCCGGCCGCGTCACCATCAACGGCGAGGTCGTCGGCACCGGCGCCAAGGCGCTGGAGGGCGACGAGGTGCGCGTGGACGGCGAGCTGGTCAAGGCGCGCGTGCTCGCCGCCACGCCGGCCGCGAAGAAGGCGGTCTACATCGCGCTGAACAAGCCGGTGGGCATCACCTGCACCACCGACCAAAGCGTGGCCGGCAACATCGTGGACTTCGTCGACCACCCGCAGCGCATCTTCCCAATCGGCCGGCTGGACAAGGATTCGGAAGGGCTGATCCTGCTCACCAGCAACGGCGACATCGTCAACGAGATCCTGCGCGCGGAGAACGGCCACGAGAAGGAATACCTGGTGGCGGTGAACAAGCCGGTCACCGACGAATTCCTCGCCGGCATGGCGCGCGGCGTGCGCGTGCACGGTCAGATGACCAAACCCTGCCGCACGCGCAAGATCGCGAAGTTCGGCTTCGCCATTGTGCTCACCCAGGGCCTGAACCGGCAAATCCGCCTGATGGCGGCCGCGTTCGGCTACCGCGTCACCCAGCTGCGCCGCGTGCGCATCGTCAACGTGAAGCTCGGCCACCTGAAACCGGGCCAATGGCGCAACCTCACCGACGCGGAGCTGAAGGGGCTGCTGCCGGGGCGCACGCAGTGGTGAGGCGATGGCAAGCCGGAGGGCGGCAAGCCGCGCTTGCGCTTTGTCCCGTGCGCGCCTAGAGTTTTACTCAGATAAAACTTGGGTACCTGCCATGTCGTGCACGGCCACGCTTCGCCAATCCGGCGGCTCGATCATCCTGTCGATCCCCAAGACCATCGCCCAGACGCTTGCCGTGGAAGCTGGCTCGGTCGTCGAGCTGTCGGTGCATGGCCGCGTGCTGTCGGTTGCGCCGGCCAGGCGCAGCCTGGCCGAACGCCTTGCCGCCAGCCCGAGTTCGCCCGCACGCTGGCATCGCGAAGAAAGCTGGCTCGCGGACGAGCCGACCGGGCGCGAGCAGCTGTGACCCGCGGCATGCCGCAGCGCGGCGACATCCTCGAATTGAGCCTCGATCCGACTCACGGCAGGGAAATCCGCGGCTCGCGCCCCGTGCTCGTGCTTTCGGCGGATGCCTTCAACAAGGCATCCGGCCTGCTGCTGGTGGCGCCGATCACGCAGGGCGGCACCGCATCGCGCGAAAACGGCTTCAGCGTGACCTTGATGGGGGCCGGAACCGCGACGCAAGGCGTGATCCTGTGTGATCAGACGTGCACCGTCGATGCACGGGCACGCACCTTCAGGCGCATTGAAAAAGCGCCGGACGCACTGGTCGCGGAAGCCCTCGACGCGGTACGCGCGATCCTGGAGTAATGCCGCGCCGGCGGTTTCCGTCAGGCCGCCGGCAGATCTTCCAGATTCCAGCGCGGCCGTACCTCCACCGCTTCGCTCTGCTGCTGGCCGCTCGCCAGCCGGATCGCGCCGGCCAGCGCGATCATCGCGCCGTTGTCGGTGCAGAACGCGAGGCGCGGGAAGTAGGTGCGGAAGCCGTCCTGCTCGCCCGCCGCGGCCAGCTCGGCGCGCAGGCGGCGGTTGGCGCCCACGCCGCCGGCGATCACCAGCCGGTGGGTGTCGGTGGCCTGCAGCGCGCGGCGGCACTTGATCAGCAGGGTGTCGACGATCGCCTCCTCGAACGCGCGGGCGATGTCGGCGCGGGTCTGTTCGCCCCGGTCGGAGTGCTGCCAGGCCAGCAGCACCTGGGTCTTGAGGCCGGAGAAGCTGAAGTCCAGCCCGGGCCGGTCGGTCATCGGCCGCGAGAAGCGGAACGTGCCGGGCCGGCCCTGCTCGGCCAGCTTGGCCAGCGCGGGGCCGCCGGGGTACGGCAGGCCCATCAGCTTGGCGGTCTTGTCGAAGGCTTCGCCGGCGGCGTCGTCCAGCGTGTCGCCCAGGATGCGGTAGTCGCCGATCGCCTTCACCTCGACCAGCATCGAGTGCCCGCCGGAAACCAGCAGGGCCACGAACGGCGGCTCGGGCGGGTCATCTTCCAAGAGCGGCGCCAAGAGATGCCCTTCCATGTGATGGACGCCCACCGCCGGCACGCCCAGCGCCCAGGCCAGCGCCCGCCCCGCCGCCGCGCCCACCAGCAGCGCGCCGACCAGGCCGGGGCCGGCGGTGTAGGCCACCCCGCCGAGGTCGGCCGGGGTCAGCCCGGCCTGCTTCAACGCCTCGCGCACCAGCGGCAGCAGCTTGCGCACGTGGTCGCGGCTGGCCAGCTCCGGCACCACGCCGCCGTAGTCGGCGTGCAGCTTCACCTGGCTGTAGAGGGTGTGCGCCAGCAAGCCCTTGCCCGGGGCGTCCGGCTGCCAGCGCAGGATCGCCACGCCGGTCTCGTCGCAGGAGGATTCGATGCCCAGCACCGGCTTGCCCGTCGCGGGCAGGCGGGGGGCAGGGTTCGGCTTTGAAAATTGCTCGTCAGGCACGCTATACTTCGCGGCTCGCCGCATTCAACAGTCCCGGAAGCGGGACAGATTACCACCCGGAGTATCCATGCCCAACGTCAAAGTCCGCGAGAACGAGCCGTTCGAAGTCGCGCTGCGTCGTTTCAAGCGTACCTGCGAGAAGGCCGGTGTGCTGGCCGAAACCCGCAAGCGCGAGTTCTACGAAAAGCCCACCCAGGAGCGCAAGCGCAAGCGTGCCGCCGCGGTGAAGCGCCACCTGCGCCGCCTCTCGCGCGACGTCTCGCGCAAGACGCGCCTGTACTGAGTTCCTGCCGCTGCCGCCCCGGCGGCAGAGCGCGCGTCTTCACGCCGCGCATGCAGCTACGCGGCCGGCGCGGTTCCTCGCAGCCGCCGCAAGCACTCGGACACGACCAGCCGGTGTTGCCGCAAGGCAACGCCGGCTTCGTCGTTTCCGTAAAATCCCCTCTTCGCCACCCCGGACGCCCGCCATGACGCTCAAGCAGCAGCTCACCGAGGACATGAAGGCCGCCATGCGCGGCGGCGACAAGCACCGCCTGGGCGTGATCCGGCTGGTGCTGGCCGCGATCAAGCAGCGCGAGGTGGACGAGCGCATCGAGCTGGACGACGCCCAGACCCTCGCCGTGCTGGAGAAGATGCTCAAGCAGCGCCGCGACTCGGTGAGCCAGTACGCCGCCGCCAGCCGCGAGGATCTCGCCGACGTGGAGCGCGCCGAGATGGCGGTGATCGAGGCCTACCTGCCCGCCCAGCTGGACGACGCCGAGCTGGACGCCCTGATCGCCGCCGCCATCGCCTCGACCGGCGCCAGCTCGCCGCGCGACATGGGCAAGGTGATGGCCGCGGTGAAGGAACAGGCCGCCGGCCGCGCCGACATGGCCCAGGTTTCGGCGCGGATCAAGGCGAAGCTGGCGGACTGAGCCGGCGAGCTAGCGCCAGCGCAGCGACCAGGCGAACAGCGCCGCCATCGCGAGCACGGCCACCGCCGCCGCGGCCAGCGCGCAGCGGCGCCGGCACAGCTGACGCCAGTTCGCGCGATCCAGGAACCAGCGCCCCGACGCGGGGCTGCGCAGCACGGCAAGGCTGGCCAGCTGCTGCCAGGCGAAGGTCATCGGCAAACCCAGTTGCTCCGCGCTGCGCGCGCTGTCCGCCGTGACCGCGCCGGCCTGCTCGAACGCGCGCACGATCGCGCGCTGCCGCTGCAGCCGCATCGCCGTCAACAGCATCGCCCGCTTCCCCGAATCCGATCCGCGAGAGCTTGCCTACCGCGCCTGCGCATCGCAAGCCTCAAGCGTCGCCGCCCACCACCCGCTCCATCCGCCGATGATCCGGCACCGTGCCCTGCGCGTTCGCCAGCGTGGAGTGCCGTTCGCCGGTGACCGCGAAGCCCAGCCGCGCGTACAGCGCCTGCGCGCGGGGGTTGCTCGCGGCCACGTCCAGCACCATGCGCCGCCGCTCCTGCTGCAGGCCGCGCCGGATCAGTTCGTCGATCAGCGCCCGACCGATGCCCTGCCCGCGCAGCGCCGGCGACACGCCAAGGTGCGCGAGGTAGTGCATGCCGCGTGCCGGCGGCGGCATCATCCGCTCCACGCGCAGCCCGCGCGCGATCACGCCCGGCGCGTGGCGCAGGCCGTAGTGGGCGAAGATCTGCCGCGCCGCGGCCAGCGTGAACTTGAGCGCCGTCTCGCCGCCGTAGCCCGCGCCCACCGCCACCACCACGCCCTCCAGCTCGCCGACGATATGGTTGCGCCAGCCGAATTCGCCGGCGCCGTCGACGAAGGCACGGCGCAGGAAGGCCTGCGCATCGCAGTGGCCGGGCAGCGCGAAAACGTAGTCGAACGCCGCAGGGCCGGAGCTGTGGATCAGCGGCACCGCGGCCCCCGCGTCCTGCGCCGTGGCCGCGCGAAAGCGCACTGCCGAGCCTTCCATCATCGTCGCTCCCCTGTCATGGCCATTGCATGCTAACCAGCAGCACGGGCGCCGCCGCACGCCGGGGCGCGGTTTGGCCGGGCCGCCACCCCTGCGTGGCCGCTGCGCCCCCATGGCCTAAACTAGGGCCTCTATGCGCGGCCTGATCCCCGACAGCTTCATCGACGAACTGCTCGCCCGCGTCGACATCGTCGACGTGATCGAACGGCGCGTGCCGCTGAAGAAGGCCGGGCGCGAGTGGACCGCCTGCTGCCCGTTCCACGACGAGCGCACGCCCTCGTTCTATGTCAGCCCGGCCAAGCAGTTCTTCCACTGCTTCGGCTGCGGCGCGCACGGCAGCGCGATCAAGTTCCTGATGGACTACGAGCGGCTGGAGTTCCCCGATGCGGTGGAGGAGCTGGCGCAGTCGGTGGGCCTCACCGTGCCGCGCGAGGGCGGCCGCGACGAGCGCCCGCGCGAGGACAAGACCGACCTCTACACCCTGCTCGACGCCAGCGCGCGCTGGTACCAGGACCAGTTGCCCGGCAGCGCCGACGCGCAGGCGTATTGCAGGAAGCGCGGGCTGGACGCCGACACCATCGCGCGCTTCCGCCTCGGCTGGGCGCCGGCCGGCTACGACGGCGTGATCAAGGCGCTGGGCAACACGCCGCGGCGGATGGAGCTGCTCAGCGAAGCGGGCATGGTTTCCTCGGGCGAGCGCGGCGGCAAATACGACCGCTTCCGCGAGCGGCTGATGTTTCCCATCCTCGACCGCCGCGGGCGCGTGATCGCGTTCGGTGGCCGGGTGCTGAGTTCGGAGCAATCTCCCAAGTACCTCAACTCGCCCGAGACGCCGCTGTTCCACAAGGGCCGCGAGCTGTTCGCGCTGTGGCAGGTGAAGCAGGCCAACCCCAAGCTCGAACGCATCGTGGTGGTGGAGGGCTACATGGACGTGATCGCGCTGCACCAGGCGGGGCTGCCGATCGCGGTGGCCACGCTGGGCACCGCCACCACGCCCGAGCACACCGAGCTGCTGTTCCGCGCCGCGCCCGACGTGGTGTTCTGCTTCGACGGCGACCGCGCCGGCCGCGCCGCCGCGTGGAAGGCGCTGGATGCCGCGCTGCCGCGCCTGCGCGACGGGCGCCAGGCGTATTTCCTGTTCCTGCCCGAGGGCGAGGACCCGGACACGCTGGTGCGCAAGGAGGGCAAGGCAGGCTTCGAGCAGCGGCTGAAAAACGCCACGCCGCTGTCCGACTACTTCTTCGACGAGCTGGCGCGCGACGTGGACACCGCCAGCCTCGACGGTCGCGCACGGCTGGCCGAGCGCGCGCGACCGCTGATCGCGCGGCTGCCCGACGGCGCGTTCCGCGACCTGATGGCGCAGGAGCTGGAAAAACGCAGCGGCGCCAGCGCACGCCTGCAGGCCAATCCCGCCGCGCAGCGCGCGGTGCAGCGGCCCACCACCGCGCAGCGCTCGCTGGTGCGCAGCGCGATCGCCCTGCTGCTGGCGCAGCCCGGCGTGGCCGACCAGGTGGAGAAGCCCTATCGCTTCTGCAACCTCGACAAGCCTGGCGTGGGCCTGCTCGCCGAGCTGCTGGACCTCGCCCGCAGCCGCCCCGGCATCAACGCCGCGATGCTGGTGGAGCACTTCGCCGATCGCGCGGAATACCCCGCGCTGCAGAAGCTGATGGCCACCGCCGTGGTGGGCGAGCCCGAAGCCCAGCGCGTGGAATTCCTGGAAGCGCTGGCGCGCATGGACGAGCAGGCGGTGGCACTGCGCCGCGCCGCGCTGCACGCGAAGATGCAGCAAGGCCCGCTGGATGCCGCCGAAAAGGCCGAGCTGCGCGAGCTGCTGGCCGCGCGCGTGCGGCCCGTCGCCGCGCCGGGCTGAATCGATGCCGTTCGCCGTGCCCGATGTGGGATCATCCGTGCACACGCGCTGCAGGGACGCCGATGGATCTGCTTGAACGACTGATCACGATCTTCGCCGAGAACGGCTACGCCGCGGTGTGGATCGCGCTGACGATCTGCGGCCTCGGCCTGCCCTTGCCGGAGGACGTGACCCTGGTCGCCGGCGGCGTGATCGCCGGGCTGGGCTACGCCAACGTGCACGCGATGTTCGCGCTGTGCATGGCCGGCGTGCTGCTGGGCGACGCCACCGTGTTCATGCTCGGCCACCATTACGGCGCGCGCATGCTGCAGTGGCGCTGGATCGCCCGCATGCTCCCGCCGGAGCGCTTCGAGGTGGTGCAGCACAAGTTCGCGCGCTACGGCAACCGCGTGCTGTTCGTGGCCCGCTTCCTGCCCGGCATGCGCACCACCATCTACCTCTCCGCCGGCGCCACGCGGCGGGTGTCGCTGCTGCGCTTCGTGCTGATCGACGGCCTCGCCGCGCTGATCAGCGTGCCGGTGTGGGTGTACCTGGGCTACTTCGGCGCCGACAACCACGTGTGGCTGATGACCTGGGTGCGCCGCGGCCAGAACAGCATGTGGCTGCTGCTGGGCCTGGCGCTGCTGGGCCTGGTGTGGCTGTGGTGGCGCTACCGCCGCCAGCGCATCGAGCGGGACGACTGAGCGGCGCGCTCCTGCCACTTCGCAAGCCGGGGAGGAAGCACGGCCGGGCGCATCAACGCGCCGCCTCGTTCGCGGCGCTTGCGCGCAGGCGGTCCTGCAGCAGGCCGGCACGCTCCAGCACCGGATAAGCCAGCGCGGCCAGGTGCGAGTGGATGCGCTTGAGGTCGCGCAGGATGCGCAGGTAGACGTCGCCCGCGCCGCCGTCGTCGCGGCGCTCGCGCAGCGCACGGATGTGCCGTTCGGAGATCTCGTTCTCCAGCCGCCACAGCAGCTCCTTGCGTGCCACCAGTTGCTGCGCGGCGCGCACGTCGCTGCGCAGGAACACCGCCCAGCCCAGCCGCAGGCTCTCCATCACCTGCGCGTGCATGCGCGCGAGGTCCTGGATGTCGTCGGCGCTGAAGTCCTGGCCGCGCGCGGCCTTCTTCGCCGCGAACTCCATCAGGTTGTTCGCGGTGATGTCGCCGATGTGCTCCACGTTGATCACGAAGCCGAGGATCTCCTGGCTGCGCTCGCCGTCCTCGGCGTTCAGCGACTCGTTGCCCAGCTCGGCGAGGTATTCGCGGATCGCCACGCCGAGCCGGTCGAGGATCGCGTCCTTGCCGCTGATCGCGGCGGCGCGCGCGCGATCGTCCCTGCCGAACACCTCGACCAGGCCCTTCAGCATGTTCTCCACCATGTCGGCCATGCGCATGGCCTCGCGCGCGGCGTTCGCCAGCGCCACGTTGGCGGCATCCAGCGCGCCCTCGTCGAGGTACTGCGGCACGCCGGCGTCGGCCGGCTGCGGCGGCTCGGGCAGCAGGCGCACCAACAGCTGCGCCAGCCGCTGCACCGGCAGGATGAACAGCAGCGCCAGCGCGAGGTTGAACGCGGTATGGAAGTTCACCGCGATGCGCGCCGGCGACTCGCCCAGCTGCGCGAGCCACCCGCTCAGCGGATGCAGCAGCGGCAAGCAGACCACGCAGCCGAACGCGCGCATCAGCAGGTTGCCCAGCGGCAGGCGGCGCGCCACCGGCGTGCCGGCGTCGAACAGCGCCGGCAGGGTGCCGCCCAGGTTCGCGCCCAGCACCAGCGCCAACGCGCCCTGCGCGTCGACCACGCGCGCGGTGGCCAGCGAAGCGATCAGCAGCACCACCGCCACGCTGGAATGGCAGGCCCAGGTGAGCAGCGCCGCCACCAGCAGGGCCAGCACCGGCTCGCCGGCGAGGCTGTGCAGCGCGGTGCGCAGCAAGGCGGTGTCCTCCACCGACGCCATCGACAGCACCAGCATGTGCAACGCCAGCAGCATCAGGCCCAGGCCGATCGCGCAGCGGCCCAGATTCTCGTAGCGCGCGTCGTCGCTGCGCCGGTACACCACGAAACCGAGCAGCACCAGCACTGGCGCCACCAGCGCGATGTCGAACGACAGCAGCTGCACCACCAGGGTGCTGCCCACGTTCGCGCCCAGCATCACCACCAGCCCCGGCACCAGGCCGAGGAAGCCGTTCGCGGCGAACGAGGTGGCCATCATGCCGGTGGCGGTACTGCTCTGCAGCAGCGCGGTCATGCCCAGACCGAAGCAGAACGCGGCGCCGCGATGGCCGAGGTAGCGTCCCAGCCAGCGGCGCAACGCGCTGCCGTAGCCGCGCAGCACGCCGCTGGTGACCATGTGCGTGCCCCACAGCAGCAGGGCCACGTAGCCTGCGATGTCGAGCAGGGTCAGGGTTCCTTTCATGATGGGCTCCGGGTTCTTTGCTGCTTGCGCATGGTTGAAGGTGGGGTTGTACGCCTGCCGCGAGCGACAGGGCGGTTCTGGTCGCCTGTCGCGCCAAGTGTTGCCCCCTCTCACCTTGGGGGAGAGGGTTGGGGTGAGGGGCGGGTGCTCGCGACTGCCTTTCGGTTCCGCACCTTGGCTCGTCTGCGGCAAGCGACAGAGCGGTTTCGGTCGCCTGCCGGCGCCCGAGTCACTTCTCTTTGCTGGCCCACGCCACCGCAGGAGCGGTGGCGAACGGCGAAGCCGGCCCGAAGGGCGTAGGGCAGGATGCCCGGAGTCAAGAGAAGTAACCAAGAGAAATGGCCTGTTCAATCCGCCGACCCTACAAGCCCGCCGTGTCGAGGGGATTGGACCAATGCTCGTCGACACGTCGCCCTACAGCGGCCACCCCGCGACGTATCTGGAAACTGAGGAACAAAGCCTCGCAGCGCTTCGCCTCCCCTCGCGCTGTATCTCCCTCCCCTGCGTGCAGGGGAGGGTTGGGGTGGGGTGCTGTTGCTTCTGCGCGCTTGGAGCGCGCTGCTTTTCCCGGGGCCCCTCGGCGGCGGTGAGACGTGGACGATCAGGCCGCGCAGCCGGCGAGTCCACGGATGGACTCGCCTTTTCGACCGGGCAGGATGCCCGGCCGAAAAGCCCGGCCACGGCTCACGGACTTTCCGTCCATGGATGGACGGAAAGCGCCGCCGCGGGGTGTCGTTTCCTCTTGGTTACTTCTCCTTGACTCCGGGCATCCTGCCCTCCGCCCTTCGGGCCGGCTTCGCCGTTCGCACGCGCTCCTGCGCGTGCGTGGACAAGCAAAGGAGAAGTAACTCGGGCGCCGGCAGGCGCACGAAACCGCTCTGAAACTTGCGAGAGCACAGAAGCAGAAGCAAAGCCCCCTCACCCCAACCCTCTCCCCCAACGATGAATCCGTTGGAGGAGAGGGGGCTGAAGCTACAGCCAGCGCCCGTAACGCCGGATATAGATCACCTTCACCAGCTGCGTCAGCGCGCAATAGGTGAGCACGGTGGCCGCCACCCACGCGAAATAGACACCCGGCAACGGCAGCATGCCGATCTTCGCGCCCAGGTCGGTGAAGGGGATCAGCATGCCGATCACGATGATCGCGGTGGTGAGCCCCAGCACCGGCGCGGCCGCCGCGCTCTGCAGGAACGGGATGCGCCGGGTGCGGATCATGTGCACGATCAGGGTCTGCGTGAGCAGGCTTTCGATGAACCAGCCGGACTGGAACAGCGCCTGGTGTTCTGCCGAGTTCGCGCCGAACACGTGCCACATCAGCCAGAACGTGGTCATGTCGAAGATCGAGCTGACCGGGCCGATCCACACCATGAAGCGGCCGATGTCGCTGGCGTCCCATTTGCGCGGGCGGCGCAGGTAGTCGTCGTCCATGCGGTCGAACGGGATCGACAGCTGCGAGATGTCGTACAGCAGGTTCAGCACCAGGATCTGCAGCGGCAGCATCGGCAGGAACGGCAGGAACGCGCTCGCCACCAGCACGCTGAACATGTTGCCGAAGTTCGAGCTGGCGGTCATCTTGATGTACTTGATGATGTTGCCGAAGGTGACGCGGCCTTCCAGCACGCCCTCCTCCAGCACCATCAGGTTCTTCTCCAGCAGGATGATGTCGGCCGACTCCTTGGCGATGTCGGTGGCGGTGTCCACCGAGATGCCCACGTCGGCGTCGTGCAGCGCGGGCGCGTCGTTGATGCCGTCGCCGAGGAAGCCCACGGTGTGGCCCTGGCGCTGCAGCGACTTCACCACGCGCGCCTTCTGCAGGGGCGACATCTTCGCGAACACCGTGGTGCGCTTGACCAATGCGTCCAGCGCGCCCTCGTCCAACGGCTCGATGTCGCGGCCCTGCACGGAGTGGGTGACGTCCAGTCCCACCTCGCGGCAGATCTTGCGCGTCACCGCCTCGTTGTCGCCGGTGATCACCTTCACCTCGACGCCGTGCGCGTGCAGCGCGGCGATCGCGGTGGCGGCGGAGTCCTTCGGCGGATCGAGGAAGGCGAGGCAGCCCACCGCGGTGAGCCCGTTCTCGTCGGCCACGCTCCACGCGCGCTCGGCGGCCGGCGCGCGGCGCACCGCCACCACCAGCACGCGCAGTCCGTCCTCGTTCAAGCGGTGCGTCATCGCCTTGATCTCGCGGCGGCGCTCGTCGGTCATCGGCTCGACCACGCCGCCCACCTGCGCGTGCGCGCAGATCGAGAGCATCTCCTCCACCGCGCCCTTGCAGATCAAGAGGTGCTCGCTGCCGCCGTTCGCCACCACCACCGACATGCGCCGGCGCTGGAAGTCGAACGGGATCTCGTCCACCACGCGGTAGCGCGCGGCCATCGGCTCCAGGTCGCGGTGCTCCAGCACCGCCTTGTCCATCAGGTTCTTCAGGCCGGTCTGGAAGCGGCTGTTGAGGTAGCCGTATTCCAGCGCCTCGTCGCTCTCCTCGCCGTCGAGGTCGAGGTGGCGCTCCAGCACGATCTTGTCCAGCGTCAGCGTGCCGGTCTTGTCGGTGCACAGCACGTCCATCGCGCCGAAGTTCTGGATCGCGTTCAGGCGCTTCACCACCACCTTGCGCTTGGACATCGCGATCGCGCCCTTGGCGAGGTTCGCGGTGACGATCAGCGGCAGCATCTCCGGCGTGAGGCCCACCGCCACCGACAGCGCGAACAGGAACGCCTCGGTCCAGTTGTGCTTGTCCAGCCCGTTGATGAGGAAGACGATCGGCACCATCACCGCCATGAAGCGGATCAAGAGCCAGCTCACCGAGTTCACGCCGCGATCGAAGCTGGTCTGCACGCGCTGGCCGGTCATGCTGTGCGCCAGCGAGCCGAGGTAGCTGCGCGCGCCGGTGGCCACCACCACCGCGCTGGCGGTGCCGGAGATCACGTTGGTGCCCATGTAGCAGACCGTGGGCAGGTCCAGCGGGTTGCCGCCCGCGCCCTCGCCGTGTGCCTGCGCGGGCGCGGCCTTCTCCACCGGCAGCGATTCGCCGGTGAGGATCGCCTGGCTGATGAACAGATCCTTCGCGCTGAGCAGGCGCAGGTCGGCGGGCACCATGTCGCCCGCGCCCAGATGCACGATGTCGCCCACCACCAGCTCGCCCACCGGCACCTCGATCTGCTCGCTGTGGCCGTCGGAGGCCTGCCGCGTCACCGTGGCGGTGTTGCGCACCATCGCCTTCAGTTTCTCGGCGGCGCGCGAGGAGCGGTATTCCTGGGTGAAGCTCAGGAGCACGCTGATGCCCACCATCACCGCGATGATGATCGGCCCGGTGAGGTCGCTGCCGTCGGTGAAGATCTGCACGCCGGCCAGCACCAGCAGCACCACGATGAACGGGTTCTTGAACGCGTGCAGCAGCTGCAGCGACCAGTGCGGCGGCTTCTCGTGCGAGACCTCGTTGACGCCGTCGCGATGCAGGCGCTCGGTGATGCGCTCCGCGTCCAGGCCGTGCACGGACGTGCCGAGCGCGGCCAGCAGCGACTCGTTGTCGCGAAACGCTTCCTGCGCCGCGACGACGTGCGTGGGCGCGGGCGCCGCCGCCTTGACGGTGGGGCGGGAATAGGACTTGCTCATGGATCGCTACCGTTCCTTATCGGATCCGCGCCGCGGCAGCGTGCCGGCGCGGGCCGGCTAGCTGGACGGAACGTCCGCTGTGATGCAGACGGCGGTCGTGCGGACCGCCGGGCACAAGCTGCGCCGCCGTCGCACTGGTGGAGGCCAGCACTTGCGGGGCACGCATGCGTTCATCAGTGACTGGATGCCAGTTGCAGATGACGCGGCGACGACAACGGTGCGACGGTACGCAACTCGAATTGGCGCGACGGCTCGACGGCCGGGGCCGCCAGCGGCGCCGGCACGGTCACGACGAAATCCCGCTGCGCCTCGCGGCGAACGGCGAACAGGCTGCGGCGGGGAGTCCGCAGGCGGAGAAAATCGCGAAGGAGCTTCATGGGCCCATCTCCTCGGTTACGGCGCGCGGCGCCGTCGGGGGATGGGCCGGCGTTTCCTAGTCGAGGAAAAGACCGGCCGACCGCTGGCGGCTGCCGCAGGCGTTCAGCTTGTGATGCATTGCCGGCACCCGAAGCAAGCGGGTGTCGACGTTGCGACTAGGGTAAACGTCCATATGCCTTGGTTAGTCAGGACAGGATGCCGGCGCAGGTGCTGCCGCGCGCGCGACTCGCGTATTTTGCCGGGCGAGCGCGGGCGCGTCAACGCATGCGTGATCGTGTTCGACGATGGATGCGATGGCGCGTCGCCCTATTCGCCGCCCAATACGGGCAGGCGCACCCGGGATTCCATCGCCACCTCGCCCGGCTCGCCGTCGTCGTGGCGATGCCAGCGTTCGTGCGCATCCACCTCCACGCGCATCGCCGCCTCGATCGCGTCGACCAGCGCGCGCCGTTCCGCCAGCGCGCCGTCCTGCGCGAGGCGCCGCGCGGCGAGCACCTCGGTGAGCGTGCCTTCGCCCAGCGCATACGCGCGCGCGGCCTTCATCGCGCTGGCTTCGGCGGCGGCCCGGGCTTCGTGCTGGCGCTGCCAGACGCCGTGCATGCTGCGCGCGGCATCCACCACCTGGCGCGCGCCTTCCGCCACGTCGCGGCGGACGCCCGCGAGGCTCGCCTCGGCGGCCAGCGCATCGGCGCCGGCGGCCGCGGCCGTGGCGCCGCGGTAGGCCGTGCCCAGCGGGATCGACACGGTGACGCCGAGCGCACGCTCGCGGCCGCCCTGCTCGTCCAGCACGCGCAGGCCGAGCACCGGATCGGGCAGGCGGTCGGCACGGGCGCGCCGCGCCTCCGCGTCCTTCTGCCGCGCCAGCGCCGCGGCGGCGCCGATCTCGTGGCTGCGCGCGAGGATCGTCGCCACCCACTCGGCATCCGTGCCGCGCAGCGCGGGCGGCGCCTCCGGCAGACGCAGCTGCTCGGGCAGCGGCAGCGTGGGGAACAGGCTGGCCAGCGCGAGGCGGCTGCGCGCCTCCTCCGCCTGCGCCTCCAGCACGGCCACCCGCGCCTGCGCCAGCGCGGCCTCGATCGCCATGCGGTCGCGCACCGCCGCGTCGCCCAGCGCCACGCGCCGGCCCACCGCGTCCAGCTCGCGCTGCCACACGGCTTCCTGCTGGCGGCGCACCAGCACGGCGCTGCCGGCGCGCTGCCAATCCGACCACAGCATCAGCAGGCGGCGCGCGGCGGCGTGGTGCGCGTCCTCCAGCAGCAGCCGGGCGGCCTCGCGGCCGCTGGCGCCGATCTCGCGATCCAGCCGGGCCTTGCCGGGCCAGCGCACGCCGCGCGACAGGTCCGCCTCCCACTCGCGGTAGCGTCCCGCGCCGTCCACGCGGCGGCGCTGCGGAATCAGCGTGAGTTGGGCCTCGTGCGGGCCGGCCTGGCGCATGCGCTGCTCCGCCTCCGCGCGCGCGAGGCCGGCCTCGGCGATGCGCACTTCGGGCGTGGCGTCGATGGCGTTGAGCACCAGCTCCTCCGGCGGCAGGCTGGTGTCCGGCGCGGCCTGTTGCGCGGCCGCCACGCCGGCCCACAGCGCCAGCACGCAGGCGATCCGTTTCATGCCAGCCTCCCCATCGCATCCACCGGCTCCACCCACCACACGATCTGGCTGTGCTGCAGGCGTTGCTGCAGTTGCGCCAGCACGCGCGGCACGTCGTCGGCCGGCAGCACCAGCCACAGCAGCAGGCGATCGACGCGGCCGCGCACGCGCTCGTGCGTGTTCGCGCGGGTGAAGCCCTCGCCATGCCCTTGCACCGCGGCGGTGGTGAAGCCCGGCAGCACCGGTTCCATTTCCAGCAGGGCGGCGGCCAGCGCCGCCTCCATGCTGCGCGGAGCGATCAGGGTGAGTCGTTTCAACACTTGAGTCATGGCACTCGGCTCGCCTCGCCAAAGCGACGGAACAGCACCGGCAGCAACAGCAGGGTCAGCGCGGTGCAACTGGTCAGGCCGCCGATCACCACCACCGCCAGCGGGCGCTGGATCTCCGCGCCGGGGCCGCTGGCGAACAGCAGCGGCACCAGGCCGAGCGCGGTGATGGAGGCGGTCATCAGCACCGGGCGCAGGCGCCGCAGCGCGCCTTCGCGCACGGCCTGCGCCATCGGCAGGCCCGCCACGCGCAGCTCGTTGAAGTGCGACACCAGTACGAGGCCGTTGAGCACCGCGATGCCGAGCAGCGCGATGAAACCGACCGAGGCGGGCACCGACAGGTACTGCCCCGACAGCCACAGCGCCACGATGCCGCCGACCAGCGCGAACGGCACGTTGCACAGGATCAGCAGGGCCTGCCGCAGCGAACCGAAGGTGGAGAACAGCACGAGGAAGATCAGCGCCAGCGCCACCGGCACCACCACCGCGAGGCGTGCCGCGGCGCGCTGCTGGTTCTCGAACTGCCCGCCCCAGCTGATGCGGTAGCCCGCCGGCAGGTGCAGCTCCTTCTCCACCGCGGCGCGCGCTTCCTCGACGAAGCCGACCAGGTCGCGCCCGGCCACGTTGGCCTGCACCAGCGCGTAGCGCGAGCCCGCTTCGCGGCGCACCGCCACCGGGCCGGCCACGGGCGCGAGCGCGGCCACGCGATCCAGCGGCACTTCGCCGCCGTCGCCGCGCGCCAGGCTCAGCTGCCCGAACAGCGCCGGGGCGTCGGCCACGCTGCGCGCGCCGCGCACGCTGACCGGGGTGCGGCGCTGCTGCTCGATCACCGTGCCGGCCTGCCAGCCTTCCAGCTGCGCGCGCAGTTCGTCCTGCACCGCCGCCACGTCCAGGCCGTAGCGTCCCGCCGCCTCGCGGTCGATGCGCACGCCGAGGTAGCGCATGCCTTCCTGCGTCTGCGCGATCACGTCCTGGCTGCCGCGGGTGCGCTCGAGGATCGCCGCGATGCCGTCGGCGAGGCGGTTCAACGTGCCCAGCTCGGGGCCGAACACCTTCACCGCCACGTCGCCGCGGCTGCCGGTGAGCATCTCCGACACGCGCATCTGGATCGGCTGGGTGAAGCCGTAGTCGACACCGGGAAAATCCTGCATCACCGCGCGCAGCTGTTCCTCCAGCCAGTCGCGCTCGGGCACGCGCCACTGCTGGCGCGGCTTGAGCTGCAGGAACATGTCGGTTTCGTTGAGGCCCATCGGGTCCAGGCCCAGCTCGTCCGAGCCCAGCCGCGCCACCACGTGCTCCACCTCGGGCAGGCGCGCGCGGATCGCGCGCTCGATCGCCAGATCCTGGTCGCGCGAGGCTTCCAGGCTCACCGAGGGGCGCTTGACCAGCTGCATCAGCATGTCGCCCTCGTCCATCGTCGGCATGAACGCCTTGCCGGTGCCCAGCCAGGCCAGCGCGCCCAGCAGCAGCGCCGCGCCGGCCGCCGCGCCGAGCAGGCGGCCGTGCGCCAGCGACCAGTCCAGCAGCGGCGTGTAGCCGCGTTCGAGCACGCGCATCAGCCACGGCTCGGCATGCGCCGAGTCGCGCAGCAGCCACGAGCACAGCACCGGCACCAGGGTCAGCGACAGCAGCAGCGAGGCCAGCAGCGCGAACACGATGGTCAGCGCCACCGGGCCGAACAGCTTGCCCTCCAGCCCTTCCAGCGTGAGCAGGGGCAGGAACACGAGGCAGATGATGACCACACCCGCGGTCACCGGGCTGGCCACTTCCACCACCGCGCGGTAGATGCGGTGCAGGCGCGGCAAGGCCCTGCCGCCCTCCTCGCGTGCCAGCCGGCTGATCGCGTTCTCCACCACCACCACCGCGGCGTCCACCAGCATGCCGATCGCGATGGCCAGGCCGCTCAGGCTCATCAGGTTCGCGCTCATGCCGGCCAGGTGCATCAGCAGGAAGGTGAGCAGGGCCGCCATCGGCAGGGTCAGCGAGACCACCAGCGCCGCGCGCGCGTCGCCGAGGAACAGCAGCAGCAACACCACCACCAGCACCACCGCCTCCAGCAGCGCGTGCTTCACCGTGCCCACCGCGCGCTCGATCAGCGCGCCGCGGTCGTAGAACACCTCCAGCTTTACGCCGGGCGGCAGCGTGGCCTGCAGGGCGTCCAGCCGAGCCCGCACCTGCGCCACCGCGCGCGAGGCGTCGGTGCCGCGCAGGCCCACCACCAGGCCTTCCACCGCCTCGCCGGCACCGTCGCGGGTGACCGCGCCGTAGCGGGTCAGGCTGCCGATGTGCACCGTGGCCACGTCGGCCACTCGCACCGGCACGCCGCCGCGCGTGGCCACCACCACGCGGCGCAGGTCGTCCAGCCCGCGCACCGCGCCCTCGGCGCGCACGATCAGCGCGTCGTCGCCCTGGCGCAGGCGGCCGGCGCCGTCGTTGCGGTTGTTGCGCCCGATCGCGTCGACCACGTCGCGGAAATGCAGCCCGGCCGCCGACAGCCGCGCGCGGTCGGGTTCCACCACGAAGCTGCGCACCTCGCCGCCCAGCGCGTTGAGGTCGGCCACGCCGGGGATCGTGCGCAACGCCGGCCGGATGGTCCAGTCCAGCAGGGTGCGCCGCTCGGCGAGGCTGAGGTTGCCGCCTTCGAGGGTGAACATGAACATGTCCGACAGCGGCGTGGCGATCGGCGCCAGGCCGCCGGCGATGCCGCCGGGCAGGCTGTCCTGCGCCGCCGCGTAGCGTTCGGTGACCTGCTGGCGCGCCCAGTAGATGTCGGTGCCGTCCTCGAAATCCAGGGTGATGTCGGCGATGCCGTACTTGGCGGTGGAGCGCAGGATCTGCGACTGCGGGATGCCGAGCAGCTCCAGCTCCAGCGGCGCCACCACGCGCGTCTCGACTTCCTCCGGCGTCATCCCCGGCGCCTTCAGGATCAGCTTGACCTGGGTCGGCGCGATGTTGGGATAGGCGTCGATCGGCAGCTGCGCGTACGCCCACGCGCCTCCGGCGATCGCGGCCACCGCGACCAGCAGCACCAGCCAGCGGTGCGACAGCGCGGCTTCGACGAGGCGGCGCAGCATGTCAGTGCCCCGCCGCCGGCAGCGCGCCCAGCGCGCCGGCGCCGGCCACCACGATCTCGGCGCCGGGCTTGAGCGCGCCGCGCACCACGCTGTAGCCGTCGGCGGTCTGCGCCAGCAGCTCCACCGGCACGGCGCTGAAGCCGCGCGGCCCGGCCACGAACACCGCGTCGCCGCCGGCGTGCTCGGCCAGCGCGCGCGACGGCAGCCGCACCGCGCCGGGTGGTGCGGGCAGCAGCAGGGTGGCGCTGAGCTGCTGCCCGGCCAGCAGGCGTCCGTCCGCCACTTCGGCGCGCACCGGCACCGTCTGGCTGGCCGCATCGACCGCCCCGCCCACTTCCACCACGCGGCCCTCGACGCCGTCGCGCAGGCGCACGCCCAGCCCGGTGCGCAGCGCCGCCGCATGCCGCGCCGGCACGTGCAGCTCCAGCAGCACGCGGTCGCGGCGCGCCACCACGAAGGCCTTGGCCAGCAGCGCGACCGGCTCGCCGGGGCGCAGCGCGCGCTCGATCACGCGCCCGTCGCGCGGCGTGCGCAGCTCGTAGACGCCCGGCGCGCCGCCTTGCGCGGGCGGCGCCACGGCGGCGGCGGCCTGCAGCTCGCGCAGCCGCGCGGCCGCCGCGTCGCGACGCGCCTCTGCGGCCTGCGCGCGGGCGGCGGGGATGATGCCTTCAGCCAGCAGCTGGCGGTCGCGCGCGGCCTGCGCATCGGCGAGGCGGGACTCGCCGCGCGCCGCGACCAGATCGGCGCCCAGCGTCATCGCCTCGCGGCTCTGCACGCGCGCCAGCGGCTGGCCGCGCCGCACTGCGTCGCCCTCGCGCACCAGCACCTGCAGCACCACGCCGGCGTAGGGCGCGGTGACCACCGCGCTGTCGTCCAGCGGCGCCTGCACGATGGCCGGCAGGCCGTCCACCGGCAAGTCGCGCGCAGCCTCGGCCTTGCCCAGCTCGATGCCCAGCGCCTGGCGCTGCGCGGCGCTCGGCGCGCGTTCCTGCGCCCACGCCGCCAACGGCAGCAAGGCGACGCCCAGCGCGAATCCCAGCAACCCATGCCGCATGTCCTACCTCGATGCCTGTGCGATCGGACGCCAAGCATCGGTGCGGCATGCTTTGAACGGGCTTAAGACTCGGGTTGCATGAGTGCGGCGATTTCGCGCAGGGGCTCCAGGCTGGCGCGGAACACGCCGTGCTCCAGCGCGAACGCGAGCCGCAGGCCGAGCACGCCGGCCAGCGCGCGCGCCAGCGCGAGGCCCAGCCCGCCGTGGCGGCTGGCTTCGCGCGCGGCCGACTTGCGCCAGAAGCGCTCGCCCAGGTGCGCCAGGTCGGCGGCTTCCAGCGCGGGCGCCGGGTTCTCGATGCACAGCCGCAGGCCGTCGTCCGCCGGCTCCAGCCGCACGCGCACCCGGCTGTCCGGCGGCGCGTATTCGGCGGCGTTGAGCAGCAGGTTGTCGACGATGCGTTCGAGCAGCGCGGTGTCCGAGCTCACCCAGCATTCGCGCGGCAGCGCGGCCTCGATCCGCACCGCGTTGCGCGCCGCCGGCGGCTGCGCCGTGGCCAGCGCGCGGCGCAGCAGGCCGGCCAGTTCCAGCGGTTCGAGCTGCGGGCGGTCCAGGCCGGCCTCGTAGCGCGACAGCGCCAGCAGGCCGTCGATGCAGCGGCGCATGCGCTCGATCGCGCCCAGCGCGCCGTGCAGCGGCGCCGGGTCGCCCGCGTCGCGCTGCGCCAGCTCCACCGCCATGCGCATCTCCGCCAGCGGGGTGCGCAGCTCGTGCGCCACGTCGCGCGCGAAGCGCCGCTCGCGTTCGAGCGCCTCGCGCAGCTGGCGGAAGGCGGCGTTGAGGCTCTCGGCGAAGGGCCGCAGTTCGCGCGGCATGCGTTCGGGCGGCAGCGCCTCGCCGGCCGGCGCGCCGCCGCGCGCCCGCGCGCCGAATTCCAGCAGTGGGCGCAGGCCGCCGCGCACCGCGAGCACGGCGAGCAAGGCGGCCAGCACGATGGTGCCGATCGCGGCGGCGACCAGCGCGAGATGCACCTGCCCTTCCAGCGCATCGACGTCGGTGCGCTCCTGCGCCACTGCCAGCACCGCGTCCGCGCCGTGCCGGCCCACGTTGAGCCGCAGCGCCACGGCGCGGCCGCTGTGGCCGTCGGGCAGGCGCAGGTCGTAGAACAGCGGCGCGTTCGCCGCCACCGCCGCGGGCGGCGGCTGCAGGTTGGCGGCGGCGTTGCTGGCCGAGGCGAGCAGGGTACGCCCGCGCGCGTCCCAGATCTGCAGGAAGTCGGTGTGCCCGCTGTCGGCGTAGCCGGGGTTGAACGCCTGCAGTTCGGCCAGCGCGGCCGCGGGCGGATGGGATTCGAGCACCGCGGCGATGCCGCGCGCACGGCCAAGCAACGCATCGTCCAAGCGGCCGTGGATCTGCCGGTCGATGCCGAGGTCGAGCAGCACGAAGGTGGCCAGCAGCAGCAGGCCGAGGCCGCCGCACAGGCTCAGCAGCAGGCGCGCGCGGATCGAGCCGGCCAGCCGCTCAGCCAGCCACGACATAGCCGAAGCCCCGCCGCGTCTCGATCAGCTCCGGCAGCCCCGCCTGGGCGAGCTTGCCGCGCAGCGTGCTCATCAGCACCTCGATCACCTTGTCGGAGGCTTCGCTGCGCGCATCGTAGATCGACTCGAACAGCGCGGCGCGCGACAGCACCTTGCCGCGCTGGCTCATCAGCGCCTCCAGCAGCGCGTACTCCTTGGGGCTGAGCGGCAGCGCCGCCTCGCCCACCCGCGCCAGCCGCGCGTGCGGTTCGAGCACCAGCGGCCCGGCCTGCAGCCGCGGCGCGGGCGCGTCGCCGCGGCGGGCCAGCGCGTGCAGCCGCGCCGCCAGTTCCGCATAGGCGAAGGGCTTCACCAGGTAGTCGTCGGCACCGAGGTTCAGCGCCTCGACGCGATCCTCCACCTGGTCGCGCGCGGACAGCACCAGCACGCGCGTGCCGCCCTCGCGGCCCTGCAGCCGGCGCAGCACGGCCCAGCCGTCGAGGCGTGGCAGCATCAGGTCCAGCGTCACCACGTCGTAGCGATACGCGGCGAGGTAGCGCAGCGCTTCCTCGCCATCGGCCGCCAGGTCCACCGCGTGGCCGTCGCGCGCCAGCGCGGTGCGCAGGTCCGGGCCCAGGGTCGGCGAATCTTCGACGATCAACAGGCGCATCGCGGCCCTCCGCGCGGCGAGGCCGCGTTCACCCCACCGCCTTGAACACCAGCCCCTGCCGCAGCGGCGCCACCAGCCAGTGGTCGGCGAGCAGGAACGCGAACAACGCCATCAGATAGACGATCGAGTACTTGAACACGCGCATCGCGAAGAACGGGTCCGGCGGGTTCAGCAGGCGGATCGCGTAGTACAGGAAGCCCGCGCCCAACACCGCCGCGCCGCCGAGGTAGAGCCAGCCGCTGTAGCCGGTGATCGCCGGCAGCAGGGTCACCAGCACCAGCAGCACGGTGTAGAACAGCACCTGCCAGCGCGTGTATTCCACGCCGTGGGTCACCGGCAGCATCGGCACGCCGGCGCGCGCGTAGTCGTCGCGGCGGAAGATCGCCAGTGCCCAGAAGTGCGGCGGCGTCCACACGAAGATGATCAGGCACAGCTGCAGCGCGAACGGATGCAGCGCGCCGGTCACCGCGGTCCAGCCCAGCACCGGCGGGATCGCGCCGGCGAGGCCGCCGATCACGATGTTCTGCGGCGTGGCACGCTTGAGGTACGCCGTGTAGACCAGCGCGTAGCCGATCAAGCCGCCGAAGGTGAGCCAGGCGGTGAGCCCATTCACCAGCAGCGCCAGCACCAGCATCGAGACGATGCCCATCGCGATCGCGAACACCAGCACCTGCCGCGGCTGCAGGTGGCCGGTGGCGAGCGGGCGCCGCGCCGTGCGCGCCATCAGCTTGTCGATGCGCTGGTCGATCAGGTGGTTGAACGCCGCCGCCGAGCCCGAGGCCAGCCAGATGCCCAGCGTGCCCCACACCAGCGCGCGCCACGGCGGGATACCCGGCACCGCGAGGAACATGCCGATCACCGCGCAGAACACCAGCAGCGCCACCACGCGCGGCTTGGTCAGCTGCAGGTATTCGCCCAGCATGTTTTTCATCGTCGGGCTCCCGCCGCATCGTGCCGCCGCTGCGTGCGCGCCAGCGTCGCCACCAGCGCGAACAGCAGCAGCGCGGCCATGCCGTTGTGCGCGGTGGCCACCGGCAGCGGCAGGCCGAAGTGCACGTTGCTGATGCCCAGCAGCACCTGGCAGAGCAGCGCCGCGGCGATCGCGAGGCCGTAGCCGCGCAGGCCGCGCCGCGCCAGCCGCAGCGACAGCCAGCCGAGGTAGCAGAACACCGCCAGCGCGCCGAGCCGGTGCACCATCTGGATCGCGGTGCGCGCGGGCCCGTCGAGGATGCCGCCTTCGAAGTTGACGCCGATGCCGCGCCACAGGATGAAGCCCTGCCGGTAATCGCCCGGCGGCCACCACTGGCCCAGGCACTGCGGGAAGGCCGCCGGTCCGGTGCCGCAGGCGAGCGCCGCGTAGTTCGACGAGGTCCAGCCGCCCAGCGCGATCTGGCAGGCGAGCAGCACGATGCCGAGGACCACCAGCCTGCGCAGGCCGGCCAGCGCGTCGTCCACCGCGCCCACGCCGCCGAAGCGCACCGCCGCGTAGCCGAGCAGCGCGAACGTGGTCATGCCGCCCAGCAGGTGTCCGGTCACCACGATGGGCTTGAGCAGCAGGGTCACCGTCCACATGCCGAGCATGGCCTGGAACACGATCACGCCCAGCGCCACGAGGCAGACGCGCCACGCCGCCGGCCGCTTGAGCGCCAGCGCCGCCGCCAGCGGCAGCGCGATCGCGCACACCGCGAACAGCGAGGACCAGCGATGCTCGCCCTGCATGTACATCGCCACGCCCACCGCGGCGAGCGCCGCGCTGCCCGCCAGCGCCAGCACGGCCCAGCGCCGCCGCCACGCGGCCGCGAGCGCCAGCGCCAGCACCAGCACGCCCAGCGTGCCGGCCAGCATGCGGTGCACCTGCTCGCGCCAGGCCTTGTGCGCCTCGTAGGGGCGCTGCGGGAACGCGGCGTCGGCCTGCGCCACCGCCTGCGCGTGCTGCGGCCAGGTCGCCTCGCCGTAGCAGGTGGGCCAGTCGGGGCAGGACAGGCCGGCGTTGGACAGGCGCACGAAGGCGCCGAACATCACCAGCCCGAACGCGAACACGGCCGCCAGCAGCGACAGCCAGCGCAGGATTTTTCCCACGTGCAACGACATCACTTGATGACCTTCTGCAGATCCTTCAACAAACCGGCCGGATCGAAACCGGCAGGATAGCGCGCCAGCGCGGTGCCATCGGATTCCACCAGCACGGCGCTCACGCTGTCGGGCGAGGTCGGCCGCCACGCGGCCAGCTTGCCGTCGGTATCCGCGCCCAGCTGCCAGTAGTTCGCCATGCCCGCGCGCTGCCGCGCATCCGCGGGCGGCGTGCCCACGTAGAGCAGGCGCAGCCGCGACTGGTTGCGGTTGAGCAGCACGCGCGCCTTGGCCATCGCGGTCAGCGCGGCGTAGCAGCGCGCGGCGCAGTCCGGCCCGGGCAGCGCGACCAGGGTGAGCCGCGGCTCACTGTCGCGCCAGGCCCAGTCCTTGCCGTCGGCGAGGCGTACCGGGAGCTGCTCCTGGGCGAAGTTGCGCTGCGGCAGGATCGGCAGGCCGTTGCCCTTCGCGCCCGGCTGCCAGCCCGCCAGCGTGAGCAGCAGCGCCAGCACGAACGGCGCGGCGAAGATCGAGGCGACCAGCAACAGCTTCAGGCGGCTCTTGCGCAGCGCGGCGGGGTCGGCGGCATTCATCGGAACATCCACGGGTCAGGAACGGCGCGAACCGCGCTTGCGGCTCAGCACCAGCAGGATCACCACCACGGCGATCGCGAAGGAAAACCATTGGAACGCGTACGCGCGATGGCGCGCCGGCGGCATGTCGCCGAAGTCCAGCGCGTGCACGCGCACGTAGATCGAGGCCGGGTCGGGGTCCAGGCTCAGCACGCGCGGATACAGCTTCGCGCCGAGGTCGGCGGCGATCTGCCGCATGTCGAAATAGATCGTCTTCTTCGGCCACGTCGCCTGCCGCGGCAGCGCGTCGCCGCCCATCTCGAAGCCGTGCCCCGGCGGCGGCACGTACAGGCCGCGCAGGCTCTGCACGTCCTGCGGCAGCGGCGGCAGTTGCGGCGTGCGGTCGGTGCCGTCGCCGGGCAGAAAGCCCAGGTCCGCCAGCAGCAGGCGATCCCCGCCCGGCACGCGCAGCGGCACGTAGACCTCCACGCCGCCGCGGTCGTCGTGCTTGGGGTTGTCCAGCAGGTAGATGCGATCGGCGAGGTAGCGGCCCTGCACCCGCACGCGCGGATAGGCGTCCGTGGGCGGCCGCGCGGCCACCGCGGCGAAGTCCTGCGCCGGCGCCACGGCCGCCGCGGCATAGCGCCGCAGCAGGTCGTCCTTGTAGGCGGCACGATGCAGCTGCCAGAAGCCCAGGCGCACGAACAGCACGGCCGCGGCGGCGGTCAGCAGGATCGCCCACCACGGCGGGCGGCGGAATCCGCCTAGCACGGCGCAGCGCCCGCGATGGCTATACTGCCTGCACCGAAATCTGCCGGATCAATCACGTGGGCCCCATCTACAAATACGCGGTGGTGGTGTTGCTGCTGGTGGTGATCTTCAGCCTCGCCCAGGCGCTGTACTACATGATGACCGACAAGGACGACGACCGCCGCATGGCCTGGGCGCTGACCCGCCGCATCGCGCTGTCGCTGCTCTTGATCGGCATGGTCGTGTTCGGCATCTGGATGGGCTGGCTGAACCCGCACGACGTCGGCCGCTGAGTGTAGCCGCACGGCGCGCCGGCTCCGCAGCCGCAAAAAAACCGCCCGCGGGCGGTTTTTTTGCGGCCACGAAACACCGCGGCTCAGAGGATATATACAAACAGGAACAGGCACAGCCAGACCACGTCGACGAAGTGCCAGTACCACGCCACCGCCTCGAAGCCGAAGTGGTGTTCCTTGCTGAAGTGGCCCTTCAGCACGCGCAGCCAGATCACCGCCAGCATGATCGTGCCCAGGGTCACGTGCAGGCCGTGGAAGCCGGTGAGCATGAAGAAGGTGGAGCCGTACACGCCGCTGTGCAGGGTGAGGTTGAGCTCCTTGTACGCCTCCATGTACTCGTGCGCCTGGAAGAACAGGAAGCTCGCGCCCAAGAGCACGGTGAGGCCGAGGAACAGCAGGATGCGGCCGCGGTGCCCGCCGCGCAGCGCGTGGTGCGCGATCGTCACGGTGACGCTGGAGCTGAGCAGGATCACCGTGTTCAGCAGCGGCAGGCCCCACGGCGCCACGGTGCTGAACGGGCCGCCGACGTGCAGCGGGCCGTTGCCGCCGGCCGCGCCCCAGGCGCCGCTGTAGCTGTCGTAGAGGAACTGGTGGGTGAGCACGCCGTGGCCTTCGCCGCCCAGCCACGGCACCGAGAAGTTGCGGATGTAGAACAGCGCGCCGAAGAACGCGCCGAAGAACATCACCTCGGAGAAGATGAACCACATCATGCCCATGCGGAACGAGGTGTCCACCTGGGGGTTGTACAGGCCGGCCAGCGATTCCTTGATCACCGAATGGAACCAGCCGAAGAACATGCCGATCACGCCGACCGCGCCGAGCGTGATCACGGTCTTGCCGAAGCCGCTCTCGCCGGGCTCCGCGTTCAGCCAGTGCGCCGCGCCGAACATGGTGAGGAACATGACCACCGCGGCCACGATCGGCCACTGGCTCTTGCTCGGTACGTAGTAGATGTCGTGCTGCTGGGCCATGCTGAGACTCCGTGGAGTTTCCCCGGTGAGGCGACGGGTCGCCTCGACTATTTCATCAACAGAATTTGCGCGAACGACAGCAGGTAGAAGGCGCCGACCACGATCGCCAGCACCGTCACGGTGCGGCGCACGCCGTGGCGGCGCGTCCGCTCGAACTGCCCGTCAGCGACGTGATTGGCCATGTGCCGCGTGCTCCGCGCCGGTCAATCGCTCACGTGACCGTGCGCGAGCTCCTCGTCGTGCACCACCGGCGGCACCGTGAAGCTGTGGTGCGGCGGCGGCGACGGCAGCGTCCACTCCAGCCCGCGCGCGCCTTCCCACACGCGATCGGTGGCCTTCTTCTTCGAGAAGAACGCGCAGTGCACGATCACGCCGAGGAAGATCAGCTGCGAGGCGCCGAACAGGAAGCCGCCGATCGAGCTGATCATGTTGAAGTCGGCGAACGCCACGTTGTAGTCGGGGATGCGGCGCGGCATGCCGGCAAGGCCGAGGAAGTGCTGCGGGAAGAACAGCACGTTGACGAACACCACCGAGCACCAGAAGTGCACCTTGCCCCAGAACTCGCTGTACATGTGGCCGGTCCACTTCGGCAGCCAGTAATAGGTGGCCGCCATGATCGCGAACGCCGCGCCGGTCACCAGCACGTAGTGGAAGTGCGCCACCACGAAGTAGGTGTCGTGGTACTGGAAGTCGGCCGGCACCAGCGCCAGCATCAGGCCGGAGAAGCCGCCGATGGTGAACAGGATCACGAACGCGATCGCGAACAGCATCGGCGTTTCGAACGTCATCGAGCCGCCCCACATCGTGGCCACCCAGTTGAACACCTTCACGCCGGTCGGCACCGCGATCAGCATCGTCGCGTACATGAAGAAGATGTCCGCGCCCACCGGCATGCCCACCGCGAACATGTGGTGCGCCCACACGATGAACGACAGGAAGGCGATGCAGGCGATCGCGTACACCATCGCGCGGTAGCCGAAGATCGGCTTGCGCGCGAAGGTGGGGATGATCTCCGAGATGATCCCGAACGCCGGCAGGATCATGATGTAGACCTCGGGGTGGCCGAAGAACCAGAACACGTGCTGGTACAGCACCGGATCGCCGCCGCCGTGCGGGTTGAAGAAGCTGGTGCCGAAGTACTTGTCGGTGAGCAGCATGGTCACCGCGCCCGCCAGCACCGGCATCACCGCGATCAGCAGGAACGCGGTGATCAGCCAGCTCCACACGAACACCGGCATCTTCAGCAGATCCATGCCCGGCGCGCGCATGTTGAGGATGGTGGCGATGATGTTGATCGCGCCCATGATCGAGCTGATGCCCATCAGGTGGATCGCGAACACCGCGTAGGCCAGCGAGCCGCTCTGCAGCGACAGCGGCGGATACATCGTCCAGCCGCCGGCCGGGCCGCCGCCGGGCAGGAACAGCGTGGACAGCAGCAGCGCGAACGCGAACGGCAGGATCCAGAACGAGAGGTTGTTCATGCGCGGCAGCGCCATGTCCGGCGCGCCGATCATCAGCGGGATCATCCAGTTACCGAGGCCCACGAAGGACGGCATGATCGCGCCGAAGATCATCACCAGCGCGTGCATGGTGGTCATCTCGTTGAAGAAGTACGGCTGCACCAGCTGCAGGCCGGGCTTGAACAGCTCGGCGCGGATCACCATCGCGAAGCTGCCGCCGATGAAGAACATCGTCAGCGAGAAGATCAGGTACAGCGTGCCGATGTCCTTGTGGTTGGTGGACATCACCCAGCGCTGGAAGAAGCCCTGCGGGGCGTGGTGGTGGTCGTCGTGGTGATCGTGGGCGGCTTCGTGGGCCATGGCCTTGCACCTCTACCTGTGTTCTGTCGTGGGCGCAGCCGCGGGCGGCTGCCGCTTGCGTGGGTGGACGGCGCGCTCAGCCGTGCTCGCCGGAGCCGGCGGGCGCGACCTGCGCGGTGGCGGGCGCGGCGGCGCTCGCGGCCGGCGCCGGCGCGGCGGGCGCATTCGCCTGCTGCTGCGCGGCCAGCCACTTGGCGAAGTCCTCCGGCGAAACCGCCTTCACCACGATCGGCATGAAGCCGTGGTCCTGGCCGCACAGCTCGGCGCACTGGCCGCGGTAGGTGCCGGGCTTGCTGATGTTGGTCCAGGCGGTGTTGACGATGCCGGGGATCGCGTCCATCTTCCAGCCGAACTCCGGCACCCACCACGAGTGGATCACGTCGTCGCTGGTGATCACGAAGCGGATCTTGGTGTGGATGGGCAGCACCAGCGGCTTGTCCACGTTCAGCAGGTAGGTGTTCTCGTCGCCGGTCTTCACCGCGTACGGGTCCATGCCCGAGTCGAGCTGGCGGGTCTTGTCCGAGAGCGCGTCGAGCTTGGACATGTAGTCGACCTTGCTGACCGGCTTGCCGAGGTAGTCGACGTAGTCGTAGCGCCACTTCCACTGGTAGCCGGTGACCTTCACCGTCATCTGCGCGCCGGTGGTGTTCGCGAACGAGACCAGGCCGCCGGTGGACATCCAGGCCAGCACCACCAGGATGATCACCGGGATCGCGGTCCAGATGATCTCCACCGTGGTGTTGTGCGACCACTTCTCCGCCACCGCGCCGCGCGATTTGCGGAAGCGGAACATGGCGATGAACATCGCGCCGAACACCAGCACGCCGATCACCACGCACACGCCCAGCGCGACGTTGTTGAGGAAGTACGCCTCGCCGGACCAGGTGGTCGAGCCGCGCGTCATGTTGAGCTGCCACGGGTGCGGATCGGCCTGCGCGAGGCCGGCGCCCAGCGCCAGCACGAGAGCCAACGACGCCGCCACGATGCGCCGGATGCCGGCCGTCCGGCCTCGATGCGTCCGGGGTGCGTCAGTCCTGATGCTGCCAGATGTCATGCTCTCGCCCTTTGTTGAACCTATCCGCGCGGCTGGTGGTTGACCTCGCCCAGCAGCACCGTGAGTTTGCGCAACAGCTCGACCCGCTCCTGTTCGGCCAGGAAGGCGCCGATTTCCAGCTCGCGCCCGTGCGACGACAGCAGCAGGCGACGACATCCGTTTCCCCCTTCATCCAGCCGCGCACGCACCCAGTACGACTGGAAACGCACGCACTGCCGCCCCGGCAGCGACTGCACCTCCAGCGACGCGTGGTCGAGGGTGATGCGCTCGCCGCGGTCGCCGGTTCGCCAGGCCACGCGCAAGGCGATGGCCACGGCGGACGACTCGACCAGCGCGAACAGCGGAGCGAACACATTCCCCTGCCACGCGCCCAGGACGGCCGTCGCCAGCACCAGCGCCACCAGCAGCATGACCAGCCGACGCAGGCCGCGGCGGCTGAGCGTGCGATTGGGCCTGAGCCATATCGTCACGCGCGGCAAGCCGGCGGCGGCTGGTCGTAGCACGATCATGGAGATCCGGCGTGCCAGGAGCGGTCTCGATAATAGGTGGCAAAAACGCAAGGGGCAAGAATGTCGCAGGGGCTTGCGCTGGATCAGCCCCGCGAACGCCGCCACCATGCGGCGCTGCATGGCCGGGATTCGGCCGCGGCAGGCCGCCGGCATGCGCGTACAATGCGCCGTTTCCTGCCCTCTCCTACCCGACATCGACCCATCGTGACAGCGCCCATCCTCAGCCCCGAACTCCCCGCCGGCGCCGAGCCCGCCCGCGCGCGCATCACCGCCGCTTGGCTGCGCGACGAAACCGAAGCGGTCAACGACCTGCTCGCCCAGGCCACCCTGCCGCCCGCCGAGCGCGAGCAGGTGATCGACGTGGCCGCCGGCTTGGTCACCCGCGTGCGTGCCCGCGCCAAGGACCAGAGTGCAGTGGAATCCTTCATGCGCCAGTACGACCTCTCCTCCGAGGAAGGCGTGCTCTTGATGTGCGTGGCCGAGGCGCTGCTGCGCATTCCCGACAAGGCCACCGCCGACAAGCTGATCCGCGACAAGCTGGGCGACGCGGACTGGAAGAAACACCTGGGCCAGAGCGAGTCGCTGTTCGTCAACGCCAGCACCTGGGGCCTGATGCTCACCGGCCACCTGGTGAACCTGGCCGAGGAAACCCGCCGCGACTTCACCGGCGCGCTCAAGCGCCTCGCCGGCCGCGCCGGCGAGCCGGCGATCCGCCTCGCCGTACGCCAGGCCATGCGCATCATGGGCCACCAGTTCGTGATGGGGCAGACCATCGACGAGGCGCTGGACCGCTGCGCGAAGAAGGAATACGCGATGTACCGCTATTCCTACGACATGCTGGGCGAATCCGCGCTCACCAGCGAGACCGCCGAGCGCTACCAGGAAGATTACCGCCTCGCGATCGCCCGCATCGGCGCGCGCGGCCCGTTCGCGAACCACACCGACGCGCCCTCGATCTCGGTGAAGCTGTCCGCGCTGCACCCGCGCTACGAGGTGGCCAAGCGCGAAATCGCCCGCCGCGACCTCACCGCCAAGCTGCTGGAACTCTCGCAGCTGGCGATGCAGCAGGGCATCGCGTTGTCGGTGGACGCCGAGGAAGCCGACCGCCTCGAACTGTCGCTGGACATCATCGGCGACGTGTTCGCCCACCCCTCGCTGGCCGGCTGGAACGGCCTCGGCATCGTGGTGCAGGCCTACTCCAAGCGCACCCCGTTCGTGATCGACTGGCTAATCGAGACCGCGCGCGCCGCCGGCCGCCGCTGGTACGTGCGCCTGGTGAAGGGCGCCTACTGGGATGCCGAGATCAAGCGCGCGCAGGAACAGGGCCTGGCCGGCTACCCGCTGTACACGCGCAAGCCGAACACCGACGTCTCCTATCTCGCCTGCGCGCGCAAGCTGTTCGACGCCGGCAGCGAGCTGATCTACCCGCAGTTCGCCACCCACAACGCGCACTCGATCGCCGCCGTGCACTACATCGCGCGCGGCCGTCCGTTCGAGTTCCAGCGCCTGCACGGCATGGGCACCGACCTCTACGCCGAGGTGATCGGCGCGGACAAGCTCAACGTGCCCTGCCGCGTCTACGCGCCGGTGGGCACGCACGAGGATCTCTTGCCCTACCTGGTGCGCCGCCTGCTGGAAAACGGCGCCAACACCAGCTTCGTCAACCGCGTGGTGGACGAGACCCTGCCGGTGCGCGAGCTGGTTGCCGACCCTTGCGAAACGGTGCGCCGCTTCGCCTCCATCCCCCACCCGCGCATCCCCCTGCCGGTGAATCTCTACGGTGAACTGCGGAAGAATTCCATGGGCATCAACTTCTCCAACGACAACGAACTGAAGGCCGCCGCCGAGGCCATCAACGCCAAGAGCGGCCCGTGGACCGCCGCACCGCTGGTGCCGGGCGCCACCGGCAACGGCCCCACCGTGCAGGTGACCAACCCCGCCGACCGCCGCCAGACCGTGGGCAGCTACGTCGCCGCCGACGCCGCGCTGGTCGATCAGGCGCTGGCGAACGCTGTCGCCGCCCAACCCGACTGGGACCGCCTGCCCGCCGCCAGCCGCGCCGCGATCCTCGAACACGCGGCGGAACAACTCGAAGCGCGCCGCGCCGAGTTCATCGCGCTGTGCGTGCGCGAGGCCGGCAAGAGCCTGCCCGACTCCATCGCCGAGATCCGCGAGGCCGCCGACTTCCTGCGCTACTACGCCACCATGGCGCGCCGCCTGTTCGGCCAGCCCGAGCAGCTGCCCGGCCCCACCGGCGAGAGCAACCAGCTGTTCTTGAACGGCCGCGGCGTGTTCGTCTGCATCAGCCCGTGGAACTTCCCGCTGGCGATCTTCCTCGGCCAGGTCAGCGCCGCGCTCGCCGCCGGCAACAGCGTGATCGCCAAGCCCGCCGAGCAGACCAGCCTGATCGGCTACGCCGCGGTGAAGCTGCTGCACGAAGCCGGCGTGCCCGAGGCCGTGCTGCAATACCTGCCCGGCGACGGCGCCGTGGTCGGCGCGGCGCTCACGAAAGACCCGCGCGTGGCCGGCGTGGCCTTCACCGGCTCCACCGAAACCGCGTGGGCGATCAACCGCGCGCTGGCCGCGCGCAACGCGCCGATCGCCGCGCTGATCGCCGAGACCGGCGGCCAGAACGCGATGATCGCCGACTCCTCCGCCCTGCCCGAGCAGATCGTCAAGGACGCGATCGCCTCCGCGTTCCAGAGCGCCGGCCAGCGCTGCTCCGCCGCGCGCGTGCTGTTCGTGCAGGAAGACATCGCCGACAAGGTGATCGCCATGCTCGCCGGCGCGATGGCCGAACTGAAGGTGGGCGACCCCGGCCAGCTCTCCACCGACGTGGGCCCGGTGATCGACGAGGACGCGAAGCAGATCCTCGTGGAGCACGCCGCGCGCATGGACAAGGAGGCGAAAAAGATCGCCGAGGTGGCGCTCGACCCGGCCGCCACCGCGCACGGCACCTTCTTCGCCCCGCGCGCCTACGAGATCCCCGCGCTGTCCACGCTGAAGCGCGAAGTGTTCGGCCCGGTGCTGCACGTGCTGCGCTGGAAGGGCAGCGAACTGAAGCAGGTGGTCGAGCAGATCAACGCCACCGGCTACGGCCTCACCCTGGGCGTGCACAGCCGCATCGACGACACCGTGGAATACATCCGCAGCCACGCCCGCATCGGCAACTGCTACGTCAACCGCAACCAGATCGGCGCGGTGGTCGGCGTGCAGCCGTTCGGCGGCGAAAGCCTCTCCGGCACCGGCCCCAAGGCTGGCGGCCCGCATTACCTCTTGCGCTTCGCGGGTGAGCGCACGCTCACCATCAACACCACGGCGGCGGGCGGCAATGCGTCGTTGCTGACCATCGGCGAGTGACGCTTCTGCTCCCTCTCCCCCAAGCCTTGCTTGGGGGAGAGGGTTGGGGTGAGGGGGCTCTGGCCTCTGCTTTATCGCAAGTTTCAAAGCGTTTTCGTGCGCCTGCCGGCGCCCGAGCTACTTCTCTTTTGCTTGTCCACGCACGCGCAGGAGCGCGTGCGAACGGCGAAGCCGGCCCGAAGGGCGTAGGGCAGGATGCCCGGAGTCAAAGAGAAGTAGCCAAGAGAAAACGACACCCCGCGGCGTCGCTT
>JAFIHF010000010.1 GCA_017848855.1 Rhodanobacter denitrificans | reverse complement strand
TCACGGACTTTCCGTCCATGGATGGACGGAAAGCGTCGCCGCGGGGTGTCGTTTCTCTTTGGTGACTTTCTCTTTGGACAAGCAAAGAGAAAGTCACTCGGGCCGCGGCAGCGGCTCGAAACCGCTTTGTCGCTCGCGATACCGCAGAAGCAAGAGCCCCACCCCAACCCTCTCCCGGAGAGAGAGGAATTCACCAATCAGCGCCTTCCCGAATTCGAGTCGCTCGACTTCGTCGTTCACGGCGAGAGCCTGCGGTGCTTGGAGCCTGCGAACTGGAACATCGAATATTCCGGACACCAGCGAGCGAAAGCCGGACAAGCGCGTAGCGCGCAGAACGCCCGCAGGGCGGCCACGAAGGGGCGAGCGCAGCGAGTCATCCAGTGCCTGCAGGCCACTGAAAGCAGAGGCGCTGGATGACCAGCTTCGCTGTTGTGAAGCGCCTCCTGCTTGCGCAGGAATGACGAGCAAGGAACCAGATTGACCAGACCTTCCTTGAACCGCTCACGCCGCGAGCAGGTTGCGGCCCAGTTCGCGCAGCCGTTGCGGCTCGCACAGGTGCAGCACGCGCTGCTCGACGCGGATCAGCCCCTGCGCGCGGAAGCGGCTCAGCGTGCGGCTCACCGTCTCGGCGGCGAGGCCGAGATGGCTGGCCATGTCGCTGCGCGACATGCTGAGCTGGTAGTGCGTGCCGGGAAAGCCGCGCGCGGCGTAGCGGTCGCCCAGGTCGACGAGAAACGCGGCCATGCGCACGTCGGCGCCGTGGTCGCCCGCCAGCAGGTTGACGGTGCCCAGCGAGCGGCTGAGCAGCCGGAACAGGTGCCGCTGCACCGCCGGCTGGCGCGTGGCCAGTGCGCTCATCGCGGGGAACGAGAAGCGGCAGAACTGCGCGTCGTCCAGCGCCACCGCATCGCAGGGGAAGCGACCCTGGTAGATCCCGTCGAGCCCGATCACCTCGCCCGGCAGGAAGAAGCCGAGCACGTGCTCGCGGTTGTCCCTGTCCAGCAGGCGGGTCTTCACCGTGCCGGCGCGCACCGCGTACACCGCCTCGAACGGATCGCCCTGGCGGAACACCAGCTCGCCGGCGCGGTACGGGCCGAGGTGCTGCATCAGCCCGTGCAGCGGCGACAGCTCCGGCTTGCCGTAGCCCACCATCGCGCAGGCGCTGGACAAGGCGCAGCTGCGGCAGAACTCCGATGCGCCGTCCGTACCGGCCAGCGGGCCGAGCGGATCGGCGCCGCGGCCGGCGACGCGGCGGACGCGGGCTTCGCTCATGCTCCGGCGCTCATATCGCCCGCGAGAACCGGGGCGCGGCGGTCTTGCCGAGGTAGGCGTCGAAGCACATCGCCACGATGCGCAGCAGCAGCCGGCCGCGCGGGGTCACCCGGATCGCGCGTTCGTCCAGCGTCACCAGGCCGTCGCCGGCCAGCGCGTGCAGGCGTTCCAGCTCGGTGGCGAAATACTCCGCGAACACGATCTCGCGCTGCTCGCCGAACGCGAGCATGTCCAGCTCGCCGTAGCACATCAGCTGGCCGATCGCCTCGCGCCGGATCAGGTCGTCCTCGTTCAGCGCCAGCCCGCGCGCGATCGGCAGGTGGCCGTTGTCGATCGCCGCGTAGTAGCCGGTGAGGTCGCGCGCGCTCTGGCTGTAGCTGTCGCCGATGCGGCCGATCGCGCTCACGCCCAGGCCCACGATGTCGCATTCGCCGTGGGTGGAATAGCCCTGGAAATTGCGCTGCAGCGTGCCCGCGCGCTGCGCGGCGACCAACTCGTCGTCGGCGCGCGCGAAGTGGTCCATGCCCACGTAGACGTAGCCCGCCTCGCCCAGCCGCGCCAGCGCGCGGCCGATCAACTGCAGGCGGGTGGCCGGGTCGGGCAGGTCTTCCGCATTGATCTGCCGCTGCGCCTTGAACATCTCCGGCAGGTGCGCGTAGGCGTACACCGCCACGCGGTCGGAGCCCAACGCGATCACTTCGTCCAGCGTGCGCTCGAAGCCGGCCACGGTCTGTTTGGGCAGACCGTAGATCAGGTCCACGCTGGTGGAGCGGAAGCCGCTGGCGCGCGCCGCCTCCAGCACCTCGCGCGTCTGCGCCACGCTCTGGATGCGGTTCACCGCCTGCTGCACCGCCGGATCGAAATCCTGGATGCCGACCGAGATGCGGTTGAAGCCCAGCTCGCCCATGCCGCGGATGTAGTCGGCGTCGGCGAAGCGCGGGTCGATCTCGATGCCGAACTCGCGGCCGCGCTCGTTGCTGAAGCTGAAGTGGCGCGCCAGCACGCCCATCAGCTCCTGCATGCGCGGCACGTCGAGGAAGTTCGGCGTGCCGCCGCCGAAGTGCAGCTGGGTCACCTGGCGGTCGCGGTCGAACAGCTTCGCGGTGAGCTCGATCTCGCGGTACAGCCGCTCCAGGTAGCGGTCGGCCTTGCCCACGTCGCGGGTGATGATGCGGTTGCAGCCGCAGTAGAAGCACGGGCTCACGCAGAACGGCACGTGCACGTAGATCGACAGCGGGCGCGGGATCGGCTCCTCGTTGGAAGCCTGGATCGCCGCGCGCAGCGCGTGCTCGCCGAAATCGCCGTGGAACTGCGGCGCCGTCGGGTAGCTGGTGTAGCGCGGCCCGGCCACGTCGTAGCGCGCGATCAGCGCGGGGTCGAACTCGGGAATCTGGATGGCATGGTTCATGGCCGCAGTGTGCGCAAGGGCTTGCGGAAGAGCTTTGACGCACGTCAATCCGGCATGCGCCCGCACGGCAGCACGCCGCGCATTTCGTCGCACGCCGTTGCATGCCGTCACACGCCGCCACGTGCCGCCGCACCGCCACGCTCCGTCCGCGGCGCCCGTGCGTCGACATGCCGCAGTTGCGTGGGCCACTGCCGTCCGCCGGGCTGACGCAGATCAGGAGGGTGCGCGGGTACGACACCTAGCATGCCGCCCGGTTTGATCCCCTTCCCCATCAGCAAGGAAATTTGCATGGCCTCAGACACACTCCCTGCGGACCGCGCCGGTTCGCAGGATCGCGTCAGCCGGGTCCTGATCTGGATCCTCGTCGCCGTCACCATCGCCTGCTCGCTCGGCATGCTGGCGGCCACCCGCAGCACCTACCAGCAGGCTGCGCCGATCCCGCAACAGATGACCACGCGCGACGGCGCCGTGGTGATGAGCTACGCCGACATCGTGGCCGGCAAGTCCGGCTTCCAGAAGGCCGACCTGATGGACTACGGCAGCCTGTACGGCATGGGCTCGTCGTTCGGCGAGGACTACACCGCCGAATACCTCGTGCAGCTGGCGAAGGAGGTGCGGGACAACCTGGCGCAGGCGCGCTACGGCCAGCCGTTCGACGCGATCGACGCCGACCGGCAGTCCGGCATCACGCAAGCCATGCGCGAACAGCTGCAGGGCATCGACCTCAGCCAGCCGCAGGTGGTGCTGCCCGATGCGGTGGCCGGCGCGGTCGACACGCTGCGCACGCGCATCGGCGAAGCGCTGCTCCGCGACGACTTCACCAAGGGCTATACCGGCGCCCGCTCGCTGAACCCCGAGAGCGCGCGGCAAACCGCCAGCTTCCTGCTCTACTCCTCGCTGACCACGGTCGCGCGCCGGCCCGGCAAGGACTACTCGTGGACCAGCAACTGGCCGTCCGAGCCGCTGGTGGGCAACACCCCCACGCCGTCCACGTTCACCTGGACCTGGGCCTCGTTCACCATGGTGTTCTTCGCGATCGGCGCGATCCTGGTGATCTTCCGCCTGTGGATCGAGCCGAAGGCGCCGAACGAAACCTTCGAGCCCGTGCTGGAGAAGTTCCGCGCGCCCACGCCCAGCCAGAAGGCGCTGTGGAAGTACTTCCTGGTGGTGGCCGGCGTGCTGCTGGTGCAGGTGCTGGTGGGCTCGATCATGGCGCACTACTACACCGAGCGCGCCGGCTTCTACGGCATCGACATCGACAAGTGGCTGCCGTTCGCGTTCCTGCGCAGCGTGCACCTGCAGGCGCCGATCGTGTGGATCGGCGTGAGCTGGATCGCTGGCGGCCTGTTCCTCGCCCCGATCATCGGCCGCGGCGAGCCGCGCGGGCAGCGCTTCCTGGTCAACCTGATCTTCTGGGTGCTGGTGGTGATCGTGGCCGGCGCCCTGATCGGCAACTACCTCGGCATCGCCGGCATCGTCGACCAGCACTGGTTCTGGTTCGGCAACCAGGGCCTGTCCTACCTCGAGATGGGCCGCTTCTGGCAGATCCTGTTCTTCGTCGGCCTCGCCGTGTGGTGCCTCGTGCTGCTGCGCGCGTTCCTGCCCACCTTGCGCACGCTGTTCCGGCAGAGCGGCTCGCTGTACGGCCTGTTCCGCATCGAGCACCTGGTGTGGATCAGCACGCTGACCGTGGCGCTGTTCTACGTGTTCGGCATGATCCCGCTGGGCTCGCCCAACCCCTCGTTCTCGATCACCGACTTCTGGCGCTGGTGGGTGGTGCACCTGTGGGTGGAGCTGGCGTTCGAGCTGTTCGCCGCTTCGGTCACCGGCTACTTCCTGATGGCGCTGGGCCTGGTGTCGCGGCAGATGGCCGAGCGCGCGGTGCTGTTCGAATGGATCCTGATCGTGATCGGCGGCGTGCTCGGCACCGGCCACCACCTGTACTGGGCCGGCGAGCCCGGCCTGTGGGTGGGCGTGGGCAGCATGTTCTCCTTCATCGAGGTGCTGCCGCTGGTGCTGCTGGCGCTGGAAGCGATCGACCAGCACCAGCACGTCAAGGCCAAGCAGAACTTCCCGTACAAGCTCGCCTACCTCTACATCCTGGGCGCGGCGTTCTGGAACTTCGTGGGCGCCGGCGTGTTCGGCGGCGGCACGCTCAACGCGCCGCTGGTGAACTACTACGAGCACGGCACCTTCCTCACGCTCAACCACGCGCACACCTCGATGTTCGGTGCCTTCGGCCTGCTCGCCATCGGCCTGCTGTACATGGTGCTGCGCTACTTCAACGGCGAGCGCCCGTGGAGCGACCGCTGCGGCGTGTGGGCGTTCTGGCTCTACAACGTCGGCGTGGCGATGTGGATCGTGATGAACTTCTACCCGGTGGGCTGGCCGCAGCTGGAAGCGGTCTACACCCACGGCTACGCCTATGCGCGCAGCCTCGCGTTCTACGACACCACCACGTTCTGGCAGTGGATGCGCATGCCCGGCGACGTCGTGTTCGCCGCCGGCGCCCTGCTGATGGCCTGGGACTTCCTGGCCAAGCTGTGGACCCAGCGCCAGGCGCGCCTCGCGGCCAAGCGCTGACGACAAGCCCGGGGCGGAGTCGTTCCGCCCCGGGTGTTTTTTGGCTCGCCTGCGGCGGGCTTTTGCTCGTGTGCTTTCGCAAGCAACAAAACGGTTTCGGTCGCCTGCCGGCGCCCGAGTCACTTCTCTTTGCTGGCCCACGCCACCGCAGGAGCGGTGGCGAACAGCGAGGCTGGCCCGAAGGGCGGAGGGCAGGATGCCCGGAGTCAAGAGAAGTAACCAAGAGAAATGGCCTGTTCAATCCGCCGACCCTACAAGCCCGCTGTGTCGAGGAGGCTGGATCAACGCTCGTCGCCACGTCGCCCCACAGCGGCCACCCCGCGACGTATCTGGAAACTGAGGAACACAACGCTCGTAGCCCCAGCGAAAGCTGGGGCCCAGCGCCTTTGCTTCGCTTTGCTGGTGCTTCGCTCTGGCCGTTGCTTCTGCGCGCAGGAGCGCGCTGCTTTTCCCGGGGCCCCTCGGCGACGGTGAGGCGGGGACGATCAGGCCGCGCAG
>JAFIHF010000064.1 GCA_017848855.1 Rhodanobacter denitrificans | reverse complement strand
TCGAGGGGGTTGGACCAACGCTTGTCGACACGTCGCCCCTCAGCAGCCACGCCGCGACGTATCTGAAAACTGAGGAACAAAGCTTCGCAGCGCTTCGCCTCCCCTCGCGCTGTATCTCCCTCCCCTGCGTGCAGGGGGGGGTTCGGGTGGGGTGCTCTTGATCTTGCTGTTGCGTCTGCGCGCTTGGAGCGCGCTGCTTTTCCCGGGGCCCCTCGGCGACGGTGAGGCGGGGACGAGGAGGCCGCGCAGCGGGCGTTGCCAAGGATGGCAACGCCTTTTCGCGCGGGCAGGAGCCCGCTCGAAAAGCCCGGCCCCGACTCACGGACTTTCCGTCCATGGATGGACGGAAAGCGTCGCCGCGGGGTGCCCTTTCTCTTTGGCTACTTTCTCTTTGGGCACGCAAAGAGAAAGTAGCTCGGGCGCCGGCAGGCGCACGAAACCGCTTTGTCGCTCGCGATAACGCAGCAAGAGCCCCACCCCTCTCCCGAAGGGAGAGGGATTCACCAACCAGCACCCTCCCGAATTCGAGTCGCTCGGCTTCGTCGTTCAAGGCGAGAGCCTGCGGCGCTTGGAGCCCGCGAACTGGAACATCGAATATTCCGGACAGCAGTGAGCGAAAGCAGGACAATCGCGTAGCGCGCAGAACGCCCGCAGGGCGGCCCCGAAGGGGCGAGCGTAGCGAGTCATCCAGTGTCTCTAGGTCATTGAACGCAAAGGCGCTGGATGACCAGCTTCGCTGTTGTGAAGCGCCTCCTGCTTGACCGGCCCTGCGGCCGTTGATGAAGCGCCTCGCAGGAATGACGAGCAAGAAGTGGCTTGCTTCGCCCGGGACGCGTCCCCATGCTTGGACTTTCCCCGTGACCGGCACGCCCCGCGCATGAGTGTTCCCGAACCCGCCCTGCCCCTGCCCGCCGTGCTGGCGGACCAGCCGATCGAGCGCGTCGAGCGCGACGGCGTGGAATACGTGGTGCTGGGCACCGCCCACGTCTCGCGCACCAGCATGGAGGCGGTCGAGGCGCTGCTGGAGCACGAGCATTTCGACGCGGTGGCGGTGGAGCTGTGCGAGAGCCGCGCGCAGGGCATGCGCGATCCCGACGCGTTCAAGCGCATGGACCTGTTCCAGGTAATCCGCCAAGGCAAGGCCGGCATGGTCGCGGCGAGCCTGGTGCTATCCACGTTCCAGAAGCGCCTCGCCGAACAGTCCGGCATCCAGCCCGGCGCCGAGATGAAGGCGGCGATGGACGGCGCCGAGGCGCGCGGCCTGCCCTTGTGGCTGATCGACCGCGAGGTCGGCACCACGCTCAAGCGCGCCTGGCACGGCGTGGGTTTCTGGCAGCGCTTCGGCCTGCTCGGCGGCCTGCTCGCCAGCGTGTTCGAGCGCGAGGAGATCGAGGCCAGCGAGATCGAGAAGCTCAAGCAGGGCGACATGCTGGAGAGCGCCTTCAGCGAATTCGCCAGCGAGTCGAAGCCGCTGTACCAGAGCCTGATCGGCGAGCGCGACGCCTACATGGCCGCGCGCCTGCGCGAGGAAGCCGCACGCACGACTACGGACGCGCCGCGCCGCGTGCTGGTGGTGATCGGCGCCGGCCACCTGAAGGGCATGTGCCAGGCCTTGCGCGACGGGCGCGACGATCCGGCTGCCACCGCAGCCGACCTGGCGCAGACGCCGCCGAAGGCGCGCTGGCCGAAATGGCTGGCCGTGGGCCTGGTGCTGGCGGTGTTCGCCGCGATCGCCTGGGCCTTCCACAAGAATGCCGCGCTGGGCACGCAGGCGCTCACTGCCTGGGTGCTGTTCACCGGCGGCTTCGCCGCGCTGGGCGCGGCCGCCGCCGGCGCGCATCCGCTCAGCATCCTCGCCGCCTTCATCGCCGCGCCGATCAAGCCGTTCCGGCCCGGCATCCCCGCCGGCGGCATCAGCGCGATGGCCGAGGCCTGGGTACGCCGCCCGCGCGTGGCCGACTTCGACAGCCTGCGCGACGACATCGTGCACTGGAGCGGCTGGTGGAAGAACCGCGTGGCGCGCACCCTGCTGAACTTCTTCCTGGTCAGCCTGGGCACCATCGTGGGCGAATACAGCGCCGGCGTGCACATCTTCCGCAGCCTGGTCTGATTGCCGCAGATCAACCGGGTGCGACAGGTTGTCCATGCCGCGATGTGCTGTCTATACTGCAGCGGCTGCTGCATTGATTCGCATCCATCGCCGCACCTGGGGAACGATCTCGATGATACGACTGCACACACTCGGTCTGGTTGCCGCTGCCGCCCTGCTGGCCACCGCCAGCGCGCATGCCGCAGGCAACAAGGCCGAGGGCCGCACCCTGGTCTATACCTGCGCCGGCTGCCACGGCGTACCGGGCTACACCAACGCCTATCCCGACTACCCGGTGCCGAAGATCGCCGGGCAGAACGAGCAGTACCTCATCAATGCGCTGAACGGATACAAGAACGGCGACCGCACGTATCCGACGATGGTGGCGCAGGCGCAAAGCCTGTCCGAGCAGAACATCCAGGACATCGCCGCCTATCTGTCCAGCCTCTCGCCGAACAAGTGACCGAAGGATTCCGCATGCAACGCGCACTCGCCCTGCTTTCGTGCGGCGCCTTCCTGGCGCTCGCCTCCGCCCCGCTCCTGGCCAGCGGCAACGCCGCGAACGGCAAGACCAAGGCCGCCGCCTGCTTCGCCTGCCACGGCACCGACGGCAACGCGGTCGACCCGCAGTACCCGCGCCTCGCCGGTCAGTACAACGCCTACATCCAGCAGGTGCTGCACGAGTACAAGAGCGGCGGGCGCGACAACCCGATCATGAAGGGCATGGTGTCCACGCTCTCGGATCAGGACATCGAGGACGTCGCCGCCTACTTCTCCAGTCTGCCGACCAAGCTCGACACGCTGAAGGGGCACGTGCAGGGCGACTAACCGCCGTGCGCCTCGCAACGAGAAAGCCCGCCATTTCGGCGGGCTTTCTCGTTGCAGCGGGACCTTCTCCTCAAGCCAGCGCCGACTTGCCGCCGTGCTTGTTGTAATACGGCTGCTTGCCGCCGCCGTGGTCGGTGGCGTCGCGCACCGCGGTCACTTCGGGCACGCGTTCGCGCAAGGTCTTTTCCACACCCTGCTTCAGGGTGACGTCGACCATGCCGCAGCCGTGGCAGCCGCCGCCGAACTGCAGCTTCACCACGCCCTCGGCGTCGACCTCCAACAGGGTGACGCGGCCGCCGTGCGAGGCCAGGCGCGGATTGATCTCGGCGTCGAGCACGTAGCGCACGCGCTCGATCACCCCGGCTTCCAGCCCCGGCACATGGCCCTTGATCTTCGGCGCGCGGATGTTGAGCAGGCCGCCGGTGGCGTTCGGCTCGAAGTCGATGCTGGCGCCGTCCAGCCACGAGGCGCTGTCGCCGGCGACGTGGAAGTCGAAGCCGGCGCACTCGATCGTCCACTCGTTGCCGAGCAGCTCGGCCGGCTCGCAGAACTCCAGCTCGCAGTTCGCCGCGGGCGTGCCCGGCTCGGTCACGTGCAGGCGGATGCCCAGCCCTTCGCTGCCCTGCTGCGCCAGCAAACGGCGGAAATGCTGCTGCGCGCGTTCGGAAATCTCGATCATGCTTCACCTGTGGCGGAAGTCGCGGCGGGCACGCCAACGCGCCTCGTCGAATCAGCACCATTTTAGTACGGTTTAGCCGCCGCCCGCAGGCTTTGACATTTTCGCGCGCAGCTTCGACGCTGCGCGCCTTGTCTTTGCCTGCCGATCGGAGCACCCATGAACATCCACGATTTCGCCAACCAGCATTGCCAGCCGCGCAAGGGCAAGGAGCACGCGCTGAGCGCGGACAAGATCACCCAGCTGCTGCAACTGCTGCCGGGCTGGGAGCTCGCCGCGGACGGCCGCGCCATCGTCAAGGATTTCCGCTTCCCGGATTTCCACCACACGCTGGGCTTCATCAACGCGGTGGGCTACATGGCCAACCACGAGGATCACCACCCCGACATCGAGGCCGGCTACGGTCACTGCCAGCTGTTGTGGTCCACCCACGACGTGGGCGGGCTCTCGCTCAACGACATCGTCTGCGCGGCCAAGGTCGAGGCGCTGCTGGCGCGCTGAGCGTGCGGCGCTCCGTTCCGCGACGACTGCTCGCCGGCGCCGGCTTCGCGCTGCTGACGGCCTTGCTGCTGTTCGGCCTGCACGACTTGGCCGCGCGCATCACCGCCGCGCATCTGCGGCTGGTGGCGGATCGGCAAACTGCCTTGATCGCGCAAGGCCAGCCGCTGTGGCAATGGCGGCTGCGCCAGCCGCACGACCTCGTCGCCGGACGCGCGTTCGGCGCCGCCGACGTGCGGCGCGCCGACGACGGCCTGCGTATCGCCAGCCGCGACGGCGCGCCGTTCGAGCTGGGCCTGCCGGTGAGCGGCATGCTCGATCCCGGCCACTGGCCGCTGCTCGTGCTGCGCGGCGCGGCCGATGCGCCGTTCCGGCTGGGCGTGGCCTGGCAGCCGCGACTGGGGCAGCCGGGTTGCTACGGCTGGCAGGACACGCCGGTCGCGGCCGGCCCGCTGCATGTCGTGTTCGATCTGCGCCAGTTGCACTGGCAGGCCGCCGACGGCAGCGACTGCGCCGTGCCGCAGCGGATCGAGGTGCTGCGGCTGAAGCTGGCGCTGCCCGCTCGCGCCGCGCTGCATCTGGACGCGGTGGCGCTGAGGCGCGGCGCACCGTTACCCATTCCCGCGCAACCCACGCTGCAACTGTCGCCCGACCCGGCAACGGCCACGCGACAACTCGCCGACACCGCCTTGCCGGCAGCGCCCTGGATCGCCCTACCGGCCGGTGCCTCGGCCGAAACGCAGTTGGCCCTGCGTGAACGGGTCTGGCGGCAACGGCCCGGCGCGCTGATCCTGCCGCAGGGCGATGTGCCGGTGGCCGCCTCATCAGTCGATCGCGCCTGGCTGCCATGGGCGGGCACGATCGCGTATCTGCTGGCGCTGGCCGGCTTGGCTTGGTATTCGCCGCGCCTGCCGCAACGCCACTGGTGGGAACTCGCCGCCTGCCTCGCCGGGCCGCTGTGGCTGGTCATCGGCTTGCAACTGGGTTTGCGGCTGACGCTGCCTGGTCTGCTGGTCTTTGCCGGCGCGCTGCTGTTCGCGGCGCAGGCGGAATGGCGGCAACGGCCGGCCGGTTGGCGCTGGAGTGGCGGCTGGCGCGCCTGGCTGTTGCCGCTCGCGCTGCTGCCGCTGGCCGGGCTGCTGGTCGCAAGTTTCGGTGGACACTACAGGACACCCACGTTCGGCCACGTGCTGACCTACCTGCTGTGGGCGATCCTGCAGCAATGGCTGATGCTGGCCGTGGTGCTGCGCCGGCTCGAGGGCGGCCGCCTGCCGCCGGCCCTCGCCGTGCTGCTCACCGCGCTGGCGTTCGCCCTGATGCACACGCCGAACGGCGCGCTGATGCAGCTCTGCCTGCTGGCCGAGCTGTGGTGGGCGTGGTGCTTCCGACGCACGCGCGCACTGCTGCCGGTGGCCGTGGCGCATACGGCCTGCGCCCTGCTGGTGGAGGCCGGGCTGGTGGGCGGCCTGCTGCGTTCGCTGGAGGTCAGCGCGCGCTTCTTTCTTTAGCTGCGGCCTGGATATAGGGCAGATGCTTGCCCTTCACCGCCAGCACGTCGAGGAAGGCCTTCAGGTCGTCCGGCAGCGGCGCTGAGAAGCTGTACAGGCGCCCGTCCAGTTCGAAGCTGAGGTGCGACGCGTGCAGGAACAGCCGCTGCAAGCCCATCTCGCGGAAGCGTTTGTTCATCTCGCGGTCGCCGTATTTCGGGTCGCCGGCCAGCGGGTGGCCGACGTGGGCGGCATGCACGCGGATCTGGTGGGTGCGGCCGGTGCCCAAGGTGGCCTGCATCAGGCGCGCGCCGGGGTACTGCTCCATCTCGCGGAAGAAGGTGAGCGCGGGCTTGCCGCCCTCGTCCACCCGCACCATGCGCTCGCCGCCCTGCAGGATGGACTTGCGCAGCGGCGCGTTGACGTCGAACTTCGCCTTGGGCGGATGCCCCACCATCAGGCACAGGTACTGCTTGGTGACCTCGCCGGCGCGGATCGCCGCCTGCAGGCCGACCAGCCCCGCCCGCGACTTGGCCAGCACCAGCACGCCGCTGGTGTCGCGGTCCAGCCGGTGCACCAGTTCCAGCGACTCGTGGGGGCGCGCCGCGCGCAGCAGCTCGATCGCGCCGTGGCTGACCCCGCTGCCGCCGTGGCTGGCGATGCCGGAGGGCTTGTCGATCACCAGGAAGTGCTTGTCCTCGAAGATCACCGTCTCGGCCAGCGACGAGACCAAGGTGTCGGGCGCCTCCCGCCCTTCGGGGTGTTCGGCCACCCGGATCGGCGGAATTCGCAGCATATCGCCGTCGCTTAGCCGCGTATCCGGCTTCGCCCGCTTGCCGTTCACGCGCACCTGGCCGGTGCGCAGCAGGCGGTAGATCATGCTTTTCGGCACCCCCTTGAGCAGGGTCGCCAGCGCGTTGTCGATCCGCTGGCCGTCCCGCTCGGGGCCGATCGCGACTTGACGCACACCGTGAGGTACGTCGCGGGAAGTTGCCGTCTGCATTGAAAAAAACCTGTCGAAATAGGATACTCGGGCGGCGTCAATCCCTGCCCGCCGAACCCGGCTCGGGCCGGGGCCCCGCCCGTCACGCCGGCGAGGATTGCGCCGCCTGCCCATGGCAGCGGTCGCGACTCCCTTTCATCGTAACGGTTCGGGCCGTCGTTTGCCCGAAGCCCGGTGGCCACGGCGCGACAGACGCAGCTGACCGAACAATCCGGGCGCCGGGAACGGCGCCGTCACATGAGCCGCTCCACCGCTGCGGCGCGATCCCCGGCAGGCCGCCCATCCCGGCGCCACCGCGGCACGCGACGCGCGGGCGAGCCGAGGAAAACTACAATGAAGCGCATGTTGATCAACGCAACTCAGCGTGAAGAGTTGCGCGTGGCCATCGTCGATGGCCAGAACCTCTACGATCTCGACATCGAAATCCCCTCCCGCGAACAGAAAAAGGCCAATATCTACAAGGGCCGCATCACCCGCGTGGAGCAATCCCTGGAAGCCTGTTTCGTCGACTACGGCGCCGAACGCCACGGCTTCCTGCCGCTGAAGGAGATCGCCGAGCAGTACTTCACCCCCGGCCTGAACCCGCACAAGGCGGGCATCCGCGAGCTGCTGAAGGAAGGCCAGGAAGTGGTCGTGCAGGTCGAGAAGGAGGAACGCGGCAACAAGGGCGCCGCGCTCACCACCTTCATCTCGCTGGCCGGCCGCTACATGGTGCTGATGCCGAACAACCCGAAGGCCGGCGGCGTCTCGCGCCGGATCGAGGGCGAGGACCGGCAGGCGCTGAAGGAGGCGCTGGAGCACGTCACCGTGCCCGACGACGTCGGCCTGATCGTGCGCACCGCGGGCCTGGGCCGCGACGCCGAAGAGCTGCAGTGGGATCTGGACTACCTGCTGACCCTGTGGCGCTCGATCTCCGAAGCCGCCAGCTCGCGCAAGGCGCCGTTCCTGATCTACCAGGAATCCAAGCTGTTCATCCGCGCCCTGCGCGACTACCTGCGCAGCGACATCGGCGAGATCCTGATCGACGAGGAATCGCTGTACGAGGACGCCCGCGAGTTCATGCAGCAGGTGATGCCCACCTCGCTGCGCAAGCTCAAGCTGTACAAGGACGACACCCCGCTGTTCAGCCGCTACCAGATCGAGACCCAGATCGCGAGCGTGTTCGACCGCCAGGTGCGCCTGCCCTCCGGCGGCTCGATCGTGATAGACCAGACCGAGGCGCTCACCGCGATCGACATCAACTCGGCCAAGGCCACCAAGGGCTCGGACATCGAGGAGACGGCGTTCAACACCAACCTCGAGGCCGCGGTGGAGATCGCCCGCCAGTGCCGCATCCGCGACGCCGGCGGCCTGATCGTGATCGACTTCATCGACATGGACAGCCCGCGCCACCAGCGCGAGGTGGAGGACAAGCTCAAGGACGCGCTGAAGCTCGACCGCGCGCGCGTGCAGGTGGGCCGCATCAGCCGCTTCGGCCTGCTGGAGATGTCGCGCCAGCGCCTGCGTCCCAGCCTCGGTGAAGCCACCCAGATCGTCTGCCCGCGCTGCGAAGGCCACGGCCAGATCCGCAGCGTGGAATCGCTGGCGCTGTCCACCCTGCGCCTGATCGAAGAGCACGCGATGAAGGACAACACCGGCCAGGTGCTGGTGCAGGCGCCGCCCACGGTGGCCAACTTCCTGCTCAACGAGAAGCGCGCCAGCGTGGTCGAGATCGAGCTGCGCCACAAGGCGCACGTGGTGATCGTGGCCGACGACAAGCTGCAGACCCCGCACATCCAGATCCAGCGGATCAAGGAAGCGGACATGGGCGAGCACAGCAAGCCCAGCTACGAGCGCCTCACCGCGGTCGAAGCCGCGCCGGTGCCGAAGATGGGCCAAGCGCTGGGCAGCAACGAGCAGCCCGCGGTCAGCGGCATCGTGCCGGCCACGCCGGCGCCGGTGCGCGAGGAAGCGCCCGCCCCTGCGCCCGCTCCCGCACCGCAGGCCGCGCGCCGCCCGAGCGCGCCGGCGCCGGTCGCCGCCGCGCCGAGCGGCGGCATCATCTCCCGCCTGTTCGGCTGGTTCCGCAGCGGCACCGCGGCAGCGGCCGCCGCCACGCCGGTCGCCGCGCCGTCGAACGACGGCGACAAGGGCAACGCGCGCGGCAGCCGCCAGCAACAGCAGCCGCGCCGCGACGAACGCAACCGCAACGCGCAGGGCAGCGGCGGCAACCGTCAGCGCCGCGAAGGCGGTGCGCCGTCGGCCAAGCCGAACCCGCAGAACGCGCAGCAGCAGAACCGCAACAACCGCCAGCAGGGCAACGAGGGCGCGCAGCGCCCGCCGGCGCAGGCCAATGCCCAGGCGCCGAAGCCGGAGCGCCAACAGCAGCCCCGCGCCAACGCCGCGGAAGGCAACAAGCCCGCCCAGGCCGAACGCAGCGAGCGCAAGCCTGCGGCTCCGGCCGCAGCGGCGGCGCCGAAGCCGGAAGCGCCGGCAGCGCGTCCTGCCGTCGCAACCGCGCCGGCCGAGCCCGTCGACGAGACCAAGCTGACGAACCTGCCGGCTGCCGCCGGGCAGGAAGCCACCGATGCCGCCGCCGGCGACGCCGAAGGTCCGGCCCGCCGTCGTCGCGGCCGCCGCGGCGGCCGCCGCCGTCGCCGTCACGACGAAGCCGCCGCTGGCTCGCTGCAGAACGCCGAGCAGATCGGCGAACTGGATGACGAGGACCGCGAGGAAACCGAAACCGCCGGCGAGCAGGCCAGGCCTGCGGCCGCGCCGGCATCGGTTGCGCCGGCGCCTGCCGCGCCACGTGCGGTTCCCGCGCCGCGCAGCACGCCGCCGCAGGCCGAGCGCCACGAGCCGGCCCGCGTGGTGCTGACCGAAGCGCCGCTGGCCGCCGCCGTCGCCACCGCCTTCAGCCTGCCGCCGCTGCCGCCGATCCCGGAGAAGCCCGCGGCACTGAGCCCGTCGGCCACGGAAACGGCACGCCCGGCCGAGGCGAGCAGCGCTCCGGCCAGCGAAGCGAATCCGGCACGCGAATCCGCGCCGTCGATCGCTGCTGTCGAAAAGCGCGACGCCACGGAGACGGCCGCACCGATCCAGGCTCCCGCGCCGGCTCCGTCCCCGGTTGCGGAGACGCCTGCGGAAGCCCCGCATGCGCCCGTCAACGGACATGCCTCGCCCGCCACCGCGCAGCCGCGACAGGGCGATCTGTTGGGCCACGTCGACATCGCCAGCGCCCCCGCTCCGCTTGTCCAGCCCGAGGCCCAGCCGGAGGAAACCCCTGCGAAGCCGACGGAAGAAGAGCCACGGCAAGGCGCGGCACCCTGAGCGCCGCGTCGTCGCCCACGAAAAAGCCGGCCCATGGGCCGGCTTTTTCGTGTCGCGTGACAGTCGAACGACTTCAGGCACCCACCTGGTGGTTCGGCGCATCGATCAAGCCGTGCGCCGTCATCAGGTGGGCCAGCCCCAGCACGTGTTCCACGCGCAGCTTCTCCATCAGCCGCTGCTTGTAGGTCGACACCGTCTTGGGACTGAGATTGAGCTGCTCGCCGATCATCGTCAGCGGCTTGCCGCGCACCAGCATCATCGCCACCTCCAGCTCGCGGCTGGACAGCGCATCGAACGGCGAGCTGCTGCCGTCCAGCGTGGCCAGCGCCAGCTGCTGCGCCACCGCCGGCGCCAGGTAACGCCGGCCACCGGCCACCTGGCGCACCGCCGTCACCAGCTCGTCGGCGCTGCAGCCCTTGGTCAGGTAACCCGAGGCGCCGGCATCAAGCAGCCGCTTGGGGAAACGGCCGTCGTCGACCACGGTGACCACCACGATGCGCGTGGCCAGCTCGGCCCGGCTCACCCGTTCGGTGAGTTCGATCCCGCTCATGCCCGGCATGTGCACGTCCACCAGGGCGATCTCGGGCTTGAGGCTGCGGATCAGGCGCAGGCCCTCCTCCGCGCTCGCCGCCTCGCCGCAGATGCTCATGTCCGGCTGCTGCTGCAGGATCATCCGGAAACCCGTGCGCACGAGTTCGTGGTCGTCGATCAAAACGATCTGGATCATGCCCTGCCCTCCATGATGGGTACTCCTGGTTGCCGCTGTATCGCGAGATCGAACGCATGCACGCGTGGCGATCTCTCCGCCTCCGAAAACTAGGCGGCTTTGCCGGAGTATGCAAGCAAAACGCGGGTGCCGATGCGCGATCAAGCCGCCACGGAATCGCAGGCTGCGACAGCCATCGCATCCTGCGGCCGGCTGGCATGCAGCGCCAGCAGGATCGGTTCGCCGAGGCCATGCATCTCCACGCAGGTATCGCGACCGCTGCGCAGGTGCTCGTCGCGCGCGACTTCGCGCGCCAGCTTGATCGCCGCGCCCAGCGTCAACCCGTGAAACAGGGTGATGCCGTTGCGGCGGATGTTCCAGAGATCGGCAGCCGGAGTGAGCGAAACGGACATCATGCTGGCGTATTCCTGTGCGCGAACCGGGTTGCGGCAGGCGATGGCGCACCGAAGCCGCGCCATCGATTCCATGCACTCTGCCATGCCCGCCCCGTGCACTCTGTCGGCCGATGCCTACGCGTCGTGTCCGCCAACCCATGACCGCGCGTTCGCACGGTCGAGCGACCGGACATGCCGTGAGTTTTACTGACATGTCGCACAAAGAAAAACCCGCCAAGTGACGGGTTTTCCTGAAATTTCCGGCTATCCGGAAATTTTCGATTGGTGCAAGAGGGGCATCGAAAAGCTGACAACGGCGCGGCTTTCTGGAGTTCAAATTGAAAGTTACCGCCAAAGTTACCGCCAGCAGCGCGCGACACCCCGCCTGCTACGCCCTGTTCTCAGGTGGGCAGGTATCCCGCCCAAGGTCTGCCGTGCCCCGGCTTTCCGTGTTGCAACTCTCCCCGGCTACTGACCCAGCAGACGGCAGCATTTTGCTACGCGTCGTACTTTGTCTCACTTTGCGACTTCTTGTTTCCCGCCGTTCTTTACGGTGCGGGGCTTCGGGTGTGGCGGCAGCCGCCCGGTCAACAGTGCATCAATCATGGCTGGTGCCTTCGGGGGTGACGGGCCGGTGGTCGCCGCAGCCGTGACGCTGCATCGGGTAATGCGTGCTGTGGCCGCTGGCGCAGGTGCCCACGCCTGCCGCTGGGTTGATCGTGTCGGGCTTGAATCTGGTGCAGGACTCGCAAGTAATGCGTGGCCGCGGCACGTAGCCGCCGGCCTTGCGGATCGAACACCACGGGCAGCCCGCAGCACGTGGCCAGCCAGCCACTACAGGCAGCACATCGGCAATGCCCGGATGGACGAATACCGGGCCGCAGTGCACGCAGTAGATCGCCGCGGTGTTGTCCAGCGGAACCTTGCCCGCCTGCCGGGTCGCGGCATCGTCGGCAGCCAGCAGGAAGGAACGCATACCGCCCTCGCCGATGGCTGCCAGCAGGGCCACGCCGTCATCGTCCAGCCGGTGAACGTGGGCGCGATCCACGGCCAGGCGGCCGGCCAGCGCCAGCAGGTCGGCGCGAGTGTCAGTGGTGGTGACTGGCTGGCGCAGTTCGGCCAGTAGCTCCACCTTGTTCTCGGCGATGCGCTGGCGCAGTTCCGGGGTGATGGCGCCGGTCGGCGCCTCGATGTGGAGCCGGTCGCCGGTGACCGTGATTTGTATGCCGGCTTGCCGCAATTCGCGGATCAACGGGGCAGCGTTCATAGGTCGAATGTCTCCCTGCCCTTGCCGTCCGTTTCCTTTTTCTCCGAAAGGGTGTTTTTATCCGTGACGTCGTGACAAGCCTTATCCCATGCGGGTTTCGGGGCTTTGACGATCCGTGACGTGGTGGCGGGTGTCACGCTTTCCGATGCCTCGCAAACCGCGCTGTTATGCGGTTGTCCCGGTGTCACGGATGAATTGCCCCCATCGGCGGAAAGGTAGCGGGTGAAGGCATCGGCGAAGTCGGCGAGTGCGTAGCCCTTGAGCCGGTCGCCGTTCGGGAGTCGGGTCGTCTTGGGCGTGATGCCGAACTCCGAAAGCCTCGCGGCGAGCTGGCGCACCGACAGCGGCTTGCCCCGGTTCCATGTCGCCCAGGGCGCCTCATCGTCGCCAGTCAGGATTTCCAGCAGCGTGCGACTGGCAAGCCGACTGGTGCCTCGTTCCTTGAATGCGGCCTCCACATCGCGCAGCAGCTCCACGCCGATGCTCGGGGTTTCCTCCTCCACGCCATGAAGCGCCAGCGCCGCCGCGCGCGCCCGTCGCGGCCACTCGCCGCCCGCCTCGTCGGCAATGGCAAGCAACGGCTCCCAGCAGTCTTGCGCACGGTCGCCCAGCCCTGCCGCCGGCGTCGGGCGTGCCATACCCACCGCATGCCGGTGGTCATCCGTCCAGCGGGTCAACTGCGCCCGCAGGTCGGCCCAAGGCTTCGGATTGGATCGCCGGATGCTCGCGGCCACTTCGCCCGCCGCCTTGCGCCGCATGCGCAGCGGGATGGAACGATCCTCGATGGTGCCGGCCAGCTTGCCGATGCCGCACAGAATCTTGGGCGCCCAGGTACTGAATTGCGTGGGCGTGTTGTCGTCGCCCGTGCAGCGGATGACCACGGCAGTCTCGCGGTACAGGCCGGAATTGATAAGCCCTCGCGCTTCCTCGTTGTCTTTCAGGAAGGCGTCCACCTCGTCGATGCCCAGCGTCGGCGCCCACTTCTCCACGGTGCGGAAGATCGCCGCCGGAGAGATACTCGCCACCGACAGCGGGCGATAGACCAGCCGCATCATCGCCGTGAGCAGCACGGTCTTGCCGCAGCGCATTTCCGGCGCGCTGATATGAGCTAGCGGCGACACGGTGAGCGCGTCCATGCAGTAGGTGTGCGCCACCCACAAGGCCGCCGCGCAGATCGTGGGCGGATCGGCAATGACGTGCTGGGCGATGATGCGGTACACGTCCGCGAGCATCGCCGCGCCGCTCACGGGGTGCGGCCACGGCTCCACGTCTGGGAACAGCTCGACGGTGCCGGCGTCATCCTGCGGTGTGGTGAGCTTGTCCAGCTCGCCCACACTGACTTTCGCCGCCTTCGCCGCTGCCCGCACGCGCTGGTAGCGCGCCGGGTCGGCTTGCCGCACCTTCGTTAAGGCCTCCAGCACTTCGCGCACGAACAGCGCGCCGGGGTCGCTGTCCAGGCTTTGCATGGCGACTTCGATACAGTCGGGTGCATCATCCTTCGGGGTTTGCGCGACCACGCTCCCAGACGGGCGCACGCGATCCAGCATGGCAAGCTCACGCTCGGCGCGATCCTCCAGCGAACGGACAGATGCCGGCAAGGATTCGGCTGCATGCGTCATTGCAGCACCTCCCGCGCCCGTGCGATGCGATCCTCTGCCAGCGCCAGCCGCTCCACGTCATCGGCAGACAGCACCTTGCCGGCGAGCATGTCGCGTGCAGCCAACAGCACTACGCCAGCCTCGCGCCCCAGCACGCCCAGCGCAGCAGCCCAGCCGTTGCGCTTGAACGCATCGCGTGCACGCTGGCGCGCCTCCGGCGACGGATCGCGGATGCGCTCGGGGAAAAGGTCGGCCAGCTCAAGGCCCAGCGTGCCCAGAATCGCCGGGGTGTCGTGACAGGCGAAACAGGACAGCAGGATGCGCCCATCGTCTGCTTCGGCGATGGACAGCGAGCCGCGCGTCTTCGCGTGCCCATTCGGGCAGTTCGCACGCCAGCCCTTCCCGGATTGCCGCACGCCTTCCAGCCGGGCCAGCAACATGGCGGCGTTCATGCCTCCACCTCGCCAGCCTCGCCGGCCATGACGTGTTGGAAGGCATCAAGGTCGGCGACGTGGTAGCGCACCAGCCGCGCACCGATCTTGCGATAGCGCGGGCCTTTGCGCAGCGCGCGCCAGTTACGCAGGGTGCGGACAGCCACGCCAAGGCGGGCGGCCACTTCGCGCTCGTCGATCAGGTCGCCCGGTTCCAGCTTGGCGACGTCTTGGGGAGCAAGGGGGTTCTTCGGCATTGCGGCATCCTCAGTGACGCCCACGACGACTGCGGGCTTGCTGGGGATGCTGGGCGACGGTTGCGCCGCTACTTACTTGCGACCGTTTTTCCGGCAGGCAGTGACTCGCTTTGCGAACCGGTCACGGCCTACCTGTTCGGTAATCCACTCCGGGGCACGCCCCCATAGGTCAGGGCTTTTTGCGTGCGGGTCGTGCCGCAACTGCGCATCAATCCAGCGCGTCACTTCGGGCCTGCGTTCCTTGCGCGTGCCCGCCTGCCGCTTCTTGTCTCGCACGCCCGTCTTGCCAAAAATCAGCATGGTGAAGTGGTCGGGGTGCCTTGGGTGCGCTGGATCGTCAACGCATCGCATGGCGCTGCGAATGCCGTTCAACAAGGACAAGGCCAGTTCCACATCGTCGGGAACGATGGGCATCGCACGGAAGCCGGGGCACGGCTCGAACACTTCCAGTAACCGGCGCGCCTCAGCCTCCGGATACTTGCCCAGCAAGAAATCCCGCAGGTAGGAAAGCACGTAGCTCAAGGCTTGCGGCGCACCATCCGGAAGGCTTCCAAGCAATCCGTCGAATGGCCCGCGCTCTCGGCGGTCAGCTTCGGCAATGCCTGCCTCCAACGCGTCCAAGGCTCCGGCGTCCACGTCTTCCAGCGCATCGGCTCCCATCGACTCACCCCGCCTTGCGCTTGAACGGCACGACCGCCCCGCCGGCTCGCAGGCCGTCCAGATAGTCGGCCCATGCCTGCATCATGCGCGTGCGCTCGTCCAGGTACTGCGCGGCGTGCGTGTACGCCTCGCGCACCTTGTTGCTTTCTGCGTGGGCAAGTTGGCGCTCGATGGCGTCGGCGTTCCACCCCATCTCGTTCAAGCGGCTGGCGGCCATGCTGCGGAAGCCGTGCCCGGTCATCTCGTCGCCGCCATAGCCCAGTCGCCGCAGCGCCGCGTTCACGGTGTTTTCGGACATGGGGCGATTGACAGTGCGCAGGCCGGGGAACACATAGCGGCCTTCGCCGGTGAGCGGTTGCAGGTCGCGCAGGATCGCCACCGCCTGCGCAGACAGGGGCACGATGTGTGCGGCCTTCATCTTCATGCGCTGGGCGGGGATGCGCCAGACGGCGGCGTCCAGGTCGAACTCAGCCCACTCGGCCATGCGCAGTTCGCCGGGGCGCACGAATACCAGCGGCGCCAGCTTCAACGCGCACAGGGTCACAAATTGCCCGGTAAAGCCGTCGATGGCGCGCAACAGCTCGCCCATTCGCGCGGGGTCGGTGATGGCAGCGTGATGTTTGTTCTTCGGTGGCTTCAAGGCGCCGCGCAGGCTGGCGGTGGGGTCGATCTCGGCCTTGCCTTCCAGGATCGCCCAGCGGAACACCTGCCCCGCCTTGATCTTGGCACGCTTGGCGGTTTCCAGCTTGCCGGTTTCCTCGACCTTGCGCAGCGCGTCCAGCAGCGCGCGCGGGGTGACTTGGGCCAGCGGCAAGGCGCCGATCTCGGGGAACAGGAAGGTTTCCAGAATCCACCGCGACTTGCGCAGGGTGATATCCGCGCAGTCTTGCCGTGCCAGCCATGCCCGCGCTACCGCCTCGAAGGTGTCGCCCGCCGCCTCCACCGCTGCCGCCTTCGCGGCCTTCACTTCCTGCCGCTGGGCGCCGGGGTCGATACCGTCCGCCAGCAGCTTGCGCGCATCGTCGCGATCCTCGCGTGCCTTGCGCAGGGAAACATCCGGGTAGGTGCCCAGGCTCAGCGTGTTGCGCTTGCCGGTGCCTGGCCTGCGGTAATCGAAGCGCCACCAGCGGGCGCCGTCCGGTTTCACCAGCAGGTACATGCCGCGCTCATCGGCCAACTTGTACGGCTTGGCTTGGGGCTTGGCATTCGCCACGGCGGACGGGGTGAGCATGACGGTAACTCCACGGCTAGTTACCGGACGGGGTGCCGGTTACCGTCGAAGCTACCGTCAGAATTGCGGTAACTCAAGGGTAAGCCGGGGAGCCCACGGGGCGTAATTCCGATCCACAGGCAAAGAAAAAGCCCTGAAAATCAGGGCTTTGAGGATGTTGCGGGATATTGCGTGATGCTTAAATGGTGCCCAAGAGGGGACTCGAACCCCTACGCCTTGCGGCGCTACCACCTCAAGGTAGTGCGTCTACCAATTCCGCCACCTGGGCAGGTGTCTTGCTTCAGTTCTTCTTCTGCGGTGCCGGCGCGGCCGGCACTTCGCCTTGCTGCTTGTCTGCGGCAGGCGCCGCAGGCACTGCCGTGTTCGCGGCTGCAGGCACTTCCGGGTTTGCCGGGGTGGCCGCGGCCGGCGCCTGCTTGGCCATGCCGGCCATCACGCCGAGGTCGGCACCGTTGTTCTGCTGGGAGCCGTGGCTGTGCAGGTACACGCCCATGCCGAGGCTCAGCGCGAAGAACAGTGCGGCGAGCACGCCGGTGGCACGGGTCAGGAAGTTGGCCGAGCCGCGCGCGCCGAACACCGTGGCCGAGGCGCCGCCGCCGAAGCCGGAGCCGGCGCTGGCGCCTTCGCCGTTCTGCAGCAGGATCAGCACGATCATGGCCGCGGCGATCAGGATGTAAAACACGCTGAAGATGACGAACATGAGTGCAATCGGTCCGTAGCGACTAGTGCGCCGCTGCGCAGATTCCAAGGAAGTCGGTAGCGGTCAGCGAGGCTCCACCTATCAGCCCGCCATCCACGTCCGACTGCGCGAACAATTCGGCGGCATTGGCCGCCTTGACGCTGCCGCCGTAAAGCAGCCGAGTCAGACGAGCAATCATAGCATCTTCTTTTTGGAGTTGGCTACGGATGAACGCATGCACCTGCTGCGCCTGTTCCGGTGTGGCGGTGCGGCCGGTACCGATGGCCCAGACCGGCTCGTAGGCGATCACCGCGGTGTCGAATGCCGCGATGCCGCCGCCGGCGAGCACGGCCTGCAGCTGGCGTGCGATCACCGCTTCAGTTTCGCCGGCTTCGCGCTGCGCCAGCGTTTCGCCCACGCAGAGCACGGGCGTGAGGCCGGCGGCACGGGCCGCGGCGAATTTGCGCGCCACCAGCGCATCGCTTTCGCCGTGGTACTGGCGGCGCTCGGAATGGCCAACCAGCACCCACTGCGCGCCGCAGTCGGCCAGCATCGCGGCGGAGACTTCGCCGGTGTAGGCGCCCTGCCCTTCGTGCTCGCTGAGATCCTGCGCGCCCACGCCGATGCCGGCGGCGGCGCAGGCCGCGGCCACGGTGTCCAGGTAGGGGAACGGCGGGCAGATCACCACGTCGACTCCGCCGGTGTCGGCGGCGGCGATCTCGCCGCACAAGGCGGCGGCCATCGAGCGGCTGCCGTGCATCTTCCAGTTCGCGGCGACGAGCTTCTTGCGCATGTTCGGCATCATTCCGTGCGGATAAACGCGAGATTTTACAGGATGATAGCCGGACTGGTATTGCTGCAGCGCAGCGTCCAAGATGCGCAAGACATTACAGGAGAAACGCATGCCGCCTGCCCGTCCGCTCAGCCTCGTCACCGGCGCTTCCGCCGGCATCGGCGCCGCCTTCGCCCGTGCCCTGGCGGCGCGCAGCCATGACCTGGTGCTCACCGCGCGCCGCCGCGAACGGCTGGAGGCGCTGGCCGCAGAACTGCGGCAGCGGCACGGCAGCACGGTGACCGTGCTCGCCGCAGACTTGGCCGATCCGGCCGCGCCAGCCGCGCTGTGCGAGGAACTGGCGCGGCGCGGGCTCGCGGTGGACTGGCTGATCAACAACGCCGGCTACGGCGTGCCCGGCGGTTTCACGGCGAACGACTGGCGCACGCATGCGGACTTCCTGCAGGTGCTGCTGACCGCGCCGCTCGAACTGGCCTGGCGCCTGCTGCCCGGCATGCGCGAGCGCGGTTACGGCCGCGTCGTCAACGTGGCTTCGCTGGCCGGCCACGTGCCGGGCACCGCGGGACACACGCTGTACGCGCCGGCGAAGGCGTTCCTGATCAAGTTCTCGCAGGGGCTGGCGCTGGAGAACCGCGCGCACGGCGTGCACGTGTGCGCGCTGTGCCCGGGTTTCACGTATTCCGAGTTCCACGATGTCACCGGCACGCGCGCGCTGATGAACAAGCTGCCCGGCTTCATGTGGCAGCGCGCGGAAGAAGTCGTGGCCGAAGGCATCGCCGCGGTGGAGCGCGGCGAGGCGGTGCACGTCACCGGCCGCGTGAACCGCGCCATCAAGTGCGTGTTCAAGCTGATGCCGGACCGGCTGGCGCTGTGGCTGTCGGCGCGCGAATCGCGGCGCTACCGGAACACCCACACCTAGACAGTACTGCGGCTTCCGTTACTGTTGCCCGCATCTTCGCCATCGGCCTTCATCGACATGTCCCTGTTCCCGACCCAGATGCGCCCGCTGCCTTACCGCAAGCCCGTCGAGGGCCGCGACTACTGGGTGCTGGACGACGCGCTGCCGAACGCCGGCGAAGTGCGCGCGCGCTGCCTGGCCAAGACCGAGTGGGAAATGGGCCACCCGTACACCGACGAAGTCTGGCCGGGCATGCGCGCCATCCCCGCACTGCTGGACGAGGAACTGGCCGCGCTGGAGGCACAGGTGCGCCGGCTCACCGGCGTGAAGAAACTGTGGGTCGAGCAGGCCGAGGGCGGCGGCCGGCTCAACCACAACTGCGTGCAGGTGGTCGGCGCGGTCGAGGGGGCGGTCAAGCCGCACACCGATTCGTTGCAGCTTTGCCGCTACGCCGCCGTGCTGTACCTCAACCCCGACGTACCCGAACACTGCGGCACCGGTTTCTTCCGCCAGCGCATGCCCGGCGGCCAACTCGGCGGCAACATCGTGCTGCCGCCCTATCGCAACCTGGTCGAAGCGTTGGGCAACCGCTACGTGCAGCCGAATGCTTTCGCCGAGGACGTGCGCGTGGCGCACCGCTGCAACCGCCTGCTGGTCTACAAGGCCAACCTGATCCACAGCGCCAGCGCGTACTGGGGCCTGGAAGGCATCGCCAGCAAGCGCATGACCGCGGTGTTCTTCTGGATGGCGTGACGGCGCCGGCGGGCCGAAGGCTCCCCGCATCCCGGCTCAGATCAGCTTGATCTCACGCAGCCGCTGCAGCAGATATTCGTGCGAGGTGATGCTGGTGTCGTAGCGGCGCGGGTTGTCCGGCGTCACGCATTGCGGCAGCGGATCGAGCACCACGTCGGGGTTCGGGTGCAGGAAGTACGGCACCGAGTAGCGCGGCTTGCGCGCGTTCGCGTTCTTCGGGTTCACCACGCGGTGGGTGGTGGACGGGTACACGTGGTTGGAGAGGCGCTGCAGCATGTCGCCGATGTTCACCACGATCGCGTCGCCCTCGGTGGTGATCGGCAGCCACTCGCCCTCGCGCGTGAGCACCTCCAGGCCTTCGGCGCTGGCGCCCACCAGCAGGGTGATGAAGTTGATGTCCTCGTGCGCGCCGGCGCGCACGTTCGGCACGTTGTCGTCGGCGATCGGCGGGTAGTGGATCGGCCGCAGGATGGAGTTGCCCTGGTCGGTCTTGTCCGCGAAGTAGTGTTCGGGCAGGCCGATGTGCAGGGCCAGCGCGCACAGCACGCGGCTGCCGAGCTGGTCCAGCGCCTCGTACAGGCCGTAGCCGTAGCGCTGGAACGTCGGCACTTCGCCCGGCCACAGGTTCGGCGGCATCACGGCGGCGAACTTCGAGTCGCGCGCGATCTCGCGGCCGATGTGCCAGAACTCCTTGAGGTCGGCGTACTGGCTGTCCTTGGCGGTTTCCACCTTGAACGGCGTGTAGCCGCGCGCGCCGCCGCTGCCGGGCACGTGGTACTTCATCTTGGTTTCGGTGGGCAGCGCGAAGAACTGGCGGAACGCCTCGTAGGCGCCGTCGATCAGCTCGCGCGGGATGCCGTGGCCGCTAATGCAGCAGAAGCCGAATTCGCGGTACGCCGCGCCCAGCTCGGCGACGAAGGCCGTGCGGTCGTTGTCGTAGCGGCGGATGTCGAGGGTGGGAACGTTTTTCATGGTCGCGATCCTTCAGGCATGCGGTCGATGGGTGTACCGCCACCGCCGGGACGGTTCACGTCGGGCCATTCCTTGGCGACCGGATCCTGCGACCTGCGGCCGGCCCTATGCCGGCTGGTTCACGAGCGTTCTACGGAGGATTTTACGACGTCGGCCAAGCCTTGCGCCAACTGCTGCACTTCGGCCGCGTCGGCGCCTTCCACGGTAACCCGCACCAGCGGCTCGGTGCCGGAGGCGCGCAGCACCACGCGGCCGCGGCCGCGCAGAGTCTGCTCCGTGGCGGCCAGCGCCTGCCGCACGGCCTCGCTGTCCAGCGCCTCGCGCGCGCCGTCGGCGCGCACGTTGATCATCACTTGCGGGAACTTGGCCAGGCCTTGCCGTGCGCTGGCGAAATCCTCGCCGCCCAGCGCCTCCAGCACGGCCAGCGCGGAGACGATGCCGTCGCCGGTGGTGGCGCGGTCCAGGCACAGGATGTGGCCCGAGGTCTCGCCGCCCAGCACACCGTTGTGCTGCTTGAGCTGCTGCAGCACGTAGCGGTCGCCGACCTTGGCGCGCACCAGCTCGATGCCGAGCTTGTCCAGCGCCAGCTGCAGGCCGTAGTTGCTCATCAGGGTGCCGACCAGCGGCCCGTGCAGTTGGCCGCGCGCCTGCCACGCGCGGGCGATCACGTAGAGCAGGTCGTCGCCGTCGGCGAGCACGCCGTGGCGATCCACCATCTGCACGCGGTCGCCGTCGCCGTCGAAGGCGATGCCGAGGTCCGCGCCCTGCTCCAGCACCGCGCGCTGCAGCGCCTGCGGATGGGTGGAGCCGACCTCACGGTTGATGTTGAAGCCGTCGGGCTTGTCGCCGATCGCCGTCACCTCGGCGCCGAGCTCGGCGAACACCTTGGGCGCGACCTGGTAGGTGGCGCCGTTCGCGCAGTCCAGCACGATCTTCAGGCCGGCGAGGCTGAAGTCCTCGGCCACCGTGCTCTTGCAGAACTCCGCGTAGCGGGTTACCGCGTCGTCGATGCGGCGGGCCTTGCCCAACTGCTCGGAAGGCACGGTGACGAAGGGCGCGTCGATCTCCGCCTCGATCGCCTCTTCCATCGCGTCGCTGAACTTCTCGCCGTGGGCGGAGAAGAACTTGATGCCGTTGTCGTAGTGCGGGTTGTGCGAAGCGCTGATCACGATGCCGGCCTCGGCGCGCAGCGAACGGGTGAGGAAGGCCACCGCCGGCGTCGGCATCGGCCCCAGCATGCGCACGTCCACGCCGGCGGAGACCAGCCCGGCTTCCAGCGCGGCCTCGAACATGTAGCCGGAGACGCGGGTGTCCTTGCCGATCAGCACGCCGCGCCGCGCGCTGCCCTGCTGGCGCAGCACCGCGCCCAGCGCGCGGCCGAGGCGCAGCATGAATTCCGCGTTGATCGGCCACACGCCCACGCTGCCGCGGATGCCGTCCGTGCCGAAGTATTTGCGCTGGCTCATGGTGTCGCTCCTTGCAAGTCGCTCGTGCCGGCCGCTCGCCGGCGGCCATGTCGTGGTCAATCTGTTGCGGTCAATCGTCGTCGGGCCAGCGTGGCGCGGCGGGCTTGGGGTCGCGACGCGGCGCTTCGTCGCCCGCGTGCACGCCCTGCCACACCGCCAGCGCGTCCACCGTGGCGGCCACGTCGTGCACGCGCACCAGGCGCGCGCCGCGCTGCACCGCGATCAACGCGGCGGCAGCCGAACCGGCGGCGCGCTCGGCCGGCAGCTTGCGCCCGGTCAGCGCGCCGATCATGGACTTGCGCGACAGGCCCACGTAGACGCCGCTGCCCAGGTCGGTGTAGCGCTCCAGCGCACGCAGCAGGGCCAGGTTGTGTTCGAGGTTCTTGCCGAAGCCGAAGCCCGGATCGACCAGCACCTTGCGCTTGTCGATGCCGGCCAGCTCGCAGGCGAACAGGCGGTCGGCGAGGAAGCGGTGCACCTCGCCCACCACGTCGTCGTAATGCGGATCGTCCTGCATGCCGCGCGGCTCGCCCTGCATGTGCATCAGGCACACCGGCACGCCGAGTGCGGCGGCAGCGTCCAGCGCGCCCTCGCGGCGCAGCGCGTAGACGTCGTTGATCATGCCCGCGCCCGCGGCCACCGCCGCGCGCATCACCTCGGGCTTGGAGGTGTCGACGGCGATCGGCAGCGCGGTGCGCGCCACCAACTGTTCGATCACCGGGATCACCCGGCGCAGTTCCTCGTCCAGCGGCACCTCGGCCGCGCCGGGGCGGGTGGATTCGCCGCCCACGTCGAGCATATCGGCGCCCTGCTCCGCCAGCGCCAGTCCGTGCGCCACCGCCGCTTCCGTGGTGGCGTGCTCGCCGCCGTCGGAGAACGAATCGGGGGTGACGTTGAGGATGCCGGCCACGCGCGGGCGGTCCAGCACCAGCTTGCGGCCGGCGCAGTCGAGCACAGTGGCGAACATGGCATCGAGTGCGTTCATGCGCCGCCCAGTTCGCCCATGAAACGGCGGTAGTAGCGCAGCTCCTCGATCGAGTCGCGGATGTCCGACAGCGCGGTGTGCGCGGACTCCTTGCCGAAGCCCTTGGCGAGCGTGGGCGCCCAGCGCCGTGCCAGCTCCTTCAGCGTGGACACGTCGAGGTTGCGGTAGTGGAAGTAGCGCTCCAGCCGCGGCATCTGCCGGTACAGGAAACGGCGGTCCTGGCAGATCGAGTTGCCGCACATCGGCGACTTGCCCGCGCCCACCCAGCCGCGCAGGAAATCCAGCGTGGCCTGCTCGGCGGCGGCGTGGTCCGCGGTGGAATCGAGCACCTGCTGCCACAGGCCGGACTTGCCGTGCTGGTTGCGGTTCCAGGCGTCCATCGCTTCGAGCCGGTCCAGCTCGTGGCGGATTGCGAACACCGGCCCCTCGGCCAGCACGTTGAGATCCTTGTCGGTGACGATGGTGGCGATCTCCAGGATCGAATCGGCGTCCGTGTCGAGGCCGGTCATCTCCAGATCGATCCAGATCAGGTTGTCGTCGTTGGCTGGGCTCATGCTCGCTCCTTGGTTCGGCCAGTTTATCAGTCTTGTCCATGCGATCATCGGCCGATGCAGACCTTCTTCTGGCACGACTACGAGACCTTCGGCGCCGACACCCGCCGCGACCGCCCGGTGCAGTTCGCCGGCATCCGCACCAACCTGGAGCTGGAGATCGTCGGCGAGCCGGTGATGTTCTTCGGCCGGCCGCCGCGCGACAGCCTGCCGCACCCCGAGGCCTGTCTGATCACCGGCATCACGCCGCAGCAGGCCGAACGCGAGGGCGTGAGCGAGGCCGAGTTCGCCGCCCGCGTGCACGAGCAGCTCGCCGCGCCCGGCACCTGCGGCGTGGGCTACAACTCGCTGCGCTTCGACGACGAGGTGACGCGGCAGCTGCTCTACCGCAACTTCTACGAGCCCTACGGCCGCGAGTGGGAGAACGGCAACTCGCGCTGGGACCTGATCGACCTCGCGCGCATGTGCGAGGCGCTGCGCCCCGAAGGCATCGCCTGGCCCACCCGCGAGGACGGCACGCCCAGCTTCAAGCTGGAGCATCTGGCCGCCGCCAACCACCTGCAACAGGAACGCGCGCACGACGCGCTCAGCGACGTGCACGCGCTGATCGACCTCGCCCGGCTGATCCGCGTGCGCCAGCCGCGGCTGTGGGACTGGCACTACGCGCTGCGCCGCAAGCAGCGCGTGTTCGAGCTGCTCGACGTGGCGGCGATGACGCCGCTGGTGCACGTGTCCTCACGCTACCCGTCCAGCCGCCACTGCCTCGCGCTGATCGCGCCGCTGGCGCTGCATCCGAGCCGCCCCGGCGAGATCATCGTCTGCGACCTCGCCGACGATCCGAGGGAATGGATCGCGCTGGACGAGGACGAGATCGCCGACCGCGTGTTCACCGCGCGCGCCGACCTGCCCGAAGGCGTCGAGCGCGTGCCGCTGCGCACCGTGCGCGCGAACCGCGCACCGGCGCTGGCGCCGCTGTCGGTGCTGAAGGGCGTGGACCTGGCGCGGCTGCAGCTCGATCCCGAACGCTGCCTCGCCCACCGCGACGTGCTGGCCGCCGCCGACGGCCTCGCGGCCAAGGTGGCGCGCGTGTTCGCCCGCGCCGCCGAGCTGCCGCCGGCGGAAGACCCCGAGCTGGCCTTGTACAGTGGCTTCCTGCCCGACGCCGACAAGCGCCTGCTGCGCGAGGTGCGCGCCACGCCGCCGGCGCAGCTGGCCACGCGCGCGTTCCCGTTCCGCGACCCGCGCTACGCCGAGCTGCTGTTCCGCTACCGCGCGCGCAACTGGCCGGAGATGCTCGACGCGGGCGAACGCGAGCGCTGGGAAGCGTTCCGCCGCCAACGCCTGACCAAGGTCACGGCACTGACCACGCTCACCCTCGACGATTACCACGCCACGCTCGCCGCCCTGCGCGCCGATCCCGCGCGGCAGGACCAGCTGCCCCTGCTCGACCAGCTGCAGGCCTGGGGCGAGACGCTGGCCGCCGAACTGACCTGACCGAGACACCGATGCCCCACGCCTATTTCACCCCCGCCACGTTCAAGTTCCTGCGCGCGCTCGACCGCCACAACAACCGTGACTGGTTCGCCGCGCACAAGGCCGACTACGAGCGCCACGTGCGCGAGCCATTCCTGCAGCTCATCACCGACCTGCAGGCGCCGCTGGCGAAGATCAGCCCGCACTATCGCGCCGACCCGCGCAAGAACGGCGGCTCGCTGTACCGCATCTACCGCGACACGCGCTACTCCAACAACAAGCTGCCGTACAAGCCGTGGCAGGGCGCGCGCTTCTTCCACGAGCGCCGCCACGAGATCCCCGCGCCCGCGTTCTACCTGCATATCCAGCCCGGCGACTGCTTCGCCGGCGGCGGCATGTGGCACCCCGAACCCGACGCGCTGAAGAAAATCCGCGCCTTCCTCGCCGACAACCCCGCCGCGTGGAAGAAGGCCACGCAAAGCCCGGCCTTCCGCGAGCACATGACGTTCTGGGGCGAATCGCTGAAGCGCCCGCCGCACGGCTACGATCCGAACCACGAACTGATCGAGGACCTCAAGCGCAAGGACTACGCCTGCGGCGAAGGCTTCGACGAGGCGCTGGCCTGCTCCGCCGAACTGCTGCCGTGGACCGTGGCCTGCTTCAAGCGCGTGGCGCCGATGGTGGACTACCTCTGCGCTACGCAGGAGCTGGAGTTCTAGTCGCCTTTCCGGCGCGACAACAACCACGCGCACACGCCCGCGCTCACCAGCGCGGTGATCGTCACGTAGTGCGCCGGCGCCATGCGTCCGGCATGTACCGCCAGCCAGCCGATCATCGCGGCGGTGCTCGCGCCGAACACGGCGTAGGCCACGTTGTAGGAGAACGACAGGCCGGAGAAGCGCACCGGCGGCGGGAACGTCTGCACCATCACCACCGGTACCACGCCGACCACGCCCACCAGCAGGCCGGCCAGCGCGTACAGCGACAGGAAATGCGTGCCGCCCGCGGCGAGGTCGGCGAACAATACCCAGATGCCGGCCACCAGCAGCAGCGAGCCGGCCAGCAGGGTCTGCAGCGCACCGAGGCGATCGGCCAGCCAGCCGTAGGCCATGCAGCCTGCGGTGAGCGCGCAGGCCGCCAGCGCATTGCCAAGGAAGGCCAGCCTCGAAGGGATGCCGAAACCGTTCGGCGCCAGCGTGGGCAGCATCAGGATCAGCACCACCACGGCGGCGGTGAGCATCCAGGTCACCAGCATCGACACCGCGACGCCGCGCCGGTGCGCCGCCAGCACCACGCGCAGCGGCAGTTCGCGGCTGAGCTGCTCGCGCTCGCGCATTTCCGCGAACACCGGCGTTTCGCTGAGCCAGCGGCGCAGCCACACCGCCACGAAACCGAACACCCCGCCGAGCAGGAACGGCACGCGCCAGCCCCAGTCCAGCAACTGCGCCGGAGCCAGCCGCGCGTTGATCCAGGCCGCCAGCAGCGAGCCGATCAGGATGCCCGCGGTGAGCCCCGCGGTGAGGCTGCCGCAGGCAAAGCCCGTGCGCCCCGGCGGCGCATGCTCGGCCACGAACACCCAGGCGCCCGGCACCTCGCCGCCCACCGCGATGCCCTGCACGATGCGCAGCAGCAGCAACAACAGCGGTGCCAGCATGCCGACCTGCGCGTAGGTCGGCAGCAGGCCGATCGCCAGCGTGGGCAGCGCCATCAGGAACACGCTGAGCGCGAACATGCGCTTGCGTCCCGAGCGGTCGCCGAAATGCGCCATCACGATGCCGCCCAGCGGCCGCGCGAGGTAGCCGGCCGCGAAGATGCCGTAGACCTTGACCTGGGCCAGCCATGGCGCCGTGTCGTGCGGGAAGAACAGCTCGCTCAACGGCAGCGCGAGGAACACGAACACCACGAAGTCGTAGAACTCCAGCGCGCCGCCCAGTGCAGACAGCAGCAGGGTGCGCGCGTCGCGGCGATCCAAGGGGCGCGCGTCCGTGTCCGCCGCACTTATTGCCGACCATGGAGTGACTTCGCTCATCGGGGATCGCGGCCGTGGCGGAAAGGGTTCGGCAACATAACTCAGCGCGCGGCACTTCGCGATGCCGCCCGCATCCCCTATGCTCACCCTGTCCGGCGGGATGCCGGGCCACACGGGCGACTCGGCCAGTCGGAAGGCAGCCGCCCGGCGTCGTTTCAGGGGGAGAGGAAACGCCGTTCGACCTGGCCTGCGGCCAGGGTTCCGATGGGTGCCGCAGCGTCGCGGCATCCATGTCCATTTACGCAATCGGGAAGGAGTCTTCGATGAACCTGGGCAAACGCATGGCCGCCGAGTTTTTCGGCACGTTCTGGCTGGTACTCGGTGGTTGCGGCAGCGCCGTGCTGGCCGCCGGATTCCCCGAACTCGGCATCGGCTTCGCCGGCGTCGCGCTGGCCTTCGGCCTCACCCTGCTGACGATGTGCTACGCGATCGGCCACATCTCCGGCTGCCACATCAACCCCGCGGTGACCTGCGGCCTCGCCGCCGGCGGCCGCTTCCCGATCAAGGAAGTGATCCCCTACATCGTCGCCCAGGTGATCGGCGGCCTGGTGGCGGGCGCGGTGCTGTACACCATCGCCTCGGGCAAGGCCGGCTTCGACGCCGCCGCCAGCGGCTTCGCCTCGAACGGCTTCGGCGCGCATTCGCCCGGCGGCTACGCGATGGGCGCGGCGGCGGTGTGCGAGATCGTGATGACCGGCTTCTTCATCTTCATCATCATGGGCGCCACCCATAGCAGCGCGCCGGTGGGCTTCGCCGGCATCGCGATCGGCCTCGCGCTGACCCTGATCCACCTGATCAGCATCCCGGTCACCAACACCTCGGTGAACCCCGCGCGCTCGACCGCCGTGGCCTTCTTCCAGGGCGGCTGGGCGGTGGAGCAGCTGTGGTTCTTCTGGCTGATGCCGATCGTGGGCGGCATCATCGGCGGCCTGATCTACCGCTATCTGTGGAGCGAGCGCCCCGCCGAACCGGCGATCAAGGGCGACCGCGCCTGAAGCGCGCGCATCATCGCAACGAACACGCGGCCTCCGGGCCGCGTGTTCGTTTCAGGCCGCCGAAAACGGAAACGCCAGCACGTCGGCGATCGCGTCGGTGCCGGCCAGGCACATCAAGAGGCGTTCGATGCCCAGCGCCACGCCGGCGCAATCGGGCATGGCGCCGAGCACCGCGAGCAGGTTCTCGTCGAGCGGGATCTCGCGCTGGCCGCGTTCGCGGCGGCGCGCGTTGTCGCGCTCGAAACGGGCGCGCTGCTCCATCGCGTCGTTGAGTTCGTGGTAGCCGTTGGCCAGCTCGTAGCGGCCCAGGTACAGCTCGAAACGCTCGGCGCGCGGCGGATCGCCCGGGCGGATCTTCGCCAGCGCGCACTGGCTGGCCGGATAGTCGTGGATCACCGTGATGCGGTCGGGCGGGAACGCCGGCTGCAGCTTGTGGGTGAGCAGCAGGTCCAGCCAGTCGTCGCGGGTGAGCCCTTCCGGATCGATGCCGAAGCCCGCCAGCGGCGCCTGCAGTTCGGCCAGCGAGGCATGCGCGGAATCGATGCCCAGCTCGTCGATGAACAGCTGGCGATAGCCCTCGATCAGCACCTCGGCCCGCCGCCCCTGCAAGGCCAACGCCGCCTCCACCAGCTCAATCGTTTCGTGCATCAGCCGGCGATGATCCCAGCCCACCCGATACCACTCCAGCATGGTGAACTCGGGATTGTGCCGCCCGCCCGCCTCGCCGTTGCGGAACACCCGGCCCAGCTCGTAGCAGTCGCCCACGCCGGCGGCGAGCAGGCGCTTCAGCGGATACTCCGGCGAGGTACGCAGCCAGCGCTCGCGCGCACCGGCATCAACGTGGCCGCTGAACGCGGTGCTGAAGCTCTCGATGTTCGGCTCGGTGTTGCCGGCGGCGGAGAGGATCGGCGTTTCCACCTCCAGCACCTTGCGTTCGGCGAAGAAGGCGCGGATCAGGGCGTAGAGGCGGGCGCGCAGGTGCAGGGCGGCAAAAGCGGCCCCCTCACCCCGACCCTCTCCCCCAACGGAGTTGGGGGAGAGGGAGATGCGGATAGCGGGCTTTTGGCTCCCTCTCCCCCGGAGATGCCGGGGGAGAGGGCTGGGGTGAGGGGGACGCTCTTCGCTCATGGCCTGCACGATGGCTTCGAGTACATCGTCGGTACGCAGCAAGGCATCGTCGTTCCAGAAGCGCAGCACGCGGAAGCCGGCGGCTTCCAGATCGTGCGTGCGCTGCGCGTCGTAGGCGCCCTGCTCCGCGTGCTGGCCGCCATCCAGCTCCACGATGAGCTGGCGTTCCACGCAGCAGAAATCGGCGTAGTAGCCCGCCACCGGATGCTGGCGGCGGAACTTCGCGCCGAGCTGGTCGGCGCGCAGGCGCGACCACAGCTTGCGCTCGGCATCGGTCATCTGCGCGCGGAGTTCGCGGGCGCGTTGCATGGTCAAAAGCGCCCCCTCACCCCAACCCTCTCCCCCAACGGCGTTGGGGGAGAGGGAGTCAAAGCATCGCCGCGCCGAGTGTCGCGGACTGAAAGTTCGCCGCGCTCTTCTCCCTCTCCCCCGGCTTGGCCGGGGGAGAGGGCTGGGGTGAGGGGGACGCTCTTGGTCATGCCGCATGCTCCGCCAAGAGCGCCAGCAGCTGCGCCTCGTCCCACACCGGCACGCCCAGCTCGTTCGCCTTGTCGAGCTTGGAGCCGGCCTCGGCGCCGGCCACCACGAAGCTGGTTTTCTTCGACACGCTGCCGGCAACTTTCGCGCCCAACGCTTCGAGCTTCTCCTTCGCCTGGTCGCGGCTCATCGTGGGCAGCGTGCCGGTGAGCACCACGGTCTGGCCTTCCAGCGGCAGGCTGGCCGATGGCAGCGACTGCGGAATGGCGTCGAGCAGCCGCTGCATCGCGGCCTCGGCCTCGCGCAGCGCGTCCAGCCGTGACTCGTCGGCAAGATACGTTTCGAGGTTGATCGCCGCCGCCTGCGGCAGGCCGGCGGTGATCCACTGCGCCTGCCCCGCTTCGCACAGCCGCTGCAGCGTCGGGTATTGCGCGGCCAGCAGCGCGGTGCTCTTGGGGCCGAGCTTGTTGATGTTCGCCATGTCCAGCAGCACGGCGAGGCCAAGCCGCTCGCGCAGCTTCGGCGCGGGCGCGCCCTCGTCGCCGAAGTGCACGCCCGCAGCGAGCAGCGCATCGACCACCTTCTGGTTGCCCCGCTGCGCGAAGAAGCCGGCGATCGACGCGGCCACCTCGCCGCCGATGTCGGGCAGCACGCGCAGCACCGGCGCCGGCATGCTGCGCACGAAGTCCAGCCGGCCCAGCCACGCGGCCAGCGTCTTCGCCGTGCTCTCGCCGATGTGCATGATGCCCAGCGCGTAGAGGAAGCGCGCCAGCGTGGTGCTCTTGCTGGCTTCGATGCCGTCGAGCAGGTTCTCCGCCCACTTCGTTGCCACCTTACCCTGCTTCACCGTCTCCGGCGTGGTGCCGTCACGTTCGTCGGCGCGGCGCTTCATCTCCAGGAAATCGTCCAGCGTGAGCTTGTAGAGGTCGGCCGGCGTGTGCACGTAGCCGAAGTCCACCAGCGCGTCGACGTAGCGTTCGCCGAGGCCGTCGATATCCATCGCGCGGCGCGAGGCGAAGTGGATCAGCGCCTCCTTGCGCTGCGCGGCGCAGACCAGGCCACCGGAGCAGCGGTAGGCCGCCTCGCCTTCCTCGCGCAGCAGCGCCGAGCCGCACACCGGGCAGTGCGCGGGCATCTTCCACGGGTGCGTGTGCGGCGGCCGCTGTTCGGGCATCACGCGCACCACCTCGGGGATCACGTCGCCGGCGCGGCGCACGATCACGGTGTCGCCCACGCGCACGTCCAGCCGCGCCACCTGGTCGGCGTTGTGCAGGGTGGCGTTGGTGACGGTGACGCCGGCCACCTGCACCGGCGCCAGCCGCGCCACCGGGGTGGCGGCGCCGGTGCGGCCGATCTGGATCTCGATCGCCTCGACCGTGGTGGTCTGCTCCTGCGCGGGGAACTTGTGCGCGATGGCCCAGCGCGGCGCGCGCGCCACGAAGCCCATCGCGCGCTGGCCTTCGTAGTCGTCCAGCTTGTAGACCACGCCGTCGATGTCGTACGGCAGTGCGTCGCGCTTCGCGCCGATGCGCTGGAAATAGGCGATCAGGCCGGCGAAGCCGCGCGCCGTGCCCACCTCGGGCGACACCGGGAAACCCCATTCGCGCAGTTGCCGGAGCGTGGCCGAGTGCGTGGGCGGCAGCTCGCCGCCTTCCACCACGCCCACCGCGTAGGCGTAGAAGCTCAGCTTGCGCCTGGCGGTGACCGCCGGGTCGAGCTGGCGCAGCGAGCCGGCCGCGCCGTTGCGCGGGTTGGCCAGCGTCTTCTCGCCGTGGGCGCGGGCGTGCGCGTTGAACGCCTCGAAATCCTTGCGCAGCATGATGACCTCGCCGCGCACCTCCAGCACCTCGGGCCAGCCGCTGCCGCGCAGGTGCAAGGGGATCGCGCGCACGGTGCGCAGGTTCGCGGTGACGTCCTCGCCTTTCTCGCCGTCGCCGCGGGTGGCACCCTGCACGAACCGGCCGTGCTCGTAGCGCAGGCTGATCGCCAGGCCGTCGAGCTTGGGTTCCACCGAAAAGACCGGCTCGCGGCGATCCAGCGTCTGCTCGATGCGCCGCTCGAACTCGGCCACCTCGTGGAAGCGGGTGCGCGCGTCCTCGCCCTCCTGCTCGAAGGCGTTGGACAGCGACAGCATCGGCATCGCGTGGCGCACCTCGGCGAAGCCGCCGCTGGCGCGCGCGCCCACCTTGCGGGTGGGCGAATCGGGCGTGGCCAGTTCCGGGTGCGCCGCCTCCAGCGCCTCCAGCTCGCGCAGCAGGCGGTCGTACTCGGCGTCGGTGATCTCCGGATCGTCGAGCACGTGGTAGCGGTAGTTGGCCTGTTCGATGCGCTCGCGCAGGTCGGCGGCACGGCTCTTGCTGTGGGCGGAAACGGGGGATGCGCTCATGCGCGCAGTTTAGCGATCCGCAGGCCGGCCGGACGCACGAAGTAAGCGAACCGAAAGCCTGCGGGGCTAGGCTGAACCACCGCCGGCCATGTCACGCGGCCGCAAGGAGAGGCATCCCATGCGCACGACACGTTTCGCATCGCTGCTGCTCGCCTGCACCCTGTCCGCCCCCGCCTTCGCCGGCGGCGGCCCGCTCGGCATCGACCACCGCCTGCATTACGACAACAGCGGCATCTGGAAGCGCAGCAACCAGACCGCGCTGATGTACGGCACCATCCTCGCCGTGGGCGGCGGCGCGCTGGCCTTCGGCGACCAGGACAAGCTGGGCGACACGCTCTGGCGCTCGGTGGACGCGATGGTGATCTCCGGCGTCGGCGCGCAGGCGCTGAAGTACACGTTCCAGCGCGAGCGCCCGTCGCAGACCAGCGACCCCAACCAGTGGTTCAAGGGCGTCCACGCGCAGAGCTTCCCCAGCGGCGAGGTCACCGCGATCACCGCCGCGGTGACGCCGTTCATCGTGAACTACGGCCACGATCACCCCGCGGTGTACGCGCTGGCGCTGCTGCCGGCCTACGACGCGGTGGCGCGCATGAAGGTCCACGGCCACTGGCAGACCGACGTGCTGGCCGGCGCCGCACTGGGCGCCGGCGTGGGCATCTGGGCCGCGCACCGCCAGTCGCCACTGATCATCGGCTGGCTGCCGGGCGGCTTCCAGGTCGGCTTCGTGCACCACTTCAAGTAGGCGACCGCGCAAAGCCCCTCTCCCTTCGGACGCGAAGAAGGGCCACGGATGGCCCTGACTTGATGAGTGAGGAAGAGGGGGTTGGGGTGAGGGTTCGGTTGCACTGCCACGCATCGCTCTGATCGAACCCTCACCCGCCTGCCGGCACCCTCTTCCTCGCTCCTCAAAACGCGGCCATCCATGGCCGCTCCCCGCGTCCGAAGGGAGAGGGACTCAATCAGCAACGATTACGCGGATGACAACGCGGCTCGCTCAACGGTGCAGATCCCCCGCCGCTTCCGGCTGGTAGTCGATCGCCAGCACGGTGAGGCGGCGCTTGCGGCCGTCGGGGGTGGGCCAGTCGATGTGCTTGCCCTTGGCGAGGCCGAGCAGCGCGCTGCCCACCGGCGCCAGGATCGACACCGTGCCGGGCTTGCCGGCGGCGTTCGGGTAGACCAGGGTCATCGTCGTCGGCTCGCCGCCGGCCTCGTCGGTGAAGCGCACGGTGGAGTTCATCGTCACCACGTTGCGCGGCATCTCCGTCGGCTCCAGCACCGTGGCGCGGTCCAGTTCCTCGCGCAAGCCGGCATGCGCCGCGGCCTGGGCCGGGGGCATGCGGTCGAGCAGGTGCTCGATGCGTTCCAGATCGAGGCGGGAAACGGTGATGGCGGGTTTGCGGCTCATGGTTCTGGTCCTGTCGCAAGCAAGCGGGTCGCGCAAAAGCACGCGCCGGAGCGTTGGCGCCCCGGCGCGCATGGGTCCTGGATAGGTCGCCTGCCCGATCTGGGGGCGGCGAGCGATGAAACAAGCCTGACTTTGCGCAAGCGGCCGCCGGAAAGCAAGCTGTCGCAGCAGCTATCATTTGCACAATGCCTCACGAAGCCGCCGAGCCCCTCCCCCGCGCCGATGCCGCCGCAACGGCCGCCGCGGCCGCGGCGGCACCCGCGATCTCCTCGCGCGAGCGCTACCGCGGCCTGCTTTGGCTGGTGGCGGCGGCGTTCTTCATGCAGGCGCTGGATTCCACCGTGGTCAACACCGCGGTGCCGGCGATGGCCGAGGCGCTGCGCGAGACGCCGCTGGGCATGCGCAGCGCGCTGACCAGCTACGTGCTCACCCTCGCCGTGCTGATCCCGGCCAGCCCGTGGCTGTGCGACCGCTTCGGCACGCGGCGGGTGTTCGGCGCGGCGATCGTGCTGTTCGGCCTGGGCTCGCTCTTGTGCGGCCTGGCGCAGACGCTGCCGCAACTGGTGGCCGCGCGCGTGCTGCAGGGCATGGGCGGCGCCGCGCTGATGCCGGTGGGGCGCTACGTGCTGGTGCGCAGCATCGACAAGCGCGAGTTCGTGCGCGCGATGAGCACGGTGGCCACCTTCGGCCTGCTCGGCTCGGTGCTGGGGCCGCTCCTGGGCGGCGCGCTGGTGGAATACACCTCGTGGCGGCTGATCTTCCTGATCAACGTGCCGGTGGCGATCGCCGGGGTGTGGATGAACCGCCGCGACATGCCGGAATACCGGATGGACCATGCCAACCGCTTCGACCTCGCCGGCTTCCTGCTGTTCGCGATCGCGTCGGCGCTGCTGCTCGCCGCCTCGGAGCTGGCCGGCATGGAGCCGGTGCCGTGGGGCAAAATGGGCGCCTACGGCGCCGTCGCCGTGCTGCTGGGCGTGGTCTACGTATGGCACAGCCGGCGCACCGCGCATCCGGTGGCCGACCTCGCCCTGCTGCGCGTGCGCAGCGTGTCGGTATCGCTGGCCGGCGGCCTGTTCACCCGGCTGGGCATCTCCGGCATGTTCCTGCTGCTGGTGCTGTTCCTGCAGCTGGGTTGCGGCTGGTCGCCGCTGGACGCCGGCCTGATGATGGTGCCGCAGGCGCTGGGCTCGATCGCCGCGAAGTGGGCGATCAACCGCGTGCTGGTGCGTTTCGGCTACCGGCGCCTGCTGTTGGGCAACACCCTCGTCGTGGCGCTGCTGCTGGCGGTGTTCGCGCTGTTCGGCCCCGGCTCGCCGCCGTGGCTGATCGCCGCCATCACCTTCGTCTACGGCTGCTTCGCCGGCATGCAGTACACCGCGATGAACACGCTGATCTACACCGACCTCGACATCCGCCACGCGGCGATGGCCTCGTCGATGGCCTCCACCACGCAATACCTCGCGATGAGCTTCGGCATCGCGCTCGCCACCCTGCTGATGCAGGCGCTGTTGCGCGGGCATAGTGCCGCGGCGTTCGTGGAGGCGTTCCGGTGGACGGTGCTGATCCTCGCGCTGGTCACCGCCGGCGCCAGCCGGGTGTTCGCGCGGCTCGCCGCGGACCGCGCCGGCGAGGCGACCCCGGCCAGCGTGTAGCATGCGGGTCTTGCCCACGCCCGGACGCACCGCATGCACCACGCCAGCGACATTCTGCTCACCCTGTTCATCGTGTTCGTCGCCGCGCAGGTCGGCGGCGAGATCGCGCAGCGGCTGAAGCTGCCCGGCGTGGTGGGCGAGATCGCCGCCGGCTGCGTGGTCGGTCCTTCGCTCCTGGGCTGGATCACGCCCGAGCAGGTTGCCACCGGCACGCCGCTGGACGTGCTGGCCGAGATCGGCGTGGTGCTGCTGCTGTTCGCGGTGGGCCTGGAAACGCGGCTGGAAGATCTGAAGAAGGTCGGCAAGGCGGCCTTCCTGGTCGGCACGATCGGCGTGGTCGTGCCGTTCGGCATGGGCGCGCTGTGGGCGCACGGCAGCGGCTTCAACTGGGACAAGTCGATGTTCGTGGCCGCCGCCTTCGTGGCCACCTCGGCCGGCATCACCGCGCGCGTGCTGCAGGAACTGGGCGCGCTGCAGCGGGTGGAAAGCCGCGTGATCCTGGGCGCCGCGGTGATCGACGACATCCTCGCCATGCTGCTGCTCGGCGTGGTGGTGTCGCTGCAGGGCGGCGAAGGCTTCAACCCGGGCCACCTCGCGATCGTGCTGGGCGAGGCGGTGGGCTTCATCGCGGTGATCGGCTGGGGCGGCGCGCGGGTGATGCGCTGGAACTCCAGCTGGCTGGACAAGCCGCGCCACGCGCAGTCGCCGCTGCTGATCGCGCTGGCGCTGTGCCTGGGCCTGGCCTGGGTCTCCACCCTGTTCGGCCTCGCCGCGATCATCGGCGCCTTCCTCGCCGGCATGATCGCCTCCGAGACCCGCCAGCAGCACACGCTGGAGCAGCAGACCCAGCCGCTGCTGGCCCTGCTCACGCCGTTCTTCTTCGTGATCACCGGCAGCAAGATCGACCTGAAGGAACTCGCCAACGCCGACGCGCTGTGGATGCTCGCGGCGGTCACCGCGATCGCGGTCGTCTCCAAGCTGGTCGGCGGCGGCCTCGGCGCGCTGTCGCTGGGCAAGCGCGGCGCCGCCATCGTGGGCTTCGGCATGGTGCCGCGCGGCGAGGTGGGCGTGGTGATCGCCAGCCTCGGCCTCGCCGCCGGCGTGTTCAGCAACCGCGTCTACGCGATCATCGTGGCGATGTCCCTGCTCACCGCGATGGTCACGCCGCCGGTGCTGGCCTGGCTGCTGCGGCACGCGCCGGCGGGCGAGCGCGCTGCCGCGACGGAAGCGCCGCCGCCGTGACGCGGACCAGCCGCCGGCCTCGTTCACGCCCCGTGCGGGTGGCCGCGGCATAAACTTGCGCCCGGTCGCATCGATTCCGCGCCGTTCAACCCAGGAGCCCCCATGAACGCCAAGTCCCTGCTCGCCCTTTCCCTCACCGCCGTGCTCGGCCTCGCCGCCAGCGGCAGCGCCGCCGCGCAAAGCACGCAAAGCAGCGGCGTGCTGGTGCGCAACGACGGCATCTACCTGCGCTGCGACCAGTGCGGCACCGTGCAGCGCGTGGAACACAACGTCACCCAGGGCGGCGGCCACGGCACCGCCGGCGCGGTGATCGGCGCCATCGCCGGCGGCGTGCTCGGCAACCAGGTCGGCAAGGGCAAGGGCAAGAAGCTCGCCACCGTGGGCGGCGCCGTCGGCGGCGGCTTCGCCGGCAACGCCATCGGCAACAACGCCGGCAGCAGCGACAGCTGGACCGTGCGCATCAAGATGGGCAACGGCAGCTACCAGAACGTGCAGGTCAAGGATGCCAGCGCGATCCGCGAAGGCGACATGGTGCAGGTGGACGCGAACGGCAACATCACGCGGATCCGCTGAGGGCCTGCGAAACAAGCGGCCCCTCGCCCCGGCCACGGATGGCCGCTGCAGCCCCTGCGGGCCCGCCCTGCCGGGGCGGCGGCATCACGTGCGGCTAATCATCGGCAGCGTACAACCACAATGGTCTGCGACCGGGATGGAAGCCATGCCTCGGAGCGAGCCCGAAAGTGACGACACTTATCGTTTCGACGGCATCCTGGTCGAGCCGGCGGCGCACCGGCTGGAGCGCGACGGCCGCCCGCTGGCGGTGGAGCCGAAGGCCTACACGCTGCTGCTGACCCTGCTGCGCCACGCCGGCGAAATGGTCAGCAAGGATGCCCTGCTGGACAGCGTCTGGGGGCACCACCACGTCACCTCCGGGGTGCTCAACCGGGTGGTTTCGCAACTGCGCCGCACGCTGGGCGACTCGTCCGCGCAGCCGCGCTACATCGCCACCGTGCACAGCCTCGGCTATCGCTTCATCGGCAAGGTGCAACGCACGCGCCCTGCGTCGGACGGCAACGTCGAGGCGTCGACCGCAACGGCGCCACCCATGCCTGGCCAGGCACGGGCCGCGGATGGGAAGACTGCGGCCGCGCCCATGACTTACCGCCGCCGCTTCACCGACGGCGACCCGTACCTGAACTTCCTCGACCTGCAGCAGTTCCTGAACCAACTCGCCAACTGGGCGGCCCTGTTGCCGCCAGACGATGCGCAACGCCGCACCATCCTCGCGGTGCTGCACCTGGAATATGCGCGTCTGCGCGAAAACGGCGTGGCAACGACGCCATCGCTGCTCTACCACGAAGCGGTACTGGCTGTGCTGGAAGGAAACCGGCAAGCGGCCATCGCCGGACTGACCCAGGCGATCGACGCGGGCTTCCGCGACGGATCTGCGCTGCGACGCGACCTGGCCTGGCGCGCGCTGACCGACGATGCAGACTTTCGCTACCAGCTGCAGCGGCTCGATGCGCAGCGGGGCAACTGGCAGGCCCGGCTCGCCCCCTCGCCGGCACGCTGACTGCGGCAAGGACACGACAGCATGCTGGACTGAAGTGTCGTCAGCCGATCGGCTGCACGCCGAGCGGGGCTGATGGCACGTCACCATCAGCCCCGCCACGTCATCGCCGAGTCATGCCGTACCGCGCCTGTACCGCGATGGCTTGCCGTCAGGTGTATCGAGGCCGGGCGGCACCTCCGGACCCGAGATCAGTGCCGCGCCACCTCCGCCAGGTGCAGCTGCGCCACATCCCGCGACGCCAAGCTTTGCTCATGCGCACTGGACGCAACCGGCAGGGAAATCAGCTGGCAGCGTTCGCCTTCCTCGGGCGCGGCTTGCCTGCAATGCGCCTCCACGATGGCAATCGTGTCCCGGTTGCCGTCGAGCAGCAGGAACCGTTTGGCCACGCCGAGACCGGCCGAGTTGTCGATGGCCACGGCGACAAACGGAGACGGCGCCAGGCCCTGCTTGCGCAGGGCTTCCGAGCGCTCGGCCGCCCGCTGCGCCTCCATGTATTGCCGGTGCGTGTTGCCGACCAGGGCCTTCAGGTCGAAGCCCGCATCCAGATTGACCGTATAGGTCTCGTACTGGCCCGGCGCCGCGGTCACGGTGACGTGCTGCAAGCTGGTGGTTCGGGACGCGTGCTGGGCGCTGCTGGCGCCGGCGGCACAGGCAAGGGCGAGAGCGATGGTGGTGACGACGATCGAGCGTTTCATGGCAGCCTCCAGACGGACGCTGGTGTCCGTACGGCGACCATAGGCCGGTGCCGCGCACCTTGCTTGAGGAATTGCCGCGGGACCGGTGTGGATTCGGTGATGGTTTTCGGTGGATATATGCGTGGAATGTGCGGGTCGATTTGTCGAACCCCGTGGGTTCCCATCCGACCGCTTGTGACAATGAGCAAAACGCCCCAACCGGGGCGTTTTGCTTTATTGGCGGAGAGAGTCTGGGATGGCTCGGCCCCTCCTGGGCATCGCCCTTCGCTGCGCGAAGGGCCAGCCTGCGGCTGTCCAAATTCGTTCCAGACGAATTTGTCGAACCCGCCGGCCCTCGTTTGACCGCTTGCAGCAATAAAGCAAAACGCCCCCAATGGGGGCGTTTTGCTTTATTGGCGGAGAGAGTGGGATTCGAACCCACGGTAGGCTTGCACCTACGGCAGTTTTCAAGACTGCTGCCTTAAACCGCTCGGCCATCTCTCCGTTGTTGCTTCGCGTTGCTGCCGCGAGCGCGCATCCTATCAGCTATGCGGCGCGCCCTGCCCTGCGCGGCCCTTGCGCGACAGCGCCACCAGTGCCCAGATCGTGACCGCGACCGGGATCAGCGCACCGGCGAGCGCGAGCAGCACGGCGGGATGGCGCACGCAGACCGGTACCAGTTGGGTGGCGGTGGCGTAGGCGACGATGGCGAGGCGCAGGGCACGGCTGCGGCGGGCGAGCCACGGGCTGGCGGCGATCAGCAGCAGCGCGATGCCACCCAGCACGAGGTCGAGCGTGGGCATCGACCACACGCCGGCGAAGCCGAGGCGGACGAGGATCACGCTGCCGAGCACGCTGAGCAGGAACCAGCTCGACCAGTATTCGACCTTGTCCCAGCCGCGCTCGGCGGGCGCGTTCACGCGATGCGCTCCGCGCCACCCATGCAGGGGCGCAGCGCTTCGGGCACGGTGATCGAGCCGTCGGCGTTCTGGTAGTTCTCCATCACCGCCACCAGGGTGCGGCCCACGGCGAGGCCGGAGCCGTTGAGGGTGTGCACCAGCTCGGGCTTGCCGGTTTCCGGGTTGCGCCAGCGCGCCTGCATGCGACGGGCCTGGAAGTCGCCGCAGTTGGAGCAGCTGGAAATCTCGCGGTAGGTATTCTGGCTGGGCAGCCACACTTCGAGGTCGTAGGTCTTGACCGCGGCGAAGCCCATGTCGCCGGTGCACAGCAGCACCTTGCGGTACGGCAGACCGAGCAGCTGCAGCACCTTCTCGGCGTGGCCGACCATTTCCTCCAGCTGCGCGTGCGACTCGCCGGGTCTGGCGATCTGCACCATCTCGACTTTCTCGAACTGGTGCTGGCGGATCATGCCACGGGTGTCGCGGCCGTAGCTGCCGGCCTCGGCGCGGAAGCACATGGAGTGCGCGGTGAGCCGCAGCGGCAACGCGTCGGCCTCGACGATGCTGTCGGCGACGAGGTTGGTGAGCGCCACCTCGGCGGTGGGGATCAGGTAGCGCTTGCTGTCGCCGACCTGGGTGCTGAACAGGTCTTCCTCGAACTTCGGCAGCTGGCCGGTGCCCTGCATGGTCTGCGCGTTGACCAGGAGCGGCACGTTGCATTCGAGGTAGCCGTGCGCGCCGGTGTGCAGGTCGATCATGAACTGCGCCAACGCGCGGTGCAGCCGCGCCAGCTGGCCGCGCAGCACGGTGAAGCGCGCGCCGGAAAGCCTGGCGCCGGCGTCGGCGTCCAGCCAGCCGTGGCGGGCGCCGAGGTCGACGTGGTCCTTCACCTCGAAGTCGAACGCGCGCGGCGTGCCCCAGCGCAATTGCTCGGTGTTCTCGGTCTCGTCCTTGCCCTGCGGCACGGATTCGTGCGGGAGGTTGGGGATGCCCAGTGCGATGTCGGCGAGCTTGGCCTGCACTTCCGCCAGCGCGGCCTCGTTGGCCTTGAGCTGGTCGCCGATGCCGGCGACCTCCGCCATCAGCGGCGCCACGTCCTCGCCCTTGGCCTTGGCCTGGCCGATCGCCTTGGAGCGGGTGTTGCGCAGGTTCTGCAGCTCCTGCGTGCCGGTGGCGAGGCGCTTGCGTTCGGTTTCCAGCGCCTCCACGGCGGACACGTCGAGCTCGAAGCCGCGGGTTTCCTTGAGGCGCGCCGCGGTTTCGGCGAGGCGCGAGCGCAGCAGGGCGGGGTCGAGCATGGGGCGTGTCCGGATCGGGGGTTGGAACGGCGAATTATCGTCGCCGCGCGCAGGCGGCTGCAATTGCGTGGGTCGGGATTCATCCCGACATGCTTGGGAATTGTCGGGATGAATCCCGACCTACAAACCGCGCGCCTTGCGGCGGGCTTCGCGCAGGGCGGTGAGTTTTTCGCGCAGCTGGATTTCCAGCCCGCGCTCCACCGGCTCGTAGAACACGGTGCCGTCCAGCGCGTCGGGCAGGCATTGCTGATCCAGCGCGATGCCGCCCTCCACGTCGTGGTCGTACTGGTAGCCCTGGCCGTAGCCCAGGCCCTTCATCAGCTTGGTGGGCGCGTTGCGCAGGTGCATCGGCACCTCCAGCGTGCCGGTGTCGCGTACCGCGGCGCGGGCGGCGTTCCAGGCCGTGTAGGCGGCGTTGCTCTTGGGCGCCACGGCCAGCCAGATCGCCAGCTGGGCCAGGCCCAGCTCGCCCTCGGGGCTGCCCAAGCGCTCGTAGGTGTCCCAGGCGTCCAGCGCCATGCGCCAGGCGCGCGGCTCGGCCAGGCCCACGTCTTCCACCGCCATGCGGGTCATGCGGCGGGCGAGGTAGCGCGGGTCGCAACCGCCGTCGAGCATGCGCGCCAGCCAGTACACCGCGGCGTCGGGGTCGGAGGAGCGCACGGATTTGTGCAGCGCCGAGATCTGGTCGTAGAACTGCTCACCCTGCTTGTCGAAGCGGCGGGTGCGGTCGGCCAGCACCTGTTCCAGCGTCTGCTGGTCGATGCGATGGTCCCTGGCCAGCTCGGCGGCGATTTCCAGCAGGGTGAGCGCGCGGCGCACGTCGCCGTCGGCGGCCTGGGCGATCAGCTGCAGCGAGGCTTCGTCCACGTCGAGCTGCTGCGCGCCGAGGCCGCGTTCGCTGTCGGCGAGCGCGCGCTTCAGCGCCGCCACGATGTCCTCCACCGACAGGGCTTCAAGCACGTGCACGCGGCAGCGCGACAGCAGCGCGGAGTTCAGCTCGAACGAGGGGTTCTCGGTGGTGGCGCCCACGAACAGGATCACGCCGCGCTCGATGTGCGGCAGGAAGGCGTCCTGCTGGGCCTTGTTGAAGCGGTGCACCTCGTCCACGAACAGCACGGTGCGCCGGCCCCGGGCGAAGTTCGCCTCCGCCTCGGCCAGCGCCTTGCGCACCTCGGGCAGGCCGGAGAGCACGGCGGAAATCGCCTTGAAGTCGGCGTCGGCGTACTGCGCCACCAAGAGCGCCAGCGTGGTCTTGCCGCAGCCGGGCGGGCCCCACAGCACCATCGAATGCAAGCGCCCCGCTTCCAGCGCGCGGCGCAGCGCCTGGCCCGGCGCCACCAGCCGGCGCTGGCCCACGACCTCGTCGAGGTTGCGCGGGCGCATGCGCTCGGCCAGCGGTTTCAGCGCCTCGGGCTCGGCGAACAGCGAGGCGGAAGTCTGCAGGGAATGGTGCGACATGCCCGACATGATACGGCGGCAGGCAGCAGCCCGCGCCGGCTATCATGGCGGGTGGAACAGCGCATCACGCGAGGAGCCGCGCATGTCCGGGGAAGTCCATCGCCAACCCGATCCGCACCGCCATCGCCCCAGGCGTGGCGGCGTGGCGGAGTGCTGCGCGTGAATCGGGTTGCCGGCATGCGCGCGGCCCTGCTGGCACTGCTGATGCTGATGCTGCCGTGGTCGTGGCTGCGCGCGGCCGATGCGCCCGACCCGTGGCGCCCGCTGGAGCGGCCCTGGTTCGACATGGTGGGCATCGCCGAAGGCATGCCCCATTCGATCACCACCTCGCTGGCGCAGGGCCGCAGCGGCGTGCTGTGGATCGGCACCATGGGCGGCCTGGTGCGCTACGACGGCTACCGCACCCAGGTTTTCGGCGTGGCCGGCACGGGGGGCAACGGCCTGCCCGACGCCTACGTGCGCGCCCTGCTCACGCTCCCCGACGGCGGCCTGCTGGTGGGTACCAACGCCGGCGGGCTGGTCCGCCTCGATCCGCAGAGCGGCCGCTTCCACGTTTTCCCGGAGGGAACCGGCGGCACCGCCAGCCGCAAGATCTACGCGCTGGCGCCGGACGGCGGAAGCGGCGCCTGGATCGCCACCGAGGAGGGCCTGGACCGCCTGGACCTGCGCAGCAACCGCATCGAGCCGGTCGCCACCGGCAAGCAGACGGCGGCGCGCAATTTCGCGGTCTACCAGGACCGCGGCGGCAACCTCTGGCTGGGCAACAACCGCGGCCTGTTCGTGCGCTACGCCGGCCGCACGGATTTCGTGCGCCCGCCCCAGCCCGGCGGGCTGATCGGCGACGTGCTGCACGACCAGATCTGGGCCTTGCGCGAGGACGCGGAGGGGCGCATGTGGGTGGGCAGCGTGCAGCGCGGCGCGGTCTACCTCGACACGGACGGGCACTGGCACCAGCTGCCCGAACTCAGCAGCCGCGCCGGCGCGGTGCGCCAGCCGACCGTGCGCGATTTCCTCGAAGTGGCGCCGAACCGCATGTGGATCGCCACCGACGGCAACGGCATCGTGGACTACACGCCGGGCGCGGCCGCCATCCGGGTCGTCGAACACGACATTTCGCTGCCCTCCTCGCTGCCGGGCAACGCCGTGCGCGCCCTGCTGCTGGACAACGCCGGCAATACCTGGGCCGCCACCGACCTGGGGGCGGCGCATTGCAGCGCCAGCCCCGGCATCGCCTTCTCCCTGCTGCCGTCGATCGACGACGCGCATTCGCTGGCCGACCCCAACGTGCGCAGCGTGCTCGTCGACGGGCGCGGCCGCATCTGGCTGGGCCTCGCTTCCGGGCAGGTCGACGTGATCGACCTGTCCGTCGGCGAGGTGCGGCACGTGCAGTTCAGCGGCCGCCAGATGCACCGCGACGTGCAGAGCCTGGCCGAGGCGCCGGACGGTTCGATCTGGGTGGGCACCCAGGGGCTGGCGCGGATCGATCCCGACACGCTGGCCGTGCAAGGCTCGCTGCTGCCGGCGCTGGGCGACGCCCCGGTGCTGAGCCTGCTGCGCGTGGACGACTACATGCTGATCGGCACCTACGGCGGCGCATACCGCTACGACACGCGCAGCGGCGAACTGGTGCATTACCGCCACCAGGCCGACCGGCCCGACAGCCTGGCCAGCGACAACGTGCACCAGATCGTGCGCATCGGCACCGCGGTCTGGTACGCCACCGGCGCCGGCATCAGCATCGCGCACGATCCGCTGCAGACCAGCGGCTTCGTCAACCTGACCCAGCACGCCGGCGACCCGACCGGCCTGCCGCAGAACCTGGTGATCTCGATCGCCCGGGACACGCGCGGGCGCGTCTGGGCGGGCACGCTGGGCGGCCTCGCCATGCTCGCCAACGGCGCCGCGCCGCCCTACCGCGTGCGTACCTTCGGCACGGCCGACGGGCTGGTCAGCGACAAGATCAACGCCGTGCTGCCCGACCAGGACGGCAACGTCTGGATGAGCACCACCAACGGCGTGGCGGTGATCGGCGGCGACAGCCTGCGCATCCGCAACCTCGGCTCGCGCGACGGCCAGCGCATCTCCAGCTACATCTACGCCGCCGCCGCCCGCATGGCGGACGGCACCCTGCTGTTCGGCGGCCTCGGCGGGCTCACGGTGATCCAGCCGCACTGGCAGCCAACCAACCGCCCGCCACCGCCGCTGCGCATCACCAACGCGATCATCGACGGGCATCCGCTGCCGTTCGGCCGCCTGCCGGGCGACCACGGCACGCTCGCGCTGGGCGCCCACGAGCGCAGCCTGCGGCTCGATTTCGCCCTGCTCGACTACCAGGCCCCGCAGGAAACCGCCTACAGCTACCGCATGGCCGGCTTCGACGACGGCTGGATCGACATCCCCAAGGGCGCGGCACCCAGCGCGGTGTACACCAACCTGCCGCACGGCCACTACGTGCTGCACCTGCGCGCCGTGCCGCGCGGGCTGCATGCGCGCGTGGCCGAGAGCACCCTGGCCATCGAGGTGGCGCCGTTCTGGTACGAAACCGTGTGGGCGCGCCTGCTGGCGCTGCTCCTGCTGCTGGCGCTGGTCGCCCTGCTGGTGCAGCTGCGCACGCTCTACCTGCGCCGCCGCGCCGCGCAGCTGCAGGCGCAGATCGATGCACACACGCGCGAGCTGCGCGCCGCCAACCAGCGCCTGGATCACCTGGCCGCCACCGACGAACTGACCGGCGTGTCGAACCGCCGCCGCTTCCTGGAGCTGGCCGAAGGCGTGCGCTGCGCCGCCGGCGCGGCGCCGGCCTGCATCGCCCTGCTCGACCTGGACCGCTTCAAGCGCATCAACGACGAGTACGGCCACCTCGCCGGCGACAAGGTGCTGCGCGCCACCGCCAGCGTGATCTGCCAGCAGCTGCGCAGCGGCGACCTGATCGGCCGCTACGGCGGCGAGGAACTGGTGCTCTGCCTGCCGAACAACACCAGCGAGCAGGCGATGGCGATCGCCGAACGGATCCGCCAGGCGGTGCGCGACGCGCGCACCTGGCACGAAGGCCGCGCGATCGCCATCACGGTGAGCATCGGCATCGCCGAACTCCGGCCCGGCGAGAGCATGACCTCGTGGCTGTCGCGCGCCGACGCCGCGCTGTACGGCTCCAAGCACCGCGGCCGCGACTGCTGCATGCTGGCGAGCTGACGCTCCCGGCCCGGCGCCTCACCCGCCGCTGTCGCGGGCGGTCTGCAGCAGCGCATGCTGCTGGTACAGGCCGTAGCCCAGGCCGCAGACCCCGGTGAGCGTGGCGGGGATCAGCAGGCCGTGCTCGCCCATCGCGCGAAACACCAGCGCGCCGGCGGCGCTGCCCAGCGTGAAGCAGCTCGCCACCAGCACGCAGACGCGCAGGCGCAGCCGGTCCACCTGCAGGCCGCGCAAAAGATGGCCGAGGTAGATGCCCAGGTCGGTGAGGATGCCGGTGACGTGGGTGGTGCGGATCACCGCGCCGCTGTAGGCGCTGACCATGCCGTTCTGCAGCCCCATGCCGACCGAGGCCAGGTACAGCCCGGCCGAGTTCGCCGCGTCGAGCAGGGGCACGGCGGCGAACAGCAGCGCCGATTCCAGCATCAAGGCCACGCCGTAGCGCCGCCCCAGCTTCAGCGTGCTCTTCTGCACGATCATGCCGCTGAGCATGTTGCCCAGCACGAAGGCGGCGATCGCCAGCGCCCAGTGCAGCGTCTCGCCGCCGTCGCCCTGGCCCGCCGCGATGCCGAGCAGGCTGGTGTTGCCGGTCATGTTGCTGATCGACTCGTGCCGGAAGCCGAGGTAGCCCGCCGCGTTGACCAGACCGGCGATGAACGCGAGCACGCCCGCGCCGAACCACGCCCAGCGCGGCAATTGACGAAGTACGGGCATGGCGTCAGTTCTTCAGCGGCTGCACCTGCAGCACCGGCGCGTCGCCGATCACGTCGGCGCCCTTGGGCGGCACGAAGGTGAACACCGCAGACGGGATCGCCACGTTGCGCTGCCAGTTCGAGAAGCGGATCTCGGTGGTGGAGCCGAGCTGGTCCTTGAAGCGCATGCGCGCCAGGCCGTTCGCGTCGAAGCCGAGGTCGGCGAAGGCGAACTGCGGGTCCTTCGCGGTGGAGGTGAGCCGCAGCCAGGCCAGGCCGTCGTGCTCGCCCTGCTCGCTGACCTTGAACTCGCGGTCCATCTGCTTGAGGTCGGTGAGCACGGTGAGCGGGCTGTGCGCCTCCTCGCTGCTCTGGATCTTCACCGTCACCTGCTCCAGCTCCGGGTCGTACATCCACACCCGGCTGCCGTCGGCCACGATGGTCTGCTTGTACGGCGCGGTGGTCTCCCAACGGAACTGCCGCGGCGCCTCCAGCGCCAGCGTGCCGGTGCTGGTCTTGCCGGCGTTGCCGTTCGGGTCGACCAAGGTCTGGCTGAAGCTGCCGGTGAGCGAATGCAGGCCGGTGGCGAAGGCGTCCAGCCGCGCGCGCGCGGCGCCGGTGGCGGCCTGGGCGGCAGTGCCCAGCGACAGCAGCGCGATGGCGGCCAGGACGAGCTTGAAGCGTTTCATCGGATTCCCCGCGAGGTGGCGAATGGCTGCCATTGTCGCTGCTGAACGCTTAACCCGCACTCTCATTCGCTCACCCTCATTCGTTCACCGGCAGGCATAGCGTCTCCTTGACCTCTTCCATCACGATGTAGCTCTTGGACTCGCGCACGTGCGGCAGGGTCAGCAAGGTGCTGCCCAGCAGCTTGCGATAGGAGGCCATCTCGCTGATGCGCGCCTTGATCAGGTAGTCGAAGTCGCCGGAGACCAGGTGGCATTCCAGCACGTTCGGCAGGCGCAGCGCGGCGCGGCGGAACTCCTCGAAGATGTCGCCGGACTTGTAGGCGAGGCTGATCTCCACGAACACCAGCAGCCCCGCCTTGACGTACTGCGGGTCCAGCCGCGCGTAGTAGCCGGTGATCACCTTCTCGCGTTCGAGCCGGCGCACGCGCTCGGTGCACGGCGTGGTGGACAGGCCCACCCGTTCGCCCAGTTCGGTGAAGGAAATCCGCCCCTCCTGCTGCAGTATCTTCAGGATTTTCCGGTCGATCTTGTCCAGCTCGCGGGTACGGGATGGCATGGCGCTCTGGCTCCGGCGGGTCGAGGCAGGGAAATACCCTGTGATCTTGGTTCAACACAGGAAAAACCTCCAGACCGCGAAAAATATACTGCGCGATTCATCCGCCGCGCGGCGCTCCGCGCAGGGGATATGGCCAGGAGGAGACGATGCGGATACTGATACTCGGCAGCGGCGTGATCGGCGTGACCAATGCGTGGTACCTGCGCCAGGCCGGCCACGAAGTGACCGTGCTGGACCGCGAAACCGGCCCCGCGCTGGAAACCAGTTTCGCCAACGCCGGCCAGCTGTCGTTCGGCTACACCTCGCCGTGGGCCGCGCCCGGCGTGCCGCTGAAGGCGCTGAAGTGGCTGTTCCAGGCGCATGCGCCGCTGTCGATCCGTCCCGGCCTGAGCCTGGCCCAGTACCGCTGGCTGTGGCAGATGCTGCGCAACTGCAGCGCCGCCCGCTACGCGGTCAACAAGGCGCGCATGGTGCGCCTGTCCGACTACAGTCGCGACTGCATCAACGCGCTGAGCCGGGACACCGGCATCGACTACGAGGGGCGCCGGCTCGGCACCACCCAGCTGTTCCGCACCCAGCAGCAGCTCGACGCGGCGGCCCACGACATCGAGGTGCTGCGCGAGTACGGCGTGCCCTACGAGGTGCTCGACCGCGCCGGCATCGTCAAGGCCGAGCCGGCACTGGCGGCCACGGTCGACAAGCTGGTCGGCGCGCTGCGCCTGCCGATGGACCAGACCGGCGACTGCCAGCTGTTCACGCGCAAGCTCGCCGCACTGGCTGCCGCGGCCGGCGTCGAATTCCGCTACGGCCAGCAGGTGCGCGGCCTGCAGCGCGACGGCGAGCGCATCGCCGGCGTGCGCGTCGGCGACCGGCTGGAAAGCGCCGACGCCTACGTGGTCGCACTGGGCAGTTGGTCGCCGCTGCTGCTCGCACCGCTGGGCCTGCGCCTGCCGGTGTATCCGCTCAAGGGCTATTCGCTGACCGTGCCGATCACCGACCCGGCGCGCGCGCCCACCTCCACCATCCTGGACGAGAGTTACAAGATCGCGGTCACCCGCTTCGACGAGCGTATCCGCGTGGGCGGCATGGCCGAGGTGATGGGCTACGACCTCTCGCTGAACCCGCGCCGGCGCGCCACGCTGGAGCTGGTGGTGAAGGATCTCTACCCGCACGGCGGCGACCTTGCCCGTGCCGAATTCTGGACCGGCCTGCGCCCGGCCACGCCGGACGGCACGCCGGTGGTGGGCGCCACGCCGTTCCGCAACCTCTACACCAACACCGGCCACGGCACGCTGGGCTGGACCATGGCCGCGGGCTCGGGCCGCTACCTCACCGACCTGATCGGCGGCCGGAAACCGGCGATCGACAGCGAAGGGCTGGACATCTTCCGCTACCTCGGAGGGCGCCACTGATGCGGCCCGCGCAAGCCCTGATCGACCTGGACGCGCTGCGCCACAACTACCGGCTGGCGAAACGGCTGGGGGGCGGCAAGGCGCTGGCGATCGTCAAGGCCGACGCCTACGGCCACGGCGCGGTGGCCTGCGCGCGCGCGCTGGAACCCGAAGCCGACGGCTTCGGCGTGGCCTGCATCGAGGAGGCGCTGGAACTGCGCGCGGCCGGCATTGCCAAGCCGATCCTGCTGATGGAAGGCTGCTTCGACGCCGACGAACTGCCGCTGGTCGTGCAGCACGAGCTGTGGATCGCAGTGGCCTCGCCCGAACAGCTCGAAGCGGTGCTCGCGTTCGAGACCCGCGCCACGCTGCACGTCTGGCTGATGCTGGACAGCGGCATGCACCGGCTGGGCCTGTCGCCGGAGGATTTCCGCGCCGCCCACGCCCGCCTCTCGGCGCGGCCGAACGTGGCGCCGCTGGTGCTGATGAGCCATCTCGCACGCGCCGACGAGCTGGACAGCCCGCGCACGCTGGAGCAGCTGGACAACTTCCGCCGCGCCACCGCCGGCCTCGCCGGCGAAACCAGCCTGTGCAACTCGGCCGCCGCGCTGGGCTGGCCGCAGCTGCGCAACGACTGGGCGCGGCCTGGCCTGATGCTGTACGGCGCCGACCCGCTGCATGCGCAGCCGCACCGGCACGCCGACGAGCTGCGCGCGGTGATGACGCTGCAGTCGCGCGTGTTCCTGGTGCGCGAGATCGGCGTGGGCGAGCCGGTGGGCTACGGCGCGCGCTTCGTCGCCGAGCGCCCCACCCGCGTGGGCGTGGTGGCGATGGGCTACGCCGACGGCTACCCGCAATACGCCCCCAACGGCACGCCGGTGCTGATCGACGGCCAGCCCGGGCACACGATCGGGCGGGTGTCGATGGACATGCTCACCGTCGACCTCACCGACCACCCGCAGGCCGGCGTGGGCAGCCTGGTGCAACTGTGGGGCGAGCAGCCGCGCGTGGCCGCGCTGGCGCCCCGCTGCAGCACCAGCGCCTACCGCCTGCTGTGCGCGCTGAAGCGCGTGCCGCGACGTTACGTCAACGGCTGACACGCCGCCGCAGCCACCGTTTCGCCAACGCTCCGCTTGCTATCATCGGGCGCACATGGCGTTGCGCCCATGCTTGCAAGCCTTGTCGCCACGGGTGGGGAGCGAACGAGTGAACGAGTTGGCCACCGCGGCACCCACGGCCGTCGTCGTGCTCGGTCTGGTGGGGGCTTGGCTGCTGGTGGGCGGGCTGGGGCTGCTGCGCCCGAACGCGGTCGGCTGGGTCGCCCGGGTGCTGTTTCCGCTGGGCGCGCTGATCGGCCTGGGCGTGGCCGCCGCGGGCGTCGCGGCCTTGCTGCCCGCGTTCGCGCCGCAGCGGCTGGTGCTGCCGCTGGGCCTGCCGGACCTGCCCTTCCACGTGCGGCTGGATGCGCTGTCGGGATTCTTCCTGGCGCTCTTGGGCAGCGCGGGTGCCGGCATCTCGATCTTCTCGGCCGGCTATTTCCGTGCGGGCGAAGGCACCGCCCCCGGCCTGCTCTGCCTGCAGTACCACGTGTTTCTCGCCAGCATGGCGATGGTCATGCTGGCCGACGACGCCTACCTGTTCATGGTGGCGTGGGAAACCATGGCGCTCAGTTCCTACTTCCTGGTCACCACCCAGCACCGCCTGCCCGAGATCCGCCGCGCCGGCTTCCTCTACCTGCTGATGGCGCACGTCGGCGCGCTCGGCATCCTGCTGTGCTTCGGCGTGCTGCACGGCGGCAGCTGGGAGATGACGTTCGACGCGATGCGCGCCTCCACGCTCGCGCCGTTCTGGATGAGCGTGGCGTTCCTGCTGGCGCTGTTCGGGTTCGGCACCAAGGCCGGCCTGGTGCCGCTGCACGTGTGGCTGCCCGAAGCGCATCCCGCGGCGCCGTCGCCGGTGTCGGCGATGATGAGCGGGCTGATGCTCAAGACCGCCGTCTACGGCCTGTTGCGCGTGAGCCTGGACATGTTGCCCGGCGGCCCGTGGTGGTGGGGCCTGCTGACGCTGGCGCTGGGCCTGGGCACGGCGCTGTACGGGGTGATCTTCGCCACCGTGCAGACCGACATGAAGCGGCTGCTGGCCTATTCGTCGATCGAGAACATCGGCCTGATCGTGGCGGGCATCGGCCTCGCGCTGGTGTTCCGCAGCTTCGAGCTGCGCGTGCTGGCCGCGCTGGCGTTGACCGCCGTGCTGATCCACGCGTTCAACCACGCGCTGTTCAAGAGCCTGCTGTTCCTCGCCACCGGCTCGGTCATGCACGCCACTGGCGAGCGCAGCCTGGGCAAGCTGGGGGGCTTGATCCGGCGCATGCCGTGGGTCGCGGCGTTCGCCCTGATCGGTTCGCTCGCGATCGCGGGCCTGCCGCCGCTCAACGGCTTCGTCTCCGAATGGCTGCTGCTGCAGACCTTCCTGCAGACGCCGCGCATCCCGCACGCCTTCCTCAACATGATCGTGCCGCTGGGCGCGGCGGTGATCTCGCTGGCGGCGGCGCTGGCGGGCTACGTGATGGTGAAGTTCTACGGCGTGATCTTCCTCGGCAAGCATCGCGAGAGCAGCCTGGCCGCGGCCCGCGACGCGAGCTGGCTCGAACGGATCGGGCTGGCCTGGCTGGCACTGGGCTGCGTGCTGGTCGGCGCGTTTCCGCAGGTCGCGCTCGACGTGGCCGGCCGCGTCACGCAGGCGCTGGTGGGCGCCACCGTGCAGCGCGGGCCGTCGCCGTGGTGGATGGCGCCGGTGGCGGCCAACCAGGCGTCCTACAGCGGCCTGTGGTACTGGGTGGGCCTGCTGCTGGCGACCGGCGCGACGTACCTGCTGGTGCGCGCGTTCTACCGCGGCCGCACCCGGCGCACCGCGCAGTGGGACTGCGGCTATCCGTGGCAGACGCCGCGCATGCAGGATTCCGCGGAAGGCTTCGGCCAGCCGATCCGGCACCTGTTCGGCCCGGTCTTCAAGATCGAGCGCGAGGTGCCGCTGCCGACCGACGCGGCGCCGAAGTACCGCATCCAGATCGAGGACCGCTTCTGGGCGGCGTGCTACCAGCCGCTCGGGCGCCTGCTGCAGCGGATCACCGAGCGCATGGCCGTGCTGCAGGGCGGGCGGCTGGCCGTCTATCTGCTCTACAGCTTCCTGACCCTGATCTTCCTGCTGGTGTGCGTGCTGTGACGGCGACCGTCTACTTCTGGCAGATCGGCGCCTGCGCCTGCGCCATCGCGCTGGCGCCGCTGTTCGCCGGCTGGGTGGCGCAATGCCGGGCGATCCTGCAGAACCGCTCGGCGCCGCCGCTGTGGCAGCCCTACCGCATGCTGCGCAAGCTGTTCCGCAAGGAAGCCACGCTGGCCGAGGACGCCTCCTGGCTGTTCCGCGGCGCGCCGTACGTGGTGTTCGCCGCGATGGTGCTGGCCGCCGCGATCATCCCCTCGCTGACCACGCAGCTGCCGGCGGCGCGCGTCGCCGACGCGATCGCGCTGGTGGGGCTGTTCGCCACCGCGCGCGTGTTCATGGCGCTGGCCGCGATGGACATCGGCACGGCCTTCGGCAGCCTCGGCGCGCGCCGCGAAATGATGATCGGCTTCCTCACCGAGCCCGCGCTGCTGATGGTGCTGTTCAACGCGTTCCTGATGGCGGGCACGACGGCGCTGCCGGCGATCGTGCAGAACACGCTGGCGCAGTCGCACTTGGTGCTGCACCCCAGCCTCGCGTTCGCCGCCGTCGCGTTCGTGATGGTGCTGCTGGCCGAGAACGCGCGCCTGCCGATCGACAACCCGTCCACCCACCTCGAGCTGACGATGATCCACGAGGCGATGGTGCTGGAGTATTCCGCGCGCCATCTCGCGTTGATCGAGTGGGCCTCGTGGCTGAAGCTGTTCAACTACGCCTGCATCGGCTTCACCCTGTTCGCGCCGTGGGGGATCGCCACGCACGGCGTCAGCGCCGGCGGCATCGCGCTGGCGGTGCTGGCGCTGGTCGCCAAGCTGGCGCTGGCGGGCGCCGCGCTGGCGCTGTTCGAGACCGGCTCGGCCAAGCTGCGCCTGTTCCGCGCGCCGGAGTTCCTCACCATGGCGTTCCTGCTGGCCGTGCTCGGCCTGCTCGTGCACCTGCTGCTGAAGGCCTGAACGATGCCCGCGCCGACTTTCGCCACCCAGGTGCTGCAGACGCTCGCCGGCGCGCTGCTGCTGATCTCGTTCGCGATGCTGGCCGAGCGGCGCAGCCGCCGTCTGGTCACGCTGCTGATCTGGCAAGGCGTGGTGCTGGTGACCTCCACCCTGCTGGTCGCGGTCACCGCGCAGCAGCCCCACCTGTTCTTTTCCGCCGCGCTCACCCTGGCGCTGAAGGTCGGCGTGCTGCCGTGGATCCTGCTGCGCCTGATGCGCCGGCTCGGGATCGAGCGCGACAACGAGCCGCTGGTGAACGTGCCGACCCTGATGCTGGTCGGCCTCGGGCTGGTGGTGTTCGCCTTCGGCCTGGCGCAGCCGATCACCGCGCTGGCCACCACGGTGATCCGGCAGACGCTGGGCATCGCGCTCGCGGTGATCCTGCTGGCGCTGCTGATGATACTGGCGCGGCGCAAGGCGTTTACCCAGGTGATCGGCTTCCTGGCGCTGGAAAACGGCCTGTTCTTCGCCGCCACCACCACCACCTACGGCATGCCGATGGTGGTGGAGCTGGGCATCGCGCTGGACGTGCTGGTCGGCGTCTTCATCTTCGGCGTGTTCTTCTTCCACATCCGCGAACAGTTCGACAGCCTCGACCTGCACCACCTCGAAACGCTCAAGGAGGATTGACGTGGAGATCGCACTGGTCGTGGGCATCCCCCTGCTCGGCGCCGCGCTGCTGGCGCTGGCCGGCGCGCAGCGCCGCGCCGCCGAGCTCAACGTGGCGATCAGCCTGGCGACCCTGCTGGCGGCGGCCGCGCTGGTGGTCCGGGTGATCCGCGACGGCCCGCTGAGCGCGTTCGGCGAGCAGTTCTTCATCGATCCGTTCAACGTGTTCCTGGTCGCGCTGACGGTGCTGGTCGGCTTCACCACCGCGGTGTTTTCGCGGCCCTACATGCGCATCGAGGCCGCGCACGGGCGCCTGACCGGCGGGCGGCTGCGGCTTTACCACAGCATGTACCAGCTGTTCATGGCGGCGATGCTGGTGGCGCTGACCACCAACAACCTGGGCTTCCTGTGGGTGGCGATGGAGGCCGCCACGCTGTCGACCGTGCTGCTGGTGTCGCTGTACCGCACCCGGGCCAGCATCGAGGCGGCGTGGAAGTACTTCATCCTGTGCGGCGTCGGCATCGCGCTGGCGCTGTTCGGCACGATCCTGGTGTACGTGGCCGCCGAGGGCCGGCTGGGCGGCAGCGGCATGTCCGCGCTGCTGTGGACCCATCTCGACGCGGTCAAGGGCCAGCTCGAACCCACGGTGATCGGCCTGGCCTTCGTCTTTCTCCTGGTCGGCTACGGCACCAAGGTGGGGCTGGCGCCGCTGCACAACTGGCTGCCGGACGCGCACGCGGAAGGCCCGACGCCGGTGTCGGCGGTGCTCTCGGGGCTGCTGCTCAACGTGGCGCTGTACGCCATCCTGCGCTGCAAGATCATCGCGGACGGCGCGCTGCACTCGGCCCTGCCCGGCCGCATGCTGATGGGCTTCGGCCTGCTCTCCACGGTGTGGGCCACGTTCTTCCTCTGGCGCCAGCGCGACATCAAGCGGCTGTTCGCGTACTCGTCGATCGAGCACATGGGCATCATGACCTTCGCGTTCGGCATGGGTGGCCCGGTGGCCAGCTTCGCCGGGCTGTTGCACATGACGGTGCACTCGCTGACGAAATCGGCGATCTTCTTCGCCGCCGGGCACGCGACCCAGGCCGCCGGCACGCAGCGCATGGAGGGCATCCGCGGCCTGCTCGCCACCCATCCCAGCGTAGGCTGGGGCCTGATGCTCGGCACGCTGGCGATCCTCGGCATGCCGCCGTTCGGCGTCTTCGCCAGCGAGTACTTGGTGCTGACCACGGCGATGCGCGAGCACCCGTGGGCCACGCCGATCCTGCTCGTCGCGCTGGCGGTCGCCTTCGCGGCCATCTTCGGGCGCGTGCAGCCGATGGTGTTCGGCGACACGCAGGCGCCGCGGCTGCCGCATCCGCCGGCGCTGCTGCCGGTCTTCATCCACCTGGCGCTGGTGCTGGCGCTGGGCATCAGCATCCCGGCGGCGCTCTCGCAGTGGTACCGCCTGGCCGCGCAGTTGTTCACGGGGTAGCCGCATGTCACCGGATCTCATCGCGCGCGAAGGCCTGCCGCTGCCCGCGAACGTTCCCGCCCGGCGCCTGCTTGTGGACGCCGATGGATGGACGGCCGCCGCCAAGCAACTGCACGAAGCCGGCGCGTGCCTGCTCGCCTTGTGGGGCGCCGACGAGCGCGAGCGAAACGGCCAGTTCCAAGTCTTCGCGGCGTTCCTGCTGCCGGACGAGGTGGCGGTGCTCCAGCTTGCCGTCGCGGGCGAGCGCCCGCTCTATCCGTCGCTGGAGCCCTGGTTCCCCGCCGCGGCCCGCATGCAGCGCGCCATCCGCGACCTGCTCGGCGTGGCAGCCGAAGGCGGCGACACGCGGCCGTGGCTGCGCCATGGCGGCTGGCCGGAGGATTTCTTTCCCCTGCGCAGGGACGTCGATGCCGCGGTCGCCTTTCCGAATGCGCCCCAGCCGTATCCGTTCGTGCGCGTCGACGGCGAGGGCGTGCACGAAATCCCGGTCGGCCCGATCCACGCGGGCACCATCGAACCGGGCCACTTCCGCTTTTCCGTGGTCGGCGAAAAGGTGCTGCGCCTGGAAGAACGCTTCGGCTATGCACACAAGGGCGTCGCCAAGCGTTTCGAAACCCTGCCGCTGCTGGAAGGCCACCGGCTCGCGGCGCGGCTGTGCGGCGACAGCACGGTGGCCTATGCTTGGGCGTACTGCGCCGCGCTGGAGGCCATCGCCGGCGCGGCGGTGTCGCCGCGCGCGGCCAGCCTGCGCGCACTGGCGCTGGAACGGGAGCGCATCGCCAACCACCTGGGCGACCTCGGCGCGCTGGGCAACGACGCCGGGCTGGCCTTCGGCCTGACGCAGTTCTCCGCGCTGAAGGAACGCCTGCTGCGCCTCAACCAGGAGCTCTACGGCCAGCGCTACCTGATGGACTACGTGGTGCCGGGCGGCGTGCGCTCCGACGTGGGGCCGCGCATGGTGCGCCAGCTGCTGGACGAGGCCGCCGGCATCGAGCGCGACGTGGCCGCGCTGCGCGCGATCTACGACGAGCACGCGGGGCTGCAGGACCGCTTCAAGGGCGCCGGGCAACTCACCCCGTCGCTCGCGAAGGCGCTGGGCGCGCTCGGCCTGACCGCGCGCGCCTCCGGCATCGGGCGCGACCTGCGCGTGGCCATGCCGTGGGCACCTTATGGCGAGCTGCGCCCGATCGGGGCGATGCGGATGGAGGGCGACGTGGCGGCGCGGGTGCAGGTTCGCTTCGACGAAACCATGGAGTCGCTGCGGCTCTGCCGGCTGCTGCTCGAAACCCTGCCGCAGGGCCCGACGTCGGTCGCCATCCCCGGCATCGCAGCCGACCGCCTCGGCCTCGGCGTCATCGAAGGCTGGCGCGGACCGGTGCTGGTGGCGCTCGAGGCGGCGGCGCCGTCGGCGACCCGGCGCTGCCACGTGCACGACTGTTCGTGGCAGAACTGGCCGCTGATCGAGCACGCGATCATCGGCAACATCGTCCCCGACTTCCCACTCATCAACAAATCGTTCAACCTCGCCTACAGCGGCCACGACGGGTAGCCCGCCATGCTGGACATCATCAAGCGCATCCGCCGCACCGGGATACTCAGCGAGGCGCTGCCCGAGACCAGCGGGCACGAGCGCCACATCGAGCAGATCCACGCACGCCTCCATCGCGTGTTCGGGCGCGCCCTGCGCATCCGCCACGTGGACGCGGGCTCCTGCAACGGCTGCGAACTGGAAATCCAGGCGCTCGGCAATCCGTACTACAACCTCGAAGGGGCCGGCATCGCCTTCGTGGCGAGCCCGCGCCATGCCGACGTGCTGCTGGTGACCGGCCCCGTCACCGTCAACATGGAGCAAGCGCTGCGGCGGGCCTACGACGTCATGCCCGCGCCCAAATGGGTGATCGCGGTCGGCGATTGCGGCGCCTGCGGCGGCATCTTCGGAACCACTTACGCCACGCGCGGCCGCGTCGGCGACGTGATTCCCGTCGATGCCACGGTCCCTGGCTGCCCGCCCACGCCGCTGGCCTTGCTGCAGGGTCTGTTGCTTGTCACCTGCCAGCCGGCGCAGTCCTGACAATTCTGGCAGGCGTACGAAGCTGCCCCGACTTTTGCCTCGACGCCTGATACGAAATCGCGATCAATCATCCAGAACGGCCGTGTCGTCATTCCTGCGAGGCGCTTTTCAACAGCCGAAGGCTGGTCAAGCACACTGCTGTCCGGAATATTTCGCCGGTGATCTTCTCTCTCCCTCCGGGACGGGTGTTCGCGAGAACCATTTGATTCCGCACCTTGGCTCGCCTGCGGCGGGCTTTCGGTCGCCTGCCGCAAGCGACAGAGCGGTTTCGGTCGCCTGCCGGCGCCCGAGTTCCTTCTCTTTGCTGGCCCAAAGAGAAGTAACCAAGAGAAATGGCCTGTTCAATCCGCCGACCTTACAAGCCCGCCGTGTCGAGGAGATTGGACCAACTCCCGTCGACACGTCGCCCCACAGCGGCCACACCGCGACGTATCTGGAAACTGAGGAACTCAACGCTCGTCGCCCCAGCGAAAGCTGGGGCCCAGTGCCTTTGCTTTGCTCTTGCAGTGCATTGGCTTTGCTTTGGCTCTGGCCATTGCTTCTGCGCGCAGGAGCGCGCTAGATCGGAAGAGCACACGTCTGAACTCCAGTCACAGGAACACATCTCGT
>JAFIHF010000009.1 GCA_017848855.1 Rhodanobacter denitrificans | reverse complement strand
TGCCGTGGCCGTCAGGTGGTGGCGCGTGGCGCAGCGCCTGCCTGGCCGGCAGAGCCTGCCCCCGCGAAAGCGGGGGTCAAGCCGCGCGCTGCCGCATGGCGGCCACGGCAAGGCAACCCGAAGGGCCGGGTCTGTTTGCCCGCATTCCTGCGTCATCTCTCAGTCGTGGACGGACGTCCACTCCTCGCTCCTCAAAGCCGAGTCCATCCATGGACTCTCCCCGCGTGCCTTCGTTCTTCCTTGGTCTGCGCGCAAACAGCTCCCGGCGCGGGCCATGTGGAGATCGTGAACAGGCTCTGATGGCGCGCGCCGACACGCGCGCGGGCGGCGCGCCCACCTGCTCCCCGGCGCCCGGCCGTAACCGCTGCCGCGGCAGCCGCACTAACTTGCACGGCCATGTCCGTTGCACGGGGAGCGTGCCATGCATCGTCACCGACTGGCCGGCCTGCTGGCCTGCATCCTGTTCGCCTGCGCCACCGGCGCCGCCGCTTCCGACAGCCTGCGCGTGGGCAACCGCGTGCTGGTGGTGGGCGACAGCGCGGCCACGGTGAGCACCCTGCTCGGCAAGCCCATGCACAAGTCGCATCGCAGCGGCTCGCGCGGCGCTTCGCACGGCAGCAGCCGTCGCGGCGGGCGCGTGCGCGCGAGCCCGGGCGCCGCGGCGCGCGGCGAGCAGTGGCAGTACCGGCACAACGGCCGGGTGATCGTGGTCACCCTGGTCGATGGCCTGGTCAGCGACATCGACGAGCGCAGTCGCTGAGGCACGCCGCGATGACCGTGACTGATGGCAGGGCATGACGCATGGCGCATGCCGCCGCGGGGCGCACGATCGAAGCTTCCCGGCATGCCGGTCATCGAAGCCGGCAGCGGACCACGGGAGGTTTGCATGTCCAGGCACGGCACGGTCGCGGCGCTCGTCATCACCATCGCTCTGGCCTTGGGCGCGCAGGCGCAGGCGGCCGAGGTCCACGTCCGCGGCGACCAGTGCGGCTACGCCAGCAACTACGATGTGCGGGTGACGCCGGCCGGCATCGACTTCAGCCGCCATGGCACGCCGCCGAACGACGTCTTCATGCACGACGGCGCGCTGCGCGTCGACGGCAAGCCGGTCGCGGTGTCGGCGGAGGACGCGGCGCGGCTGCGCCGCTACGAGGCGGACATGCGCAGCCTGCTGCCCGAGATGGCCGGCATCGCGCACGAGGCGGTGGGCATCGCGTTCGACGCGCTCGATACGGTGGCCGCCACGCTGGGCGGCAGCCAGCATCGCCGCGATGCGCTGGTGCGCCAGCTCAACCAGTCGCGCGTGGCGGCACTGCGCGGCATGGATGCCAGCATCGACGCCGCGCATTGGAGCCAGCAGGATTTCGCCGACGCGATCGATCAACCGATCGAGCAGGCCAGCAACCAGCTGGCCGGCGCGCTCACGCGCAGCGTGCTGTGGTCGCTGTTCACCGGCCGCGCCAGCGAGCTGGAGGCGCGGGCCGATTCGATCGACGCCTCGGTGGACAAGGCGATGCAGGCGCGCTCGGGCCGGCTGGAGGCGCGCGCCAAGGCGCTCTGCCCGCGGCTGGCGGAGCTGGACGAGTTGCAGCAACAGTTCCGCTTCCGGCTCGCCGGTGGCCAGCCGCTGCAACTGCTGATGGACAATCGGGATCGCAAGGGCAAGGACAGCCAGAGCGGCGCCGGCGACGCCGCCGTCGCCACGCGTTGATACCCCCAAGCTCCGTGCGCTCCCCGCACGGAGGCATGCCGCGCCCGGCGTGAGCCGCCCGCGGCATTTTTTTGTGCGCGGCAGGCGCGAACCGGTGCGACCGATGCTGCTAGTCTCCCTGCGTTTCCGCCGCATCCATGAACACCATGCACGAACTGCTTGCCCGCCTTTCCGCGATCGACCTTTCCGCCGCCGCGGTGAACATCGGCCTGCGCCTGCTCGCCGCGCTGCTGATCCTCCTGCTCGGTGCCTGGTTCGCGGCGCGGCTGGCGAACTTCACCCAGCGTGCGCTGCAGCGCGCGAAGGTGGACGACACCCTCGGCGGCTTCCTGCGCAACCTGCTTTACGGCGTGCTGATCGCGGTGCTGGTGGCGATGGCGCTGGCTGCGCTGGGCGTGTCGCCGGCGCCGATGGTGGCCGCGCTGGGCACCGCGGGCCTGGCCATCGGCCTGGCGCTGCAGGGCTCGCTCTCCAACCTCGCCTGGGGCGTGCTGCTGATCATGTTCCGGCCGTTCCGCGTGGGCGACTACGTCACCGTCGGCGGCATCGACGGCACCGTGCAGAGCATCAACCTGATGTACACGGAACTGCTGCTGCCGGACAACCGCGAAGCCGTGGTGCCGAACGCCAAGGTCGGCGGCGACACCATCCTCAACTTCAACCGCCGCGGCACGCGCCGCCTCGACCTGAAGATCGGCATCGGCTGGCGCGACGACCTCGCGCAGGCCACGACCACGCTGCAACGGCTGCTGGCGGACGAGCCGCTGGTGCTCGCCGACCCCGCGCCGGGCGTGTGGGTGGACGGCATCGCCGGCCAGACCGTGACCCTGGTGCTGCGCTGCTGGGTGAAGAGTGGCGACACGTGGGCCGCGCAGACCGCGCTGCTGAGCGCGGTGAAGCGGCGCATCGACGCCGGCGAGTTGAGTTTGCCGACGACGGTGCATGAGGTGAATGTGGTGCAGGCGCGGGGATGAGGCGCTGCTTTTGGCAGCGCGGGGATGTGGTTTTGCGTTGCCTGTGCCGTGAGTGACGGGGCGGCTCTTGCCCCCTCTCCCCCAACGGCTCGATCGTTGGGGGAGAGGGTTGGGGTGAGGGGGGCTCTTGCTTCTGCTCTCTCGCAAGTTTCAAAGCGGTTTCGAGCGCCTGCCGCAAGGAACAAAGCGGTTTCGAGCCGCTGCCGCGGCCCGAGCTACTTTCTCTTTGCGTGCCCAAAGAGAAAGTAGCCAAAGAGAAAGGGCACCCCGCGGCGGCGCTTGCCGGGCATCCTGCCCGGCAAGTGCGTGAGCCGTGGCCGGGCTTTTCGGCCGGGCGTCCTGCCCGGTCGAAAAGGCGAGTCCATCCATGGCCTCGCCCGCTGCGCGGCCTGATCGTCCACGGCTCACCGCCGCCGAGGGGGCCCGGAACAGCAGGCGCGCATCCTGCGCGCAGAAGCCAAAGCCCCCCTCTCCCCAGCCCTCTCCCCCAAGCGGAGCTTGGGGGAGAGGGAGTTGGTGCGGCGCGCGCTTCGGTTTTGCTCTTGGCTTTGCTCTGGCTGTTGCTTCTGCGCGCTGGGAGCGCGCTGCTCTTCCGGGGCCCCTATGGCGCGGCGGGCGGGTGGAGGAAAGTCCGCAGGATGGCTCGCATGGATGCGAGCCAGTTTTTCGCCGGGACAGGAGTCCCGTCGAAAAACCCCGGAACCCGCCCGCGCACCCGGAGCCCATGGATGGGCGGAGGGCGCGCCATCGGGGTGCCGTTTCTCTTTGGTTCCTTTCTCTTTGGGCAAGCAAAGAGAAAGGAACTCGGGCGCCGGCAGGCGCACGAAACCGCTTTGTAACTTGCGTCAGGCGCACGAAAGCCCGCCGCAGGCGAGCTCGATTGCGAAAGTGCAAGTGTGCAGAACGTGGAGAGCACCCCACCCCAGCCCTCCCCTGCGCGCAGGGGAGGGAGCAACAGCCGGTCCCAGCGGCGCGAGCCACTACTGCACAGTCACCGCCTTGCGATTGTCGCCAGGCACCTTGTCGATCAGTTCGTTGTAGGGGTCGATGCCGGCGATCGCGGGTTTGCCGGCCACGGTGACGGTGATGGTGCTGTCGCCGTCGGGCAGCAGGCGTTTTTCCAGGTACAGCGGCTTGCCGTCCTGGCCGTCCTGGCCGGCGGCGAACACGCCGATGGCGATCGGGATGTTGGGGGCGGCGCGGGTTTCCTTGCCCTTGCCGTCGGCGTACGCCATGCCGGCGTGCACTTTCATCGTCACTTCGTAGCGGCCGTCGGGCAGCTGCTTCGCGGTGGCGTCGAGCATGCGGTCGTCGAACAGGGTGATCTTCCAGAAGAAGTCATCCAGCAGCGGCTGCCACTGCGGCCCCAGCGCGGCGGACAGCGCGGCGACGAATTCCTTCGAGGTGGTGTAGGGCGGTTGCTGGAAGCCCTTGTCGATGAGGAATTGCTTGAGGATCGCGTCGAGCTTGTCCTCGCCCACGTAGTCCTGCAGTGCGTAGAAGATCAGCGAGCCCTTGTTGTAGTGGACGTACTGCTCGTTCTCCACCTTGGCCAGCGGCTGCTCGGCCACCTTGTCGGTGGCGCGGCCCATCAGGTACTTGTCCAGCTCGTACTTCAGGAACTTGCGCATCTGGTCGGCGCCGTACCTGTGCTTCATCACCATCAGCGCGCTGTACTGCGCCAGCGATTCGCTGAGCATGGTGGAGCCCTGCATGTTCGCGCCGATCACCCGGTGCGCCCACCACTGGTGCGCCACCTCGTGCGCGGTGACGTAGTAGACGTAGTCGATCTTGCGCTGGTCGCGCAGGTCGGCGATGAAGCCGATCGACTCGGAGTACGGGATGGTGTTGGCGAAGCTCTGCGCGAAGCTGGCGTAGCCGGGGAATTCCAGGATGCGCAGCTGCCTGAACTGGTACGGCGTGTAGTGGCGGTCGTAGTAGTCCAGCGCATCCTTCGCGCCCTCGATCATGCGGCCCACGTTCCAGGTGTGTGCGGGGTTGTAGTAGACCGAGATCTTCACGCCCTTCCACTCCGTGCTCTGCACCGCGTAGCGCGCGGACAGCCAGGAGTAGAAGTTCAGCATCGGCTGCCGCATCGCGTAGTGGAAGTAGCGGCGGTCGCCCTGCGTCCACTCCCGCTCCAGCGTGCCGGGCGCCAGCGCGATCTGGTCGGCGGCGGTGGAGACGGTGGTGTCGAAGCTGATCCAGTCGGCGTCGTTGCTGAGGTAGGTGTTCGCGCGCGCTTTCTCGTCGCCCAGCGGCGGCATGCGCGGCACGTCCGGCTTCAGCCCGTACTTGCGGCGGTCGTTGTGGTCGATGAGCTGCCTGTCGGCCTGGTAGCCGAACTGCGGCAGCTTGCTGCTGTTGAAGAACGTGCCGTTGTGCACCAGGAAGGTTTCGCCGGTGCCGTTGGTGAAGCCCTTCGGCGCGTAGTCGATGTCGAAGTCGAACGGCAGCGAGGCGCCCGGGGCGAGCGGCGTCTTCAGTCGGTAGATCGCCACGCCGAGGCGCCGGTCGAAGCGCACGGTGTCGTGCGGAGCGAAGGCCAGCGTGTTCGGCACGAAGCCATCGGCGTAGTTCACCAGCAGTTCGGTCACCGGCACGGCGAGCTTGTTGACCAGGGTGTAGTGCGCGCGGATGCGCAGCCTGCGCTGGTACGGGTAGATGTCCACGTCGGCCCGCACCGCGGTGATGCGCGGCTGCGGCAGCTCGGCGAATTTCGCGTACTGCTTCTCGTAGTCGACCTGCTCGCGCTGCTGCGTCGTGGTGCTCTTGTACGTATTGAGCACGTTGGTGTTGTAGTAGATCCAGCCGCCGAGGCCCGCGAAGCCGAGCAGGGCGGCGGCCAGCACCGCTGCCAGCGCGGGATGCAGCCGCGCGCGTGCTTCGCACAGGCGCTCGCGCCAGCCCTGGCCGGTGCCGCGCACCCACAGCAGCGCGGCCAGCACCAGCAGCGCCAGCGCGAGGCAGGCCCAGTAGGCGTCGAACCACAGCGCGCCGACGAGGAAGTGGCCGAAGCCGTTCAGGTCCGAATACGGGACATCGGGCGCGGCGGCGTAGTTGTAGAGGTTGTGGTCCCAGTGCAGCCAGGGGAAGGCGAGCTGGCAGACGAACCAGACGATGACCAGCAGGTAGCCGAGGTAGCGGTTGTTGGTGGCCACCTGCAGGAACAGCGCCAGCACCGCGAGCAGCACGAACGGGATCGCCTGCAGCGCCAGCGTGCCGAGGTACAGCCCCGGCTCGACATGGGTGTAGCCGTGGGCCAGCTGCCAGCCGATGCCGAACACGGCGCCGGCGAGCAGGTAGACCACGATCACCGCCAGCAGCGCACCGAGCTTGGCGGCCAGCGCGATCCAGTCCGGCAGCGGGAACGCGTCGCTGACCTCGGCGCTGCGCTGCGCGCGCTCGCGCCACACCAGCTCGCCGGCATAGAACATCACGATGATGTACAGCAGCCATTGCGAGCTGCCGGCGATCAGCTCCAGCACACTGTGCGTCACCGGATACGTGGCGGTGCCGTAGATGCGTCCGGACAGCGCCAGCGAGAACGCCAGGTTGACCAGGCCGAACACCAGCATCACCAGAAACGGAACGCCGCGCAGCACGCTCGTGGCATCGAACGCCAACAAGCGCCACAGCTGCACCCGCCGCGCGCGCCAGTCGGCGGACCGCCGCACCGCAGGCAGGGTCAGCGTGGCGGGCAGCGCGGCCGGCCGCAGCAGCGGCGGCTCGGCACGCCGCACGCGCCGGCGCAGCCGCAGGCCTTCGCGGTCGGTGCGGAACAGCGCGAACGCGGTGCCGGCCAGCAGCAGCGCCACGCCGCTCCACAGCAGCCGGTTGAACAGCAGCAGGCCGCGGAGCGGCGGCAGCTGGCGGTTGATCTGCTCCGGTGCCCAGTAGCGCGTGACGATCTGCAGCGTGCGGCTGCCGAACGGATCGAGGATCGCCGCCAGCGCGTGGTGGTTCACGTCCTGGGTCAGCAGGCGGGCGATCGACAGCAGCACGATGAAGGCGATCACGCCGATCAGCGTGGCCAGCAGCGAGCGGGTGGCGGTGGCGAGCAGGAACAGCACCGCGGCGATGAACAGCAGGTTCGGCAGCACCATCACGCAGAACGCCCAGGCGTAGCCGTGCCAGTCCGACGGCCCCAGCCGCGCCGCATCGACCCACGGCATGCTGCCGCCCGCGGCCAGCCCCAGCGCGCACAGCAGCATGATCGCCACCATCACCAGGTAGCCCGCCGCGAAGCGCCCGCCCAGGTAGGCGCGCTTGCGCAGCGGCGTGGCGAACACCAGCTCGGCGGTGCCGTGGTCGAAGTCGCGCAGCGCCGCGCCGGCCACGAAGGCGGCCGCCAGCAGCAGGCACAGCGGCGCGAGGTTGTCGAGCAGCCGCACGATCACCAGCGGCGCGTTGCGCAGCACGTTGCCGCTGGCGCCGCCGACCGTCACCGCGTCGGTGCTGGCGAACAGGAAGGCCAGCGCCGCGAACACGAAGGCGATGATCCAGAACAGCGGCGCCTTCAGCTGCTGGCGCAGCTCGAAGCGGAGGATCTCGAAGAACATGGGCGGCATTCCCGGCAAGGCTGGACGTCAGGCGGCGCAGACGGTGGCCTGCGCGCGCAGGCGGCCGAAGTACACGTCTTCCAGGTCGGGCGCGACCGGCTCGAAGCCGTCGCCGGGCGAGCCGTCGGCCAGCACGTGCAGCAGGGTGCGGCCGCCGGCGAGGCGGGTGGAGAGGATGTTCATGCGCGCGCGGTAGCCGTCCAGTTCGGCCTTGTCGATCGTGCGCCGCCAGACCCGGCCGTCCAGCGCGCGGATCGCCTCGCGCGGTTCGCCGGTCAGCAACACCTGGCCCTGGCCGATGATCGCCATGCGCTGGCACAGGTCGGTGACGTCCTCCACGATGTGGGTGGAGAGGATCACCACCACGCGCTCGCCGATCTCGGCCAGCAGGTTGAGGAAGCGGTTGCGCTCCTCCGGATCGAGGCCCGCGGTGGGCTCGTCCACGATCACCAGGCGCGGGTCGCCGATCAGCGCCTGGGCGATGCCGAAGCGCTGGCGCATGCCGCCGGAGTAGCTGCCCAGCTTGCGCTTGCGCACGTCCCACAGGTTCACCTGGCGCAGCAGCGCATCCACCAGCTCGCGCCGCTCGCCCTTCGCGGTGACGCCCTTCAGCACCGCGAAGTGGTCGAGCATCGCCTCGGCCGACACCTTCGGATAGACGCCGAATTCCTGCGGCAGGTAGCCGAGCAGGCGGCGGGTGGCCTGCTTGTCGGCCAGGAGGTCCATGTCGTCCAGCCGGATCGTGCCTTCGTCCGGGTCCTGCAGCGTGGCGATGGTGCGCATCAGCGAGGACTTGCCCGCGCCGTTCGGGCCCAGCAGGCCGAACATGCCGTTCGGGATCTCCAGCGAAACATCGCGCAGCGCGCGCACGCCGTTGGCGTAGGTCTTCGACAGGTGGCTGATGCTGAGCATGGCTTCCTTGGTGCCGCGGGCGGCAATGGCGGATGCAGGCAGTGTGGACGCGCCGCGGCAGGGGGCGCATGGGCCTCACGTCACGGGTCGTTCGTCACGTGGCGCATACGCGTGCATACGTATGCGCACGGAGCAAATGGACGTACAAATCGCGCCGTGGCCGCATCGGTTCGCTATGATGGAAGACCTGTGGCCGCCCTTCCCCTGCGCGGCCAGCCCACGCCATTCGCAGGAGATCCCATGGCCGACATCCAAGAAGCCCGCGTACCCGACATCGGCGGCCACGACAACGTGCCGGTGATCGAGGTGATGATCAAGCCCGGCGACCGGGTCGAGAAGGAGCAGAGCCTGATCACGCTGGAATCGGACAAGGCCACCATGGAAGTGCCCGCGCCGTTCGCCGGCACGGTGAAGGAAGTGAAGCTGAAGGTGGGCGACGAGGTCTCCGAGGGTTCGGTGATCGCGCTGATCGAGGCCGAGGGCGCCGCCGCCGCGAAGCCCGCCGCTGCGCCGGCGCCGGCGCCGGCGGAAGCACCCAAGCCGGCAGCGCCGGCGAAGGCCGCGGAACTGGCCCGCAGCGAGGCGCCCAAGCCTGCAGCTGCCGCCGGCGGCGTGCGCGAAGCGCGCGTGCCCGATATCGGCGGCCACCACGGCGTGCCGGTGATCGAGGTGCTGGTGAGCGTGGGCGAGCGCGTGGCCAAGGACCAGAGCCTGGTCACGCTGGAATCGGACAAGGCCACGATGGAGGTGCCCGCGCCGTTCGCCGGCGTGGTGAAGGAATTGAAGCTGAAGGTGGGCGACGAGGTTTCCGAGGGTTCGGTGATCGCGCTGATCGAGAGCGAGGATGGCGGCGCCGCGCCGGCTCCCGCCGCCGCTGCGCCCGCGCCGGCCAGGGCCGAAGCGCCGAAGGTAGAGGAGCAGCCCGCGCCGCAGGGCGGCCGCAGCGTGCAGCCGGGCCGCGCGCCGGAGGGCGATGCGCATCCGCAGGCGCGCCCGCCGTTCGACGCGGCGATCGTGATGCCGGGCGACGCGCCCTACGCCAGCCCCGCAGTGCGCGCGTTCGCCCGCGAGCTGGGCGTGGACATCGCCCAGGTGAAGGGCAGCGCGCGCGGCGGCCGCATCGTGCGCGAGGACATCAGCGCCTACGTCAAGCACGCGCTGGCCTCGGGCGCGCGTCCGGTCACCGGCGCGCCGGTGGCGGCCGGCGGCGGGCTCAACCTGCTGCCGTGGCCGAAGGTGGACTTCAGCAAGTTCGGCCCGATCGAGGAGAAGCCGCTCTCGCGCATCCAGAAGATCTCCGGCGCCAACCTCGCGCGCAACTGGGCGATGATCCCGCACGTCACCCAGCACGAGGAGGCCGACATCACCGAGCTGGAGGCGTTCCGCAAGCAGCTCGGCGAAGAGAACAAGGACCTCAAGATCACCCCGCTGGTGTTCCAGATGAAGGCGGTGGTGGCGGCGCTGAAGGCCTACCCGCAGTTCAATGCCTCGCTGGACGAGACCGGCGAAAAGCTGATCCTCAAGAAGTACTTCCACATCGGCATCGCGGTGGACACGCCCGACGGCCTGGTGGTGCCGGTGATCCGCGACGTGGACAAGAAGGGTCTGCTCGACCTCGCCCGCGAACTGGGCGAGATCTCGAAGAAGGCGCGCGACAAGAAGCTCGGTCCCGCCGACATGTCCGGCGGCTGCTTCTCGATCAGCTCGCTCGGCGGCATCGGCGGCACCGCGTTCACGCCCATCGTCAACGCGCCGGAAGTGGCAATTCTCGGCGTCACCAAGGCCGCGATGAAGCCGGTGTGGAACGGCAAGGAATTCGCCCCGCGCCTGATGCTGCCGCTGTCGCTCAGCTACGACCACCGCGTGATCGACGGCGCGCTCGCCGCCCGCTTCGCCGTGTTCGTGGCGAAACAGCTCGGCGACATCCGCCGCCTGCTGCTCTGACGCCCTGCTTTTCCCTCTCCCCTGCCGGGGAGAGGGCAGGGTGAGGGGCGGGTGCTCGCGGCACCGCCCCATCGAGCGAAAAGATTGACGAAGGATTCCCCATGGCGAACACGATCGAAGTAAAGGTTCCCGACATCGGCGGCCACGACAACGTGCCGGTGATCGAGGTGCTGGTGCAGGCCGGCGACACGGTGGCGAAGGAGCAGAGCCTGATCACGCTGGAGTCGGACAAGGCCACGATGGAAGTACCCTCCAGCGCCGCCGGCGTGGTGAAGGAGATGAAGCTCAAGGTGGGCGACACCGTGTCCGAGGGCGCGGTGATCCTGGTGCTCGAAACCGCCGCCGCCGCTCCGCTCCCCTCTCCCACCGGGAGAGGGGCCGGGGGTGAGGGTTTGGCCTCGCCGAGCGCCCCCGCAAGCACCCGCCCCTCACCCCAACCCTCTCCCCAAAGGGGAGAGGGGGCGAACGCGCCGCAAGCGGCAGCTGTTACCGGAAAAGAGCCGGACATCTCCTGCCAGCTCGTCGTCCTCGGCTCCGGTCCCGGCGGCTACTCCGCCGCGTTCCGCGCCGCCGACCTCGGCCTCGACACCGTGCTGGTGGAGCGCTACGACACGCTCGGCGGCGTGTGCTTGAACGTGGGCTGCATCCCCTCCAAGGCGCTGCTGCACGCCGCCGCGGTGATCGACGAGGCCGAGGCGATGGCCGCGCACGGCGTCAGCTTCGGCAAGCCCAGGCTCGACCTCGACAAGCTGCGCGGCTTCAAGGAAAGCGTGGTCGGCCAGCTCACCAAGGGCCTGGCCGGCATGGCCAAGCAGCGCAAGGTGCGCACCGTGGTCGGCACCGGCAGCTTCGTGTCGCCGCACGAAATGGAAGTCCAGACGGCCGAAGGCGTGAAGCTGATCCGCTTCGAGCAGGCGATCATCGCCGCCGGTTCGCAGGCGGTGCGCCTGCCGATGTTCCCGTGGGACGACGAGCGCGTGATGGATTCCACCGGCGCGCTGCAGATGAAGGACGTGCCCGGCAAGCTGCTGGTCGTCGGCGGCGGCATCATCGGCCTGGAAATGGCCACGGTGTACGCCGCGCTGGGCAGCGAAGTGACCGTGGTCGAGTTCATGGACCAGATCATCCCCGGCGCCGACGCGGACCTCGTGAAGCCGCTGGCCAAGCGCCTCGGCGGCAAGCTCAAGGGCATCCATCTCAAGACCAAGGTCGTCACCGCCAAGGCCACGAAGAAGGGCATCGAGGTGGGCTACGAGGGCGAGTCCATCCCCGAGACCACCGTGTTCGACCGCGTGCTGGTGGCGGTGGGCCGCTCGCCGAACGGCCACAAGATCGGCGCCGACAAGGCTGGCGTGGCGGTGACCGAGCGCGGCTTCATCAACGTCGACACCCAGCTGCGCACCAACGTGCCGCACATCTTCGCGATCGGCGACCTCGTCGGCCAGCCGATGCTCGCGCACAAGGCGGTGCACGAGGCGCACGTGGCGGCGGAAGTCGCGGCGGGGCACAAGGCGCACTTCGACGCACGCGTGATCCCGTCGGTGGCCTTCACCAATCCGGAAGTGGCCTGGGTCGGCGTCACTGAGCGCGAGGCGAAGGAGAAGGGCCTCAAGGTGGGCGTGGGCAAGTTCCCGTGGGCGGCCTCCGGCCGCGCCATCGGCATCGCGCGCACCGAAGGCTTCACCAAGCTGATCTTCGACGAGGAAACCCACCGCATCGTGGGCGGCGCCGTGGTCGGCGTGAACGCCGGCGACCTGATCTCCGAACTGGCATTGGCCATCGAGATGGGCAGCGAAGCCGCCGACATCGCGCTCACCGTGCACCCGCACCCCACCCTGGGCGAATCGGTGGGCATGGCGGCCGAGGTCTACGAAGGCACCATCACCGACCTGTATATCCCCAAGCGCAAGTAGTCGGTAGCGCGTTGACAAAGCTGATCGGCGACAACGTTCAGCCGATACCTCACCGTTCGTCACCATGCGGGAGGCGGCGCCAAGCCCTGCGTGGACGGCGCGCTGCTGGAGATCCGCAAGGTGTCCACGCTGACCGGCCTGCACCGCGGCCTGGATGCGGTGCTGGAGCTCTGATGCGTGCCTGATCCTGCAGGAGCGCACCCCCGGATCAAGTCCGGGGCAGGCTCTGTGCGCGAATGCTCTGCTCCGATCAGTGCCAGAGCGGTCGCGCACAGGGTGCGCTCCTACACGCCTTGATTCGATGCCGGGATGTGGTGGTTGTGCCACAGCCCGAGCAGCCACGACGTGCCCACGCAGCCGCCCAGCGCCAGCAGCCAGCCCGTGGCCGGCGTGCCGGCGGGCGGCAGCAGGCTGCGGAAGGCGGGCAGCCAGGCGCTGCCGTAGTTCGCGACCACCACGCCGGCGGCCACGGCCATCACGGCAGCGAGCGTGCCGATCAAGCTGTATTCGATGCGCGCGTCGGCGGCACGGCGCCGCGCCGGCGCGGCGGCGACCTGCGCGGCCATGCGCTGCGCGAAATCCGCCGGCAGTGCCACCGGCATGGGTTCGCGCAGCGCGCGCGCCAGCAGGCGGTAGCGGCGCGTGCGGGCGTCGTCGGCGGCGGGATCGAGGCCGCGGCGCTCGGCGTCCAGCGCGCGTTCCTGCGCCTGCCATTCGCGCTCGCGCGCGGCGTCGTCGTAAGGATGATCGTGGTTCATGCGGCAACTCCCGTCCGGCTCTCCAGCGCCTCGCGCAGGCGCAGGCGCGCGCGGAACAAGTGGCTCTTGATGGTACCGCTGGCCAGCCCGGTGATGCGGGCGATCTCGGGGATGCCGGTTTCCTCGAGGTAGTACAGGGTCAGCACGGTGCGCTGCAGCGGCGGCAGCGCCTCGATGGCCGCGTGCAGGTGCGCGGCGGTTTCCGCGTCGGCCCAGGCGGCTTCGAGGTCGAAGTCGTCGGCCACGCCTTCGACCAGCGGCGTGCCGTCGTCGTCGTGCGCTTCGGCCAGCGGGATGCGCTTGTGCTGCAGGTGGCGCAGGGCGATGGTGTAGGCCACGCGGCCGATCCAGGATTTCAGCGCGCTCTCGCCGCGGTACTGGTGCAGGCACTGGTGCACGCGCAGGAAGGTGTCCTGGCACAGCTCGCGGGTGTCCTCCGGGTTGCGCACCATGCGCTGGATGATGTGCCAGCACAGCCCCTGGTGCTCGCGCACGAGGCGTTCGAACGCGCCCGGCCGCTTGGCCAGCACGGCGTCGACCAGGGCGCGGTCGGAGGGGTGAGCGTCATCCATGGCGGATGAGATACAGCGAGGCGTGCAACGGTTGCAACGCGCTGGCTGCAACCGTTGGCCGCGGGCCGGTATCCATGTCCCCGAAACCCGTCATTCCCTTGTCCGTCACGGAGGTGCTCATGAATCCCGGTATTGTGGTCCCGGTTGCGCTGTTTGCCTGCATTACCTATGCCATCAAGGTCTGCGTGGACGCGATGGTGCGCCGGCGCATGGTGGACTCGGGCGGCTCGGCCGAGCTGGTCGATTCGGTGCTGCGCGACGAGCAGCAGCGCCGCCGCCATTCCTCGCTGCGCTGGGGCGTCGTGCTGCTGTCGGTGGCGCTGGGCTTCGGCCTGATCCAGTGGTTCGGCTGGCAGGAACTCACGCCCGGCCTGGTCGCCGTGCTGGCGGGCGCCACCGGCCTCGGCAACCTGGTGTACTTCGCGATCTCGCGCAAGCTGGGCTGAAGCTGGTTCAATGGCGGGCATCGCCGCACCGTCGGCATGCCCGACCATGCTGGCTGCATGAACGAACACCTGCTGTTCAACCTCGTCGACCTGGCCGGCACGTTCGCGTTCGCGATCAGCGGCGCCACCGCGGCGCGGCGCTGCAACCTGGATCTGTTCGGCATCCTCGTGATCGCCTACGTCACCGCCTGCGGCGGCGGCATCGTGCGCGACGCGTGCATCGGCGCGATTCCGCCCGCGGGCCTGGCCGACTGGCGCTATCTCGCCACCGCGGTGATCGCCTCGTTCGCCACCATCGTGGCCTACCGCCAGGTGGAGCGGCTCACCTACCCGGTGCGCCTGTTCGACGCGATGGGGCTGGGCCTGTTCGCGGTGTACGGCGCGCACAAGGCGCTGCTGTTCACGCACAACGCGGAGGTGGCGATCCTGCTCGGCATGGTCACCGCGATCGGCGGCGGGCTGGTGCGCGACGTGCTGCTCGCGCGCGTCTCGATCGTGCTGCAGAAGGAGATCTACGCCTCGGCCGCGTTCCTCGGCGCGGCGCTCGCGGTGTGGGGCGAGCGCGCGGGCTGGCCCGCGCTGTGGGCCACCTGGCTGCCGATCGTGCTGTGCTTCGCGCTGCGCTTCGTGTCGCTGCGGCTGGGCTGGAACCTGCCGCGCTTCGGGCGCGAGTGAGGCACATCGTCACCTGCGGGGTGTGACGAAGGGCAGGCTTGTCGGCGGGCGCATGCGTGCTAAGTTGCGGGGCCTCGGGCCGGGACGGCCCAGGCATTCGGGGAGTAAAGGCACGTGTCCACGCCCAGCGTCAGCGTCGAAGCGGTGACCAAGCGGTTCGCCGGCCATACCGCGGTGAGCCGGCTTTCCCTGCAGGTACCTTCCGGCGGCATCTACGGCCTGCTCGGCCCCAACGGCGCCGGCAAGTCCACCGCCATCCGCCTGGTCATGGGCATCCTCGAACCCGACGAGGGGCGCATCGCGCTGTTCGGCGCGGAGCGCAACAGCCGCCGGCTCTCCGCGCGCATCGGCTACCTGCCCGAGGAGCGCGGCCTGTACAAGAAGATGAAGGTGCTCGATCACCTGGTGTTTCTCGGCGAGACGCGCGGCATCTCGCGCAAGGACGCCGCGCAGCGCGCGCAGGCCTGGCTGGCGCGGCTGGAGATCGCCGACTGGGCGCAGAAGAAGGTGGAGGATCTGTCCAAGGGCATGCAGCAGAAGGTGCAGTTCGCCGGCGCGCTGCTGCACGAGCCGGAGCTGGTGATCCTCGACGAGCCGTTCTCCGGCCTCGATCCGATCAATGCGCAGGTGATGAAGGACATCGTGGTGGAGATCGCCAGGAGCGGCCGCACCGTGCTGCTCTCCACCCACGTGATGGAGCAGGCCGAGCGCATGTGCGACCGCGTGGCGATCATCGCGCGCGGGCAGCTGGTGGCGAACGGCACGGTGGCGCAGGTGAAGGCGGATTTCGGCGGCCGCCACGTGGCGCTGGGCTTCGCCGGCGGCCGCGAGCGCGCCGACGCGATCCTCGCCGACCCGCGCCTGATCGCGCGCGTGGACGACTACGGCGCCAGCGCCGAGCTGAAACTCGCCGCGGGCGTCGAGCCGGACAAGCTGCTCGCCGCGCTGGTGCAGGCGGGCGTGGGGCTCAGGCGATTCGAGGTGGTGGAGCCCTCGCTGCAGGCGATCTTCGTCGCCAAGGTGGGCGCCGATCCCGCCCTCGCCAGCCTGCCTGCCGGAGCCGCCGCATGAACAAGACCTTTGCCGTGATCCGCCGCGAGTACGTCGAACGCGTGCGCACCAAGGCCTTCCTGATCTCCACCATTTTGCTGCCGGTGTTCATGCTGGCGATGGCGGTGCTGCCCGCGCTGATCATGAGCGGCGGCGACCGCACCAGCCGCGTGGCGGTGGTGGACGCCTCCGGCAGCCACCTGGGCCAGCCGGTGGCCGCGGCGCTGAAGGCGGCCACGTTCGGCAGGGGCGGGCAGGCCAAGCCGCGCTACGACGTGTCGGTGTTCCCCGCCGAGGCGGCGAACCTCGCGCAGGTGCGCGACGGCCTGATCGCCCGGACCGGCTTCGCCCGGGACAAGCGCAAGGACGGCTGGGACGGCGTGCTGGTGCTCGACGCGGGCACGCTCGCCAGCGGCAAGCTCGCCTACTACGGCGACAACGTCAGCTCGCTCGAGGGCATGAACCGCCTGCAGCGCGATATCTCCAAGGCGCTGGCCGGCGTGCGCCTCGCGCAGTCGGGCGTGGACCAGAAGCTGGTGGACAAGGCGATGGAACCCGCCGACATGGACACCACCAAGGTCACCGAAGGCAAGCGCACCGGGCAGAGCGGCGCGGCCTCGTTCGCGATCGCCTATGCGATGGGCTTCCTGCTCTACCTCGCCATCCTGATCTACGGCCAGCAGACCATGACCTCGGTGATCGAGGAAAAGACCTCGCGCATCATGGAGGTGCTCACCTCCGCGCTCACCCCGTTCCAGATGCTGCTGGGCAAGGTGCTGGGCGTGGGGCTGGCGGGGCTCACGCAAATGGGCATCTGGGTGGGCACGGCCTTCGTGCTGGGCAGCCAGGGCCCGAACCTCGCCGGCGCGTTCGGCATGGGCGCGGGCGCGGCGGACAAGTTCGCCATCCCCGGCGTGCCGGCGAGCGTGCTGCTGGTGTTCCTGCTGTATTTCGCGATGGGCTTCCTGCTCTACGGCGCGCTGTACGCCGCCATCGGCGCGATGTGCAACAGCATCCAGGAAACCCAGCAGTACGCAGTGTTCGTCACCATGCCGATCATCGTGGGCTTCATGGCGGTATTCGCGCTGATCAAGGATCCCTCGGGTCCGCTGGGCACCATCATGTCCTTCATCCCGTTCTTCGCCCCGTTCACCATGCCGGTGCGCTGGTCGATGACCGCGGTGCCGCCCGTGCAACTGGCGCTGTCGCTGGCCCTGATGGTGCTGGGCCTCCTGGCCTGCGTGTGGCTGGCCGGGCGCATCTACCGCACCGGTATCCTGATGTACGGCAAGAAGCCGACGTGGGGCGAGCTGTGGCGGTGGATCCGGGCGTGAGGCCGACGTAGGCCGGCGTAGGTCGGGCTTCAGCCCGACATGCCCCTCACCCGAACAACTCATACTGCGCCGCATACCGGTCAGCCTCCACGAAGCCCGCCAAACCCACGCCCACAAGCCGGTAGCGGCTGTCCGCGGGGCGCTCCACCCGCGCACGCAAGGCGCAGGCGATCTCGGCCAATTCGTGTGCCGACGCGGGGCGCTGCGCGGGGGTGAGGCTGCGCGTGAGGGTGTGGAAGTCGGCGGTCTTCAGCTTCAGCACCACGGTGCGCGCGATGCGGCCATCCTTCGCCTCGCGCTGGTGCGCGGCCCAGGTTTTCTCGGCGAGGCGGCGGATGTGCGGTTCGAGTTCGCCCAGGGTGAGGTCGTGCTCGAAGGTGTCCTCGGCGGAAACTTGCAGGGTGGGGCGGTCGGGCGTCACCGGGTGTTCGTCGATGCCCAGCGACAGTTCGTGCAGGCGCCGGCCCCAGCGGCCGAAGCGCTGTTCCAGTTCCTCCGCCGAGAACGCGCGCAGTTCGCCCACGGTGGCGAGGCCCAGCGCGACCAGCTTGCCCTCCATCACCTTGCCCACGCCGGGCAGGCGGCCAATAGCCAGCGGCGCGAGGAAATCCAGCACGTCGCGCGGGCGCACCACGTACAGGCCGTCGGGCTTGTTGAAATCCGAGGCGATCTTGGCGAGGAACTTGTTCGGCGCCACGCCGGCCGAGGCGGTGAGCTGCGTCTCCGCGCGGATCGCCGCGCGGATCGCCTCGGCGGTGGCGGTGGCCGAGGGCAGGCCGTTGTCGGCGTGGGTCACGTCCAGGTAAGCCTCGTCCAGCGACAGCGGCTCGATCAGCTCGGTGTGCCGCGCGAAGATCGCGTGCACCTGGCGCGACACCGCCTTGTAGCGGGAGAAATCCGGCGGCACGAAGATCGCCTGCGGGCACAGCCGCTCCGCGCGCAGCGCCGGCATCGCCGAGCGCACGCCGAACTTGCGCGCCTCGTAGCTCGCCGCGCACACCACCGAGCGCGCGCCCTTCCACGCCACCACCACCGGCTGGCCGCGCAGCGAGGGATCGTCGCGCTGCTCCACCGACGCGTAGAACGCGTCCATGTCGACATGGATGATCTTGCGCGGCGGCGTGGGCACGGGGCGGGGACGATGCGGTGCGGTGCCTCCAATTCTAAAGCGCGCGGACGATCACTCCGCGCGCACGTACATCCACGCGCGCCGGCCGGAAGCGAGCGTGACGGCCGCGCGGCGGTAGTCGTCCACCTCGTAGGCGTCGGCCTGCGCCAGCTCCTGCGGCGTGAGGCGGAACACGGTGCCGTGCACGCAATCCGCCGCATCCGCGCTGGGCATGGCGATGGGGTGGTGGGTGGCGCCGCTGGTGGCGACGACCCGGGCGTCGCGGATCGCCAGCTGTTCGAGGCGGTAGCCGGGCAGCGCGTCGGGCGTACCGTCGAGGCGGCGGCCGAAGGTGGCGAGCTGCACGGCGGCACTCTGCAGCGTGCCGTAGGAAAACAGCCATTCGTCGGCGTGGGTTTCCATCGGGCCTGCTCCATCGTGTGCGGGGGCGAATCCGGCGCCGCGGCACCGGCCGTGCGTTCGCGGGATGCGCCGGGGAACATCGCAGGAGCGATGCGTGCCGCGCATTCTTCGCGGCGCGCGCAACGGCTGTCAATCGCGCGGGCGTATGCTGCGCGCCTGCCTTGCCGTTTGAAGGAACTTGCCGTGCCGATCGACTGGACACATGCCGGCGCCACCGTGCTGGTCGCGTTCCTCGCCTCGCTGGTGGAGTGCGTGGAAGCGCTGACCGTGGTGCTGGCGGTGGGCGTGACGCGCGGCTGGCGCAGCGCGCTGGCCGGCAGCGCGGCGGGCCTGCTCACGCTGCTGTTGCTGGTGCTGCTGCTTGGCCATGCGCTCAGCCACATTCCCCTGCACGGCTTCCAGCTGGTGGTGGGCGCCTTGCTGCTGCTGTTCGGCATGCGCTGGCTGCGCAAGGCGGTGCTGCGCGCGGCCGGCGTGCTGGCGCTGCACGACGAGGAGGCGATCTATCGCTACGAGATCCAGCTGCTGCGCGCGCAAGGCGCGGCGCGGCCGGGGCTGGACAAGCTCGCGTTCGCGGTGACGTTCAAGGGCACGGTGCTCGAAGGCGTCGAGGTGGTGTTCATCGTGCTGGCGATCGGCGCCGGCCGCGCCGGCCTGCTGTGGCCGGCCAGCCTGGGCGCGCTGGCCGCACTGCTGCTGGTGGTAGCGCTGGGGTTGGCGGTGCACCGCCCGCTGGCACGGGTGCCGGAGAACACCTTGAAGTTCATCGTGGGCGTGCTGCTCTGCGCGTTCGGTACGTTCTGGTCGGGCGAGGGCGTGGGCTACGCGTGGCCGGGCGGCGACTGGGCCATCCCCGCCTTGGCCGGCGCGTTCCTCGTGGCGGCCGCGCTGTGCGTGCCGAGTTGCCGCCGCCTCGCCGCCGCCGGCGCGAAGGAGCCGGCGCGATGAACGGATTGCGCACGGCACTGTCGGAGCTCTGGGGCCTGTTCGTCGAGGATGGCCGCTACGCGCTCGCCATCGTGGTGTGGTTGCTGCTGGCGTGGCGGGTGCTGCCGTGGCTGCGGCTGGGCGAGTGGAGTGCGCCCGTCTTCGCCGCGGGGCTGCTGGCCATTCTCGTCGAGAGCGTGCTGCGCCGCGCGCGGCATTGAACGATTCACCAAGCAAGGGAGCAGATGCATGCGGAAGTCATGGGCAATGGGTGCAATGGCCGTGTTGCTGGCGTCGGGCGGATGGACGACGGCGCAGGCGGGGGACGACTGGGATGCGCAGCTGAACCAGCAGTGTCCACGCATGGCGGCGTGGATACAGGCGAAGCAGGCCGAGGTCGCCGCGCATCGCAAGGCGCATCCCTTGGGCAAGCCCAGCGAGCCGGCACTGCGCGCCGAGTTGCTGAAGATGGGCGACGCCGACCAGCAGGCGCGCAATGCGGCGATCGCCGACGGCCTCAAGCATCCCGAATTGATGAAAGCGGTGCTGGCGGTCGATGCCGCCAATCTGCCGCGCATCAAGCAGCTTGTCTCCACGCGGGGTTTCCCCACGCCGGCGCAGGTCGGCGAGGATGGCGTGCAGGCGGCCTTCCTGCTGGTGCAGCATGCCGACCGCGACCCGGCCTTCCAGACGAAGGTGCTGGAGCAGTTGCAGGCCAGCCCCGACCACGGCGGCGTCAGCGCCCAGGAGTTCACCCTGCTCACGGACCGCGTGCTGCTCGCGCAACACCAGCCGCAACGCTACGGCAGCCAGTTCGCGATGAAGGACGGCAAGCTGCAGGCCAGTCCGATGGAGGACCCCACGAACGTGGACCAGCGCCGCCGCGCCGCCGGCTTGCCGCCGCTGGCGGACTACGCGTGCATGCTGGGCATCGAGTATCGGATGCCGGCGAAATCCTAGCCGGAAGGGGGCTGGCCGAACCCCCGTCCGCCATGCCAAGGTTGCCGGATGACGAACGAAGCCAGCTCCCCCGCCTACCTGCGCCGCCTCGGCGTGTGGGACGGCGCGATGATCGTGATCGGCGGCGTGATCGGCGCCGGCATCTTCCGCACGCCGGCGACGGTGGCCGAGCGCACCGCCTCCGGCCTGCCGCTGCTGGCGCTGTGGGTGCTGGGCGGCCTGCTCACGCTCACCGGCGTACTGTGCTACGCGGAACTCGGTTCGCGCCGGCCGCAGGCGGGCGGCATCTACCTCTACCTGCGCGAAGCGTTCGGCATGCTGCCGGCCTTCCTGTTCGGCTGGACGATGGCGCTGATCAACTACCCCGGCAGCGTGGCCGCGGTGGCCACCACCTTCGCCGACTACTTCTGCCAGGCGGTGGGCCTGCCGCTCTTGTGGGTGAAGCCGGTGGGCGTGGCGGCGATCGTGCTGATCGTGGGCGTGAACCTGTTCGGCATCCGCGCCGGCGCGCTGATGCAGAACATCTTCGCGGTGCTGAAGCTGGCGGCGATCGCGCTGCTGGTGGCGGTGGGGCTGGCGCTGGCGCACGGCCACCTGGGCGGCGTGCTGGCGGTGGATGCCACGCAGCACGTATCCAGCGGTGCCTTCGTGGGCGCGCTGCTGCCGGTGCTGTTCACCTACGGCGGCTTCCATTACTTGAACGACCTCGCCGGCGAGGTGCGCGATCCGCAGCGCACGCTGCCGCGCGCCCTGCTGCTGGGCATGCTAAGCGTGGTCGCGGCCTACGTGCTGGCGAACGTGGCCTACCTCACCGGCCTCGGCCACGCGGGCCTGGCCGCCAGCCAGGCGCCCGCGGCCGACCTGATGCGCCGCCTGTTCGGCGAGGCCGGTGCCAGGGTGATGGCGATCGGCATCGCCTGCTCCACCTTCGGCTATTGCAGCATCGCGATCGCCGGCGGCGCGCGCGTGATGCAGACCATGGGCGCGGACGGCATGCTGTTCCGCGCGGTGGGCTACATCGACCCGCGCACGCGCGCGCCGCAGGTGGCGCTGCTGCTGCTGGGCGCCTGGACGGTGGCGCTGATGCTGTGGGGCAACTTCGGCCAGCTGGTGGACTACACCACGGTGGGCGAGTGGCTGGGCCACGCGTTCGGCATCGGCACGCTGTTCTGGTACCGCTGGAAATTCGTGGACGAGCCCGCGCCCTACCGCGTGCCGCTGTACCCACTGCTGCCACTGGTGTTCGTGGTGACGGTGCTGGGCGTGATCGCCGCCACCGCCATTGCCTCGCCGCGCGACGCGGGCATGAGCCTGGCGATCATCGCGCTGGGCGCGCCGGTGTACTGGCTGTGGCGGCGCTGGCAGCTCGCCTGAAATCTCGCGCCGGTACCTCCGAGTGAATCCCTCTCCCTCCGGGAGAGGGTGCCAGCAGGCGGGTGAGGGTGCGCCCGAAGCGAGACGTTGAACCTGGCGCGTCACATCAATGGCCAGTCATGCTTCAGGCAACGGCGCGATACTCGGACGATTCCAGCGTGGCGAGGTAGCGATGAAGACCGTGGCAGGAATGGCGGCGTTGTGCCTGGGCCTGTGCCTGGCTGGGCGTGGGCAGGCGACGGAAGTGGCGGATCTCGCGTCGTCGTCGGCGCACATCGACCTGCAACAGGTCACACGCGCGGCCGCCACGGAGACCGCGCAGGACGGCGTGGCGCAACGACGCTACAGCTTCCGGCCCGCCGCGCAACCGCAGATCGCGATCGCACCCGCGCAGGGCACCTGGAACTGGCGCGGGCAGGGCGAGCTGCGCCTGCGCGTGCAGAACGCGATGCCGTGGGCGGTGACGCTGGTGGTCGACATCGACGGCGCGGATGCGAAGCAGTACCTGCACGCGACGGTGGGCCTGCCTGCCGGTCCCGCACAGATCCTGGTGCTGCCGTTGCATGCCACCTCGCCGCTGGCCTTCGGCATGCAGGCAGGGCCGACCATGCCGTTCGACGAGGCGGGGCAGCGCGTGCTGGTGGCGACCGCGGTGACGGGCGCGCTGGAGCTTTCCGGCGTGCGCGCCGTGCGGCTCTCGATGCCCGCGCCGCAGGCGGCGCAGTCCATCCTGCTCGGCAAGCTCGACGTGGTGGCGGGCGAGGCCGCGCTGCATGACGCCTACGCCGGCATCGTCGACCGCTACGGCCAGTACACGCGCAGCCACTGGCCGGAGAAGGTCGCCGACAATGCCGCCTTGCGCGCAGCGGTGCGGCAGGAACCGCCGGCCGCAGCAAGCGCCGGCGAGGATGCCTACGGCGGCCGTCTGGACGTCCATCTGCGCAAGACGGGCTGGTTCCACACGCAGCAGGCCGATGGCCGCTGGTGGCTGGTCACGCCGGACGGCCATGGTTTCTTCTCGCTGGGCGTGAATGCGGTGATTGCCGATGGCGGCCGCACGTATGTGCAAGGCCGTGAGTTCATGTTCGCCGGCCTGCCGCCGGACAGCGGCGCGTGGGCGGCATTCTGGGGGCAGGGCGACAATCGCAACGCGCAGCAGGGGGCCGGTGCGGGGCGCTGCTGCGATCACGGCCGCTGGTTCGACTTCTACGCGGCGAATCTGTATCGCGTCGACGGCAAGGATTGGCTCGCCGCGTGGCGCACGCGCACGCTGGCGCGGCTCAAGGCCTGCGGCTTCAACACGCTGGGCAACTGGAGCGATCCCGCGCTGGGCACGCGGCACGCGCTGCCCTACACGCGTTCGGTGAACATCGAAGGCGCGTTCGGCAACGTCGCCACCGGCTACGACTGGTGGGGCCGCATGCCCGATCCGTTCGACCCGCGCTTCGCGCAGGCGGCGGACGCCGCGGCGGCGCAGGCCGCGCGGGACGTGCGCGGCGATCCGTGGTTGCTCGGCTACTTCGCCGACAACGAACTGGCCTGGGCCGCGCCCGGACCGCAGGGTCGCTGGGCGCTGGCTATTGGCACGCTGCACGGCGAAGCGCGCAGCGACGCCAAGCAGGCCTTCATCGCCGACTTGAAGAAGAAATACGGCACGCCGGACCGGCTCGCGGCGGCCTGGGGCATCGCGCTGCCGTCATGGGATGCCTTGCAGGCCACCAATTTCCCCGCGCCCGAGCCGAGCGACGCGCATCCCGCCATCGCCGACGATTACGGCGCATGGCTGCGACGCTACGCCGACCAGTATTTCCGCGTGGTGGCGCAGGCGATCCGCCGCCACGATCCGCACCACCTGTTCCTCGGCGGTCGCTTCGCGGCGAGCACGCCCGAAGCGATCGCCGCCTGCGCCGCGTACTGCGACGTGCTGAGCTTCAACGTCTACGCCGACCTGCCGCAGCACGGCTTCGACGCGGCGCTGGCGCACAAGCTCGGCAAGCCGGTGCTGATCACCGAGTTCCACTTCGGCTCCGACGACCGCGGCCCGTTCGGCAAGGGCGTGGTCGGCGTGTGGAACGAGGCGCAACGCGGCGCGGCCTACGCGAAGTTCGTCGAGGCCGCCGCCGCCGATCCCGATATCGTGGGCGCGCATTGGTTCGACTACGTCGACCAACCCGTCACCGGCCGCCTGCTCGACGGCGAGAACTCGCACATCGGCCTGGTCGGCATCACCGATATCCCGTTTGCGGGTTTCGTGGAGGCGGTGCGCAAGGTGAACGCATCGCTGCGGCATTGATGCTGTAGCCGTGGCGGAGTGGCTATGCTTGCCCGGACACTCCGTGAGGTGAGCCCATGTGCCTGATCGCCTTCGCTTGGCAGGCCCATCCGCGCTGGCGGCTGGTGCTGGCCGGCAACCGCGACGAGTTCCATGCGCGACCCAGCGCGCCGCTGGCGCGCTGGAGCGACTTGCCGATCCTCGGCGGGCGCGACCTCGAAGCCGGTGGTACCTGGCTGGGCGTCACCGACGCGGGGCGCTGCTGCGTGGTCACCAACGTGCGCGATCCGCGCGATCCGCAGCTGGGGCAATCGCGCGGCCTGCTCGCCACCGACTACCTTGCCGGCGCCGACGACGCCACGGCGCATGCGCAGGCCCTGCTGGCGACGGCGGCGGGCTATCGCCCGTTCAACCTGCTCACCTTCGATGCGCAGGCCGCGTTCTATCTCGGCAACCGCCCCGAGCCGCGTGCCGAGGCGGTGACGCCCGGCGTGCACGGCCTGTCGAACGCCGACTTCAACACGCCGTGGCCGAAGACGCGCGCGCTGATGGCGCGCCTGCAAGCGTGGATCGACGGAGGCGACGCGGAGGATTTCGCGCCGCTGTTCGCCGCGCTCGCCGACGAGACCAGGGCGCCCGACGCGCAGCTGCCCGACACCGGCGTCGGGCTGGAGCGCGAACGCCTGCTGTCCAGCGCCTTCATCCGCGGCGAACGCTACGGCACGCGCGCCAGCACCGTGGTGGCAATCGCCCACGACGGGCGCGGCGTGATCGTCGAGCGCGGCTTCGGCCCCGAAGGGCGCCTGCTCGGCGAACACCGGCTGCCCATCGCTGCGCCCGCCGCCACGGCCTGACGCCCCGCGCCTACGCGGGGCCACGTGCAAGGCCGCCTGATTCCGTGCGCCGGCGCGGCTAGCGTCGTCGGACCACCACGGATGCGGAGCGCATGCATGCGCGCGGCTCGATTCCTGCTGTCGTTGATCGCCTTGGTCGCCGCTGCCGCGCACGCGGCCGACTGCCCGGACTGGACGCCCGCACGGGCGCGCCAGGAACTTGCCGCGCTGCGCGCGCGGCTGGACGGCTGGAACCATGCCTACCGCGTCGACGGCCGCTCGCCGGTGAGCGACGCGGTGTACGACCAGGCCGAACAACAGCTCGCGGCGTGGCGGCAATGCTTCCCCGCGCAGGCGCCCGCGCCGCTCGCGCACTTGGCCGACGACAGCGGGCGCGTGCTGACGCCGGTGGCACAGACCGGCCTCGCCAAGCTGCCCGACGCGGCGGCGGTCGCAGCGTGGATGCAGGCGCGCGGCAACCGCGACCTGTGGGTGCAGCCGAAGGCCGACGGCGTGGCCGTCACCCTGCTGTACGTGGATGGCCATTTGCGCCAGGCCAGCAGCCGCGGCGACGGCCTGCACGGTTCGGACTGGACCGCGCTGGCGCAGGCGATCGCCGCGATCCCGAAGCGCCTGCCGAACGCGCCGGCGCGCGTGGTGCTGCAAGGCGAACTGGTCTGGCGCCTGCCCGGCCACGTGCAGGCCGCGGACGGCGGCGTCAACGCGCGTTCGGCGGTGGCCGGCGCGCTGGCGCGCAACACGCTGGATGCCGCCACCGCCGCGCAGATCGGCCTGTTCGTGTGGGACTGGCCCAGCGGTCCGGCCGACATGCCGGCGCGGTTGGCCGGCCTGCGCGCGATGGGTTTCGCCGACAGCGCGGCGCTCACCCAGCCGGTGGCCGGCTTCGACGAGGTGCAGCGCTGGCGCGAGCAGTGGTACCGCCACGCGCTGCCGTTCGCCGCCGACGGCACGGTGCTGCGCCAGGGCCATCGTCCGCCGGCCGATAGCTGGAAGGCGCAGCCGCCCGATTGGGCGGTGGCGTGGAAGTATCCGGCCGCCGCTGCGCTGGCCGAGGTGCGCGCGGTGAACTTCACCATTGGCCGCAGCGGACGCATCACGCCGGTGCTGGAACTGGCGCCGGTGCAGCTGGACGACCATCGCGTGCAGCGCGTGAGCGTGGGTTCGCTGAAACGCTGGCGCGAACTGGACATCCGCCCCGGCGACCAGGTCGAGGTGGCGCTGGCGGGGCTGACGATTCCACGTCTGCAATCGGTGGCGTGGCGCAGCGCGCAGCGCGCCGCTGTGGATGCGCCGGACCCTGCGCAGCATGGTCCGTCCTGATTCCCCACCAGTCGCATCCTGCGATACAGCGCGGGTAGACGCTGCAACTGTCTGAACAGACGGAGGAAGCGCCGTGAAGAAGAATCGCGTGCAATTTCAGGCGGGCCTGAGCTTGGCCGCCTTTCTGGGTCGCTAC
>JAFIHF010000063.1 GCA_017848855.1 Rhodanobacter denitrificans | reverse complement strand
TGGTTACTTCTCTTGACTCCGGGCATCCTGCCCTCCGCCCTTCGGGCCAGCTTCGCTGTTCGCCACCGCTCCTGCGGTGGCGTGGGCCAGCAAAGAGAAGTGACTCGGGCGCCGGCAGGCGACCGAAACCGCTTTGTCGCTTGCGGCAGACGCCCAAAAGCCCACCGCAGGCGAGTCGGCATCAGGTCGCCGTACTCCCACCCTCGCAGACGCGACGAGCCATCGGCGCAGTCAAATGCACGAGACGCAGGCAGCCGACCAGCAGCGCCAGCGCACCCGGTTCGTAGTTGTAGAGCTGCAACGCGACCGCGCCCAGCGCCGCGGCCAGCCAGGCCAGTGCTCGCGAGCGGCGCAGCAGGGCCAGCAGCGCGGCGAGGAGGGCGAGTACGCCGTAGACATCGTGCAGGAAGCCCAGCACGAGCGCCTGGCGCAGCGCGCACCAGGCGGGTGCCTGCGCCGATGTGCACAGTTGCGCCATCGCGGGCGGTTCGATCAGGCCGTAGCGCAGCCAGGCCGCGCCGAGGCCGACCAGCATCAGCAGCAGCCAGGGGGCGAGGGTGTGCGGCCAGCGTCGGCTCATCGGCCATTTCCTTGGTGTCGGGCGGTGTCGGCGGGCAGGCGGATTTCCGCCGCCAGCGCGAGGTGGTCGGAGAATGCCTGCGGCAGCGTCCACACTTTCTCCAGCGCCACCGAGGGCGAGGTAAGGATGTGGTCCAGCGCGCGTTTGGGTTTCCAGCTCGGGAAGGTGGGCGTGGGCTGCGCCGGCGGCTGCAGGCGCGTGCGGGCGAACAGCTGGCGCATTTCCGCGCTCTCGACGTCGGTGTTGAGGTCGCCCATCAACACCGCGTGCGGATGGTCCGCGAGGATCTCGGCGATGAAGCCCAGCTGGCGCGCGCGCGTGGGTGCGCGCAGCGAGAGGTGGGCGATCACCACGGCCAGCGCCTGCTCGCCTTCGCCGAAGCGCACCAGCAGCGCGCCGCGGCCGCGGCCGGGCAGCGGGTAGTCGAGCACGGCGCTGGGTTCGAGGCGGCTGATCAGGCCGTTGGCGGTGTGCGACAGCTTCACCACCGGCCGGTTCGGCTGGTGGCTCCAGTACGGCATGCCGGCGGCCTCGGCGAGGTAGCGGGTCTGGTTGAGGAAGCCCGAGCGCAGGCTGCCGGCGTCGGCCTCCTGCAGGCCGATCACGTCGAACTGCGGCAGCAGCGCGGCGAGGCGGTCGAGGTTGTCGATCTTGCTGCGCCCCGGCAGCACCGCGTTGAGGCTGCGGGTGACGTATTCGTGGTAGCGCTGCACGCTGGCGCCGGCGAGGATGTTGCAGCTCAGCAGGCGCAGGCGACGTTCGGCGGGGGCGGGGGCAGTACGGCTCATCAGGCTGCGTACGGTACTCGCGGAATACCGCAGCGGACGTGAACGCCCGCGCGGCCGGCTTACTTGCCGCCCTTGTCCGGCGCGGCCAGTTCGCGCTTGGCCAGCCACTGCGCCACCGCGGACAGCTCGTCCAGCGTGTGCACGTTGGTGATGCGGTACTTGCCGTCGATCACGATGCTGGGGGTGCCGTCCACGCCCCACTTCTGGATCAGCGCCAGGTCTGCCTTCAGCTTGGCGGTGGCCGCATCGGAGCTGGCGATGCGCATGAACTCGGCGCGGTCCACGCCTTGGCGGGCGTAGAAGTCGGCGAGGTCGTCCAGCGAGTTCAGCGGGTAGTGCTGGGCGAATTTCTCCACGAACAGCTCGAGGTGGGTGCGGTCCGCCACGCCCAGCTGCCTGGCCGCGTAGTAGGCGCGCGCGAACGGCACCCACTCGGCGCTGAACGGCGCCGGCACCAGCTCGAACTTCACGCCCTTGGGCAGCGATGCCTTCAGCTTCTCGGCGATCGGCGCGAACTCGGCGCAGTGGATGCAGCCGTAGGAGAACACCTCGGCCACCTCTACCTTGCCCTCATTGCTGTAGCGCTGGTGCGGGCCGGGCAGGGTGACGTACTGGTCGCCCTCGGTGTACGGCGCCGGCGTGCCGGATTGCGCGGTGCAGGCGCTGGCCAGCGCGAGGCCGGCGAGCAGGGTGACGGTGCGCAGGCGGGCGAGGTGCTTCATCGGAGGCGTGCTCGGGAAACGGTTTCGGGGAAAAAACGTCGCGGCTGAAGCCGCTCCTACTTGCCGGCGGCTTCCTTCGCCACCAGCCACTGGGTCAGCTCGATCGCGCGCTGGTTGGTGTGCACGTCCGAGGGCGAGAAGCGGTACTTGCCGTCCACCACGATGGCGGGCGTGCCGGGCACGCCGTAGGCCTTGATGAGGTCGTCGGCCTGCTTCATCTTCGTGTTCACCGAGAAGGAGTTGGCCACCGCCACGAACTCCTTGGGGTCCACGCCGAACTTGGCGTAGAACTTCGCGATGTCCTCGATCGTGGGCCACGCGCCCTTGGGCTTGGGGCGGCCGGTATTGAGGTCGTAGGTGGCCGTTTCGCCGGTCTTCCAGGTGGCGTCGAAGAAGGCGTCCTGGGCCTTCGCGCGCACGCCCAGCGCCTCGGCGGCGTAGAACGCGCGCTGGTACACCGGCCAGTTCTCGTCGGGGCGGAACGCGGCGGGCAGGTAGTGCACCACGGCGTTCGCGGGCAGGCTCTTCTCGATCTGGTCCATCGTGGTGTGGAACGCGTTGCAGGCCGGGCAGGCGTAGGAGAACACCTCCAGCACTTCGATCTTGTCGGTGGCGACGGCCTTGGGCTGGGCCGGGTCGATGCGGAAGTAGTCCTTGCCCTCGACCCACTGGCCGTCGTCGACGAAGGGCTGGGCCGGCGCTGCGGGGGCGGCCGCTGCCGTGGTGGCCGCGGCGGCTGGCGCGGCGGCGAAGCCGGCGGCGAAAAGGACCGCAAGCAGGACGGCGAGGAGGACCTTGCGATCCTTAGTCAGAGAGGGCATCTTCGACCGCCTTGAGAAAAGCCTTGGAGGAATAGGTGGCGCCCGAGAAGGCGTCCACGTCCAGGGATTGCGCGTCGAGCACCCGCGCCTTGAGCGTGTCGATCATGCCCGCGTCGGGATAGCTCGAGGGGCAATCGACGGCGATGGCCGATATCGCGTGGGAGGCGTCGACCGTCACGGTCACGTCCCATCGCCGGGACATCGCGATGGCTCCCGCGGGCAGGGCGATCGTGTAGGAGCCCTCGTAGTTCCCCGCGGCCTTCGCCGAGAGGTCGGGCATCGTCGCGGGCAGTCCCTTCGCGAAATCGCCCGTGCCCGAGAGCGCGACGCCGGAGCAGGACGCGTAGAGGAGGGCGGCCGCGGAGAGGAGGAGAGAGGCGAGGATGAGTTCGGCCCGTCCCTTCCCCGGAATGGTGGTTCTGTCTTTCATGTCGTTCCTTTGCAAGATTCTCGCCGCGCGGCCGGCTGGCTCGCGCGGAGCGTAGGGCGGCCCGGCGCGCGTCGTGGCCCTGCGGTTTGAGAGCGGCCCGGCGCGCGGCCGTGCGGGGAGAAGAACGGAGTGGAGAGCGGTCCGGCGCGCGGCCGGCCCGCCCTTTCCCGGGAGGTTCCCCGCTACTCCGCCGGCGAGGCCTCAGGCACGAAGCTCGCGTACATCCTGACGAGGAGCCAAAGCGCGAAGAGCGTCGCCCCCCCGAAGAAGAGGAAGGGCGGAACCTGGAGCCTTCCCTCGACCTTCCAGGCGGAGAGGAGCATCGCGGTGATGGCGCCGGCCATCGCGACGGCCTTCACGACGAAGACGGCGGAGAGGAGGTAGCCGACGGGCCGGCGCCTCAGGATGGCGACGCCCGTGAAGACGGCCAGGGGCACGATGAGGCCGAGGTCCAAGGCCTGCACGACGAGTGTCGTCTGGCCGAGGAGGACGCCCTCGATGTCGCCGCCCATGCTGCGGAGCACGAGGGGCAGCCACATCACGAAGACCAGGGCGAAGGACATGCCGAAGCAGAGGCCGGCCATGCCCTTCCGCGGAAAGCTCTCGGAGAAGCGGGCCGCCATGTCCTTGAGCCCCAGGCTCGAGAGGATCCAGGCCATGCCCCCGAGGCTCGCCCCGTAGATGGCGACGTAGAGGAGGAAGAGCGGCCCGTAGGCCCAGTAGGTCGCGTACTCCAGGTACTGGTAGAAAAAGTAGCCGAG
>JAFIHF010000062.1 GCA_017848855.1 Rhodanobacter denitrificans | reverse complement strand
TATTCAGCACGGTGTTCAAACACCATCCGGACGGTCCGCTCGCGGACTTCCGGCGAGTACGTTGGGGTCTTCTTCTTCGGGGTTTCCATCGCTCCATCCTCTCAAGAGTTGGAGCCTCCGAGAATCCCGGGGCGGTTCATAGCGGCACGAAACCGCTTTGAAACTTGCGAGAGAGCAGAAGCAGAAGCCCCCTCACCCCAACCCTCTCCCCCAACGATGAAACTGTTGGGGGAGAGGGAGAATGTCGAATCCGCAAGCGGGAGAGGGGAAGCGCCGTGAGATCAATCGTCGTCACGCGGCACGCTGACCTTGCCTTTCACGCCGCTGTGGTCAACGTCGCCACTACCCTTGGCGCCGAGGCTGAGGTCGCCGCCCACGTCGTGCACGCCGAGGTCGCCCGAGCCCAGCGTGTCCACGTGCACGCTGCCGCCCACATTGCGCAGGGTCACGTCGCCGGAGCCGATGCTGCCGACCTTGGCGTCGCCCTTGATGCCGTTCGCCTTCAGGTCGCCGGAGCCTACCGAACCGGCCTGCAGGCTGCCGACATCGTTGGCGCCGACGTCGCCGGAGCCCACGCTGGTGCTGAAGGCGCCGCTGATGTTGCTGGCGTGCAGGTCGCCGGAGCCGACCACGCTGCGCAGTTGCTGCAGGCCGGCCACGGTGGCGTCGCCGGAGCCCACGCGCACGCTCACCGGCAGTTCCGGCGGCAGCTGCACGTTCGCTTCCAGGTTCGCGTAGGAGCTGCCGAACAAGTGGATCGAGAACGCGCGGTGGCGCCCGCCGCCCAGTTCGATGATGAGCTGGTCGCCTTCGCGGCGCTGGGTGATCTGCAGGTCGTCCAGCATCGCCGCGTCCGAGGCGCAGGCGCGGCCGGTCAGCACCAGTTGCTTCGCGCCGGGCGCGCCGTTCACGTGCAGGTCGTAGCTGTTGACGTCGATCTGCACACCGCGCACGCCGGCGAGATCGAGCTGCAGGTTGCGCGGCGCCTGGTATTTGCACGGATTGGCGGCGAAGGCGGAAAGCGGGGCGAGCAGCAGCAGGGCAAGCACGGTGCGGCGCATGGCGGGACTCCTAGTGGGGTATCGCCTGCTGTGATGCGGCCGGGCGGCAAAAGGTTGCAAGCCGTTCCGGTAGGAGCGCACCCTGTGCGCGAATGCTCTGGCGCTGATCGGAGCAAGAGCAGTCGCGCACAGGGTGCGCTCCTGCGCGGGCAGGGCGATCAGCCTTCGTCCTGTTTGGCGCGCCGCCACAGGGCTTCCTGCGCGGCGAGGTCGTGTGCGGCCAGGCTGCTGCCGGCCTCGGCGGCCAACTGCTCCATGCGGCGGAAGCGTCGCTCGAACTTCGCGTTGGCGTGGCGCAGCGCGCGCGAGAAGTCCACGCCGGCGTGGCGGGCGAGGTTCGCCACCACGAACAGCACGTCGCCGATCTCGTCTTCCAGCCGCGCCGGATCGGCGCCGGCGTCGAACTCGGCGCGCACTTCGTCGATCTCCTCGGCCAGCTTGTCCAGCACCGGGCGATGGTCGGGCCAGTCGAAACCCACGGTGGCGGCGCGCTGCTGCAGCTTGGTGGCGCGCTTCCATTCCGGCAGGCCGCGCGAGATGCCGGCCAGCGCGCTGGCGTCGTGCGCCTCGCCCTTGGCGGCGCGCTCGGCGGCCTTGAGTTCCTCCCAGGCCTGCTTCTGCGCGTCGAGGTTCGCGTAACGCGCGTCACCGAACACGTGCGGGTGGCGGCGGATCATCTTCGCGCTGATCGCCTGCGCCACGTCGGCGAAGTCGAAGCGGCCCTGCTCGGCCGCCATCTGCGCGTGGAACACCACCTGCAGCAGGAGGTCGCCCAGTTCCTCGCGCAGATCGTCGAAGTCGCCGCGGTCGATCGCATCGGCCACCTCGTAGGCTTCCTCGATGGTGTAGGGCGCGATGCTGGCGAAGTCCTGCTGCACGTCCCACGGGCAGCCGCGCTCGGGGTCGCGCAGCCGCGCCATGATGGCGAGCAGGTCGGCGAGGGCGGCAGAGGGCGTGTCGGTCATGGCATCAGGAGTGAGTGGAGAGGAGTGAGAAGTGAGAGAAAGCCCGCAAGCTCGCTGCCCATTACTCACTTCTCGCTCCTCTTCACTCGCTTCTCGCTTCACGGCAGGCCGGCGGCGCGCAGCTTGGCGGGCCAGTCGAGGCCGGCGTCGCCCACCGCGATGAATTCGGGGTTGAGCAGGGATTCGCCGCGGTCGTAGCGCAGCGGCCGGCCGGCGAGGTCGAGCACGGCGCCGCCGGCTTCCTCCAGCACGCATTGCGCGGCGGCGGTGTCCCACTCGCTGGTGGGGCCGCGGCGCAGATAGACGTCCGCGCCGCCGCGCGCGAGCAGGCAGAATTTCAGCGAGGAACCCAGCGGCTGCAGCGTGTAGTCCTCACCGACCAGTTGGCGCAGGGTGTCTTCCTGCGCGCCGCCGTGCGAACGGCTGCCGGCCACGATCGCCGGCTGCGCCAGCGCGCGCGCGCTGATGCGCTCCCAGTCGCCGCCCGCCTGCGCCTGCCACCAGGCGCCGCGGCCGCGCGCGGCGGCGTAGAGGTCGCCGGTGACCGGCGCCAGCACCACGCCGAGCACGGGCTCGTGGTGCTCGATCAGCGCGATGTTGACGGTGAACTCGCCGTTGCGCTTGACGAACTCGCGGGTGCCGTCGAGCGGATCGACCAGCCAGTGCCGCGCCCACGTTGCGCGTTCGCTCCACGACGCCTGGCTGGCTTCCTCGGACACCAGCGGCAGCGCGGGATCGAGTGCCGCGAGACCGGCGGCGATCACCTGCTGCGCGGCGAGATCGGCGGCGGTGAGCGGCGAGCGGTCGTCCTTCAGCTCGACGTCGAAGTCGCGGCGGTAGACCTCCAGGATCGCCTCGCCCGCGCGGCGCGCGAGCCGGCCCACTTCGTCCAGCAGGGGATGGTCGAAGGCATCGATCACGGCAGGGGCATCCTTCCGGCAAGGTATTCGCGCGCCATGAACAGCGCAGCGATGGAACGGCCCTCGGTGACGTCGTCGCGCGCCACCAGATGGTGCAGTTCGGCGAGCTTCCACGGCACCACTTCCAGCGGCTCGGGCTCGTCACCTGGCAGGCGCTCGGGATAGAGCTCCCGCGCCAGCACCACATGGGCGACGTGGCTCATGTAGGCCGGCGACAGCGACAGCTTGTGCAGCGGGGTGAGCGAGCGCGCGCCGTAGCCCACTTCTTCCTTCAACTCGCGGTCGGCCGCCTGCTCCGCCGTTTCGCCGGGATCGAGCCGACCCTTGGGCAGGCCCAGCTCGTAGCGGTCCAGGCCCACGCCGTATTCGCGCACCAGCAGCACCGTGTCCGCATCCAGCATCGGCACGATGATGACCGCGCCGAGGCCGCCCGGCCGCATGCGCTCGAAGGTGCGCCGCTCGCCGTTGGAGAATTCCAGGTCGACCTGCTCCAGGCGCAGGAAGCGGCTGCGCTCGATTTCGCGCGTGGCGTGGATGATGGGCGGCTTGGGCATCCGGCGATTGTAGCGTCAGCGGGTCAGACGCCGCAGCGCTTCGGCGTGGATCGCCGGCGTGCCGGCCAGCACGCTGCGCGTTTCCAGCGTCGGCGTTTGGCCGTCCAGATCGGTGAACGTGCCGCCGGCCTCGCGCACGATCACCGCGAGCGCGGCGATGTCGAGGATGTTCACGTCCGACTCGATCACCAGGTCCAGGCAGCCGCGCGCGAGCAGGTGGTAGTGGCAGAAGTCGCCGTAGCCGCGGATGCGGTTGCTGTCGCGGATCATCGCGCCCAGCGCGGCCCAGCGCGCATCACCGGTGAGCGTCTTCACGTTGCCGATGGAGAGCGAGGCCTGCGCGAAATCCACGGTGTCGGCCACACGCACGCGCTGGCCCTCGAACCACGCGCCCAGCCCCTGGCTGGCCCACATCGTCTCGCCGTACACCGGCGCGCTGGACACGCCCAGCACCAGTTCGCCGCGATCCATCAGCGCGATCTGGGTGGAGAAGTACGGTGTGCGGCGCACGAAGCTCTTGGTGCCGTCGAGCGGATCCACCAGCCACAGCAGGCCGTCGCGCGTGCCGTCCAGGCCGTATTCCTCGCCGTAGATCGAGGCCTGCGGCAGCGCGGCATGCAGCACCTTGCGGATCGCCTGCTCGGCCTCGCGGTCGGCCACCGTCACCGGCGTGGCGTCGCCCTTGATCTCCACGTCCACGCCGCGCTTCCAGTAATGCAGGATCACCTCGGCGGCGGCGGCGGCGGCTTCGCGGGCGGCGGCCAGGGCGGTCGCGGCGGGTTCGGCGTTCATCGTGCGGTTTTCTCCGTAGTGGTCAGGGCGGCCAGGCCGCCGCGGCGTTCGACGTGCACCGTGCCGTCGGCGTCGGCCCGGCCCAGCGCGGCGAGCCAGCGCCGCAGCGCGGGATCGTCCCGCCGCGGCTGCAGCTCGGCCGCGAGGCGCCAGCCCAGCGGGCTCAGTTGCAGTTCGCCGGTGGTGCGCAGCGGGCCGTAGCCGTCGTCCTGCCATTGTGCATGGATCACCCCGCCTTGCGCGGCGAGCGTGCCATGCAGATTGCCCAGCATCACCTCAGCATTTTTCATATGCACGGCGGCCTGCTGCCATTGCAGCTCGGCCTGCAGTTGCAGCGGCCAGCCGCCCTGCAGCAGCGCGTGTTCCGCATCCAGCACGAATTCGCCCTGCGGCTGGCCCAGCGGCAGGCGCAGGCGCGGATCGGCCAGCGCCGACAGTTCTCCGTGTACGTGCAGGTCGGTCCAAGCCACCTGTCCCGCGGGCAGCCGCTGCATCTGCCCGTGGAAGCCGAACTGCGGCCCGTCGAGATCGAGCCGCAGCGCCACCTGCCCGAGCAGGGCGCGATGCGACAACTGCCATTGCAGCCGCCCCAGCGCGCGGCCGTTCGTGGCGAGCACCTGCTCCGCGTGGCCTTGCCACACGGTGCCGCCGACCTGCTGCAGACGCAGGCCGTGCAGCGAAGGCTGCAACAGCGGCAGCGCCCAGCGCGCGGGCAGCCACCACAGCAGGGCCGCGGCGGCCAACAGCAACACGGCCGCGGCCGGCAGGATTTTCCTCAGGGTTTTCAAGCGAATGATCCGGATGCTTCGTGCGCGCACTTGAGCGTGCGTCAACTCACGTCGATCATAACCGGATGACGAAACTTGCCGACCGCAACGCCGCGCTCGCCGCGCGAGACCTCAAGCATATCTGGCACCCCTGCACCCAGATGCACGACCACGAGCGCATTCCCATGCTGCCGATCGTGCGCGGCGAGGGCGCGTGGCTGGTCGACGCCGAAGGGCGGCGCTATCTCGACGGCATCAGCTCGTGGTGGACCAACCTGTTCGGCCACGCCAACCCGCGCATCGCCGCCGCGCTGGCGGAGCAAGCGCGCACGCTGGAGCACGTGATCTTCGCCGGCTTCACGCATCCGCCCGCGATCGAGCTGGCCGAGGAACTGGTACGCATCGCGCCGCCGGGGCTGGACAAGGTGTTCTTCGCCGACAACGGCTCGGCGGCGATCGAAGTGGCGCTGAAGATGAGCTTCCACTACTGGCTCAACCAGGGCCACGGCGAGAAGACCCGCTTCATCGCACTCACCGGCAGCTACCACGGCGAGACGCTGGGCGCGCTGTCGGTGAGCGACGTGGCGCTGTACCGCAAGACCTACGCGCCGCTGTTGCTGACGCCGATCCTCGCGCCCTCGCCCGACGCCTACGAAGGTGAGCCGGGCGAGACGCCCGCGCAGGTCGCCGCACGCCGGCTGGGCGAGCTGCGCACGCTGCTGGAGCGCCATGCGCACGAAACCTGCGCGGTGATCGTGGAACCGCTGGTGCAATGCGCGGGCGGCATGCGCATGTACCACCCCGATTACCTCGCGGGCCTGCGCCGGCTCTGCGACGAATACGCCGTGCACTTCATCGCCGACGAGATCGCGGTGGGCTTCGGCCGCACCGGCACGCTGTTCGCGTGCGAGCAGGCCTGTCCTGAGCCTGGTCGAAGGGGCAGTGTCTCGCCGGATTTCATGTGCCTCTCGAAAGGCCTCACCGGCGGCACGCTGCCGCTGTCGGCGGTGCTCACCACGCAGCACGTGTACGACGCGTTCTATGCCGAATACAGCGCCGGCAAGGCCTTCCTGCACTCGCACAGCTACACCGGCAACCCGCTCGCCTGCAGCGCGGCGCTGGCCACGCTGGCGATCTTCCGCGACGAGCCGGTGCTGGAACGCAACCGCGCGCTGGCCGCCCACCTCGCCCGCCGACTGGCACCGCTGCGCGACCACCCGCACGTGGCCGAGGTGCGCCAGACCGGCATGATCGCCGCGCTGGAGCTGGTCACCGACAAGGCCACGCGCCGCCCCTTCCCTGCCGCCGAGCGGCGCGGCCTGCGCGTCTACCTGCACGGCCTGCAGCACGAGGCGCTGCTGCGCCCGCTGGGCAACGTGGTCTATTTCATGCCGCCCTACGTGGTGAGCGAGGCCGAGCTCGACCACCTGGTCGACGTGGCCATCGCGGGCATAGCACGCGCCGTGGCGGACTGAAGCGCCGCGACATCTGCGTGGCGATCAGTGGATCGCCGGGTCCAGCATGCGCAGGGCGTCGGCGGTGTTCTGCTGGCCGGCGTTGCGCAGTTCCTGCGCGCTGTAGCTGCGCCCGAACACGCCCTGCAGGCACTGGCCCTTCTTCGCCGGGATCAGGCTGCCGGTGCTGCGCAGGCAGTTGCGGTCACCCGGCTTGATGAGCTGCGGTTGCTGGTCGGCCGGCTTGGTCACGGCGGTCGGCGCGGCATGCCGTGCGGGTGGCGCAGGCGGCGCCGTTTGCGCCAGCGCGGATGCGCCGCCCCCCAGACTGAGCACCGTCGTCAACGCAAGGATCGTGGTCTTGAGCATGGCGGTTACCTCCTGCTGCTCGATGACCCCATCATCCTGCGCCCGCACCCGGCGGCGGGCAAGCGGCGGCAGGCGCGCGATGCGCCGGCATTCAGCTGGCGAATCGGCTCGATTATGCTTGCGTTTTGCCGTGAATCCGCCGCATGCGCACCATCCGCATCCATGTCGACCTGCCGCTCGCCGCCGGCGCGGAAGTGACCTTGCCGGCGCAGGCCGGCGAGCACGTGGCGCGCGTGCTGCGCCTCGCGGCGGGCGATCCGCTGACCCTGTTCAACGGCGACGGGCACGACTACGAGGCGACCCTGCTCGCCGTCGGCAAGCGCGAGGTGTCGGCGCGCGTGGAGCGCGCCACGGTGCGCGACAACGAATCGCCGCTGCGGCTGACCCTGGCGCAAGGCATGGCGCGCGGCGAGAAGATGGACCTGATCGTGCAGAAGGCCACCGAGCTGGGCGTGGCGCGCATCGTGCCGCTGCTCACCGAGCGCTCGGAAGTGAAGCTCGATCCCGCCCGCGCGGAGAAGCGCCTGGCGCACTGGCGCGCGGTGGCCGCCAGCGCCTGCGAACAGTGCGGCCGCGCGCGCCTGCCCGAGATCCTCCCCGCGCTGGCCCTGCCTGCCTGGCTGGCGTCGCTGGCCGGCGACGGCGCGCTGCGCCTGGCCCTGCTGCCCGAGGCGGAATCATCGGCGCGGGAGTTGTGTCCCGGCGATGCCGGCGCCGTGCTGGTGGTGGGGCCGGAGGGCGGCCTGGGCGAGCGCGACGTGGCGCTGCTGGGCGATGCCGGCTTCACCGGCCTGCGGCTGGGGCCGCGCATCCTGCGCACCGAAACCGCCGGGCTGGCGGCGCTGGCCGCGCTGCAGGCGCTGCACGGGGATTTGGCATAGGAGCGCACCCTGTGCGCGAATGCTTTAGCTTCGATGAGCGCCAGAGCATTCGCGCACAGGGTGCGCTCCTACGGTAACGGCATGGCCGTCAGGCCGCATCGCCGGCAGCTTCTTCGTCGAGGCCCAGCAAGCGCACCAGCTCCGCCTCGATGCCTTCGAGGTCGGGGATCACCGCCACGTCGTCGCGCACCAGCACCTGGGCGCGCACGCCGGGCGGCAGCGCGTTGCCGTCGTGGGTGGGGATGATCAGCTCGGCGTTCAGCGTGGTCAGGCGCGGGAAGCCCTGGGTGAGCACCGCGACGAAGGGCAGCTTCGGGTGGCCGCCCAGCGCCTTCAGCACGGCCACGCGCACGGTCAGTTCGGCGTCGCCCGCGCCCGCGCCGGCGAGCCGGGCGAACGAAACCAGCGGCACGCGCCAGCCGCGCCAGGTGATGCGGCCGACCAGCCAGTCGGGCGCGCCTTCCACCGTCTCGTGGGCGGGCTGGGTGATCACTTCGGCCACGGTGGCGTTGGGCAGCAGCAGGCGCAGGCTGCCGGCCGGCACCAGCACGCAGCGGATTTCGCGGGGCAACACGTCGCTCATGGATAGACCTCGATCAGGTGCGCCGCCAGTTCGTGCAGCGTTCCGGAATAGCTCACCAGCCGTTCGGCGTGGATGCCGCTGACCATGTCGGCGAAGTGCTCGCCGCTGGACGCTTCCACCCACACCTGGCCGCCGCGGTCGTGGATCGCCTGCGCGCCGGCCACCGCATCGGTGGAGCGGCCGGCGAACACGATGCCCAGCGCGTCGCGCCCGAACACGTTCGCCGCCATGGTGAAGCTGGCGTCGATCGACGGCTCCTGCGCATCGTCGTGGCTGCGCAGCTCGACGCTGCCGTCGCGGCGCAGCTGCACCTGGCCATCGTCCGGCACCAGCAGCACTTCGCCGCTGCGCGCACGGCTGCCGTGCGCGGCCAGCCGCACCGGCAGGCGGGAGTGGGCCGACAGCCGCTGCAGCACCGCGGCGGCCGGCTGTTCGCCGAAATGCTGGGTCAGCAGGATCGTGTAGCGCGCCGTGGCGGGCAGCGCCGCCAGGAAGGCGCACACCGCATCGAGGCCGTCGACGGCGGCGCCCAGCAGCACCACGCGGCTGGGCACGCTGCCGAGATCGTCGAGCAGCATTTCGTTCGGCTCCCAGGCCTGCGGCGCCACCGCCTCCTCGATCGACACCAGCTCCAGGCTCATCGTCGGCTGGAATTCCGGCACCGCCGGCTCGACGTCCGGCGCGAGGAAATCGGCGGCGCTCAGCTTCTCGATGCCGAAATCGGCCGCGTCGGCAGGCGCCGCGTGGGCGGGCACGGGGGCGTCGTCGACCAGCGCCCAGCTGTCGGGAGCCGCCGGCGGCTTGGTGGCCGGCGCCGGCGCCGCGGGCGGCTCGTCGTCGAGGCGCAGGGCGCCGCCGAAATCGCCGTCGTGCAGCGGCAGTTCCTGGCGCGGTGCGGACGGTGCGGCATGCTCGTCCGGCAGCGGCTCGCCGGCGGCGAGCAGGGCGGCCAGCTCGGCTTCCAGGTCGTCCGACGCGGCGCGGTGCTGCGCCTCGTGTTCGCCGGCGTGCAAGGGGGGCTCGGTGGCCGGCTCGGGCGCGTCCTGCACCGCCGGCTCCGGCTCCGGCATCGCCGCCGCGTGGCCGGCCGGCTCGGGCGCCGGCGCCGCGACCGGCGCGGACGCCGGCGCCGTTTCCACCGCCAGCGCATCCGCCGGCCGCGGCGGGTCCACGTCGCCGCTGGCCAGCACCTTGACCGCCAGGTGGCGGGCCCAGCGCGCGCGGTCCCAGCCGCTCAGCGCGCGACTGGCGCGGGCGTCGTTGAACACCAGGCGCGGGCGCTCGCTGCCGATCATCTCGACCAGGCGATCGAAGACCGCGTCGTCCTCCTCGTCCAGGTTCACCACCAGCACGTCGGGATCGAGCTGGCGCTGCAGCGCGGCGTCGAAGCTCGCGACGCTGCCTTCGTGCACGATCTGCGCACCGCGTTCCTGCAGTACCTGGCGCAGGTGGCCGCCCAGCTCGGCATCGTCGAACAGCAGCGCCACCGCGGGCTGCGCATCAAGCATGGTGTGGCTCCCTTGCAAGCAGCGCCATGGCGCGCTGCTCCAACACCTCGCCGATCTGCGCCAGCAGCTCGGCCTCCTGGTACGGCTTGCCGAGATAGCGGTCCACGCCGATGTCGAACGCGCGCTGGCGGTGCTTCTCGCCGGTGCGCGAGGTGATCATGATGATCGGCACTTCGCGCAGGCGCGGGTCCGCCTTCATGTGGGTGGCCAGCTCGTAGCCGTCCATGCGCGGCATCTCGATGTCCAGCAGCATCAGGTCGGGCACGCGCTCGTGCAGCTTCTCCAGCGCGTCGACGCCGTCCTTCGCGGTGCTCACCTCGTACTCGTGGCGCTCCAGCACGCGGCCGGTGACCTTGCGCATGGTGATCGAATCGTCCACCACCATCACCAGCGGACGCGTACGCTGCTCCTCGATCGTCGGCAGCTCGACCGCGCCGAGGCCTTCGGCCAGGCGCTGCTCGCGGCGCACCACGCCGTGGCGCACCAGCGGCGCCAGATCGAGAATCACCAGCACCGAGCCGTCGCCCATGATGGTGGCGCCGAGCACGCCCGGCACCGAGCTCACCTGCGGGCCGACCGACTTCACCACGATCTCGCGCGAGCCCAGCACCGCGTCGATGCGGATCGCCGCGCGCAGGTCGCCGGCGCGGGTCAGCAGCAGCGGCGGCTGTTCGCCCTCCGGCACCGCGCCGGGCGGCAGGCCGAGCAGCTCGGCCAGGTCGTGGATGCCGTACTGCTCGCCGCCGTGACCGAACACGGGCTCCGGCTCGGCCAGCCTGGCGGCCAGTTCGTCGGGGCCGATCCGCGCCACGCCCTGCACCGAGGTCATCGGGATCGCGAAGGTGCTCTCGCCGATGCGCACCAGGATCGCCTGGGTCACCGCGAGGGTGAACGGCAGGCGCAGCACGAAGGTGGTGCCCTGCCCCGGCTGCGACTCGATCGCCAGCGAACCGCCGAGCTGCTTGATCTCGTTCGCCACCACGTCCATGCCCACGCCGCGGCCAGCGAGCTGGGTGACCGTGCTGGCGGTGGAGAAGCCCGGCTGGGTGATCAGCGCGAGCAGCTGGTCGTCGCTGAGGCGCGCGTCGGCGCGGATCAGGCCGCGCTCCACGCCGCGCTTGCGCACGGCCTCGCGGTCGAGGCCGCGGCCGTCGTCGCTGACGCGCACCACCACCTCGGTAGCCTCGCGCGCCACGCGGATGCGCACCGCGCCTTCGGCCGGCTTGCCGGCCTTGCGGCGTTCCGCCGGCGACTCGATGCCGTGCGCCACGGCGTTGCGCAGCATGTGCTCGAACGGCGCCTTGATGCGGTCGAGCAGGTTGCGGTCCATTTCGCCGTGGGCGCCGTCCACGTACAGCTGCGCGCTCTTGCCTTCCTCCTGCGCTGCCTGGCGCAGGGTGCGGCGCAGGTTCGGGACCATGGTGTCGAACGGCAGCATGCGCGTGCGCAGCAGGCCTTCCTGCAGCTCGGTGCTGACGCGCGACTGCTGCACCAGCAGGTTCTCGGCCTGGCGGGTCAGTTCGTCCAGCATGCCCTGGATCGACACCAGGTCGGACACCGACTCGGCCAGCGCACGCGAGTACTGCTGCAGCTGCGAGAAGCGGTCGAGCTCCAGCGGATCGAACACGGTGGTGTTGCCGGCCTCGCGGTGCTCGCGCTGGAAGCGCGCGATGATCTGCGCCTCGGTCTCGATTTCCAGCATGCGCAGCTGGCTGCGCAGGCGCTGCACGGTCTGGTCCAGCTCGACCAGGTTGAAGCGGTAGCCGGACACCTGCTGCTCCAGGCGCGAGCGGTAGATCGCCACCTCGCCGGCATGGTTCACCAGGTTGTCGAGCAGCTCGGCGCGGACGCGGATCTGCTCCTGCGCCGCGGGCGCGTCGGCGCCCTGCTCCGCCGGCAGCAGCTCGGGCAGCGGCGCGGCGGGCTGCGCCGGCGGCGCCACGCGGGCGGCCAGCGCCGCCTCGTCGGCGAACTGCTGTTTGCCGGCCAGCGCCAGCAGCTGGTCGATCGCGGCCTTCGGGTAGGCCGGCACCTGGCCCTGCGCCACCTGCTGCACCATGGTGTGCAACTGGTCGAAATTGCTCTCCAGCACGCCGATCAGCGGGACCGCCTGGGCGGCGTCGGCCACCGGCTTCTCCAGCAGCGTCTCGATCGCGTGGGCCAGGTCGCCCACCGGCATCAGGCCGGCGATGCGCGCGCCGCCCTTGAGCGTGTGCAGGTCGCGCTGCAGCTCCGGAAGATGCCCGGTCGCGGCCGGCTCGGCATGCCACTGCGCCAGCACGCCGTCGGCGTGGTCGAGGATCTCGCGCGCCTCCTCGACGAAGACTTCGAGCAGGTCGGCGTCGATCGGCAGGCCGGTGTCGGCGGCCGCCATGGCGGCCACCGGCGCCGCGTCGCCGGCTTGTGTTTCGGTGGCGGCGGCGCGGGCCGCCTCCGCCTCGCGCTCCGCGGCCTGCCGGGCCTGTTCCGCCGCCGCGGCTTCCGCGGCGCGCTGTTCGGCCGCGGCCTTTTCCGCCGCCGCGCGCATCTGCGCCTCGGCGGCTTCGCGGGCGGCGCGCTCCTGCGCCAGCCGTGCCTGCTCGGCACGCTCCCGTTCGAGGCGCGCCTGTTCGAGGCGCGCCTGTTCGGCCTGCTCGCGTTCGGCCTGCTCGCGTTCGGCCCGCTCCTGTTCGGCCTTCGCCTGCGCCGCCTGCTCGGCGGCTGCGCGGGCGCGCTGCTCGGCTTCGAGGCGTTCGGCCTCGACACGTTCGGCCTCGACACGTTCGGCTTCGATGCGCTCGGCTTCGATGCGCTCGGCTTCGATGCGCTCGGCTTCGACGCGCTCGGCTTCGACGCGCTCGGCTTCGGCACGTTCGGCTTCGGCGCGCTCGGTCGCTTCGCGTTCGGCCGAGGTCGGCGCGTGCGGTTCGAAGGCGCCGAGCGCGGCCATCAGCTCGCTGGCGTAGTCGTCGTGCGCGCCATCCTCCGGCAGCGTCGCCGATGTCGGGTGCTCCGCGGCGGCGGCCGCGTGCTCGTCCGCGGCCTCGGAAGGCATGGCGGATTCGGCCGGCGACGGCGCGGCCTCGGCATGGGGCTCGGCGCCGACGTGCGCCACCTGCGATTCCGGATAGCGGTCGCGCAGTTCGGTCAGCTGGGCGGTGAGCAGGTCGACGTTCGGCAGCTGCGGCGCGGCCACGTCGAACTGGGCCATCACGTGATCGACCACGTCGGCCGAACGGTCGAGCAGGCGTACGCCCTCCACCGGCAGCGGCTGCCCGGCGTTGCGCACGCGCTTGAGCAGGCTTTCCAGCGGCGACAGCAGCTGGGTGATCAAGGGGATCTCGACCATCGCGATCGCGCCATGCAGGGTGTGCACGGCGCGCAGCAAGTCCTCGCCCACCGGCAGTTCGCCGCTGGCGCGCTGGATCGCGGTGCGGATGGTCTGCAGGTACTGCGCGACCTCGCTGCGCAGGATTTCCAGCAGCACCGGGTCGACCGAGGGCAGCGGCGAGATCGCCAGCGACAGCGGCGGCTCGGCCGGCTCCGCGGCGGCGACGCTGCCGGCATCGGTGACGCCCGCAGGCGGTATCGCGGCTGCCGCGGCGTCGAACCGCGGCACGCGGCGGCGCACCGTGCGGCGCACGGTTTCCATCGCGGCCGGCGCGTGGTCCTCGATCCGCGCGGATGCGTCGCCGGCGGCGAGCCGGCTGGCGGCCTGCTGGATCGCCTCGATCGGCGCGTGCGGCGCGCCCTCGCCCTTCAGCGAGGCCAGCAGCTGCGGCAGCGCGTCGATGGCGTGGCGCACCAGCACCTGCACGCCCGCGTGCGGCTCGATCGTGTGGTCGAGCACGCGGTTGAGCATGTCCTCCACCCGCCAGGCGAACTCGCCCAGCGCGGCGATGCCGACCAGCCGGCCCGAACCCTTCAGGGTGTGGAACGAGCGGCGGATCGGGGTCAGCAGTTCCAGCCGCGCCGGGTCGGCCAGCCAGGCGCCTTCGGCGCCGCGCAGGTTGTCGATCTCCTCCTGCATTTCCTCCAGGAAGATCTCGCGGATGTCGTCGTCGATGCCCTCGGCCTGGTGGTCGAAGCGGAACGCGGCGGCCAGCGCGGCGTTCGCCGGCACCTGTTCCTCGATCTCTTCCTCGATCTCGATCCAGTCGGCATCGTCGGCGGCGGCGGCCTGCGGCGGCGCGGTGGGCTCGGTCTGCGCGTAGCGCAGGCCGTCGACGTCGTGCGCCGGCGTCTCGCGCGGCGCCTCGGGCGCCACGAACAGCTGGCTGGCGTCGCTGCCGGGATACAGGCTCACCGGTTCGGACAGGGCCTCGCCGCTGCGCGCCTCGGCGTCCTGCGCCGGCGCGGCGGCCGGCGGCAGCGGCCGCGCGGCGGGCAGCGGCCAGTAGCCGAGCTGGCCGAGGCTGTGCTCGGCCACGTCGATGATGTGCGCCAGGCCGCCGCGGTGTTCGCGCGCCGCCTCCAGGTAGTACTCCAGCGCGGCCAGCGCATCGGCCAGGTGATCCATCTGCACGCTGCTGGGCACGCGGCGGTCGACCAGCAACTCGTTGTGGATGAAGCGGCCGATGCCTTCGGCCAGTTCGGCCGGACGCTCGGCGGACAGCATGCGCGCGGCGCCGGCCACCTCGCTCATGTGGGCCGGCGCGGCGGCCAGCCCGGCGTGTTCCCAGCCGGACTCGACGAAGGCGACGATCGCCTCCTTCACCTTCTCGGTGTTGCGGATCGCCTCCTGCATCACCGTGCTGAGGATGCCCTGCGCCTCGCTGCGCGGCAGGCCCGGCGCGACGGCGCCGTCGTGCGGCTCCTCGCCCGCGCCCAGGCTCTCGATGTGGTCGTCCAGCGAGGCTTCCACGTACAGCAGCGCGCCGGCCACGTCGAGCAGGATGTCCTCGTCGGCGGCGCGCAGCTTGTCGACGATCTCCTCGAGCACGCGCCGCTGCTCCTCGATCACCCGGCGCGGCACCGACAGCGCCAGCATGCCCAGGGTGTCGCCGACGCGGCCGAGCAGCTCGCACTGCGGCGCCAGCGTGGCTGGGTCGGCGTCGGGCTGGCGCTGGAACAGGTCGAGCGCTTCCTTGACGCGCAGCAGGTCCTCCTTCAGCGCCTTGGCCACCGAGTCGAGCAGGGCGCGGTTGTGCCCGGCGATCGAACCGCGCGCGTGTTCCAGCTCGTCGGCGTCGGGCAGCAGGTTGTCCAGCGCGTAGGTGCGGCGCAGCAGCTCCATGTGCGGGCTGTGCTGACGCGACTGCGCCACGATGTAGAGCAGGCGGTTGCACAACTGGTCGGCGTCGCCGCCGCGCAGGCTGTCCTCGCCCTGCTCGATCAGCTGGCGGATGTGGCGGTCGGCCTTGCCGATCAGCTGGCGCAGTTCGGCGGCATGGGCGCCGAGCATGCCGCGCTCGAGGCCTTCCACCACGCCGGCGGCGATCCACCACAGGCGGCGGCCGTGCACGTGGTAGCAGCGCGCGGCGATCGCCAGCAGCGCCTTGCGCATGCCGGCCAGCGGTTGCGTCTGCGACTGGCCGCGGAACCAGGCGAGCATGTGCTGCTGGAACTGCAGACGCAGTTCGGCCAGCTCGCCGCGGCGCGCCGCGGCCTGCGCCTCGCTCATCGCGGCGGGCGCCTGGGTGGGCAGGAACGCGTCGAGGTTGGGGTGGAACAGTGCCGCCTCGGTCAGCGCCTCCTGGCCCTGGCTGGCGCGCAGGTCGTTCAGCAGCGGCAGCAGCACCACCGGCACGTCGCGGTGGCCGCCGGCGAGGCGTTCGAGGTAGTCGGGCAGCTGCATCAGGCCGCGCATCAGCGCGGTGTAGGCCTCTTCGCGCTGCGCGACGCCGCCCTCCAGCAGCGCGGTGGCGAGCGCTTCCATCTCCGCCGCGACCATCGCCGGGCCGGGCAGCTCGACCATGCGCAGCGTGCCCTGCACCTGGTGCAGCTTGCTGGCACAGGCGCGCATGGCCTCGTCGCGGGCCGGGTTGTCGACGTAGGACTCCAGCGCCTCGCGGGCATCCGCCAGCGTCTGTTCCAGCTCGGGCCGGACCCACTGCAGGGTGGTGAAATCGATATGGTCTTGAAGTCTCATGCGCCTTCCTCAGCGGTGACGCGGCGTGCCGCCACGCCACCATCGAGTTCGCCCCCCATTATTAATTTTGGCATCAGCCCGGCAGCTTGAAGTGCGCCACCGAACGCCGCAGGTCGCTGGCCAGCTGCGCCAAGGTACCGATCGAATCGGCGGTGCGGCTGGCGCCCTGCGAGGTCTGCGAGGTGATCTCCCGGATCGCGTTCATCGACTGCGAGATGTCCGTCGCCGCCGCCGACTGCTGGCGCGCCGCGCTGGAGATGTTCTGAATCAGCGCGGACAGGTCGTGCGACACGCGCTCGATGTCGCCCAGCGCGCTGCCGGCGTCCTCCGCCTTGCGCGCGCCGGCCACCACTTCGGCGGTGGTCTGCTCCATCGAGTTCACCGCCTCGTTGGTATCGGACTGAATCGTCTGCACCAGCGTCTCGATACGCTTCGTCGCGCTGGTGGAGCGTTCGGCGAGGCGCTGCACTTCGTCCGCCACCACCGCGAAGCCTCGGCCCGCCTCGCCGGCCGAGGCCGCCTGGATCGCCGCGTTCAAGGCCAGGATGTTGGTCTGCTCGGCGATGTCGTTGATCAGTTCCACGATCGAGCCGATCTCCTGCGAGGATTCGCCCAGCCGCTTGATGCGCTTGGAGGTCTCCTGGATCTGGTCGCGGATCGAGTCCATGCCGGAGATCGTCTCGCGCACCACCTCGGCGCCGTGCGAGGCGATCTGCACCGAGCGCTCGGCCACGTCGGCCGATTCGGCGGAGTTCTTCGACACGTGGTCCATCGAGCTGGCGATCTCGTTGATCGCGCTGGTCGCGGTGCTGATCTGCTGCGCCTGCTGCTCGGCTGCGTCGGCCAGGTGGCGGGCGGTGGTCTGCGATTCCTGCGCCGAGGTGGACACCTGCTCGGAGGTCTCGTTGATGGTGGTCACCAGGGTGCGCAGCTCGTCGATGGCGTAGTTCACCGAGTCGGCGATCGCGCCGGTGATCTCCTCGGTCACCGTGGTCTTCACCGTGAGGTCGCCTTCGGCCAGCGCGCCCATCTCGTCCAGCAGGCGCATGATCGCCTCCTGGTTGCGCTGGTTGAGCGAGGTGGATTCGGCGAAGCGGCGGCGCTGGTCGCGCACCAGGCTGACCACCAGCAGCAGGGCGAACGCCACCGCGCCGATCGCGGCCAAGAGGCCCCACCACACGTTCGGGAACAGGCGGCGCAGCGGCAGCTTGCCGACCTGCTCGGCGAGGTCGTTCGCGCGCAGCAGCACCGACTGCGAATCCAGCGAGGCCTTGTTGCCGGCCTGCTTCACCGCGGCGAGGTTGCCGGAGGCGGACACCAGCTTGGCCAGCGGGTCGGCCAGCTTGTCCCAGTCGCCCTGCATGCCGGTGAGGATCTTGCGCGCGTTCGCGTCGCCGATCGGCCGCACGCCGCTGCCCGGGTTGCCCTCGATCAGGCCTTTCAGCACGCTGCCGTACAGCTGCGCGTCGCGCTGCAGGCCGTCGGCGGCGGCCTGGGCGTTGTCGCCGCCCTGCAGCACTTCCTGCACGCGGCGGATGATGCGGTCGGCCGACAGCATCTGGCGCGAGGTGCCCAGCATCTGCTCGGCACTGCCGTTGTGCTGCTGCAGGATGGTCACCACCTGGTCCATGCTGGAGTTGAGCAGCGGCATCTGCTGCGACACGGTGGCCGCGCGCTGGCCGGAGTCGAGCACCACGGCCTTGTTCTGCAGGATCTTGCCGATGTCGCCGTCCAGCTGCTTCCAGGCGCCGTCCAGCGCGTTGGCGGCGCGGCCGACCGGCGAGGCGCCGTTGTCGGCGTAGGCGTGCATGCCGGTGGCCGGGTCGCCCTTGTTCAGCCGGCGCACCGCCGAGTCGATCGCGTTGCGGGTGCTTTCCAGCTCCTTGAACGAATCGGCGTTGCCGTCGGACGATTCCAGCGCGAATTTCGCGGTCTGCTGCGACAGCACCTGGATCTGCGTGGTCAACGCGACGGCCTGGCGATCCTCGCCGTTCTTCACGTTGAGCTGCCAGAAATCCAGTGCCGCGAAGCCGATCGCGACCAGCAACAGGACAATGAGTGCGGTATTGCCACGCTCCTTGCCGACGCCCCCTGTAGTGCTCATGTTCACCTCATCCGTCTACTTCGCCGGACCGGCCTCGCCACCGTGGACGGGAACCGGCCCAAAGACCTGCCACCCTGGAGTTTCCGGCCCTCGACGGCGCCGGACCTGCTGCCTGCGATCGCCGCTGGATCAGGCTGCGGCCTGGCGGAAATCGGGCGCCCGCACCAGCCGGTTCATGCTGAATATCGCCATCTGCTGCTCCCCCTCGCCCACCCGCTGCTCGGCGAAGCGCGCCAGCCGCGGATCGCCCTCCGGCTCCGCCGCGTGCCGCTGCTCCGCGTCCACCGTGCGCTGGCCGAACACCTCGTCGACCAGCAGGGCCACGCTGCCACCGCCCTGGCGCACCACCAGCAGGCGGGCGCGGTCGGTGAGCGGCGTGCGCTCGTCGAACAGGAAGCGGCCGAAATCCACCACCGGCATCAGGTTGCCGCGCACGTTCGCCACGCCGAGCAGCCACGGCCGGGTGCCGGGCACCGGGGTGAGCGGCGGCAGCGCCAGCAGCTCGTTGATCTCGCCGATCTCGCTGACCAGCAGGCGCGGCCCCACGCGGTAGCCGATGCCGCGCCACAGGCCCGGCGCGTCCATCCGGTTGCCGGTGTCCGAGGCGTGCGCCAGCGACAGGCGCTCGTAGCGGGCCAGGACTTCGAACGGGGTGAGGGCGGATCCGGCGGCCGCGTTCATGCCGCACTCGCCAGCAGCTGGTTGATGCAGGCGAGCAGCTCGCCCTCGTTGACCGGCTTGGTGATGAAGGCGCGCGCGCCCTGGCGCAGGCCCCACACGCGGTCGGTTTCCATCGCCTTGGTGGTGATCATCACGATCGGCACCTCGGCGGTGGCCGGATCGCGGGTGAGCGTGCGGGTGGCCTGGAAGCCGTTCATGCCGGGCATGATCACGTCCATGATGACCAGCGCGGGCGGCGTGCTGCGCACCCGTTCGATGCCTTCCTCGGCGTTGCCGACGGAAGCCACTTGGTGACCCGCCCGTTCGAGCAGCGTGGTGAGCACGCGCACGTCGGTCGGCGAGTCGTCGATGATGAGGATGTCGGCCACAGGTTCCCCCTGAAAGAATCTGCGGTCAGCGGCTGGTGGGTACCGTGCTGACATGGTGGTGGATCGCGCCGAGCAGCTCGTCGCGCGTGAATGGCTTGGTGAGGTACTGCTCCGCGCCCACGACGCGGCCGCGCGCCTTGTCGAACAGCCCGTCCTTGGAGCTGAGCATGATCACCGGCGTGGCGCGGAACTGCGGGTTGTTCTTGATCAGCGCGCAGGTCTGGTAGCCGTCCAGCCGCGGCATCATGATGTCGACGAAGATGATCGCGGGCTTCTGGTCGGCGATCTTGGCCAGCGCCTCGAAGCCGTCCACCGCGGTCAGCACGTCGCAGCCTTCCTTCTTCAGCAGGGTCTCTGCCGTGCGACGGATGGTCTTGGAGTCGTCGATCACCATGACTCGCAGGCCGGCCAGACCATTCGCGTTCGCGTTCAGATTCATTACTTCCCCCCTCCTGCCGCCCGCAAGCCGGGCCCAGGACAACCACCAAGACAGGCAACAAGCATGCCGCCGGTGCTCATGACAAAACAACCCTGCGTTGCGATCCACGACACCCGCTCTGCGGCGGGATGTGCACGCTCCGTTGTTTACTGCCTGCCTGCCAGCGCGTCAAGCAACATTCGCGCGGCAAGGCGTTCCGCCCGCGCGCAATGTGACCCGCATCGGCAGGCTTGAACCTTCCGCGGCACTTCGGCAGCGAACGCGCTTGTCGCAGCCGGCGGCGTGGGCGAACATCCTCGCTCCCGTCGCCGGCGCTTCGCGCCGCAGGACCTTTCGCGGAGAACCACGATGCCCCTTTCGGTCGCAGTGCTGATGGACCCGATCGGCGCGATCAAGCCGGCCAAGGACACCAGCCTGGCGATGCTGCTGGAAGCGCAGCGCCGCGGCCACGCCCTGCACTACCTGGAGCAGGGCGACCTGGCGCTGCGCGACGGCGCGCCGTGGGCGCGGCTGCGACCGCTCGCGGTGCGCGACGACGCGCGCGACTGGTACAGCCTCGGCGAAGCGCGCTGGCGCGACCTGCGCGAGCTGGACATCGTGCTGATGCGCAAGGATCCGCCGGTCGACGCGCAGTTCATCTACGACACCATGGTGCTGGAGGCGGCCCAGCGCGCCGGGGTGCAGGTGGTGAACGACCCGCGCGCACTGCGCGACTGCAACGAGAAGGTGTTCGCGCTGCACTTCCCGCAGTGCATGGCGCCCACCCTGGTCGCACGCGACCCGGCCGAGCTGCGCCGCTTCGTGGCCGAGCACGGCGAGGCGGTGTTGAAGCCGCTGGACGGCATGGGCGGGCGCGGCATCTTCAAGGTGAAGGCCGGCGACAGCAACCTGAACTCCATGCTGGAGACCCTGCTGGGCGGCGACGCGCACGGCCAGGGCCGCCAGTTCGCGGTGGCGCAGAAGTTCATCCCGCAGATCAGCGCCGGCGACAAGCGCATCCTGCTGATCGACGGCGAACCGGTGCCGTACGCGCTGGCGCGCATCCCGCAGGGCGACGAGTTCCGCGGCAACCTCGCCGCCGGCGGCCGCGGCGAAGGCGTGCCGCTGTCCGAGCGCGACCGCTGGATCGCCGCCGAAGTGGGGCCGGAACTGCGCCGCCGCGGCCTGCGTTTCGTCGGCCTGGACGTGATCGGCGACTACCTCACCGAGGTCAACGTCACCTCGCCGACCTGCGCACGCGAGCTGGACGCGCAGTTCGGGCTCAATATCGCCGGCCTGCTGTTCGACGCCATCGAGCAGCGCCCTGCCGGAAGCCGCGCTCCGTGAGTACCGCCGCCGCACGCCCCGCCGCCGACCCGATCGGCGCGACCCTGCTGTTCTCGCTGCTGCTGCACGGCGTGCTGCTGCTGGGGATCACCTTCCACTACGCCAAGCCCACGCCCAGCCTGCCCACGCTGGACGTCACCCTGGTCAACGTGGCGAACCGCGAGGCGCCGGACCAGGCCGACTTCCTGGCCCAGGCGAACAACCGCGGCGGCGGCCAGAGCGAGCATGCGGCGCGGCCCTCGCAGCCGTTCTCCGGCGCCCTGCCCAAGCCCGATCCGGGCACCGCGATGCAGAACGTCGCCGCCGCCACGCCGCAGCCGCGCGAGGCCACGCCACAGCGCATGGTCACCACCAGCGGCCAGAGCCGCTACAGCGTGGCCAGCGACACCGCGCAGACCGAAGTGCCGCCGCAGGACGCGCCCAGCGCCGAGGATCTGCGCCGCCAGCAGGAGATGGCCCAGCTCGCCGCCGAGCTGCGCCAGCAGACCGAGGCCTACGCCAAGCGCCCGCGCAAGAAGTACATCTCGGCCAACACGAAAGAGTACGTCTACGCCGCCTACATGCGCGGCTGGTCCGACCGCGTGCAGCGGGTGGGCAACCTCAACTACCCCGAAGAAGCGCGCCGGCGCGACCTGCACGGCGACCTGCTGCTCACCGTGGGCATCAACCGCGACGGCAGCATCCGCAGCATCGACGTGATCCGCGGTTCCGGCCAGCCGCTGCTGGACGCCGCCGCCGAACGCATCGTGCGGCTGGCCGCGCCGTTCCCGCCGCTGCCCGCCGCCGCCGAGGCGGACGAGCTCTACATCACCCGCACCTGGCAGTTCCTGCCCGGCGGCGTATTGACCAGCAAATAGGCGGGCAGGCATCGCGCCGATCCGCGGCGGGCTTACAATAGGCGCATGAGCCGCACCGAACCGCCCACCCTCACCGGCCATTTCCTGATCGCCATGCCCGGGCTGGCCGAACCGCCGTTCTCGCGCGGCGTGGCCCTGCTGTGCCAGCACAGCGAGGAAGGCGCGGTGGGCCTGCTGGTGAACCAACTCTCGCAGTACCGCTTCGGCGACGTGCTGGCGCAGATGAAGCTGGAGTGCAGCGATCCCGAGCTGGCCGACGCGCCGGTGCTGATCGGCGGCCCGATGCAGCAGGAGCGCGGCTTCGTGCTGCACCGCGAACCCGGCCACTGGGAATCCAGCTACCGCATCGACGCGCACTGGTCGGTGACCACCTCGCGCGACATCCTGGTGGCGATGGCCGCCGGCGAAGGCCCGCGCCAGGCGATCATGGCGCTGGGCTACGCGGGCTGGGACGCCGGCCAGCTGGAGCAGGAACTGAAGGCGAACGCCTGGCTCACCGCCGAGGCCAGCGAGCGGGTGGTGTTCGACACCCCGCTGGAGGAACGCTGGAGCGCCGCCGCCGGCCTGGTCGGCGTCGACCCGCTGCAGCTGACCGGCTACGCGGGCCACGCATGAGCTGTGCGCTCGGCTTCGACGTCGGCAGCAAGTTGATCGGCGTGGCGGTGGGCAACGCGCTCACCGCCAGCGCCCGCGCGCTCGCCGTGCTCGCGGTGCGCGACGGCGAGCCGGACTGGCCGCAGCTGGACGCGCTGCGCGGCGCCTGGCAGCCCGACACCCTGGTGGTGGGCCTGCCGCTCGCGCTGGACGGCGCCGAGCAGCCCGCCAGCAAGCGCGCGCGCCGCTTCGCCGCCACGCTGCAACAACGCTATGCCCTGCCGGTGGCGCTGGTCGACGAACGCCACAGCTCGCAGGAGGCCGCGCGCCGCTTCGCCGCTGCCCGCGCCCACGGCCTCAAGCGCCGCCACGATGCCGCCGCGATCGACGCCGAAGCCGCCGCCGTGATCCTCGAGCGCTGGCTGCACGCCGCGCCCTCCGCTTCCGTCTCCATCATCCCTTCCGGCCCGCCATGACCCCTCGCCTGCGCCACCTCACCACGCTGGAACACCTGTCGCGCGAGAGCATCGAGCACCTGCTCGACCGCGCCATCGCGCTGCGCGACGCCTGCGCCCACGGCACCCGCAAGCTGGACACGCTGGCCGGGCGCACCGTGCTCAACCTGTTCTTCGAGCCGTCCACGCGCACGCGCACCTCGTTCGAGCTGGCGGCGCGGCGGCTCGGCGCCGACGTGGTGAATTTCGACATCGGCTTCTCCTCCAGCGCCAAGGGCGAGGCGCTGTACGACACCTTGCACACGCTGGAGGCGATGCACCTCGACGCGATCGTGGTGCGGCACAAGGTTTCCGGCACGCCGGACGAACTGGTGCGCCACGCGATGAGCGGCGTGTCGGTGGTCAACGCCGGCGACGGCAACCGCGCGCACCCCACCCAGGGCCTGCTCGACGCGCTGACCATCCGCCAGCACCGGCCGGATTTCGAGAACCTCACGGTGACCATCTGCGGCGACATCCGCCACTCGCGCGTGGCGCGCTCGGACGTGCACGCGCTCGGCGCGCTGGGCGTGGGCGAGATCCGCTTCTGCGGCCCCGCCGCGCTGCTGCCGGAAGCGTCCGAGTTCCCGCAGTGCCGCTTCACCGAGGACTTCGACAGCGCGATCGAGGGCGCCGACGTGGCGATCATGCTGCGCCTGCAGAAGGAGCGCATGGCCGCCACCGAGCTGCCCGACGAGGCCGCCTACTTCAAGCGCTACGGCCTCAACAACCAGCGCCTCGCGCGCGCCGCCAAGGGCTGCCTGGTGATGCACCCGGGCCCGCTCAACCGCGGCATCGAGATCGCCGACGAGGTGGCCGACGGCGCGCAGTCGCGCATCCTCGAACAGGTGGCGAACGGCGTGTTCGTGCGCATGGCCGTGCTGGCCGATCTGCTGGCGCGCTGAGCGCCGTCGATTCGGCATCACGCATCGCGCGGGCGGCCGGAGGGTCGCCCTTCTTGCAGCGCAGCAAGCCGCAAAGCGGGCATAATTGCGCGCAGCGGCATCCACCATCGGGGAACACCATGCAATCGAGGACGCGCTTCATCGCGCTGGGGTTGGCTTGCGTCGCGCTGGCGGCCTGCACGCACAAGGACAAGAACGCCCCGCTGGCCTTCGTGCCGGCCGACACGCCGTACGCGGTCGCCAACCTGGACGTGCTGGACGACGCCACGCGCCAGGCGCTGCTCGCCCAGGCCGACCTGCAGCTACCCTCGCAGGTCGCCCAGATGGAAGCCTTCGCCACCCGCCTCCAGGCCAAGGACCCCGACGCCGCGCGGCTGGTGCGCGCGTTCGCCGCCGAGTACAAGGGCAAGACCATCGAGGCCTTCGCCCAGGCGAACGGCTTCGACCTCAAGGGCCGCTTCGCGCTCTACGGCGAGGGCATGGCGCCGGTGCTGCGCATCGAGCTGACCGACCCCAAGGCCTTCGAGGGTTTCGTGGGCCGGCTGGAAACCGCCTACGGCAAGAAGCTCGACACCGCCACGCTGGCCACGCAGAACTACCGCAGGCAGGTGTTCCCCGCTTCCGGCACCGAGCTGGTGCTCGCCGTGGTCGGCAAGCAGATGGTGGCCGCGCTGCTGCCGGCCGACGCCTCGACCGCGCTGCTGCGCCAGACCCTGGGCCTGGACCGCCCGGCGAAGAGCCTGCAGGACGAAGGCCGCCTCGCCGCGCTGGCCAAGGACAAGGGCTACGCGAAGTGGCTGGTCGGCCAGCTCGACCTCGGCCGCGCGCTGCCGCTGGTGATCGGCGGCAACGATCCGCTGATCGCCGCGATCGAGAAGGCGCGCGCCGACGCCGAATCGGCGCGTACCGGCGAGCCGGTGGCGAACCTCTTGAAGACCGCGCCGAGCTGCGCACCCGAGGCCAGCCGCATCGCCGCACGCGTGCCGTCGGCGAGCTTCGGCTACACGCGGCTGGACGCGAAGCACCAGGACGGGCGCTTCGACGTGGCGCTGGCCGACGACATCGCCAAGGCCTTCAGCGGCCTCAAGGTGGAGCTGCCCGGCCTGGGCGAAGGCGGCGCGGCCGCGCCGTTCGACCTCAGCCTGGCCATGCCGGTGGCCGAGCTGCGCAAGTTCTGGTCGGCCCAGGCCGACGCGGTGGCGGCCAAGCCGTTCACCTGCCCGAAGCTGGCCGACCTCAACGAAGGCTTCGCCAAGCTGGGCGAGTTCCTGCCCAAGTCGGCGATCCCGCCGTTCGGCAACCTGCTCGGCCTGCGCTTCGCGCTGGACAGCCTCAGCGCCGACAAGACCAGCAGCCTGCCGAACTTCACCGGCCGCATCGTGCTGGGCAGCAGCGACCCCGCCGGCCTGCTCGCGCTCAGCCAGCAGATGCTGCCCGCGCTGGCCACGCTGAAGCCCGCCGCCAACGGCGCGGCGACGGCGCTGCCCAAGGACGTGGTCACGATGTTCGGCGCACCGGCGTGGCTGGCGACCGGCGACAAGGCGCTCGCGCTCGGCATCGGCGCCGGCGAGGACGGCAAGCTCGCCGGCACCCTGCACGATCCGGCGGGCGAGCCCGGCCAGATGGCGCGCATGCACCTCTCCGGCGCGATGTACCTGGACTGGCTGAAGTTCATGGAGCAGAAGGCCGACAGCTACGCGGCGGCCGCCGCCGAGATGAGCAAGCGCGACGAGCCCACCATCAACGGCGACACCACGCCCGCCGACGAAGCCGCCCAGGCCGCCGCCGACGCCGCCCGCACCAAGGCGCAGTTCGCCGCGATGGAAGCGCAGGCGCAACGGGTGGACCGCATCGACGCCGAGCTGCACGTGGACGAGCACGGCATGGTGGTGACCAGCCACACCACGCTGAAGTAAACCCGGTTGCACAGCCGAAACGAAGAGGGCGCCGATGGCGCCCTCTTCGTTTCAATGAGCCCGTAGGAGCGCACCCTGTGCGCGAATGGAGCAGGAGTGAGTGCAGAGGAGCGAGAAGTGAGAGAGGAGCAGCACCTCGCCGCCCATGCTTTCTCTATCTCCTCACTCCTCTGCACTCACTTCTCGCTTTCGCGCACAGGGTGCGCTCCTACGGCAAGATCAGCCGGCCTGCGCAGCTCAGCGCTGCAACAGCCCGCCGCCGAAGCTGTCGCCGCCGCGGGTCTGCTCCACCTCCACGCCTTCCAGCCCCTGCGACAGCGTGTGCGCGTCGCCGCCCTGGGCCAGCTTGATGCGCAGGCGCACCTCGTTCGCGCTGTCGGCGTGGCGCAGCGCGTCCTCGTAGCTGATCTCGCCGGCGTGGTACAGCTCGACCAAACTTTGGTCGAAGGTCTTCATGCCGAGCAGGTTGGATTCCTTCATCACGTCCTTGAGCTTGTGGATCTCGCCCTGGCGGATGTAGTCCTGCACCAGCGGCGTGCCCAGGAGGATCTCCACCGCCACCCGGCGCGCCTTGCCGTCCGGGGTGGGGATCAGCTGCTGCGCCACCACGCCCTTGAGGTTCAGCGACAGGTCCATGAACAGCTGCTGGCGCCGGTCCTCGGGGAAGAAGTGCAGGATGCGGTCCATCGCCTGGTTCGCGTTGTTCGCGTGCAGCGTGCACAGCACCAGGTGACCGGTTTCGGCGAACGCGATCGCGTGCTCCATCGTCTCGCGCGTGCGCACCTCGCCGATCATGATGACGTCGGGCGCCTGGCGCAGGGTGTTCTTCAGCGCGTTCTCCCAGCTGTCGGTGTCGATGCCGATCTCGCGCTGGGTGATGATGCAGCCCTCGTGCTTGTGCACGTATTCGATCGGGTCCTCGATGGTGATGATGTGGCCGGTCGAGTTCTGGTTGCGGTAGCCGATCATCGACGCCAGCGAGGTGGATTTGCCGGTGCCGGTGCCGCCCACGAAGATGATGATGCCGCGCTTGGTCATCGCCAGCTGCTTGATCACCGGCGGCAGGTTCAGCTCCTCCACGGTGGGGATCTTCGACTCGATCCGGCGCAGCACCATGCCCACGCAGTTGCGCTGATAGAAGCACGACACGCGGAAGCGGCCCACGCCCTGCGCGGAGATCGCGAACTGGCACTCGTGGGTCTTCTCGAACTCCTCGCGCTGCGAGGGCGTCATCACGTTGAGCACCATGTCGCGCGACTGCTGGATCGACAGCGGGCTCTGCGTGACCGGCACGATCCGCCCCTGCACCTTCATCGACGGCGGCACGCCGGCCGTGATGAACAGGTCCGAGGCCTGCTTGTGCACCATCAGCTTGAGGAAGGAGGTGAAATCGAATTCGCTCATGGCGATGCTCCTGGCGGGACTCGGGACTCGGGACCCGGGACTCGGCCAAAGCACGCCAAGCCGCCGGGCGCTAAACATCTCATGGCCGGCGACGCATGCCGACCCGCTGCGTCAACCGCGTGCAACGCGGTTCGAGTCCCGGGTCCCGAGCCCCGAGTCCCGCGCCTCACCGGAACAGATCCTTGTTCTTGGCATAGCCCAGCGCTTCCTGCCGCGCCACCAGGCCGCGCTTGACCAGGTCCTGCAGGCACTGGTCCAGGGTCTGCATGCCGAACTGCTGGCCGGTCTGGATCGCCGAGTACATCTGCGCCACCTTGTCCTCGCGGATCAGGTTGCGGATCGCCGGCACCGCCACCATGATCTCGTGCGCCGCGATGCGGCCGCCGCCGGTCTTCTTCAGCAGCGACTGCGAGATCACCGCGCGCAGCGATTCGGACAGCATCGAGCGCACCATCGGCTTTTCGCCGGCGGGGAACACGTCGATGATGCGGTCGATGGTCTTCGCCGCCGAGCTGGTGTGCACGGTGGCGAACACCAGGTGGCCGGTTTCCGCCGCGGTCAGCGCGAGGCGGATCGTCTCCAGGTCGCGCAGCTCGCCCACCAGAATGTAGTCCGGGTCCTCGCGCAGCGCCGAGCGCAGCGCCTCGTTGAAGCCGTGCGTGTCGCGGTGCACCTCGCGCTGGTTCACCAGGCACTTCTGCGAGGTGTGCACGAACTCGATCGGGTCCTCGACCGTGAGCATGTGGCCGTATTCGTTCTTGTTGATGTGGTCGACCATCGCCGCCAGCGTGGTCGACTTGCCCGAGCCGGTGGGGCCGGTCACCAGGATCAGGCCCTGCGGCTGCTCGATCAGCTCCTTGAACACCCGCGGGCAGCCGAGGTCCTCCAGCGTCAGCACCTCGGAGGGAATCGTGCGGAACACCGCGCCGGCGCCGCGGTTCTGGGTGAACGCGTTGACGCGGAAGCGCGCCAGGCCCGGGATCTCGAACGAGAAGTCCGTCTCCAGGAACTCCTCGTAGTCGCGCCGCTGCTTGTCCGACATGATGTCGTACACCAGCGAGTGCACCTGCTTGTGGTCCAGCGCCGGGATGTTGATGCGGCGCACGTCGCCGTCCACGCGGATCATCGGCGGCAGGCCGGCGGAAAGGTGCAGGTCCGAGGCCTTGTTCTTCACCGAGAAGGCAAGCAGTTCGGCGATATCCATCTGTGGTTCCCCTCGACCGGTCGTCAGGATGCTGTGGCGATGGCTGCGACGGGAAGGCGCGGTGCGGCCGCCCTGCGCGATGCGCGCCGCGACCCAGGCCATCCGACTCCCCCTGCAGCGAGCCGATACTACTCGCGGCACGGGGCGCACGGCCAGCTTTCGCGGCGGTTTGCGCACCCGGTCACCAAAGGATGTCCGCAGCGGCCTGCGTGCGGACTTCATCGGGCCGCTCTCGCACGCGATCACGGGCACGCCGACGCCGGCTCCGGTAAGGTAAGCGGCCGTCTCCACCATCCAGGATTCCCCATGACACGCATCGCCTTCATCGGTGGCGGCAACATGGCCCGCAGCCTGATCGGCGGCCTGCTCGCCACCGGCCTGGCGCCCGCCGACATCCGCGTGGCCGAACCGCTGGCCGAAGTGCGCGAACGGCTGGGCCGCGACTTCGGCGTGGTCACCTTCGCCGAGAACCGCTTCGCCGTCACCGACGCCGAGGTGATCGTGCTGGCGGTGAAGCCGCAGGCCATGCCCCAGGTGCACGGCGAGCTGCGCCTCGCCCTGCAGGGCCGGCGCCCGCTGGTGATCTCGATCGCCGCCGGCGTGCGGCTGGACCAGCTCGAACGCTGGCTGGGCGCGCTGCCGATCGTGCGTTGCATGCCGAACACCCCCGCGCTGATCGGCGCCGGCGCCACTGGCCTGTGCGCGAACGGCCGCGTCAGTCCCGTGCAGAAAGCGCAGGCGCAGCACGTGATGGACGCCGCCGGACTCACCCGCTGGATCGACGACGAGGCGCTGATGGACACCGTCACCGCACTGTCCGGCTCTGGCCCCGCCTACTTCTTCGCCCTGGTCGAGGCGCTGGAAGACGCCGCCGTGGCGCAGGGCCTGCCGCGCGACACCGCCCGCGCGCTCGCCGCGCAGACCTGCCTCGGCGCCGGCCGCATGCTCGTCGAAAGCGGCGAGGACCCCGCCGAACTGCGTCGCCGCGTCACCTCGCCGAACGGCACCACCCAGGCCGCGCTGGAAAGCTTCGCCGCCGACGGCCTGCCGCGCATCGTCGCGCGCGCCGTCGCCGCCGCCACCCGCCGCGGCGCCGAACTCGCCGCCGCGCTGGACCGGGAGAGCGGCGCGTGAGCTACCTCCTGAACGCCCTCGCGCTGCTGGTCGAACTCGCCTTCGACGCCGTCGCCACGCTGTTCCTGGTGCGCCTCGCCGCCGAAGCCTGCCGCGCCGACTTCCACAACCCGCTCAGCCAGTTCATCTACCGCACCACCAACCCGGTGCTGGCGCCGATCCGCCGCGTGCTGCCGAACTGGCGTCGCATCAACCTCGCCGCGCTGCTGGTGGCGTGGCTGGCGATGCTGCTGAAACGCCTGGTGCTGTTCGCGCTGACGGGGCTGGCGCCGCACTTCCTTGGCCTGCTCGTGCTGTCGCTGGCCGAACTGCTCGACTTCGCGCTGCTGTTCTACCTGATGCTGGTGTTCGGCTGGTCCCTGCTCAGCATGCTCGCCCCCGACCGGCACCATCCGCTGCAGCGCCTGCTCGGCACGATCGTCGATCCCTTGCTGCGGCCACTGCGCGGCAGGCTGGTGGTGGGGATGATCGATTTTTCGCCGACGGTGGTGATCGTTGGTTTGCTGTTGGCGCGGATTTTGGTGGCGGCGCCGTTGCTCGACATCGGGGTGCGGTTGGCGGTGGTGGGCTGACATCGCCCCCTCTCGATGCTCCCTCTCGATGCTCCCTCTCCCCCCAACAGTTTCATCGTTGGGGGAGAGGGCTGGGGTGAGGGGGCTGCTCTTGTCTCTGCGCCATCGCCAGTTTCAAAGCAGTTTCGTGCGCCTGCCGGCGCCCGAGCTACTTCTCTTTTGCTTGTCCAAAAGAGAAGTAGCCAAGAGAAAACGACACCCCGCGGCAGCGCTTTCCGTCCATCCATGGACGGAAAGTCCGTGAGCCGTGGCCGGGCTTTTCGGCCGGACTCCTGTCCGGTCGAAAAGGCATCGCCATCCATGGCGATGCCCGCTGCGCGGCCTGATCGTCCCCGTCTCACCGCCGCCGAGGGGCCCCGGAAAAGCAGCGCGCATCCTGCGCGCCAGAAGCAAGACCCTCGCTCACCACTGGCGTGGCGTGCATATCCGAACTTCTGGGCTGATAAGCGATATCAACCTTGTCTCGTGCGATATGCACGCCAGCATGTTCGCGACTGTTGGCCTAGGAAAGCCGGCCAGCCCTTCGTCAGCACGCAAAATTTCCTCACTTGACGCTGCTGCTTCGGCGATGGAGCATCGCTACATATGCCCCGATCCGGGGTCTACCTAGGCGTTAGCGCTCATATCATGCATCAATGGCAACGGACGCTGTACGAAACTGGATTTGCGGTAACAAGGATCCCCCTCGACTTTGACGAACTCTACATCGAGGGCGCTCTAGGAAGGATTGATGTGATTCAGGGGATTAGCCCCATCCAGACACTGGTGCCTCGGCCGGGGTGTGGAGTCGGACCCAGCTATAGCGACAACTTCGGTCTCGGTGCGTTTCCGTTTCATACCGACATGGCGCATTGGAGCGTTCCTCCAAGATACTTCGCACTTATTTGTGCTTCCGGATCCAGTAACGTAACGACTAACTTCATACATAGAGATCACATCCTTAGACCGCAAGAGCAAGTGGAATGTGCTAGAGCCATCTTTCGGGCTCGCCGCCCACTTGACGGCCGCCAGATTCCGCTTCGAATGTTGAGCAGCGACATCTTTCGCTGGGATGCACTTTTCTTAGAGCCGGCAAACCGCGCTGCTGCCCGCATCGCGAGTTTGATAAGCGATCGACTGAGCACTGCGAAGCAGAGCAAGGTCGCCCTTGAAGAGCCTGGTCAAACTCTGATAGTGGACAATTGGCGCACTCTTCACGGAAGGTCAGCCGTACCTCAAGCTTCCGACAAGCGAGTTCTCAAACGAATTTACCTAAAGAGCGTCAGCTAGATGACAGCGAAAACAACTCACGAATGGTCAAAAGAATCGTATCTAGCTAAATCCGAGTTGTACTCGGAAGCCATGGAGGCCAACTCCACCGACTGGCAGTACGGACTGTGGTCGACATTTCTGCTCGAGATGCTGATAAGAGCTTCTGTCTCGGCAATTTCTCCCGCACTAGTTGCCGACAACTCCGACTGGAACAACGTACTTTACGCGCTAGGTCATACCCCAAAGAAAGCGAAATTTATCCCTCGCACTGCCGCTATAACCGAGTTGATTGCACGAGCAGAAGAGCTTGTGCCTGCATTCACACGCGAGCATGTGAATTTCTGCGCCACTCACCTCTCACGGCGCAACTCGGAACTGCATTCAGGAAACATGCCTTTTGATGGATCCAGCTCTTCTTCGTGGCGTCCGCACTTCTTTGCAGTATGCGATGTCCTTTTGGCTCATTGCGGCGCAACGCTGGAATCTTTGTTCGGTGCAACTGGTGCAGCAGAAGCGCGCGATGACATCTCGGCGCTCAGCGACGAGGCCGCCAAGAGCGTGCTAGGCACAATCAATGCTCACAAAGTGGTCTGGTCCGCGAAATCCGATCCGGACAAGAAGGCTGCATTAGACCAAGCTGCCGCTGCGTCTCTTCGTCACTACGGCCATCGAGTTCAGTGTCCTTCCTGCACTGCCACTGCGCTCGTTCAAGGAAAAGCCATGGGCGTGGCAAAAACCTCAACTGATGAAGACGGCATCGTTGAACGGCAAGCAATGAAGCCAGAGGATTTTTTCTGCGTCGCATGCGGGCTGAAGATCACCGGATACTCCAAGCTCCTTGCTTGTGGGCTCGGTGAGAGTTACATCTCGACGAGTCACTATGATGCCGTGGAGTATTTTGGCATCGACGTTGACAAGCTTGCTCGCAGCATGTGGGAAGACGATAACAACGAGTACTAGCCAATGAGCGCTAACTCAGGCATTAATCCCGTAACAACGCATTCTGCAAACCCATCAACAATCCCAATCAAAAGCACAATGCGCGGGACTTCCGCAGCCGCGCAGCGGCTGCGCCCGAGTGCGCGCTGGGAGCGCGCTACTTCTCCGGGGCCCCTATGGCGCGGCGGGCGGGCGGGTGGAGGAAAGTCCGCAGGATGGCCCGCATGGATGCGGGCCAGTTTTTCGCCGGCACATGAATGTGCCGGCGAAAAACCCCGTAACCCGCCCGCGTACCCGGAAGGCAGAGCCTGTCCCGGACTTGATCCGGGAATGCCTGGAGGGCGCGCCATCGGGGTGGCCTTTCTCTTTGGTTCCTTTCTCTTTGGCCATTCAAAGAGAAAGGAACTCGGGCGCCGGCAGGCGCTCGAAACCGCTCTGTCAATTGCGACAGCGCCGAAGCAAAAGCCCCTCTCCCCCAACCCCTCTCCCGCAAGCGGGCGAGGGGACAAAAAGCGCAACGCAGCACCAGGCGTCGAATCAACGACCGCGCCAGCGCCGCACCCTCAGTGCCCCAACACCGTTACCGTGACCTTCCGCTGATGCGGATCACGCCGATGCTCCCACAGGAACAGCCCCTGCCAAGTGCCCAGCTGCGGCTTGCCGCCATGCACCGGCACGACGAGGCTCACGCCGGTGAGCACGGCGCGCACGTGGGCGGGCATGTCGTCGGGGCCTTCGGCGTCGTGCCGGAAGATCGCGTCGCCGTCGGGCACGGCGCGCGCCAGCCAGCGTTCGAGATCCTCGCGCACGGTGGGGTCGGCGTTCTCGCTCAGCAGCAGCGAGCAGCTGGTGTGTGCGGTGAACACGTGGGCGATGCCGAGCTGCACGCCGCTGGCGGCCACCACGTCGGCGACCTGGGTGGTGATCTCGGTGAAGCCGCGGCCGCGCGTGTGCACCGTGAAACCGTGCTGTCCGGCATGTTCGGCGGGCACGGAACGGCTCATGGCGCGGCTCTCCTCAGGGATAAAGCAAACGGTGCGTCCAGGTCTGGCCGTGCCGGCTCCAGCACACGCGCTCGTGCAGGCGGAACTCGGCGCCGTACCAGAACTCGACCATGTCCGGCTCGACCAGGTAGCCGCCCCAGTGCGGCGGGCGCGGCACCTCGCGGCCTTCGAACTCGCGCTCGTAGCGCGCCACGCGCTCGTCGAAGCTGCGGCGGTCGGGCAGGGTCTGCGACTGCAGCGAGGCCCAGGCGCCGATCTGGCTGCCGCGCGGGCGGGTGGCGAAGTAGGCGTCGGATTCCGCCGCCTGCAGCTTGCGCGCCACGCCTTCCACGCGCACCTGCACGCCGTGGCGCAGCTGCTTCCAGTGGAAGCACAGCGCCACCTGCGGATGCGCCGCCAGCTGGCTGCCCTTGTCGCTGTCGTAGTTGGTGTGGAAGCGCAGGCCGCGCTCGTCCACGCCCTTCAGCAGCACGATGCGCGAGGCCACGCGGCCGTCGGCATCCACCGTGGCCAGGTTCATCGCGGTGGGCTCGGGCTCGCCGGCGGCCTTCGCCTCCTCCAGCAGCTGCCGGAAAGTGTCGAGAATCTCGGGGCTCAGCATGGCTTCGAAACTTTTCCCTTGAATCGTGGCGCGGGCGCGCCATCATGACGCGGATGAAACCGGCACATCTTAACCCAATCGCCCATCCCGCCCGTGTCCACGGCCGGCTGCGTCCGCCCGAAGCGGATGCCCGCCGATGAGCGCGCCCAAGCCGCATCCGCCGGCGCCGAACGCCTCGCTGGCCGGCCACCTGCTGGACCAGTACGCCGGGCGCATCGCCCGCTCGCGGCGGCCCTACATCCTCGGCCTGTCCGGCCTGCAGGGCAGCGGCAAGAGCACGCTGGCGCGCGAGATGAAGGCGCAGGCCGAGGCGCGCGGCTGGCCCACCGAGGTGTTGTCGCTGGACGACTTCTACTACTCGCGCGGCGACCGCGAACTGATGGCCCAGCAGATCCACCCGCTGCTGCGCACCCGCGGCGTGCCGGGCACGCACGAGATCGAGCTGCTGCTCTCGGTGCTGGCCGCGCTGCCGCAGGCCTCGGAGAAGCTGCCGGTATCCTGGCCGCGCTTCGACAAGGGCCGCGACACACGCATGCAGCCCTCGCGCTGGCCGCGCGTGGTGCGCGCGCCGAAGCTGGTGATCGTGGAGGGCTGGGCGCTGGGCATCCGCCCGCAGCCGCAGGCCGCGCTGGAGGAGCCGATGAACCGGCTGGAACGCGAGGAAGACCCCGACGGCGGCTGGCGCCACTGGGTCAACAAGCAGCTGCGCGGCTACCAGCCGCTGTGGCGCAAGTTCGACGCGCTGATCGTGCTGCAGGCGCCGAACTGGGACGTGGTGCGCCGCTGGCGCGGCGAGACCGAACAGGAACTGCTGGCACGCCGCGCGCCGTTGGCGATGGACGCGGCCACGCTGGAGCGCTTCCTGCAGCACTACGAGCGGCTCAGCCGCCACGCGCTCGCCACCCTGCCCGCGCTCGCCGACAGCGTGGTGGAGTACGACGATGAGCGGCACATGACCGGGCTCACGCACGCGTAGCCTTGCGCATCCCGTGGGTCGGGCTTCAGCCCGACGCTGATTCGTAGGTCGGGCTTCAGCCCGACGCTTGCGGCGAGTCGGGCTGAAGCCCGACCCACGGACCGGACTCACGCACGCGTGACGAATTACTCCCCTCTCCCTCCGGGAGAGGGGCCGGGGGTGAGGGTTCGGACTTGCCGCAGCGCCTCGCTCCGCACGAACCCTCTCCCGGCTGCCGCCACCCTCTCCCGCAGGGAGAGGGATTCGCTCAGCTACCTCTCGGCATTTCTTGTGCCGGCTCCACCTGCACCGCCGTGCCGTAGCTCAGCACCTCGGTGACGCCCTCGGCCACGTCGTTGGCGTCGTAGCGCATCGCGATAACCGCGTTCGCGCCCATCGCGGCGGCATGCTGCAGCATCAGTTCGAAGGCTTCCTCGCGCGCCTTCTCGCACAGTTCCGTATAGATCGTGATGTTGCCGCCCACCAGGGTCTGCAGCGCGGCGCCGATATTGCCCACCACGCTGCGCGAACGCACGGTGATGCCGCGCACGATGCCAAGCGTGCGCACCACGCGATAGCCGTGCAGCTCGTTGCCGGTGGTGACCATGCCGTGGGGGACGGGAAGGTTGGCCATGTGCGTCGCTCCTCCAGTGGGGAAGGCTCAAGTATCCAGCAGCGCCGCGTAACCGTCGCGTGCATCCGGCCACTGCGGTGCCCAGCCGCTCGCCCGCAGGCGCGCATTGCCGAGCCGCTTGCTGCCCACGCCGGGCGGCGGCGGGCCTTCGCGCGGCGGCGGCGCGTCGATCCACTGGGCGAGGAAGTCGCACAGTTCGTCCAGCGGCAGCGGGGTGTCGTCCACGCCCAGGTACAGCGGCGCGGGCTCGGGCAGGCGCAGCAGGTGCACGATGGCCGCGGCGGCATCGTCGACGTGGATGCGGTTGGCCCAGTGCGGCACCTCGCGCGGCACGCGCACGGTGCCGGCGCGCAGGCGTTCGATCAGCTGCAGCCGCCCCGGCCCGTACAACCCGGCGAGGCGCAGCACGGTGGACGGCACGGCTTGCGCGGCCAGCCAGCGCTCGGCCTCCAGCAGCAGCGCGCCGTTGAAGCCCAGCGGCGCAGGCGACGTGGCCTCGTCCACCCAGTCGCCGTCGTGCTCGCCGTACACCGCGCTGGAGGACACCAGCAGCACCTGGCGCAGCGCGGAGGCATCCAGTGCTTCGAGCAAATGGCGCAGGCCGTCGACGAACAGCGCGCGATACGTCGCCTGGTCGCGCGCCTGCGGCGCGGGCAGGTACGCCACGCGCGTGATGCCGGCCGGCAGGCCGCTCAGCGTGTGCGGCGCGGTGAGGTCGGCGCCCAGCCAGTGCAGGCCGCGCGGCGCGTCGGGCGGCGGCCGGCGGCGCAGCGCCCACACCTCGTCGCCGGCCGCCAGCAGGCGTTCGGCCACGCGCAAACCCAAGTCGCCGCAACCGGCGAGCAACACACGTTCAGCCATCCAAACCTCTACTGCTAAAGTGGCGAAATGAATCCCTCGCGCAACCTGTTCCTGATCGGCCCCACCGGCGCCGGCAAGACCTCGCTGGGCCGGCGCCTCGCCGCGCATTATGGCCTCGCCTTCGTCGATCTCGACCGCGAGATCGAGCGGCGCACCGGCGCCAACGTCGCCACCATCTTCGAGATCGAGGGCGAGGCCGGTTTCCGCCAGCGCGAGAGCGTGCTGCTGAACGAGTTCAGCGCGGGCGACGGCGTGCTGCTGGCCACCGGCGCGGGCGCGGTGCTCGACGCCGCCAACCGCGAACGGCTCGCCGCGCGCGGCTACGTGCTGTGGCTGCAGGCCGGCATCGAGCAGCAACTGGAGCGCCTCGCGCACGACAGCTCGCGCCCGCTGCTGGCCGACCCGGATCGCCGCGCCCGGCTCGAAGCGATGGCCGCGATCCGCGAACCGCTGTACCAGGCCACCGCCGACCTCGTGCTGCCCGCCGCGCACGGCGTGGCCGCCAGCGCGGCGCAGGCCATCGCGCTGATCGACCGCCACTGGCAGCGCGCCGCCCTTCCCTCCTCCACGACTTCCGCATGAGCATCCATCAAGCCACCACCCTCGACGTCGCCCTCGGCCAGCGCAGCTACCCGGTCTGGATCGGCCACGGCCTGATCGCCGACGCCGCGCGCTGGCGCGCGCGCCTGCGCGGCCGCCACGTGCTGGTGGTGAGCAACACCACGGTGGCGCCGCTGTACCTGGAGCGGCTGGCGCAGGGCCTCGACGGGCTGACGTGGTCCAGCTTCCTGCTCGACGACGGCGAGGCGCACAAGAGTTTCGCCAACGTGGAGCGCGCGCTGGAGGCGCTGGCGAAACTCGGCGCCACCCGCGACGCCTGCGTGATCGCGCTGGGCGGCGGCGTGGTGGGCGACCTCGCCGGCTTCGCCGCGGCGTGCTGGATGCGCGGCATCGACTTCATCCAGTTCCCCACCACCCTGCTGGCGATGGTGGATTCCTCGGTGGGCGGCAAGACCGGTGTGAACCTGCCCGCCGGCAAGAACCTGGTCGGCGCCTTCCACCAGCCGCGCGCGGTGGTGGCCGACATCGACACGCTGGCCACCCTGCCCGTGCGCGAATACCGCGCGGGCCTCGCCGAAGTGATCAAGGGCGCGGCGATCGGCGACGAGCCGTTCTTCGCCTGGCTGGAAGCCCACGCCGCCGCGCTCGCCGCGCGCGAGGACGCCGCCGTGATCGAGGCGATCGCGCGCAAGGTGGCGTACAAGGCCGGCGTGGTGGCGCGCGACGAAACCGAACAGGGCGAACGCGCCCTGCTCAATCTCGGCCACACCTTCGGCCACGCGCTGGAAACCGCCGGCCGCTACACCGCGCTGCTGCACGGCGAAGGCGTGGCGGTCGGCATGCTGCTCGCCGCGCGGTTGTCCGAGCGGCTCGGCATGAGCGAGGCCGCCGACACCGCGCGCCTGCAGCGTCTCTTGGAAACCATCGGCCTGCCCACCGCCGTGCCCGCCGGCTTCGACCCGGAACAACTGCTCGCCCTGATGCGGCTGGACAAGAAGAACACCGCCGGCACGTTGCGGCTGATCCTGTGGCGCGGCATCGGCAAGGCGGAGATCGTGAGCGGCGTGGCCGAAGCCGAGGTGCTGGCGGTGTTGCGCGAGGCTGTCGCCCGGTAGGAGCGCACCCTGTGCGCGAATGCTCTTGCTCCGATCAAGCGCCAGAGCATTCGCGCACAGGGTGCGCTCCTACAAAACGCTTGCTCGCCTGTAGACTGTGGGCCCCGGCAAACGCTCCAACTCGCGATCCATGCGCCTCTACCTGCAAAACCTGCCCGGCAGCGCCGAGCCGCCACGCTACGTCCAGATCGTGCTGGAGCAGGATCTGCTCGGCGGCTGGACGCTGTACCGCGAGACGGGCCAGCAGGGCGGCAAGGCCACGCTGCGCCGCGAGCAGTTCCTGGAGCGCGACGCTGCGATCGCCGCGTTCGAGAAGGCGCGCGACGCCCAGCTCAAGCGCGGCTACCGCCTGATGTTCGCCCAAGGCCTGGAAGGCCCCTACGGCCGTTGACGGACATGACCGATATCCTGAAGAACGATCGTTTCCTGCGCGCGCTGCGGCGCGAACCCGTCGACACCACGCCGATCTGGGTGATGCGCCAGGCCGGCCGCTACCTGCCCGAGTACCGCGCCACGCGCGAGCGCGCCGGCAGCTTCATGGGCCTGGCGCAGAACCCGGAGCTCGCCTGCGAGGTGACGCTGCAGCCGCTGGAACGCTTCGATCTCGACGCGGCGATCCTGTTCTCCGACATCCTCACCATCCCCGATGCGATGGGCTTGGGCCTTTCCTTCGCCCATGGCGAAGGCCCGCAGTTCGCGCGTCCGGTGCGCACGACCGCCGACATCAATCGGCTCGCCGTGCCCGACATGGACGGCGAGCTGCGCTACGTGATGGACGCGGTGCGGCTGATCCGCCGGGAACTCGCCGGCCGCGTGCCGCTGATCGGCTTCGCCGGCAGCCCGTGGACGCTGGCCTGCTACATGGTGGAAGGCCACGGCTCGCGCGACTACGTGAGCCTCAAGGCGCTGTGCTGGAACGAGCCGCAGCTCGCGCACCGGCTGCTCGACGTGCTGGCGCGCAGCGTGGCGGCGTATCTCTCGGCGCAGGCCGCCGCCGGCGCACAGGCGCTGATGGTGTTCGACAGCTGGGGCGGCATGCTCGGACCCGCGCCGTTCCGCGAATTCTCGCTGCGCTACATGGCGCAGATCGTGGCCGCGCTGAAGGACGACGCGCACGCGCGCGATCTGCCGGTGATCCTGTTCTCCAAGGGCGCCAACGCCAGCCTCGCCGCGATGGCCGACTCCGGCTGCGCCGCGCTGGGCGTGGACTGGACGATCGACCTCGCCGACGCGCGCCGCGCGGTGGCCGGCAAGGTGGCACTGCAGGGGAACATGGACCCCGCGATCCTGCGCGCCAGCGTGGATGTGATCCGCCGCGAAGCGCGCGCCGTGCTGGACAGCTACGGCCCACATCCGGGCCACGTGTTCAACCTCGGCCACGGCATCACGCCCGAGGTCGACCCCGAGCACGTGCGCGTGCTGGTGGACGAGGTGCACACTTACGGGCGGGTGCTGCGCGGCATGCCGGCCTGATCGTCAAGCCGGCCGCCGACGGAGCGCCAGGGAGCCGTCATGAAAACTCCGGCCATCGCGTTGTTCGGCTGCTGCATGTCGGCGGGTTTCGCCGCATCGGCGCAAACCGATCTACCCGCCGTGCAGGTCACCGCGCCGCCGTACTCGTCGCAGCATGGCGGCCACCTGATCTCCGGCGACTTCAAGGTCGACCCGCGCATGCCTGCGGTGGTGTTCCCCGCGCAGGCGCTGGTCGAGGGCGACATCCTCAGCATCGAGCCGATGTCCCTGCAGGACAACGAATACCTGGTGCTGCAGGAGTGCGCGTCGGCCGACTGCCACGAAGCCAGCATCGTGCGCTTCTGGACCTCCGCCAATATCGGTGGCGATGACGCGCGCCACGACCGCGTGCGGATCACGCACGAGAACAAGTACTTCATCTGGCTGAAGCGCCTGCCGGAAATCTCGGGCCAGAGCTGCGGCCAGGGCTGGCTCAAGTTCAGCCGCGACACCACCGAATGCGGCAGCCACTTCACCAGCTTCCAGCAGACCAGCCCGCCGCTGACGCTGATTCCGACCGGCGACCTGGCAGCGTTTCATCAGCAGGCGCTGCAGCAGGCGATGCGCAGCGACCCGGTCCGGGTCGCGCGACAAGCGCACGACGGCTCCACCTACGTGGTGACGTACGAGGGCGGCAGCATCGCGCGCATCCGGCGCATGCACGCCACGCGCGGGAGCCAGCAGGGCCAGCGGTGACCGCCTGAGCGCGGACGCACGCTGCGCGGCTGAGCCGCCGCGCAGCAGGTTCGATCAACTCAGCCGCACGAACCGCAGCAGGTGCTGCCGCCGCTGATGTGCACCGGCTGCTCCAGCAGCTTCGCCGTGCAGCCCAGGCCTTGCAGCTTGTCCAGCACCTGCGCGGCGCTCGCCTGGGTAAGCACTTCCAGCCGGCCGTGCGCGGCATCCAGCGTGACCGTGGCGTGGGCGTCGAGCGTGCGCATCGCGATGGCGATGCTCGCGGCGTCGTGGTGGCAAGCGGAAAGTTCGAACTGCATCGTGGGCACCGTGTGGGAATGGCCGGCACGCGCCGGCGCGCCATGATGCAGAAGGGCCACCCGTGAGCTCCTGATCCAGGTCAACCGGGTCCAGGTCAATCCGCTCAAGACAATCCATGCCGCGTCCGACACCAGCAGTCAGCACAGTCTGGGGCCGGCCGACGCTTCAGCCAGCCCACGCATCACCCGTGATCATCCGCCATGCCGCGGCCCTGCCGGCTCGCGGATGACCACATAGTCCCGCTCGATGTTGCGATGGAACTCCGCCGGCAGGTGCGCCCAGTCGTGCACGTCCACCAGCATCGGCAGATCGCTTTCCTGGATCGCCTCCTGCACGTCCTGCCACCCCGCGCATTCGGTGTCGGGATCGGCCGTGTTGCGCAACACGATGTCCAGGTCGCTGCCTTCGTGCGCGCCGCCGTTCACGCGGCTGCCGTAGGCCCACACCTCCGCGTCCGGCGCTTGCCGCGACAGCAGGGTGCGCAGCAACTCCAGATGGCGCGGCGCAAGCCGCAACTGGCCGGGGTCACGCCTGGGCATCGAACAGGCCCTGCAAGGTGGCGGCCAGCGCACGCACGTCCTGCAAATACGCCGGCAGGATTTTCAGGGTTTCGTTGGCGAAGCCGGCGCCGTAGTCGTGCGCCGTGGTGTTGCGGTTGGCGCGGTAGCCGAACCAGCGTTCGACGGCGGCTTCGTCCAGCAGGCCATGCTTGCTGGCATGCCGGAACAAGTCCTTGAACACCAGCCTGTCCACTTCACGCGGGCTGCCGCCGTACAACTTCAGCGCCTTGCGCAACAGCTTGCCGGTGGTTTCCAGCGACAGCTCGAAGCTCTTCACCGCCGCGTTGCGGAACAGGTCGTACATCACCTCGTCGCCGGGCGCCACTTCGCCGAGTTTGGCGACGGCTTGTTCCAGCGTATCCGCCGTGCGCCGCAGGTGCTCGACGTTCAATGACATGACTCGCGCTCCTCAATCCGGGGAAGCATGGTCCAAGCCCTGTGAATTCCTGCGAACCCGCACCACCAACCTGGCGCCTTCGGCGAACCTTGCTTCGGCAGCGCGTCGAGCCGCACCCCTTTCGCCATTGCATGCATCCCGCTACTCGACTGATCCGGAAGGATAGCCGAGAGCACGGCGGGCATGGCGCGCTACTCCGCTGCCACCTCCATCCCCGGAAACAGCACCTCGGTGTAGCCGAACTTGCTGAAGTCGGTGATGCGCGAGGGGTAGAGCCGGCCGATCAGGTGGTCGCACTCGTGCTGCACCACGCGGGCATGGAAGCCTTCCGCGCGGCGGTCGATCGGCGCGCCGTGCGGGTCGATGCCCTGGTAGCGGATCAGGCTGTAGCGGCTCACCGCACCGCGCAGGCCGGGCACCGAGAGGCAGCCTTCCCAGCCTTCCTCCATGTCCTGCGACAGCGGGGTGATGACGGGGTTGAGCAGGATCGTCTGCGGCACCTCGGGCGCGTCGGGGTAGCGTTCGGAATGCTCGAAGCCGAAGATCACCAGCTGCAGGTCCACGCCGATCTGCGGCGCGGCGAGGCCCACACCGTCGGCGGCGTGCATGGTGTCGAACATGTCCGCGACCAGGGCGTCCAGCTCGGCGCTGCCGAGCATCGCGTCGGGCACCGGCGGCGCCACGCGCAGCAGGCGCGGGTCGCCCATCTTCAGGATCTCGCGGATCATGCTTGCCTCGCCGGGCTGGATGATGCGTCGACTTTAGCCGAGCCGAGATGACGCTGGCGTGCCAATGCGTGAACGCGCCGTGCAGGCCGGGCACGCGGCATTCGACCAAAGGCTAAGATGGCCGGCATTGACCCTCGTCACGCCCGGCGAGACTCTTGCCGGGACTTCCCGGGAGAGAGTCCATGCACAGCGCAACCGTCAAACCCAGCCCGGCGGCGAAGATCCTGTGGGTCGCGATCGCCATCGTGGGCGCCTGGTGCCTCGGCGTGGTGGCCTTGCGCCGCGGCGAGCCGATCAACGCGATCTGGATGGTCGCCGCGGCGATCGCGGTGTTCGTGATCGGCTACCGCTTCTACGGCAAGTTCGTCGAGCACTACGTGCTGCAGCTCGACCCCACGCGCGCGCCGCCGTCGGTGCTGCGCAACGACGGCCTCGACTACGTGCCCACCGACAAGTGGGTGGTGTTCGGCCACCACTTCGCCGCGATCGCGGGCGCCGGCCCGCTGGTGGGTCCGGTGCTGGCGGCGCAGATGGGCTACCTGCCCGGCACGATGTGGATCCTGTTCGGCGTGGTGTTCGCCGGCGCGGTGCAGGACTTCATGATCCTCGGCCTGTCGCTGCGCCGCGACGGCCGCTCGCTGGGCCACATGCTGCGCGAGGAGCTGGGGCCGCTGCCCGGCATCGTGGCGATGATCGGCGTGCTGGTGCTGATGATGATCGTGCTGGCGGTGCTGGCGCTGGTGGTGGTGAAGGCGCTCACGCACAGTCCGTGGGGCACGTTCACCGTGGCCGCCACGATCCCGATCGCGCTGCTGATGGGTGCCTACCTGCGCTGGTTCCGCCCCGGCCGCATCCTGGAGGTGTCGATCATCGGCCTGGCGCTGCTGCTGCTGTCGATCTGGGCCGGCAAGTACGTGGCCGACTCGGCCGTGCTGGCGCCGATCTTCGACCTCGACGCCAAGGCGTTGGCCTGGTGGCTGATCGGCTACGGCTCCTGCGCCTCGATCCTGCCGGTGTGGCTGCTGCTGGCGCCGCGCGACTACCTCAGCACCTTCCTCAAGATCGGCACCATCGCGCTGCTGGCGCTGGCGATCTTCCTCGCCGCGCCGATGCTGCAGATGCCGGCGGTGACGAAGTTCATCGACGGCACCGGCCCGGTGTTCGCCGGCAACCTGTTCCCGTTCCTGTTCATCACCATTGCCTGCGGCGCGGTGTCGGGCTGGCATTCGATCATCGCCTCGGGCACCACGCCCAAGCTGCTGGCGAACGAGGGCCAGGCGCGCATGGTCGGCTACGGCGGCATGCTGATGGAGGCCTTCGTGGCGATCATGGCAATGGTCGCGGCGGTGTCGCTGCACCCGGGCGTGTACTTCGCGATGAACGCGCCGGGCGCGATCATCGGCACCACGGTGGAACAGGCGGCGCAGACGATCAGCCAGTGGGGCTTCGTGGTGACGCCGGACCAGCTGCTGCAGACCGCGAAGGACGTGGGCGAGCAGAGCATCCTCTCCCGCGCCGGCGGCGCGCCCACGCTGGCGGTGGGCATGGCCCAGCTGCTGCACAACATCCTGCCGGGCGAAGGCATGATGGCGTTCTGGTACCACTACGCGATCCTGTTCGAGGCGCTGTTCATCCTCACCACGGTGGACGCCGGCACGCGCGTGGGCCGCTTCATGATCCAGGAGATCGCCGGCCTGCTGTACAAACCGCTGCAGGCTACCGAGTCGTGGGCCGGCAACCTGCTCGCCACCGCGGTCTGCGTGGCGCTGTGGGGCTACTTCCTGTACCAGGGCGCGGTCGATCCGCTGGGCGGCATCAACACGCTGTGGCCGCTGTTCGGCATCGCCAACCAGATGCTGGCGGCGATCGCGCTGATGCTGGCCACGGTGGTGGTGGTGAAGCTCAAGCGCGAGCGCTACGTGTGGGTGCCGGGCATCCCGGCGATCTGGCTGATCGTGTGCACGCTGACCGCGGGCTACGAAAAGCTGAGCGGCCCGATCAGCTTCACCGCGGCCGCCGACAAGTACGCCGCGGCGCTGGCGAACGGCCAGCTGCTGGCGCCGGCCAAGACCGCGGCGGCGATGCAGCAGATCATCACCAACAACCGCGTGGACATGGCGATGACCGCGATCTTCATGGCGCTGGTGGTGGTGATGACGCTGTTCTGCCTCAACGCGCTGCTCAAGGCTTGGCGCACCAACCGTCCCACCGCCCACGAGGAACCCTACGTGGCGCTGGCGGACGTGGCCACGCCGTGATGGCCCCGCGCCTCGCGGCCCTGCGCAAGTGGGCGGTGCAAACCGCCCGCCTGTGCTGCGGCGTGCCGGACTACGACGCCTACGTGAAGCACCTGCGCGAGCACCACCCCGAACGCAAGGTGCCGAGCTACGCCGAGTTCTACCGCGAACGCACCGAGGCCCGCTACAAGGGCGGCGGCGGGCGCTGCTGCTGAACCGCCGTCTCGCGCGGCCCGCCGGATCGCACCGGCGGGCCGCGCGGTTTCCTGCATCCCCCTGCCTTTGCGCACTGGCCGTTCATACGGCGCCGGCGACAATGCACGCATCGCCGACCCAGCCCCCATGTCCGACATCGAATCCATCGCCGCCCTGCCTGCCGCCGCACACGCCAAGGCGCCGCCGTCGCACCGCGCCGGCCTGCGCGTGATCGCGATCTACGAGGTCATCAAGACCCTCTGCCTCGTGCTGGTGGCGGTCGCCGCCTTCCACCTCGACCGCGAGCAGAACTTCCGGCAGCTGGTGCACTGGCTGGAGCATCTGTCGCTGTCCGACAGCAACGGCCTGCGCTGGCGGATGGTGTCGATGCTGCAGGAATTCGGCCCCAGCCGCTTCGTGGCGGTGGGCGTGGTGGCGCTGGGCTACGCCGTGCTGTTCGGCATCGAGGGCGTGGGCCTGCTGATGGGCAAGTACTGGGCCGAGTGGTTCACCGTGATCGCCACCGCCTCGCTGATCCCGATCGAGCTGTACGAGACCCTGCACCGCTTCGGCTGGCTGAAGCTGGCCGCGCTGCTCGGCAACGTGGCGATCGTGGTGTACCTGGTGCGCGTGGCGCTGCAGACGCGCGAGGCGCGCCGGCTGGCGCGCGGGGCTGGGCACTGAGGTTCGCGGGGCGGGCGCCCGGATGAAGCCCGACCGGCCGCCCTGGCCCCGGGCCGCAAGAACCTGCCGCCCCGGCATCCGGTTATGCCGTGCTGCAGCATCGGCTAGAATGGGCGTTTCCACTTGCACAGCGCCGTTCCCCGCATGATCGCACTCGACGGGCAGAACGCCCTTTCGACCTTCCGCCTCGAACGCCTCAATGCCCGCCTCGATGCCCTGCATCGCGGCACCCGGGTGCAGGCCGCGTGGTTCGTGTATTTCCTCGATGCCGCCCAGGCGCCCGCGGGCGAACTGCGCCAGCGCCTGCTGGAGGTGCTGGAGGCGAAGGACGCCGCGCCCGCGCCGGCCACGCTGTGGGTGGTGCCGCGGCTGGGCACGATCTCGCCGTGGTCGAGCAAGGCCACCGACATCCTGCACGGCGCCGGCTTCGATGTGCGCCGGGTGGAGCACGGCACGGCCTGGCAGCTGGTTGGCCTGCCCGACGCCGGCACGCCCGCGCACGCGGCGGTGCTGGCGCTACTGCACGACGCGATGACGCAGTCGGTGCTGGGCTCGCTGGACGAGGCGCAGGGCCTGTTCCTCGCCGGCGCTCCGGGCGACCTGGTGCACGTCGCGCTGGGCGGCGACGCCCGCGCCGCGCTGGCCAAAGCCAACGCCGAGCTGGGCCTGGCGCTGGCCGAGGACGAGATCGACTACCTCGCCGCGCGCTACGCCGAGCTGGGCCGCGACCCCACCGACGCCGAGCTCTTCATGTTCGCGCAGGCGAACTCGGAGCACTGCCGGCACAAGGTGTTCAACGCGAGCTGGACGGTGGACGGCGAAGCACAGGACAAGAGCCTGTTCGCGATGATCAAGCACACCCACCAGCGCTCGCCCGCGCACACGCTGTCCGCCTACCACGACAACGCGGCGGTGATCGAGGGCAGCGCCGGCCGACGCTTCTTTGCCGACGCGAACGGCGTGTGGCGCGCGCACGAGGAACAGATCGACTACGCGATCAAGGTGGAGACGCACAACCACCCCACCGCGATCGCGCCCTGGCCGGGCGCGGCCACCGGCGCCGGCGGCGAGATCCGCGACGAGGGCGCCACCGGCCGCGGCGCCAAGCCCAAGGCGGGCCTCACCGGCTTCTCGGTGTCCGACCTGCGCATCCCCGGCCACCCGCAGCCATGGGAAGTGGAGCGTCCGCTGCCGCCGCGCATGGCATCCGCGTTCGAGATCATGCGCGACGGCCCGCTGGGCGCCGCCGCGTTCAACAACGAATTCGGCCGGCCGTGCCTCGGCGGCTATTTCCGCAGCTACGAGCACGAGACCGGCGAGCCCGGCCTGCGCCGCGGCTACGACAAGCCGATCATGCTGGCCGGCGGCCTCGCCAACATCCGCCGCGAGCACGTGCAGAAGCGCACGCTGCAGCCCGGCCACGCGGTGATCGTGCTGGGCGGGCCGGCGATGCTGATCGGCCTGGGCGGCGGCGCCGCCTCGTCGGTGGCCTCGGGCGCCTCCAGCGCGGAACTGGATTTCGCCTCCGTGCAGCGCGACAACGCCGAGATGGAGCGCCGCTGCCAGCAGGTGATCGACGCCTGCTGGGCGCGCGGCGAGCGGAACCCCATCGTCAGCGTGCACGACGTGGGCGCGGGCGGCCTCTCCAACGCGATCCCCGAGCTGCTCAACGACTCCAACGTGGGCGGCGAGATCGACCTCGACCAGGTGCCCTGCGACGACCCCTCGCTGTCGCCGATGCAGGTGTGGAGCAACGAGTCGCAGGAACGCTACGTGCTCGGCATCGCGCCGGAAAACCTGCCGGAGTTCGAGGCGTACTGCGCACGCGAACGCTGCCCCCACGCCGTGGTCGGCACCGCCACCGAGGAACGCCGCCTGCGCGTGACCCGCACCGTTCCCGCTCTTGCTCCTGGCTCTACCGAGTCCCGAGTCCCGAGTCCCGAGTCCCGGGAGATCGTGATCGACCTCCCCATGGACGTGCTGTTCGGCAAGCCGCCGCGCATGCACCGCGACGCGAAGCGCATCAAGCCGCGCGTCGACCTGGTGCCCGACCTCACCGGCATCGGCATGGATGAGGCGCTGCTGCGCGTGCTGCGCCTGCCCACCGTGGGCAGCAAGAGCTTCCTGATCCACATCGGCGACCGCACCGTGGGCGGCCTCAACCACCGCGATCCGATGGTCGGCCCGTGGCAGGTGCCGGTGGCCGACTGCGCGGTGACCATGGCCGACTTCGACGGCTACCGCGGCGAAGCGATGGCGATGGCCGAGCGCGCGCCGGTGGCGCTGCTCAACAGCGCCGACGCCGCACGGCTGGCGGTGGGCGAGGCGATCACCAATCTCGCCGCGGCGCCGATTGCCTCGCTGGGCGAGATCCGCCTCTCGGCGAACTGGATGGCCGCGGTGAACCACCCCGGCGAGGACGCCGCGCTGTTCGACGCGGTGAAGGCGGTGGGCATGGAGCTGTGCCCGCAGCTCGACATCTCCATCCCGGTGGGCAAGGACTCGCTGTCCATGCAGACCGTGTGGAAGGACGGCGACGCGCCGCAGCGCACGGTGGCGCCGGTGTCGCTGGTCGTCACCGGCTTCGCCCGCGTGGACGACGTGCGCCGCACGCTCACGCCGCAGCTGAAGCTGGACCGCGGCGACACCGACCTGTGGCTGCTCGACCTCGGCGCCGGCCGCGACCGCCTCGGCGCCTCCGCGCTCACCCAGGTGTTCAATCGCGGCGGCGGCGTGCCGCCGGACCTGGACGACGCCAGGCGCCTCAAGGCGCTGTTCGAGCTGGTGCAGGAGGCGAACCGCAGCGGCCTGCTGCTGGCCTACCACGACCGCTCCGACGGCGGCGTCATCGTCACCCTGCTGGAGATGGCCTTTGCCGGCCACTGCGGCCTGGAGATCCAGCTCGACGGCTGGGCCGAGGCCGCGCTGCGCGCGCTGTTCAACGAGGAACTGGGCGCGGTGCTGCAGGTGGCGGTGGCGAACCGCGAGGCATTCGAGGCGCTGCTGGTGAAGCACGACCTCGCCGGCATGAGCTACCGCATCGGCCGGCCCAAGGAGAAGCTGGGCATCAAGCTTTTCTCGGGCAGCGAGACGCTGTTCAAGTGGAACTGGAGCACGCTGTACCGCGCCTGGAACGAGACCAGCCACGCGATGCAGCGGCTGCGCGACAACCCCGCCAGCGCGGACGCCGAGCTGGAGTGGCGGCTGGACGACGCCGATCCGGGCCTCAGCCCGAAGCTCACGTTCGATCCGGCCGAGAACATCGCCGCGCCGCTGATCCACGCGGCGATCGCTGGCGGCGCCAAGCCGCGCGTGGCGATCCTGCGCGAGCAGGGCGTCAACGGCCAGGTGGAGATGGCCGCCGCGTTCACGCGCGCCGGCTTCGAGGCGGTGGACGTGCACATGAGCGACCTCGCCAGCGGCCGGGTGAAGCTGGCCGACTTCCGCGGCCTGGCCGCCTGCGGCGGCTTCTCCTACGGCGACGTGCTGGGCGCCGGCCGCGGCTGGGCCACCTCGATCCTCTACAACGATTATCTGCGCGCGGAATTCAGCGCGTTCTTCGCCGATCCCGCGAAGTTCGCGCTGGGCGTGTGCAACGGCTGCCAGATGCTGAGCCAGCTCAAGGACATCATCCCCGGCGCGCAGCACTGGCCGAAGTTCCTGCGCAACGCCTCCGAGCAGTACGAGGCGCGCGTGGCCACGCTGGAAGTGCTCGATTCGCCCAGCCTGTTCTTCAAGGGCATGGCCGGCTCGCGCATCCCGGTGGCGGTGGCGCACGGCGAGGGCCGCGTGCATTTCCCGAACACCTGCAGCCCGTCCAAGGCGCAGGCGGCGCTGCGCTTCGTGGACAACCGCGGCAAGCCCACCGAGCACTTCCCGCTCAACCCGAACGGCTCGCCCGGCGGCCTCGCCGGCTTCACCGCCGCGGACGGCCGCGTGACCATCCTGATGCCGCATCCCGAGCGCGTGTTCCGCAGCGTGCAGATGAGCTGGGCGCCGGAAACCTGGGGCGAGGATTCGCCGTGGCTGCGCATGTTCCGCAACGCCAGGGTGTGGTGCGGCTGAGCCCGCCGGCCGCATGGCGCCGGTGGCCGTGCTGGCTGCCGGCGCTCGCATGGCTGTTGCTGCTGGCCGTGTTGCCGTGGTGGCTGGACCTGCCGCTGCTCGCGGCCTGCACGCTCGCGCTGCTGTGGCGCAGCGGGCCGCTGCAGGCGCAGGCGCGGCTGCTGCGGCTCGCCCTGCGCTGGGGCCTGCCCGGCCTGCTGCTGGCGGTGCTGCGCACGTTCGGCGCGAAGGATGCGCTGGCCTGGCTGCTGACCCTGCTCGCCGCACTGGCCGGCTTCTCGCTGCTGATGCTGCTGGAGAACTGGCTGGACCGCGGCCGGCCGCGCGAACCGTCGCCCGCGGCCGCGGGCGAATGGCCCGAACTGGCGCTGGCGCCGATCGGCCCGGCCGCCGCGATCATCGAACTGCAGCCGCCGCAATGGCGCCCGCTGGCAGCGGGGCTCGCCGATCCCCTGGGTGGCGAACTGCGCTGGCGCGGCGCGGCGGTGCAGCTGGCCGACGGCAGTCGCCTGGATGGCGTGGAGCCGCGTTGCGACTTCGCCGCCGACGGGCGCTGGCTGGCGCTGCCGCTCGCCGGTCAACGCGGATTGATGCTGCTCGATCGCCGCCGCGATCGCCGCCACCGCCTGCGCGGCTGGCAGCTCGCCGGTTGGCACGAAGGCCAGCCGTGGCTGAGCCGCGACGAGGAACACACGCCGCTCGCCCTCGCCCACGTGCTGGGGCATGACGAGGACGACTGAGCCGCCGCGCCCGTATCCTACGCAACCGCCTCACGCCCCCTGCCGCATACTCGCCCCGTGAATACGCCTTTCTCTCCGCCGCCGCTGCCGCTCAGCGTGATCGTGGTGTCCGCCGACAGCGGCCCGGGACTGCGCGACTGCGTGCGCCGGGTACTGGCCTGCAGCACGCCGCTGGAGCTGCTGCTGATCGACAACGCCTCCACCGACGGCATGCCGGAAGCGGCCGCGCGCGCGCAGGAGCACGAGCCGCGCTTCCGCCTGATCCAGAACCACGCCAATCTCGGTTTCGGCACCGCGGTGAACCGGGCGGCGCGCGAGGCGCGCGGCGAGCTGCTGCTGGTGCTCAACCCCGACTGCCTGCTGGACCAGGCCAGCCTCGACCGCCTGCTCGCCGTGTTCGCCCGCGAGCACCAGGTCGGCCTGCTCGGCGCCGTGGTGTGCGACACGCAGGGCGTGCCCGATCCCGCCTCGTACCGGCGCGACCCGCTGCTGCGCCGCGCGCTGGCCAGCCTGTTCGGCGGCAAGGGCGAGCGCGTCGAGGTCGGCGGCGCGGTGCCGGACCACCTGGTCGAAGCCGAGGCGGTATCCGGCGCGCTGATGCTGCTGCCGCGCCAGCTGTTCGAGCGGCTGGGCGGCTTCGACGAGGGCTATTTCCTGCACTGCGAGGATCTCGACCTGTGCCGCCGCGTGCGCGACGCCGGCTGGCGCGTGCTGCTGGCCGGCGACGTGCGCGTGCCGCACGGCAAGGGCGGCTCCAGCCGGCACCGCCCGGTGTTCGTGAGCCGCCACAAGCACCGCGGCATGTGGCGCTGGTTCCGCAAGTTCGACCCGGCGGCGCGCCGGCCGCTGGTCGCCGCCACCGTGTGGCTGGGCATCTGGCTGCACTTCCTCGTACAGATTCCGGGGCAATTGCTGCGCAGGGCGCGAAACGCAGACCGATGAGTCGGGCTGCGTTTCGCGGGCCACGGATGGTCCGCCGCGCCAGGTACGCCAGTACCTGGCGGCGGAGGCGCATCCGGCGCATGCCGGATGGGCCGACTCGAAAACCGCCAGGAGGGCGGTTTTCGAGATATCGGGAAAGGCTGTGAGAACATTCAAGCAAGCTTGATTTCGCCGCCTCGCTCTTTTCTCTCACTCCTCACTCCATGCCGCGCACCACGACCCTCCCCACCCTGGGCCTGCTGGCGATGACCGCCGTGTGGGGCTCCACCTTCGTGCTGATCAAGGACGTGGTGGCGCGCATGCCGGTGGCGGATTTCCTCGCCGTGCGCTTCGCGGTGGCCGCGCTGGCGATGCTGGCGCTGTTCCCGCGCCACGTCGGGCGGCTGGGCCGCATCGGCGTCGTGCGCGGGCTCGCGCTGGGCGCGATCTACGGCGTCGGCCAGCTGCTGCAGACCTGGGGCCTGCAGCTGATCGCGCCCAGCGTCAGCGGCTTCGCCACCGGCATGTACGTGGTGTTCACCCCGATCCTCGCCACGCTGCTGCTGCGCCAGCGCATGCCCGGCGTGGTGTGGCTCGCGGTGGGGCTGGCCACCGCCGGCCTCGCGCTGCTCTCGCTCAACGGCGTGTCGGTGGACCTTGGCGTGTGGCTCACGCTCGCCTCGGCGGTGCTCTACGGCCTGCACATCGTGCTGCTGGGGCAGTGGTCGCGCCCCGGCGACGCGTTCGGCCTGTCGGCGCTGCAGATGGTCGCGATCGCCCTGGTCTGCCTGCTCGCCACGCTGCCGCACGGCGGTCCCGCGGCGCCGCCGGATCGCGCCGCCTGGCTGGCGGTGCTCTACATGGCGCTGATCGCCGGCGCCGGCGCGATGGCGATGCAGACCTGGGCGCAGGCGCACCTGCCGGCCACCCGCGCCGCGATCGTGATGACCACCGAGCCGGTGTTCGCCGCCGCGTTCGCGGTGGCCCTCGGCGTCGACGCGCTCACCTGGCGCATGCTCGCCGGCGGCGCGCTGGTGCTGGGCGCGATGTACCTGGTGGAATTGGCGCCGCGGCGTGCCGTGGCGCTGGGGGCGGAGGCGGCGCACCACGAGGTGTGAGCGCCGCTCCGCGCGGAGTGCCCGCTCAATCCTTCTGCAACACCTGCAGCAGCTGCGCCGGGGTGAGGTAGCCGCCCACCATGCGCCCGCTGGGGGTGAAGATCGCCGGGGTGCCGCTGACGCCCAGCTTCACGCCCAGGTCGAACTGGGCGCGCACCGGGTTGGAGCAGCTGGCGGCCTTGGGCTCGTGCCCCGCGAACGCCTCGGTGAGCGCGGCCTTGCGGTCGGCGGCGCACCAGGCCGCGGCCATGGTCTTGTAGGTCGAGGTGGGATGGCCGAGCGCATTGGTCACGCCCTCGCGCGGCCAGGCCAGGTAGTCCACCGCGATGCCTTCCTTGTTGAGCTCGGCAATGTGCTCGTGCAGCACCCTGCAGTACGGGCAGGTGACGTCGGTGAACACGGTGACCCGGTACTTCGGGTTCGCCGGCGCGTATTCGATGCGCGCGGCCGCCGGCACCCTGGCCAGCTCGGCCTTGCGGTAGGCCGCCCAGGCGGCGTCGTTGAGGCTCGTCTTCGTGCCCAGGTCGACCAGGTCGCCGTTCAACAGGTACTTGCCGTCGGTGCTCACGTAGACCAGCTGGCCCGAGGCGATCACCTGGTAGAAGCCCGGCAGCGGCGCGCGGTTCACCACGTCCACCCGCACGCCCGGCGCCAGCTTCGCCAGCGACTGCTGCACCAGCTTCAGCGCGGCGGCATCGACGCCGCTGCCCAGGACCGGGCTGGCGGCGCTGGCCGCCGGCGCCGGCGCCGGCGCCGGCGGCGCGGCCGCGGCGGTGTCGTCGGCCGCGCAGGCGCTCAGGGCGAATCCGCTGACGCACACAGCCAGCAACAGCTTCTTCAACATCTTGCTTGCACCTCGATGGCCGCGGGGACGGCGGCTGTCCGGCGATTCTCGCACAGCCGCCATGCGTGGTTCTGAACCCGTCCCTCAGCCGCGCGGATGGTGCTGCGCATGCAGGCGCTTCAGGCCTTCCTTCGCCACCAGGGTGTAGATCTGCGTGGTGCTGAGCGCGCTGTGGCCCAGCAGCATCTGCAGCGCGCGCAGGTCGGCGCCGTGGTTCAGCAGGTGGGTGGCGAAGGAATGCCGCAGCACGTGCGGCGAGATGCGCTTGGCCTGGATGCCGACCTTGAGCGCATGGCGCTTCACCAGGGTCCAGAACATCTGCCGCGTCATGCCTTCGCCGCGCTTGCTGAGGAACAGCGCCGCAGGCTGGCGTCCCTTCGCCAGCGCGGGGCGCGCGGCGGCGAGATAGCTCTCGATCCAGCCCAGCGCCACCTCGCCCACCGGCACCAGACGATCCTTGCCGCCCTTGCCGGTGACGCGCAGCACGCCCTGGCGCGGATTGAGCGCGGCGAGCGGCAGCTCCACCAGCTCGGACACACGCAGGCCCGAGGCGTACATCAGCTCCAGCATCGCGCGGTCGCGCAGGCCCAGCGTGCCGTCGGTGTCCGGCGCGGCGAGCAGCGCCTCGATCTCGCGCTCGGCCAGCGCCTTGGGCAGGCTGCGCGGCATGCGCGGACGCTCGATCAGGAGCGTGGGGTCCTCGAAGCCCGCCTGCTCGCGGGCGAGCTGCGCGTAGTAGCGCCGGAACGCCGACTGCCGCCGCGCCATCGAGCGCACCGCGGCGCGCTGCGTGCCGTGGTATTCGGAGATGTCCTCGCGCCGCGCGTCGCGCAACGAGCGGCCGCGTCCGGCCAGCCAGCGCGCGAGCGCCTCGAGGTCGCGGCGGTAGGCCTCCAGCGTGCGATCGGCGAGGCCGTCCTCGGACCACACGCGTTCGAGGAAGGCGTCGATGCTCGCGGCATCCGCTTCGGCGATACTGGTGTGAACTTCTTCCTTCTGCATGTGCACGATGCTGGGCGTCGTGCGACGCGAGCGCAAGCGATGCCTTCGAACGCCAACCTGCCCTGCCCGCTGTGGCGTCGCCTCGTCGCGCTGGTCTACGACCTCCTGATCGTGGTGGCGATCGTGATGGTGGTGGGCCTGGTGTGCCAGCTCGCCACCGGCGGCCGGCTGATCGCCACCGGCGCACACGCGCAGGTGCCGCTCTGGTACCAGGCGCTGCAAGGCGCGGTGGTGGCCGCCTACTTCATCGCCTCGTGGCGGCGCGGCGGGCAGACCCTGGGCATGCGGCCGTGGCGCATCCGCGTGTGCCGCGACGACGGCGGCACGATCAGCCTGCAGCAGGCGGCGATCCGCGTGCTGGTGGCCGCCGCGCCCCTGCTGTTGCTGGCGCTGGAACCGCTGCTCGGCCTCGCCGCCACGCTGTGGGCCGTGCTGGGCGCGTGGGCGCTGTGGTTCGCGGTGGCGTTGTTCGATCCGCGCCGCCGCGCGCTGCACGACCTCGCCGCCGACACCGAGCTGCGACGCTCGGGCGACTGAAGCGCGGCCACCTGCCCGCATGGGGTAAGGTGGCCCGGCACACCTTCCAGCATCGGGGGAACTGGCGACATGGACTCGGCTCCACTCTCACCCGCACCGAACCCGCCGCCCGCCACCGTCGGCAAGCGTCGGCGAGGGCCGCGCCTGCGCCACATCGCGGCACTGATCGCGCTGCTGCTCGCGGCCACCGACGCCGCCGCCGCGACGCCGCCGGGCGCCCCGTCGCTGGGCGCGCACACCTTGCTCGGCCAGTCGGAGGGCCAGGGCACGAGCCCGGCCGTCAGCACCCCCATCGACACCCAGGCCAGCGGCAGTTCGCTGCTGGTGCTGGTCGGCAGCTACGCCAGCAACGACGCCGCCCCGACCGACACCTACGGCAACCGCTGGACGCAGCTGGGCGACAGCGCCTACTTCCGCGGCTACGAAAACCGCTTCTCGGCCCGGGCCTACGTGGCGACGGAAGCCAAGGGCGGCCCGGATCACCGGATCAGCATCGCCAAGCCCGGCTACGCGGCCGGCGAACTCAGCGCGCCGTTCGTCGAGATCCGGCACGCGGGCGTGCTGCAGGCGGTGGCGCAGAACTACCCCGCCCCCAGCCTCACCGACAAGCTCGAGCGCCGCTGGCATTTACTGGCCGGCGGTGACAGCAGCGCCACGCTCACCAGCGGCAAGGTCACCACCACCGGGCCGGCTACCCTGGTGGCGGTGTGGTGGGGCGACTCGCGGGCGCTCAAGATGACCGCCGTGCCCAACCACGGCTTCAAGCTGATCGACCAGTGGCTGGACCTGCCGCCGAACAGCGCCGTGCAATGCGCGGTGGCGGTGAAGCAGGTGGACGGCCCCGGCACCTGGGACGTCAGCTGGACCAGCGCGCCGGCGCAGGGCGCCATCCTGTGGCTGTTCGCCTTCCAGGCCAGGCCCTGACGAAACTCACTTCCAGCCGTCGACCGCCCAGGTGCCGGAATTGCCGACCTCTTCGCCACTGCGCGGCGCGAGCCGCGCGATGCGCCCCGCGGCACGGCGCGGCCAGCGCTCGAGCACGGCAAGCAGGCCGCCCAGCGCGGCGAGGTATGCCCGTTTGGCATGGCGCTTGGCGGTGGGCAGCTCGCTGCGCGGCGAGCACACTTCATCGACGAAGCCGCCCCAGTTCGAGCCGTCGAGCTGGTTCTGGCAGATCGAGATCGACGGCGACAGCGCCCGGGCGCCATGCCACCAGCGCGAGGGCACGAACACCATGTCGCCCGGGTGCAGCACGGTGTGGTGCTGGGTGGCCCGCGCGAACAGCGGGTAGCGCTGCAGGTCGACGCGGTGCACGTCCGGGATCGTCGACTGGTTCGGCATTTCGGGCTTGGGATACATGCAGGCGGAATCTTCCGGCGGATACAGGATGAACTCCTTGTCGCCGTAGATTTCGGTGATCGCCGCGTGCGCGTTCTCGAGGTCGTAGTGCAGGAACGGGAAGCGGCCGCCGACGCCGCCGAACAGCAGCTTGAGGTAACCGTCCGGCCGCCGCCAGCGCTGCGGCATCAGCGGACTGGCCAGCCGCCGCGGGAACGCATACGGGTTCATCGGCTCCAGGTCCGGCAGCAGTTCGGGCAGGTGCGGGCCGATGAACAGGCGATACATGTACGGCCCCGGCGCCGCCTCGGTCGAGGCGAGCACCGCGTCGACGAACGTCGCGAACGCCATCTTCCGGCTGGGGCTGATCTGCACGTCGCGGCTGCCGAAGCGCTCGCGGAAATACTGCGGCGTCCACCGATGCTGCGCCGGACAGGCCGGCAAGGCGTTCTCCACCACTACCGGGCGATTGCGCGCCACGTAGTCGCGCAGGAATACCGGATAGGGCAGGCTCGCGGCATCCCGGCGCTCCACCGCCACCCGGCGCACGTCCGGCGCCGCCTGCGCGGTCGCGTCGCTGTCCCCTGGAATCATGCCGCCCCCCCATGCCGCGCATGCTGTGGCTCGCCCGGCCCCTGACGCCTGCCCGGCCGCTGACGAGCGGAACCTACGCGCGCCGCCGGGTGGCGTCAACGCGCAAGTAATCGCGTTTGCGGCGCCGCAACACAAGCCCGGGCGGCGGCGCTAAGATGGCGCATCTTTCGCCAACGCCGACCGCCCATGCTCTATCAGATCCACGAGTGGCAGCGCGCCTTCCTCGGCCCGCTCAGCCATTTCGCCGACGCCAGCGCGCAGATGCTCAACGACGCGAACAACCCGCTCGCGTCCTGGCCCGGCACGCAGCGGCTGGCCGCCGGCTACGAGCTGGTCCACCGCCTCGGCAAGGACTACGAGAAACCCGCCTTCGGCATCCACCAGGCCGAGGCGCACGACCACCAGATCGCGGTGATCGAGCGCGTGGTGCTGGACACCCCGTTCTGCCAGCTGAAGCGCTTCAAGCGCTTCAGCGACGACCCGACCACCATCGAGACCATGAAGACCGATCCGGTGGTGCTGGTGGTGGCGCCGCTGTCCGGCCACCACGCCTCCCTGCTGCGCGACACCGTGCGCACCCTGCTGCGCGACCACAAGGTCTACATCACCGACTGGGTCGACGCGCGCATGGTGCCGGTCGCGGCCGGCCCGTTCGGGCTGGACGACTACGTGGCGCTGGTCGAGCGCTTCATCCGCCACATCGGCGCCGACAACCTGCACGTGGTCTCGGTATGCCAGCCCACCGTGCCGGTGCTGGCGGCGGTGTCGCTGATGGCCGCGCGCGGCGAGCCCACGCCGCGCAGCCTCACCATGATGGGCGGGCCGATCGACCCGCGGCGCAGCCCCACCAGCGTCAACAACCTCGCCACCAACCAGCCGCTGGCCTGGTTCAAGGGCAACGTGATCCACACCGTGCCGACGAACTACCCCGGCCACGGCCGCGAGGTCTACCCCGGCTTCCTGCAGCACGCCGGCTTCATCGCGATGAACCCCGGCCGCCACCTCAGCTCGCACTGGGACTTCTACCAGGACCTGGTGCGCGGCGACCTCGACGATGCCGAGGCGCACCGCAAGTTCTACGACGAATACAACGCCGTGCTCGACCTGCCGGCGGAGTTCTACCTCGACACCATCGCCACCGTGTTCCAGCAGTTCCTGCTGCCGCGCGGCCTGTGGGACGTGGCCGGCGAACGGGTGAACCCCGCCGCGATCAAGCGCAGCGCCCTGCTCACCATCGAAGGCGAACTCGACGACATCGCCGGCCTCGGCCAGACCCAGGCCGCACACGACCTGTGCAGCAACATCCCGGCCAAGCGGCGCATGCACAAGGTGATCGAAGGCGCCGGCCACTACGGCATCTTCAGCGGCCGCCGCTGGCGCGAGGTGGTCTATCCGCAGGTGCGGGATTTCATCCGGCGGTTCGATCGCGTGGAGAAGTGATCGGCGCTGGTGCGCCCAAGGAGGCTGGGGCTGGCGGCTGAGCGGGTTTGATCGCCTGTCGGCGGACGGCCCCATCTATCGCTTGATCGTTTGCGCCAGCGACAAAGCGGCTTCATGCCGCTGCTGCAAGGAACAGAGCGGTTTCGTGCCGCTGCCGCAAGCGACAGAGCGGTTTCGTGCCGCTGCCGCGGCCCGAGTGACTTTCTCTTTGCTTGTCCAAAGAGAAAGTCACCAAAGAGAAACGACACCCCGCGGCGGCGCTTGCCGGGCGTCCTGCCCGGCAAGTCCGTGAGCCGTGGCCGGGCTTTTCGGTCGGACTCCTGTCCGGTCGAAAAGGCGAGCCCATCCGTGGGCTCGCCCGCTGCGCGGCCTCCTCGTCCCCGCCTCACCGCCGCCGAGGGGCCCCGGAAGAGCGGGCGCGCATCGTGCGCGCCAGAAGCAAGAGCACAAGCACGAGCAAAGCCGCACGAGCCCGCTGCCCCCTCCCCTGCAGGCAGAGCAAAGCCGAAGCGCGCGCCGCACCAACTCCCTCTCCCCCAAGCTCCGCTTGGGGGAGAGGGCCGGGGTGAGGGGGAAGCTCTTGCTGTTGCTCTTGCTGTTGCTTCTGCGCGCTGGGAGCGCGCTGCTTTACCCGGGGCCCCTATGGCGCGGCGGGCGGGTGGAGGAAAGTCCGACAGGATGGCCCGCACGGATGCGGGCCAGTTTTTCGCCGGGACAGGAGTCCCGTCGAAAAACCCCGGAACCCGCCCGCGCACCCGGAAGGCAGGATGCCTGGAGGGCGCGCCATCGGGGTGCCCTTTCTCTTTGGTTCCTTTCTCTTTGGGCACGCAAAGAGAAAGTAGCTCGGGCGCCGGCAGGCGCTCGAAACCGCTTTGTTCCTTGCGGTAAGCACGAGAGACGCAAAAAGCGCGGCGTCACACGCCCCCATTCAGCGCCCCGCATTCCTAACCCGCCCACCGCAATGCCACAATGCGCGGACACGATTGAGGAGATCCCGCATGGCGCCAGCCCAAGCCCACGGTGTACCGGCTGTTCCGGACAGCGGCATCGTGCCCGCGGCGGCGCGCGGCGGCATCGGCATCGAGGTCAACGGCGAGCATTTCGTCCACACCGGCGATCCGCAGATGCCGCTGCTGTGGTACCTGCGCGACGTGCTGCAGCTCACCGGCACCAAGTACGGCGGCGCGCACGGCGAGAACGGCGCCGACCTGGTGCTGGTGAACGGCAAGCCGGTGTCCGCGATCACCCAGCCGATGGCGAAGCTCGACGGCAAGCGCATCACCACGGTGGAGGGCCTGGCCGCGAACGACGGCACCCTGCACCCGCTGCAGCAGGCCTTCATCGACGAAGACGCGATCGGCTGCGGCTACTGCACGCCGGGCTGGCTGATCGCCAGCGTGGACCTGCTCAAGCGCAAACCGCAACCCGAGGACGCCGACATCGACCAGTTGCCCAACACCTGCCGCTGCGGCTGCCAGACCCGCGTGCGCGCCGCGATCAAGCGCGCCGCCGCCGGCAAGGCGGAGCAGGCATGAGCGCGCACGCCCCGAACGGCATCCGGCTGTCGCGCCGGCGTTTCCTGCAGATCCTCGCCGGCACCGCCGGCGCGCTGGTGGTGGGCATCCGCATGGCGCACGCGGACGAGCCGCCGCTGCCGCCGGAATGGCTGGGCAACCACTTCCACGAACTCGGCGCCTACGTGCGCATCGACGCCGAGGGCGACGTGCTGATCGGCGCGCGCGATCCCGACACCGGCACCGGCGTCGCCACCGCGCTGCCGATGATCATCGCCGACGAGCTGGATGCCGACTGGAACCGCGTCAGCGTGGTGCCGCTCGGCCTCGGCGTCAGCGCGAACGACAACGGCCAGCCGCACTGGACCTACGGCCGCCAGCGCGGCGGCACCGGCGACTCCATCCCCGCCGCCTGGGCCGAGCTGCGCCAGGCCGGCGCGCTGGCACGCTGGCTGCTCACCCAGGCCGCCGCGCGCCGGCTCGGCATCGCCGCCGACCGCCTGCGCTGCGAAGCCGGCACGGTGATCGCGCCGGACGGCCGCCGCGTCACCTACGGCAGCCTCGCCGACGACGCCAGCAAGCTCGACCTGCCCAGGCAGGCGCCCGCGCCGAAGGCGCCGGAGCGCTACACCCTGATCGGCAAGCCGGTCGGCGACGTGGACGCGCACGCCATCGTCACCGGCCAGGCGAAGTACGCGATCGACCACCACGAGGCCGAGGCGCTGGTCGCCGTGCTGCTGCACTGCCCGTGGCCGGACGGCACGCTGGAGAGCATCGACACCGCGCCCGCGCTCGCGGTGAAGGGCGTGGTCAAGGTGATGCAGCTGAAGCCCGAAGCCGGCCAGCAACCGGGCCACACCGTGATCGCGCCCGCGGTGGCGGTGCTGGCCAAGAACACCTGGGCCGCGCTCGCCGGCCGCGAGCAGCTCAAGCTGAAGTGGCGGCCCGGCGCCAGCGCGCAGGAAAGCAGCGCCGCGCTGGAGCAGCAGGCCAGCGCCCTGCTCGACGGCGACGCCGCGCCCACCGCCCGCGTGCGCGACGACGGCGACGTGGACAAGGCCGGCAAGCACGCCGCGCGCCGCTACGAGGCCAGCTACTACCAGCCGTGGCTGGCGCACGCCTGCCCGGAGCCGATGAACTGCCTCGCGCACGTCGACAAGGACCATGCCCGCCTCGTGGTGCCCAGCCAGGCGCCGCAGCAGGCCTGGGCGGTGGTGCAGCGCCTCACCGGCCTGCCCGCCGACAAGATCGAGATCCGCGTGCCGCGCGTGGGCGGCGGCTACGGCCGCCGGCTCGACCACGACTACGTGGCCGAGGCGGTGATGCTGGCCAAGGCGGCGGGCAAGCCCGTGCGCCTGCTGTGGACGCGCGAGCAGGATTTCGCCCACGACTACTACCGCTCCGCCAGCGTGCACAAGCTCAGCGCGGTGATCGACCGCAAGCGCAACATCGTCGCCTGGAACCAGCGCCTCGCCAGCGCTTCCGCGCTCAGCGGCCGCGGCGTGCCCGCCGACCGCCTGTGGACCTCCGAAGTGCTGCCCGACCAGCTGCCCGCCGGCCTGGTGCCGAACTACCGCAGCGACTGGTACGCGCTGCAATCCGCGCTGCCGCGCGGCCCGCACCGCGCGATGCCGCAGCTCGCCAACGCGTTCGCGGCGGAAAGCTTCATCGACGAGCTCGCGCACCAGCTGCGCGAAGACCCGCTCGTCACCCGCCTGCGCCTGCTCGGCGCACCGCGCAGCATCGCGCTGAGGAACGGCGGCACGCTCGACACCGGCCGCCTGCGCAACGTGCTGCAACTGGTCGCCGACCGCATCGGCTGGAAGAACTGGCTGCGCAGCGTCAACGGCCTCGGCATCGCCTGCTGGCACATGGACGGCGCCTACGTGGCGCACGCCATCGAGACCTCGCTGCAAGGCGACAAGCTCGGCATCGAACGCGTCGTCTGCGCGGTCGACGTGGGCCGCGTGATCAACCCGCTCGGCCTCGAAGGCCAGGTCGCCGGTGCCACGCTCGACGCGCTTTCCACCGCGCTCAACCTCGCCATCACCACCAAGGACGGCCAGGTCCAGCAGCACGACTGGAAGAGCTACCCGCTCGCCAGCATGGCGCAGCTGCCAAACAGCGTGGAAACGATCGTGGTCGACGGCGGCAACCGCCCGCCCACCGGCGCCAGCTTCCTCGCCATGCCCACCGCCGCCCCTGCCCTCGCCAACGCGGTGTTCCGCGTCAGCGCGGTGCGCGTACGGCGGTTGCCGTTGATGAAGGAGTTCCTGCGGCTGTCGTGAGGAGCGCGCAAGCTTGCTTGCGTATATCCGCATCAGTATATTTTCGTCATGAAACCGCTCCGATTCCTTGGCGACTCGCTCAAGCGCCTGCGCGAGTTTCCCGAGGACGTCCGCCAGGATGCCGGTTACCAACTGGACCGGGTGCAACGCGGTGCACTGCCGGACGACTTCAAGCCGATGCCAGCCATCGGCAAGGGCGTCGAGGAAATCCGCGTATGGGACGACAGCGGCACTTATCGCGTGATCTACACGGCGCGGCTGGCCGATGCGGTCTACGTGCTGCATGCGTTCCAGAAGAAGACGCAGACGACATCGCGACGCGACATCGACCTGGCGCGGACCCGTTACACCGAACTCTGCGGAGGCTCGCCATGAGCAAGCACGAAACCTTTGCCAGCGTATGGGACGCCATCGCCGACACGCCGGAACAGGCGGCGAACCTGCGTGCCCGGGCCGAGCTGATGCAACAGATCGCCGCCATCATCAGCGCCAGCGGCTGGAAGCAGAGCGAAGCGGCCGAGCGTTGCGGCGTGACCCAGCCGCGCATCAACGACCTGTTGCGCGGCCGCGTCTCCCGCTTCTCGCTCGATGCGCTGGTGAACATCGCCACCGCACTGGGACGACGCGTCCATCTCGCGCTGGACGCCGCCTGAGCAAGGCGCGACTGGAAGAGTCGCCGGCTCGCCAGCATGCCCCAGCGGCCGCGCAGCGTGGAAACGATCGTGGTCGACGGCGGCAACCGCCCGCCCACCGGCGCCAGCTTCCTCGCCATGCCCACCGCCGCTCCCGCCCTCGCCAACGCGGTGTTCCGCGTCAGTGCGGTGCGCGTGTGGCGGCTGCCGTTGATGAAGGAGTTCTTGCGGCTGGCGTAACGCGCGCTTTCCCCCCCTCCCACTGGTGGGAGAGGGATTGGGGAGAGGGGCTTTTGCTCTCACGTTTCCGCAAGTTTCAAAGCGGTTTCGGTCGCCTGCCGGCGCCCGAGTCACTTCTCTTTGCTGGCCCACGCCACCGCCAGGAGCGGTGGCGAACGGCGCAGCCGGCCCGAAGGGCGGAGGGCAGGATGCCCGGAGTCAAGAGACGTCCTGATTCCCCACCTCACGCATCCAAGGTTGCGAGCCGGTAGCTCAGGGGTGGCGTATGAGCGGCCGCGACGATGAGCCGGGGGACGAGTGCGGCCAGATCGAAGCGGCGATTGAAGCGGTAGCAGAACTCGGACAGGTAGCGCTGCAGGTACTTCGGACGCAAGGCGTGATAGGTGCCGTGCAGGGCGTTCTTGACGTTGCCCAGCATCGTGTTGACCCAC
>JAFIHF010000061.1 GCA_017848855.1 Rhodanobacter denitrificans | reverse complement strand
GCGCTCCAAGCGCGCAGAAGCAACAGCACCCCACCCCAACCCTCCCCTGCACGCAGGGGAGGGGGATACAGCGCGAAGCGAAGCGCTGCGAAGCTGTTCCTCGGTTTCCAGATACGTCGCGGAGTGGCCGCTGTAGGGCGATGTGTCGACGTGCGTTGATCCAACGCCTTCGACACGGCCTGCTTGTAGGGTCGGCGGATTGAATCAGGCCATTTCTCTTGGTTACTTCTCTTTGGGCCAGCAAAGAGAAGTGACTCGGGCGCCGGCAGGCGACCGAAACCGCTCTGTCGCTTGCGGAAGCACACGAGCGAAAACCCGCCGCAGGCGAGCCAAGGTGCGGAATCAAATGGTTCTCGCGAGCACCCGTCCCGGAGGGAGAGAGAAGATCACCGGCGAAATATTCCGGACAGCAGTGTGCGAAAGCAGGAATCCAGCGTCTTTGCGTTCAATAGCCTACAGGCACTGGATCCCAGCTTCCGCTGGGATGACGAGCAAAAACAGAGCTTTCCTGGCCTCTTGCGCCAACTGGATTACGGGCGTAGTCTGAAACTCTAACTACGCCCGTAATCCTTTTAGGAGTGCAAGCATGGCCAAGCCGCCCATCGCGATCAGCGAAGCCGAAAGCCGCGTGATGGAGGCGCTGTGGCGCAAGGCGCCGCAGGCTTCCGAGGACATCGTCGCCGCCGTGCAGCAGGACAGCGACTGGCACGAGAAGACCATCCGCACCCTGCTCGGCCGCCTGCTCGGCAAGGGCGCGGTGAGCGCGGAAAAGGACGGCCGGCGCTACCTCTATGCGCCCGTGCTGACCCGCGAGCAATGGCAGTCGCAGGAAAGCCGCAGCCTGCTCGACCGCGTGTTCGGCGGTCGGCTCGGCCCGCTGCTGGCGCACTTCAGCGAGCACGAGAAGCTCGGCGCGAAGGACGTCGCCGAACTGCGCAAGCTGCTCGCCGCCATCGAGAAGAAGGAGCGCTGAGATGGACGCCCTGCTGCTGCGCAGCCTGCTGTTCGCCACCGCGGCGCTGGCGCTGGTGCTGCTGGTGCGCCGTCCGTTGCGGCGCGTCTTCGGCGCCGGCCCCGCGTTCACGCTGTGGCTGCTGCCGCTGTTGGCGATGGCGCTGCCCGGCCTGCCGGATCTGCCCGCGCGCTGGTCCGTGCTGCCGGCGATCCGGGTTCTGCCCGAGGCCATCGCCGCCGCTGGCGTGGCGCCCGACGCCGCGGTGGATACGCCCTGGCTGCGTGGACTCTGGCTGCTCGGCGCGGCCGCGATGCTGCTGCGGCTGGCCGCGCACTACCTGCGCCTGCGCCGGCACAGCCGCCCGCTGCCGGCCGCGATGGCGGCCCACCTGCAACACGGCCTCGACCTGCGCCGTCTGCGCCTGCACCCGGCCGGCCCCGCCGTGCTGTGGGCGCCGCGCAGCCTGGTGCTGCTGCCGGCGGATTTCCTCGAACGCTTCGACGCCGCCGAACGGCGCCACGTGCTGCGCCACGAACTCGCCCACCTGCGCCGCGGCGATGCGCTGTGGAGCCTCGTCGCCGAACTGGCATTCGCCCTGCTGTGGTTCCACCCGCTGGCCTGGCTGGCGCGGCCGCGCTTCCGGCTCGACCAGGAACTGGCCTGCGACGAGCGCGTGCTGCGCGACGCGCCGCGCGACGCAGCCGGCTACGCCCACACCTTGCTGCACAGCGTCGGGCTGTCGCCCATGCCGGCGCTGATTCCCTGGCTCGCCGAGCCCCAACTCAAGGAGCGACTCACCATGATCCAGCGTCATCGTCCCGGCGCCCTGCGCCGCCGCCTCGGCTATGCCGCCCTCGCCGCGTTGATGGCCGGAGGCGTGTGCGTGGCGCAAGCGGCCACTCAAGACCAGGCAGCCGTCTCGGATCTGACCTACAACTCGAACCTGCAACCGCACTATCCCGCGGCGGCGATCAAGGCCGGCGAGCAAGGCACGGTGCTGCTGAAGGTCCAGGTGTTCGCCGACGGCTCCGTCGGCACCATCACCTACGATCCCGAGCACAGCACCACCACTTCCGCCGACCTGATCGCGGCGGCCACCGATGCCGCAAGGCAGTGGCATTTCAGCCCGGAGCTGAAGAACGGCAAGCCGGTGGTGGGCTACGTGCGCGTGCCCGTCAAATTCGACGTCTACCCGCTGCCCGCCCCGCCCGGCCAGGGCGAAGTTGAGAAACAAAATTCAAAGCAGAAGAAAGCTGCTTGATTTGCATGTGAATTATTGAATTGATAACCTCGGCGCGTCTTGTGCCGAGGTTGTCTCGTGAATCCGCAGCCCACCGCCCGATTCGCAACTTCGCCCGTGCGCCTCGCCCGGTTGGCGCTGCCGGCCCTCGCGATCGCCCTGCTCGCCGCCTGTTCCAGCGCGCCCCGCCGCGGCGCCCCCGCCGCCGCGAATTCCGCCCTCTCCGTCGAACCCGCGCGCGGCCCCAAGGGCGAGATCGCCGCCGCCAACGACGTGCTGTTCCGCGCCATGGCCCTGGTCGGCACGCCCTACCGTTACGGCGGCAACAGCCCCGCCGGCGGCTTCGACTGCAGCGGCCTCGTCGACTACATCTACCGCCACGCCACCGGCCTCGAACTGCCGCGCACCTCCGGCGAAATGGCCGACATGGACGCGCGCAAGGTCAAGCGCATGACCCAGCTGGTCAGCGGCGACCTGGTGTTCTTCGACATCGGCGGCCGCATCAGCCACGTCGGCGTCTACGTGGGCAAGGGCCGCTTCGTGCACGCGCCGAACAGCGGCGGCACCGTGCGCCTGGACGATATCGACGGGCCGTACTGGCGCGACCATTTTGCGTATGGGAGAAGGGTGCTGGATTGAATCTCCTCTCTCCCGCTTGCGGGAGAGGGGACGGGGGAGAGGGCGCTCCGGCGGACAAGCCGAGCCAAAAGCAGGCTCTCGCAAGATTGTCCCCTCTCCCCGAAGGGGAGGGGAGCGAAATCGAAAAACGGCGCCTGATGGCGCCGTTTTGCTTTGACTCTTCAACGGCGGGCGCTGTTTTGCTTTAACCCTTTATCCGCCGCTCAGTGCTCCGCGCTGCCCGGCGGATGCGCGTGGCCGTGCTTGATTTCTTCCTCGGTGGCCTCGCGCACTTCCTGGATCGCCACGTCGAAGTCCAGCGTCTTGCCGGCCATCGGGTGGTTGAGGTCGACGTCGACGGTGCTCATGCCGACCTTGTGCACGGTGACGGCGCGGTGGCCGCCTTCCTTCAGCGCGAGCACGGTGGTCATGCCGGGCTTCAGGTGCCTGGCGTGCTGGAAGTACTTCTTCGGCACGCGCTGGATCTGGCCTTCCTGGCGCTCGCCGTAGCCGTCAGCCGGGGCGATCGTCGCCTTGACCTCGTCGCCGGCGGCGTGGTCTTCCAGCGCCTTCTCCAGGCCCGGAATCAGCTGGCCGTGGCCGAGCAGGATCCACAGCGGCTCGCCGTTGTCGTGCGAGCTTTCCACTTTTTCGCCGTTGACGTGCAGCGTGTAGTGCAGCGCCACGACTTTGTCCTTGCCAGCCTTCATTGCCTTCTCTCGGATGGGTGCAAAACGCGGATTCTATCAGCTGCCGGACTGGCCGAAGCCCACGCCGCGCGCCTCCGGCCCCAGCCACACCAGCGCGGCCAGCGCCACCGCCACTACCGCGAGCCACAGCGACATGGCGAAGGCGAAATCGCCGCCGTGGCGGTGCGCCAGCCAGGTCTGCGCGGTGGCAGTGCCGGCGGCGAGCAGGTTGCCGAGCTGGTAGGCGAAGCCCGGCAAGGTGCCGCGCACGGCATCCGGCGAGAGTTCGTTCAAGTGGCTGGGGATCACGCCCCACGCGCCCTGCACCATCGCCTGGATCAGGAACGCGCCGAGGCCGAGCAGCGGCAGCGAGCCGCCGTGCATCCACAGCGGGATCACCGGGATCGCCAGCAGCGCTGCCACGATCATCGCGCGCCGCCGCCCCACCTTCTCCGACCACGCGCCGAAGAACAGGCCGCCGGCCAGCGCGCCGAGGTTGAGCAGCGCCACCAGCAGGAAGGCGGCGCCCGAGCCGGTGGGCAGGTGCAGGTTCACTTCCTCGAAGGTGTGGTACATGTCCTGCGAGCCGTGGCTGAACGCGTTGAACGCGCACATCAGCACGACCATGTAGGCGAACAGCTTACAGTGTCCGCGCATCGCCTGCCACACGTCCGTGCGCCCGAGCCCGTGCTGCCCGGCCTGCCACACCGGCGACTCCGGCACCTTGCGCCGGATGTACAGCACCAGCAGCGCCGGCAGCGCACCCACCACGAACAGACCGCGCCAGCCGATCGTGCCGACCAGCAGCCAGTTCGCCAGCGCGGCGAGGAAGAAGCCGCAGGGATAGCCGCTCTGCAGCAGGCCCGAGACCACGCCGCGCGATTTCGGCGGTATCGACTCCATCGCCAGCGAGGCGCCGATGCCCCACTCGCCGCCCATCGCCACGCCGAACAGGCAGCGCAACACCAGCAGCATCGCCAGCGAAGTGGAGAACGCCGTGGCCAGCTCGAACAGCGAGAACAGCACCACGTCCAGCATCAGGATCGGGCGCCGCCCGTAGCGGTCCGCCAGCCGGCCGAAGATCAGCGCGCCCAGCGGCCGCGCGGCCAGGGTGAGGAACAGGCCGTAGGTCACCGCCTCGTTGTCGGTGTGGAACTCGTGCGCCACGCCCACGATCACGAAGGTCAGCAGGAAGTAGTCGAACGCATCCAGCGTCCAGCCCAGGAAGCTCGCCAGCACGGTGTGGCGCTGCTCGTGGTTCAGTGCGCGCAGGGACGACAGCAACGGCATGGCAGGCACTCCGCAAGGCGATGGCGGAGGCTAGCACGGCGCCCCCGCTTGCCCCGTGCCGCAGCCGGCCGGCACCATCGGCGCATGCACGATCCCGACGCCGTCCCGCTGCTCGACCGCACCGCCCGCCGCGCCATCGCGCATCGCTACGCGGGGCGCTTCGACCGCGGCTATGCGCAGGGCAAGCTGGCCGGCGATCCCGTCTATGCCGCGGTGGCGCGGATGCTCGCCGCGGCGCCGCCGTTGCCGCTGCTCGACATCGGCTGCGGCATGGGCCTGCTCGGGCAGTACCTGCACGCGTGCGGCCTGCTGCACGGCTACCTCGGCATCGACTTCGATGCGCGCCGCATCGACGCCGGCCGCGCCGCCGCCAGCGCGCTGTCGCCGCCGCTGCAGCTGCAGTGCGGCGATGCCGCGGAGCTGCCCGCCTTCCGCGGCCATGTGGCGCTGCTGGACATGCTGCATTACCTGCCCGCGCCGCGGCAGGCCGCGCTGCTGCGCGAGGCGGCGGCGCGGCTGGCGCCCGGCGGCCTGCTGCTGATCCGCAACGTGCTGCGCGAGGCGAACTGGCGCTTCCATGCCACCCGCGCCGAGGAATGGTTCCTGCGCGTCAGCGGCCAGATGCGCGTGGGCGCCCAGCACTACCCCGACGCGGACGAGATCCGCGCCCCGCTCGCGGCGCTGGGCCTGGCCGTGGCGATCCGGCCGCTGTACGGCCGCACGCCGTTCAACAGCTACCTGGCCGTGGCGCGCCAGCCCGGCTGAACCGCCGCACGGCACGGCCAGACAGCGGCGCGGCCATCGGCTACAATGCGTGCACGGTTTCCCCGCCGTTGCGGCTCGCGCCGCTCCATTCCCCATAGATCGCAACACGGTTCCGCATGAACGCTCCGGGTTGCACAGGAGTCGTTTCATGTCTTTCGAATCGCTGGGCCTTGCGCCCGCGTTGCTGCGTGCGCTTGCCGAACAGGGCTACGCCGAACCCACCCCGGTGCAGGCCGGCTCGATCCCGCTGGTGCTGGCCGGCCACGACCTGCTCGCCGCCGCGCAGACCGGCACCGGCAAGACCGCCGCGTTCGCGCTGCCGCTGCTGCAGAAGCTCTCCAAGGCCGGCCCGGCCACGCCGCGCTACCCGCGCGCGCTGGTGCTCACGCCCACCCGCGAGCTGGCCGCGCAGATCCTCGACAACGTGCAGGCCTACGGCAAGCACATCCGCATCCATGCCACCACGATCTTCGGCGGCGTGGGCATGGGCCCGCAGATCAACGCGCTGCGCCGCGGCGTGGACCTCGTCATCGCCACCCCGGGCCGCTTGATCGACCACATGCAGCAGCGCAGCGTGGACCTCTCCTGTGTGGAGACGCTGGTGCTGGACGAGGCCGACCGCATGCTCGACATGGGCTTCCTGCCGGCGCTGAAGCGCATCCTCGGCGCGCTGCCTAAGCAGCGCCAGACCCTGCTGTTCTCCGCCACCTTTGCGCCGGAGATCAAGGCGCTGGCGCTGCAGTTCATGCGCGAGCCGCGCGAGGTGTCGGTGACCCCGCCGAACACCGTGGCCGCCACCGTGAGCCACCACGTGCACCCGGTGGACGCCGAGCGCAAGCGCGAGCTGCTGCTGCACGTGCTGGCGCAGGACAGCCGCCGCCAGACCCTGGTGTTCAGCCGCACCAAGCACGGCGCCGACAAGCTGGTGAAGTACCTGGAGCAGTCCGGCGTGCGCGCCGCGGCGATCCACGGCAACAAGAGCCAGAATGCGCGGACGAAAGCCCTGGCCGACTTCAAGAGCGGCCGCATCACCGTGCTGGTGGCCACCGACATCGCCGCGCGCGGCATCGACATCGACCAGCTGCCGATGGTGATCAACTTCGACCTGCCGATGGTGGCCGAGGACTACGTGCACCGCATCGGCCGCACCGGCCGCGCCGGCAGCGAGGGCATGGCGGTGTCGCTGGTGAGCCACGACGAATCCGGCCTGCTGCGCGACATCCGCAAGCTGCTCAAGGACGAGATCTCGATCAGCGACGTGCCCGGCTTCGCGCCCTCCGCGCCGCTGCGCCTCGACGCCGGCGCGCCGCGCCCCAAGCAGGGCCAGCGCCAGCCGCGCGCGCCGCAACAGCGTTCGCAAGGCACGCCGTCGCATCGCCCGCACGGCCACGCGCAGCAAGGCAACGGCGAACATGCCGCGGGCAACCGCAAGCGCCGGCGTCGGCCGCGTCCGGCCGCGAAGGCTTGAGCAACACCTCCATGTAGGAGCAACCCTGTGCGCGAATGCTTTTGCTCCGATCAACGCCAAAGCATTCGCGCACAGGGTGCGCTCCTACAGCGCCTCCGGTCGGATCAAGGCGGTGAGCACGTGGTCCTCCCACACGCCAGCGATCTGCAGGTAACGCTTCGCGTAGCCCTCGCGCTCGAAGCCCAGCCGCGCCAGCAGGCGGGCGCTGCGTTCGTTGCGCGGCAGGTGATTGGCCATCACGCGGTGCAGGCCAAGCTCGCCGAACGCCCACGCCAGCCCCGCCTGCAAGGCTTCGTACATCAGCCCCTGGCCTTGCGCCTGCGCGGCCACGCCGTAGCCGAGATGGCAGGCCTGGAGCGGCCCGCGCACGACGTTGGCCAGGGTGAAGGTGGCAAGAATCGTGGTTTCGTCCCGGTCGAGCACCAGGCAGGGATAACCGCGATCCTGGCGCGCCGCCTCGGCGCCGTCGGCGATGGTCTTCGCGGCATGTTCGACGGTGTAGAACGCCTCGTCCCGCAACGGCTCCCAAGGCGCCAGGTGCGCCCGGTTCTCGACGCGATAGCGCCACAGTTTCGGCGCATCCGCCACGCCAGCCAGGCGGATGCAGGTACGGGCAGTGTGCAGCAACGGCTCAGGCTCCATCGACGCTCTTCCTGCGACAGCCAAACTGTTTCCATTTTCGCGTCAACGCGCTTGCCGTTGTCGCCGCACGCATTGACGATCCTCTCGCGTACCGAGTTCAAGCCCTGCGCACCAGCAACTGCTTCGCCAGCAGGCCGTGCAGGTGGCCCAGGCCGCGCACCACGTGCAGCAGGGTGAAGAACAGCAGCAGGCCCAGCACGCACAATATCGCTGCCGCAGCCCAGCCGTTTCCATAGGCGATCGGGCCGCACAGCCAACCCAGCCCGTTGCAGGTAAAGGTGAAGGGGCCAGCAAGTGACTCGACGAGTCTGAGCACCGGCGCGGCGATGAAGCTCAGCGAGACGGCGAGCCAGCTCACGATCAGCGTGAAGTAGAAGATGCCCAGCGGCAGCAGCAGCAGGGCGTACAGCATCGAGCTCCAGCTGCGCGGGTCGGTGAACATTGCGCCGATGCGCTGGAACAGCGACAGGTCCTGCTTCTGCGGCGGATACGGCGGCCGGCGCGGCATGCGCACGCCGAGCATGGTTTCCACCAGCCGCCCTTCCAGCAAGGCCAGCCCGCGCACGCTGCCGAAGAACAGCACGATGAACGGCAGGCCGATGATGAGCACCGAGAAGCCCGCCGACATCGAGAGGCCGGCAACCACCCAGGTGAAGTAGGCGATGCCGGTGACCAGGCCGAACAGCAGGTAGAACAGCGCGCCCCAGGCGCGCGGGTCGGCGATCACGCCGAAGAAGCGGCCCGCGGCGGAGCGCCGCTTCGGCGGCGGCGGCGGGCGGATCGCGCGCTGGATCTTGATCTCCTGGTCGCGGTAGATCTCGGCCACCTCGTCCGGCGCGCCGTAGCTCTCCACCACGTGCTCCAGCATCGCCGCCTCGTCGCGGCCGGGGCGCTCGTAGAGTTCCGCGCGCAGGTGTTCCTCGGCGTCGTACAGCGCGTCCTGGATCAGCGCGGGGTCGGCGCCGCGCAGGGCGGCGCGCAGTTGGTCGAGGTATTCGTTGATGGTGCGCGGCATGTGGCCGGACGGTGCGTTCATCACAGTTCTCCCTGCAAGACCTTGTCGACGGAGTCGCGGCTGGCGTTCCACGCGGCGGTCCACTCGCGCAGCACCTCGCGGCCGAATTTCGTGATGCGGTAGTAGCGGCGCGGCGGACCGCTCACCGAGGGTTCCACTTCGCTGGCCAGCAGGCCCGCGCCCTCCAGGTTGCGCAGCACCGGGTACAGCGCGCTCTGCTTGCCGGCCAGCACGCCCTCGCCCGCCTCCTCCAGCCGCTTGGCGATCTGGTAGCCGTACAGGGGCTGGCGCGACTGCCCCAGCACCGCCAAGAGCACCAGCGACACGGTGCCGGCGGACAGCTCCTTCTGGAATTTCTTCAACTGGCTGGCGCTGTCGTCCACGCTCTCACCCGTACTGCCACATAGCTCGGACTGAAGTATAGTGTTGACTTCGACATAGCACATGCGTCGGAAGTCATGGCATGGCGTCATGGCTGCACCGCATTGGCGGGAAACGGGGCTTTCTTTTATCGTGGCGGCCCGTCCACGACCACGGCGCCCGCATGACCGTCTCCACGGAGCAACCGGATCACCTGAGGCGCAGCCTCTCCAATCGCCACCTGCAATTGATCGCGCTCGGCGGCGCGATCGGCACCGGGTTGTTCATGGGCTCGGGCAAGACGATCAGCCTCGCCGGGCCGTCGATCCTCCTGGTCTACCTCGTCATCGGCGTGATGCTGTTCTTCGTGATGCGCGCGATGGGCGAGCTGCTGCTGTCGAACTTGGCGTACAAGTCGTTCATCGATTTCTCCACCGACCTGCTGGGGCCGTGGGCCGGTTTCTTCTGCGGCTGGACCTACTGGTTCTGCTGGATCGTCACCGCGATCGCCGAGGTGATCGCGATCGCCGCCTACGTGCAGTTCTGGCTGCCGCAGCTGGCACCGTGGATACCGGCGCTGCTGTGCGTGCTGTTGCTGCTGGCGCTGAACCTGACCACGGTGCGGATGTTCGGCGAGCTGGAGTTCTGGTTCGCGCTGATCAAGATCGTGGCGATCATCGCGCTGGTGGTCGTCGGCTTCGCACTGGTGGCGTGGGGCTTCCGTTCGCCGGCCGGCAATAAAGCGACACTGGCGAACCTGTGGAACGACGGCGGCCTCTTCCCGCACGGACTGTCGGGCTTCTTCGCCGGCTTCCAGATCGCGGTGTTCGCCTTCGTCGGCATCGAGCTGGTGGGCACCACCGCGGCCGAGACGGCCGACCCGCGACGCAACCTGCCGAAGGCGATCAACTCGATCCCGGTGCGCATCATCATCTTCTACGTGCTGGCGCTGGCGGCGATCATGGCGGTGACGCCGTGGCGGCTGGTGCACGCGGACAAGAGCCCGTTCGTGGAACTGTTCGTGCTGGCCGGCGTGCCGGCCGCGGCCAGCCTGATCAACTTCGTGGTGCTGACCTCGGCCACCTCCTCGGCGAACAGCGGCATCTTCTCCACCAGCCGCATGCTGTACGGCCTCGCCGGCGAGGACCACGCGCCGAAGGCGTTCGCGCGACTGTCGAAGGCGGCGGTGCCCTCGCTGGGCCTGCTGTTCTCCTGCTTCTGCCTGCTGCTGGGCGCGGCGCTGATCTACCTCGTGCCGAACCTGGTCACCGCGTTCACCCTGGTCACCACGCTGTCCGCGGTGCTGTTCATGTTCGTGTGGTCGCTGATCCTGTGCGCCTACCTGGCCTACCGCCGCCAGCGTCCGCAGCAGCACGCGGACTCGAGCTACAAGATGCCCGGCGGCGTCTTCATGTGCTGGGCGTGCCTCGCGTTCTTCGCGTTCGTGCTGGTGCTGCTCTGCCTGCAGTCCGACACCCGCGCCGCCCTCTTGGCCAGCCCGGTGTGGTTCGCGCTGCTGGGAGTCGGCTACCTGTGGAAGAACCGACGCGCCGGCAAGCCTGCCATCGAAGGAGAGTGAACCCATGAACCGATTCGCCCCGCTGGCGCTGGCGCTCGCCTGCACGCTGGCCGCACTGCCCGCCCTCGCCGCGCAGGACAAACCCACGCCCACCGCGAAGGAAATCCTGGCGGCGTCGAAGCCTGCCGAATGGCGCACGCCCGATCCGGCCAACCTGCTCTACATGCAGCTGCCCGCCGGCCGCGTGGTGATCGAGCTGGCGCCGGAGTTCACGCCGCTGCATGCGCAGAACATTCGCACCCTGGTGCGCCAGGGCTACTTCGACGGCCTCGCCATCGTGCGCGTGCAGGACAACTTCGTCACCCAGTGGGACGACCCGAACGGCGACGACGGCGGCGACAAGGCGAAGCTGCATCCGCTGGGCAAGGCCAAGGCCACGCTGCCGCCGGAATTCACCCGCGCGATCGATTCCAAACAACCGTGGACGCCGCTGCCCGACGGCGATGTCTACGCGCCGCAGGTGGGTTTCTCCGAAGGCTTCCCGGTGGCGCGCGATCCGGCCAGCGGCAAGGAATGGCTGGTGCACTGCTACGGCATGGTCGGCGTGGGCCGCGACGTGCCGCCCGACAGCGGCAACGGCAGCGCGCTGTACGCCGTGATCGGCCAGGCGCCGCGCCGGCTGGACCACAACCTCGCGGTGGTCGGCCGCGTGCTGCAGGGCATGCCGTTCCTGTCGGCGCTGCCGCGTGGCACCGGGCCGATGGGTTTCTACGAAAAGGCCGGCGAGCGCACGCCCATCCTGTCGGTGAAGCTGGCCGCCGACCTGCCGCCCGCCCAGCGCGAAAACATCCAGGTGCTGCGCACCGGCAGCCCCAGCTTCGCCGCGCTGATCGACGCCGCGCGCCACGGCCACAGCGCGTTCTATCCCGTGCCGGTGGGCAAGCTGGGCATCTGCGACATCCACGCGCCGGTGCGGGTGGACGGCAAGCCGCTGTGACGAGGCCCGCCATTGCGATACCGGTCGCGGCCGCATAACCGGATCCGAACATCCGCGCCGGCCGGTGCGGTTATCGTGGTTGCGGGTAAGCCACGGTCCTGCCATCGATGCCGCTGAATGACCACCTGCATCTGCTGCGTGCCTGGCTGCGCAATCCGCGCAGCGTGGGCGCGCTGGCGCCGTCCGGCCCGGCGCTGGCGCGGTTGATGACCGCCCATGTCGACCATGCGCACGGCCCGGTGATCGAACTGGGCCCGGGCACCGGCGTGTTCACCCGCGCCCTGCTGGAACGCGGCCTGCCGGGACACCGGCTGGTGCTGGTGGAGACCGATCCGGTGCTGGCCGGCACGCTGGCGCAGCGCCATCCGCATGCGCGCGTGCTGCGCATGGACGCTGCCCGACTGGGCCGCTCGTCGTCGCTGTTCGGCGACGAACGCGCCAGCGCCGTGATCAGCGGCCTGCCCCTGCTGTCGATCCCGGCCGACAAGGTCGAGGCCATCATCGAGGGCGTGTTCGAGCGCCAGCTGCAGGATGGCGGCGCGCTCTACCAGTTCACCTACGGCCTGCGTTGCCCGGTGCCGCGCGCGCTGCGGCAACGGCTGAATCTCGCGGCCGAACGCATCGGCGGCGCCTGGCTCAACCTGCCGCCCGCCTGGGTGTGGCGCATCCATCGCCGCCGCGACTGAGGCGGTCGATCCCGCGCCGCATGAACGCGCGGTGAGCAAGACCACGCCGTCACCACGAAACCTTGCCGCAGCATCGGTTATCCCGAGCGCATAGCCATCATCGGTCGCTGCGCGGCCGCCGGAGACGGGCATGAAGCGCAGGCACAAGCTGCTGGCATGGATCGTCGGCGTGCCGGTGACGCTGGCCATCGTGCTGGTCTCGGCGCTGCTGGTGACGCTGTCCCTGTACGACTGGAACAGGCTGAAGCCGACCATCGACGCACGCGCCAGTGCGGCGATCGACCGCCCGTTCGCGATCAACGGCAACCTCGGCGTGGCATGGCAGCGCGATCCGCAAGCGCGAGGCTGGCGGGCATGGGTGCCGTGGCCGCACGTCGTGGCGCAGGACATCACCGTGGCGAATCCGGCGTGGACGAAGCAGCCGCGATTCGCGCACCTCGACGCCTTGCGCTTCAGCCTCTCGCCGCTGGACCTGCTGCGGCACCGCGTGCGCATCCCCACCCTGCAACTGGTGAACCCCAGCGTGGACCTGGAGCGCGACGCGCAGGGCCGCGCCAACTGGACGTTCAAGCTGCCGCAAGGCGGCACGCCTTCCGCATGGACGGTGGATCTCGGCGCCATCGGCTTCGACGCCGGCCAGCTCGCGCTGGACGACGCCGTCGGCCGCGTGAAGATAGCCGCGCACATCGAACCGCTGCAGCAGGCGATTCCCTACGACCAGATCGTGGCGCAGGCCAGCGCCGACGCGCACACGCAGGCCGAGCGCAGCGCCGGCCGCGGCGCGGGCAAGTCGCTGGGCGGCGACGAGGCGCGCAACGAACCCGGCGGCGCCATGGCGCGTGAGGCTGCCTACCAATTTGCCTGGACCGCGCACGGCAGCTACCAGGGCGCATCGCTGGACGGCAGCGGCAGGATCGGCGCCATGCTGGCCTTGCAGCAGTCCGACCGGCCGTTCCCGCTGCAGGCAAAGCTGCGCATCGGCGACACCCACATCGCCCTGGTCGGCACGCTCACCGATCCCGTGCACCTCGGTGCGCTGGATCTGCGCCTGTGGCTGGCCGGCTCCAGCATGGCGAAGCTCTACCCCATCCTCGGCGTCACCCTGCCCGACACCCCGCCCTACGCCACCCGCGGGCGACTCGCCGCCACGCTGGGGCGCAGCGGCAGCCACTTCAGCTACCACGATTTCCGCGCGCGCGTGGGCGGCAGCGATCTCGCCGGCGACGTCGACTACATCACCGGCGGCGCACGCCCCAGGCTCAGCGGCAAGGTGCAGACCACGCAATTGCGCTTCGCCGACCTGGCGCCGCTGATCGGCGGCGGCGGTTCCAGCACCACCGCGCCACCGCCCGCCGCATCGGACCGCGTGCTGCCCACGCAGGCCTTCCGCACCGAGCGCTGGAGGGCGATGGATGCCGACGTGCGCTTCTCCGCCGGACGCATCGAGCATGGCGCCTCGCTGCCGGTCGAATCGCTGTCGACCCGTCTGCAGCTGGACGACGGCGTGCTGGCGCTGGATCCGCTGCGCTTCGGCCTCGCCGGTGGCCAGCTGGACGGCACGCTGCGCCTCGACGGCAGCACCGCATCGATGCGTGGCGCACTGAACCTGCGCGCACGCCACCTCAAGCTCAAGCAGCTGTTCCCCACCTTCGAACCGATGCACACCAGCTTCGGCGAGATCAACGGCGACGCCGCGCTGGACGCGCGCGGCAACTCCGTCGCCGCCCTGCTCGGCAGCAGCAGCGGCGAGCTCAAGCTGCTGATGAACGACGGCGCGATCAGCCGCAACCTGCTGGAAACCGCCGGCCTCAACGTGGGCAACATAGTGCTCGGCAAGCTGTTCGGCGACCGCACGGTGAAGATCAACTGCGCCGCCGCCGACCTCGCTGCGCAGGACGGCCTGTTCCGCACCCGGCTGTTCGTGTTCGACACCCAGGATGCGCTGATCGACGTCAAGGGCACGGTGAACTTCGCCGACGAAAAACTCGATCTGGACGTGATCCCGCACACCAAGGGCCTGCGCGTGCTGTCGCTGCGCTCGCCGCTGTACGTGCACGGCACGCTGAAGCAGCCCGACGTGGGCGTGCATACCGGACCGCTGCTGGCACGCGGCGCCGGCGCGCTGGCGCTGGGCGTGGTCGCCGCACCCGCGGCCGCGCTGCTGGCGGTGGTCGTCCCCAGCCACGGCAGCGGCGACGCGAACACCTGCACCACGGTATTGCAGCAAATGCGTGCACCCACGCGGGCCGCACCCGCCGGCAAGAAGTAAAATGCCGCGTCCCCCTTCGATGCACCGCCCATGCAAGCCACCCACCGTGCCCGCCTGCAGATCCACTTCTGCGTGCTGTTGTGGGGTTTCACCGCGATCCTCGGCAAGTCGATCAGCCTGCCCGCGCTGCCGCTGGTGTGGTGGCGCATGCTGCTGGTCGCCGCCGCGCTGCTCTTGATGCCGCGGGTGTGGCGCGGGCTGCGCGCGATGCCGACGCGGCTGCGTTGGGCGTATGCCGGCATCGGCGTGCTGGTGTCGCTGCACTGGCTCACCTTCTACGCCGCGATCAAGCTCGCCAACGCCTCGGTGGGCGCCACCTGCATCGCGCTGGGCTCGGTGTTCCTCGCCTTCGTCGAACCGTGGATCGCCAGGCGCCGGTTCGATCCGCGCGAGCTGCTGTTCGGCGCGGCGGTGGTGCCCGGCGTGGCGATGGTGGCGGGCGGCGTGCCGCACGACATGCGCCTCGGCATCGCGGTGGGCGTGCTGTCGGCGCTGTTCGTGGCGCTGTTCGGCGCGCTCAACAAGCGCCTGGTGGAACACGGCGACCCGCTCACCGTCACCTGCATCGAGCTGGGCACCGGCACGGCCTTCCTCACCCTGCTCGCGCCGCTGCTGCCGCACGCGGGCGCGGCCTTCGTGCTGCCGGATGCGCACGATGCGCTGCTGCTGCTGGCGCTGTCCTTCGGCTGCACCCTGCTGCCGTTCGCGCTGGCGCTGGTGGCGCTGCGCCACCTGAGCGCGTTCGGCACGCAGATGGTGACCAACCTGGAGCCGGTCTACGCGATCGTGCTGGCGATGCTGCTGCTCGGCGAGCAGCGCCAGCTGGACGGCTGGTTCTACGCGGGCGTGGCGGTGATCCTGCTGGCGGTGTTCGCGCATCCGCTGCTGGGGCGCCGGCAGCAACCGGCCACCCGGCCCGAATTGCTGGGCACCGCCGAAAGCCACGGCATCGTGGAGTAGGTGCTGGCCCTGGTCGCCGCCGAATGGGCTGCCGCGGATGTCTGGAACGGGTGCGGACTTCGCGACGTGAGGCCACCTCCTGACCGGTGCCTGTATGGCTCGTTGCCTGCGGCTCGGCAGCGGCAACTCCCGGCGATCAGGATCGGGGATACTCGGGCCGGCGCAGGCAGCGAAAGGGCAATCCGGCATGCAAGTCCAGGGATCGATCTCGAGAACCCATCCGCGTCTCGCACGCTTGGCCCTGGGCTGCGGTGTTGCGTTGGCCGCCGGCGCCGTTGCTGCCGCATCCGCGCCGCCGCCTTTCGTCATCGGCCCGACGGCGCATGACCCTCACAGCCATGCCGCGTTCCCCGGGATACCGCACGACCTCATCAAGGTGTCGTCGCACCTGCGCGTGACGAATGCCGTCGCCCAGGGGCTCAATTTCTTCGCCATCCAGGTCAACTTTCCCAACAAGACCTGGGCGCACGGCGGCCCGCAGCGGGTGGACGGCCGCTACCAGATGAACTGGGGCGGGCTGGTCAACCGCGGTGGTGGCTCGAAGGATTATCGCGAGGAAGATCCTGCCGCGGACCTTCTGCTGATGCAGAACGGTCCCGATTCGCAGCGCAGCCCGGCCTATGCCTGGGAGGCCGACAAGGAGTACGTGCTCACCGTCGAAAGGGGAAAGCAGGTCACCCTTCCACCCGGTGACTACGTCTTCATCGGCGCCGGGCCGAAGGTTTCCGTCCCGGTGGCGCGCACCCTGTGGGAATGGAAGTTCACGCTCAGGCCCGCGGACGGCAACGGGCCGGTCCAGGTATCGACGCTGTATGACGCCGCCGACCGCATCGCCAGTTTCTACATCTGGAACGAATGCGGCTACGGCTCGTGCGGCAAGGGACAGAGCGCCACCTGGTCGATGCCGGTCTATGCATCGCTTGATGCGCCTCATGCCGAAAAGCAGGCGCAAACGTTCAAGCGCTTCTAGGGAAACTCTGATTTTGCCCTGCGGTCGAAGCTCGACCTGAGGATGGATCGTACGCGATGACGCCCAAGCAGATGAGCCTGTCGATGCAGCACGACGCCGGTTTCGAGCGGCACCGCAAGGCGACACGTCGCGACGTG
>JAFIHF010000060.1 GCA_017848855.1 Rhodanobacter denitrificans | reverse complement strand
CGGATTGAACAGGCCATTTCTCTTGGTTACTTCTCTTGACTCCGGGCATCCTGCCCTCCGCCCTTCGGGCCGGCTTCGCCGTTCGCCACCGCTCCTGCGGTGGCGTGGGCCAGCAAAGAGAAGGAACTCGGGCGCCGGCAGACGACCGAAATCGCTTTGAAACTTGCGGAAGCGTGAGAAGGAAGAGCCCCTCTCCCCAACCCCTCTCCCGCCAGCGGGAGAGGGGCAAAAAGCGCACAGGCGCGGCCCCAACTAACGCAAGCGTTCCGCCGCGTAATGCGCCAACTCGGCGAGCAACTCGCCCCGCGCCCCCAACGGCGCGATCGCCTCGAGCGCAACAGCCGTCAACTCGGCCAAGTGCACACGCGAAGCCTCGAGCCCGATGATCGAAGAGAAGGTGGGTTTGTCGGCGGCGGCGTCCTTGCCGGCGGTCTTGCCGATCACCGCGGATTCGCCTTCCACGTCGAGGATGTCGTCGCGCACCTGGAAGGCGAGGCCCACCGCGGCGGCGTAGCGGTCCAGCGCGGCGAGGGTGGTTTCGTCGGCGCCGGCGGCGAGTGCGCCAAGTTGCACCGAGGCGCGGATCAGCGCGCCGGTCTTGCAGGCGTGCATGTGTTCGAGTTCGGCCAGCGTGAGCTTGCAACCGACCGCGGCGAGGTCGAGCGCCTGGCCGCCGGCCATGCCTTCTGCGCCGCAGGCGCGGCCCAGCGCGTGCAGCATGCGCATGCCGGTGGCGGCGTCAGGTGCGGCGCCGGGGGCGGCGAGCAGCTCGAAGGCCAGCGCCTGCAGCGCGTCGCCGGCGAGGATCGCCATCGCCTCGCCGTACACGATGTGGCAGGTGGGGCGGCCGCGGCGCAGGGCGTCGTCGTCCATCGCGGGCAGGTCGTCGTGCACCAGCGAGTAGGCGTGGATCAGTTCCACCGCGCAGGCGGCGTCGTCGAGCGCGGCGTCGTCGTGGCCGAGCGCGTGCGCGGCGGCGTAGACCAGCAGCGGGCGCAGGCGCTTGCCGCCGCCGAGCACGGCGTAGCGCATCGCGCGGTGCAGTTCGGCGGGGGCTTGCTCGGCGTGCGGCAGGCACGCGTCCAGCGCCTGTTCGGCGCGCTGGATCAACGCCTGCAGGGCGGGACCCAGTTCAGTGTTCGGGTTCAAACGGTTCGGCGCTGTCGGGGGCTTCGGGGTCGAGCAGCAGGCGCACGCGCAGTTCGGCTTGCTCCAGCGACTGCTGGCAGTGGCGGTACAGCTTGACGCCGCGCTCGAAGGAGGCCAGCGATTCGTCCAGGCTCAACTCGCCGCCTTCCATCTTCGCCACCAGCTGTTCGAGCTCGTCCAGCGAGTGCTCGAAGTCGGCGGCGGGCGGGGTCTTGGCGGCAGGGGCAGCGGTCTTGGCCATGGCCGCAAAACTAGCGCAGCGGGGCGTGTGAATCAATGCGATAGCTCACTTTGCAGGCAGCCACAGCGGCCTGCTGCCGGCTTCGTCGAACAGTTCGCGGCCGCGTGCGCTGAACCAGCGGTCGGCCACCGCGACCAGCGCGTCGCCCTCGTACAGCAGCGGACAGGCGAGGCGCTGCCACGGCGGCAGCGCGGCCTGCTGGAACAGGTCGCGCAACTCGCGGGTATGCGCGTTGCCGGCGGGCTTGATGCGCTCGCCGCCCTGGCGCAGGCGCACGCTGAGTGGCGTGGGCAGGCGTGCGTGTTCGTCGCGCAGCATGAGCCGGCCGCCGTCGGGCAGCGCAAGCGGTTCGCCGCGCCAGCGTGCCTGCCATGCCGGGTCGACGGTCGGCGGCAGCGCGTGCGCCCACAGCCGGTTTTTCCACACGTGCAACTCGGTGCGGCCCCAGCGGACGCACGGCGCGGTGCCGGCGCGTGCCGCGCACTGGCGCTCGATCTGGGCGCGCTGCGCGGTGGTGGGCGCGGGCAGGCCGTGCGCGTGCAGCCAGTGGTCGAGCAGCGGCTCGCGCAGCGCGGGGGATAGCGCCAGCCAGCCGGCGGCGTCGAGGCTGTCGTTGGCTGCGTCGTGCAGCGTGGCGTAAGCGGCCAGCCACTGCGCGCGCAGCGCATCGGCCGCGGCGCGACTGAGCGTGGCGCTGTGCAGGATCGAGTCCACCGCCTGCGGCCAGTACGCCGCGAGGCGCGGCAGGATCTCGTGGCGCAGCCGGTTGCGCGCGAGCCGGGTGTCGGCGTTCGAGGGATCGTCGATGCAGGGCAACTCGTGCGCGGCCACGTAGTCGTGCAGCTGCGCGCGCGTGATGGCGTGCAGCAGCGGCCGCCACAGTTCGCCGCGACCCAGCGGGCGGCGCTCGCGCATGCCGCCCAGCCCTTCCGGGCCGGCGCCGCGCAGCAGCTTCAGCAGCACGGTCTCGGCCTGGTCGTCGCGGTGGTGGGCCAGCAGCAGGATCTCGCCCGCACGCAGCTCGGCCGCGAAGGCGGCGTGGCGGGCGTGGCGCGCGGCCGCTTCCAGGCCTTCGCCGCGTTGCGTTGCCACCGCGACGCACCGCACCATGCAAGGCAAGTCGAGGCTGGCGCAAAAGCGGCGGCAGTGTTCCGCCCACGCGTCGCTTTCCGCGTGCAGGCCGTGGTCGATGTGCAGCGCACGCAGGCCGCGCGCACGCGCCGCGGGCAGTTGCGCCAGCGCGTGCAGCAGGGCGGTGGAATCCGGGCCGCCGCTGTAGGCCACGCACAGCGCGCCGTGAGGCTGGTCGGCGAGGGCACGGCGCAGCGTGTCGGGCAGCGGTTGCGTTTCACTCACGGGCGGCGGGCTTCTTCTTGATGCGCACGTAGATGTGCTTGCCGTTGCCGACCTGGCGCTCCTCGGTCTGGAACAGGCCGATGGCATTGATCAGGCCGCTGAGCTTGGCGTAGCCCCAGTTGCGCGAGTCGAACTCGGGCGCCCGCTTGCCGACCATGTTGCCCACCGCGCTCAGGCTGGCCCAGCCGGCGTCGTCGTCGGCATCCTGGATCGCGTCGCGCAGCAGGTTGACCAGCCGCGTGTCCTGGCGCAGCTCCTTCGCGCCCTTACGCGGCACGGGCTCGGCGGGGCGTTCCTCGCCGCCGTCGGTCTTGCCCAGCACGTCGGTGTAGATGAAGCGGTCGCAGGCCGCCACGAACGGCGCGGGCGTCTTGCGCTCGCCGAAGCCGTAGACGGTGAGCCCGGATTCGCGGATGCGCGAGGCCAGTCGGGTGAAGTCGCTGTCGCTGGAGACGATGCAGAAGCCGTCGAAGCGCTTGGCGTAGAGCAGGTCCATCGCGTCGATGATCATCGCCGAGTCGGTGGCGTTCTTGCCCACCGTGTAGCGGAACTGCTGGATCGGCTGGATCGAGTGGCGCAGCAGCGCGTCCTTCCAGCTGTTGAGGTCGGGCTTGGTCCAGTCGCCGTAGATGCGCTTGACGTGGGCAGTGCCGTACTTCGCCACCTCGGCCAGCAGGCCCTCGACGATGGCCGGGCGCGCGTTGTCGGCGTCGATCAGTACGGCGAGCTTGGTGGCGTCGTTGGCCATGGCGGTTTCCGGCGGCTTGTGTGCCGTCGATGGTAGCGCCGTGGCGTCGCCTTGCGCTTATTCCTGGAACGCGCCGTGGCCGCGCAGGCGGCGGTAGCGCTGCTCCTGCAGGTCGGCGAGGGGCAGCGCCTGCAGTTCGTCGAGCTGGTTCATCAGCACGGCCTTGAGGCGGATCGCCATCGAGCGCGGGTTGCGGTGGGCGCCGCCCAGCGGTTCGCGGATCAGCTTGTCGATCAGGCCCAGCTCCAGCAGACGCGGCGCGGTGAGGCCCAGCGCCTCGGCGGCGTCCTTGGCGCGCTCGGCGCTACGCCACAGGATGGTGGCGCAGCCTTCGGGCGTGATCACCGAATAGGTGGCGTACTGCAGCATGTTCACGCGGTCGCCCACGCCGATCGCCAGCGCGCCGCCGGAGCCGCCTTCGCCGATCACGGTGCAGATGATCGGCGTCTTGAGGTCGGCCATCTCCAGCAGGTTGCGCGCGATCGCTTCGCTCTGGCCGCGCTCCTCGGCGCCGATGCCGGGGTAGGCGCCCATGGTGTCGATCAGGGTGAGCACGGGCAGGCCGAAGCGCTCGGCCATCTTCATCAGGCGCAGCGCCTTGCGGTAGCCCTCGGGGCGCGGCATGCCGAAGTTGCGCTTGAGCTTGCCCTTGGTGTCGCGCGCCTTCTGGTGGCCCACGATCATCACCGCGCGGCCGTTGATGCGGCCCAGGCCGCCCACGATGGCGCCGTCGTCGGCGTACATGCGGTCGCCGGCCAGCTCGTGGAACTCCTCGCACATCACGCCGATGTAATCCAGCGTGTACGGCCGTGCCGGATGACGCGACAGCTGGGCGACCTGCCACGAGCTGAGGTTCTTGAAGATGTCGTTGGTCTTGAGCTTGAGCTTCTCGCGCAGCCGGCTGACTTCCTCGTCGATATTGAGCGCCTGGCCGTTGCTGGTATGGCGCAACTCCTCGATCTTCGCCTCCAGCTCGGCAATGGGTTGTTCGAAATCGAGGAAGTTGGGATTCATTCGCCGGGGTTCGTGACACGGAAGCTTGGGAGTATACCGGGCACGCGAAAAAGGCGGGAACGGGGGCGTATGGGGAGGGTGGGGTGTTGGGCTTTCGCCCTCGTGGGGTGCTTTTGTGTGCGTTATCGCAAGTTACAAAGCGGTTTCGAGCCGCTGCCGCGGCCCGAGCTACTTCTCTTTTGCTTGTCCAAAAGAGAAGTAGCCAAGAGAAAACGACACCCCGCGGCGACGCTTTCCGTCCCTCCATGGACGGAAAGTG
>JAFIHF010000059.1 GCA_017848855.1 Rhodanobacter denitrificans | reverse complement strand
TTGAATTCGCCGCCGAAACGCTCCGCACCGACCTTCGTCAGCGCCGCCGTCAGCGTCGTCTTGCCGTGGTCCACGTGACCGATCGTACCCACGTTCACGTGGGGCTTGGTGCGCTCGAACTTGCCCTTTGCCATGACTTGAATCCCGATGAGTCAGTGAAAGAAAAACGCCCGGAACGGGCGAGCAACCATGATGGTGCTCATGACTGGAATCGAACCAGCGACCTCTTCCTTACCAAGGAAGTGCTCTACCGACTGAGCTACATGAGCGAAATTTCTAGCGGCAAGATCAATGGAGCGGGAGACGGGAATCGAACCCGCACCATCAGCTTGGAAGGCTGAGGTTCTACCATTGAACTACTCCCGCCCTGCGCGGAGCCTGCTGCCGGATCGGCTGGGCCGATTCGACGAACCAGCCCAATCGCAACTCGCGCGAATCGACTGATGGAGGGAGGTGGATGACTCCGGGCTTCCTGCCCTCCGCCCCTCCGGGGCCGCGCCGCTTTCGCGTCGCGTTCCGATGCGCTCCTGCGCATCGGTCGAACCAGCATTCCATTTCGGTGGTTCTCATCCACCTGCCGAAACGGACTGATACTTTGCAATGGTGGAGGGAGGTGGATTCGAACCACCGAAGGCGTAAGCCAGCAGATTTACAGTCTGCCCCCGTTGGCCGCTTGGGTATCCCTCCAACAAAGAACGCGTATTGTGTGGATCGCCCCGCCGACTGTCAACACCTTTCGCCGTCGGCAAGCGCGTTCCGCAAGGGTTTTCAGCCCTGCCCGCCGCGGTTTTTGCCGCCGCGCGCATCCACCAGTTGCTCCATCTCGCGCGACAGCTCCTGCAGCCGCCGCGCATGCGCCTGCAGCTGGCGCTCGCCGTCGTCGCGCGGCTCCCAGCGCGGCACCGGCGTGGGCTTGCCGTCGGGCGCGTCCAGTGCCACGAACACCATCACACAGCTGGTCGCCAGGCGCCGCTCGTTCTTGCGCAGGTCGCTCGCCAGCACGTCCACCGCCAGGTGCATGCTGCTGGTGCCGGTGTGGATCAGCCGCGCCTGCACCGTGACCAGGTCGCCGATCAGGATCGGCGCCACGAACTGGATGCCGCTGACCGAGGCGGTGACGCAGTACGCCCCGCTCCACGCCACCGCGCAGGCGTAGCCGGCCTGGTCGATCCACTTCATCGCCATGCCGCCGTGCACCTTGCCGCCGAAATTGACGTCGGTGGGCTGGGCGAGGAAGCGGAAACTCACTTCGTGCTGGGTTCCGGGCATGGACGGGCATCCTGTCGCGCAAGCGGGCTCGCCATTATGGATGCTCTGATCCATCCCGGCGCAGGCACGCGGTCAATGCACGGGGACGCGCTCCGGCAGGGGCAAGGCGTCGTCGGCGTAGATCGCCACGTGCGGCACGCCATCGGCACCGATCCAACCGCGGTACATGCCTTCGGTGTTGAACGGCGTCGCCACGCTGCCGTCGGCACCGAGCACGATGGCGCCGCCGTCGCCGCCCATGCGCGGAATCTCGTCGTTGATCACCGCCTGCCCGGCCTGTGCCGCCGTTTCGCCCAACATGCCCATGCGCTGGCAGATCTCGCGCGCGGCGGATACACGGATGTAGAACTCGCCCCAGCCGGTGCCGGACACCGCGCAGGACGCGTTCGCGTAGGTGCCGGCGCCGATGATCGGCGAATCGCCCACGCGGCCGTAGCGCTTGTCGGTCATGCCGCCGGTGGAGGTGGCGGCGGCGAGGCGGCCCTGTTCGTCGCGCGCCACCGCGCCCACCGTGCCGAAATGCTTCAGCGCCGCCATGCGGGCACTGGGCGTCACGCCGGCCGCTTCCTGCTTGAGCGCCTTCTGCAGATCCTGCCAGCGCCGCTCGGTGCGGAAGTAGGCAGGATCGACCAGCTCGACGCCCTGCTCCGCGGCAAACGCTTCCGCGCCGTCGCCCACCATCATCACATGCGGCGAATGCTCCATCACCGCGCGCGCCAGCAGGATCGGGTTCTTGACCCGGTGCACGCCGGCCACCGCACCGGCGGCCAGCGAGGCGCCATCCATGATCGCGGCGTCCAGTTCGTTCTTGCCGTCGTGGGTGAACACGGCACCGCGGCCCGCGTTGAACAGGGGATCGTCCTCCAGCACGGTGATCGCCGCGGTCACCGCATCGAGCGAACTCTGGCCGGCCTTGAGCCGTTCGTAGCCGCGACGCAGCGCCAGCTCCAGCGCGGCGCGCGCCTGCGCCTCGGTCTGCGGCGCCATGGCGGCGCGCTCCACGCCCGCGCCGCCATGGATCACCAGCAGCGGCGCCGCCTCGCCGCGCAATTTCAACTGGCCGTCGCGCACGTCGGCAACGGCCACGAACGCCGGTTGCCGCACACTGAAATCGCGCAGGTCGAGCGTGCTCTGTGTGCCGATGCCGGTGACCCGCACATCCGGGTAGTCCAACGGCAGCCCGGCCGCGAGTTGCGGCGGCGGGCCGGCCGGTCGCACCAGCCAGGCGTAGCCGCCGTGCACCGTGTACAGACGCGCGCGCCCGTCACCATCGACGCCCAGCGCGGCATCTTCATCCACACCCAGCCCGATCGCCTGCGCATGGCCTTCGTGGCGCAGCCGGGCGACAAAGGCGATCAGCCGCCCCAGGCGCTGGCGCTTGCCGAAATGGGTGTCGGTGATTACCTGCTGCAGATAGGGCAGGTGCAGAAAGCCGTCGACCAGGGTGACGCCTGCGCCCAGCGGGTCGTGCAGTGCGGTCGCGGAATCCAGGCTGCCGCCGTCCAGCGCGCCGTACGCGTAGCTGCCGAGGATCGCCAGCCCGGCGCTGGTGCCGCCGATCGGCTTGCCCGCGGCCACGTGGCGATCCAGCAGCTCGTTCAGCGGCGTGCCCTTCCAGTAGCGCACGTAGTTCGACTGGTCGCCGCCGGCGATGAAGATGCCGTCGGCCTTGCGCACGATCTCCAGCACCTTCGGGTCGCTGGCCGCGGCGCGGTCGTGGAACACCAAGGTCTGCACCGAGGCCACGCCGCCGATGTCTTCGTACAGTTCCTTTTGCAGTTCGTCGGCGCCGGAGGCGCGCAGTATCACGAAATGCCCGTGGCCGGCCTTGGCCGCCAACCAGGTGAAGGCCTTGCGCGGCCAGTCGCCGCCGCCTTCCAGCAGCATCGCCGGCTCGACCGCCGCGGGGCGCGGGGTAGCCAGATCGCCGATGCGGTAGTAGTCGTAACCGGCCGGCTTCGCCACCGTTGCGGCAGTGGCGATCATTGGCGCCAGCGCGCACAGCAGCCAGGCCATGACCATGCGTGGACCTGCGGACAGCGACATCGCGGAACTCCCCGTGTGCAGTGAATCGCCCGTCGCCGCAGCGGCAGGTGGTTCGATCATGACGAGCGGCGGCGGCAATTCCCCCATCACTGTCCGGCGCACCGCGTTTGCCGCTAAGGTCGCCCGGTGGACGACGCGCTCAACAACTGGTTCGCCCGGGAAATCCTCGTGCACGAAGGCGCGTTGATGCGCTATCTGCTGCGCAGCTGGTCGCGCCGCGAGGAGGTCCACGACCTGCGCCAGGAGATCTACGTCCGCATCTACGAGGCCGCGGCCAGGAGCCGCCCGACCAGCCCGAAATCCTTCCTGTTCGCCACCGCCCGCCATTTGATGACCGACCTGCTGCGCCGCGGGCGCGTCGTCTCGATCGACGCGATGGGTGATCTGGAAGCCTTGAACGTCTTGGTGGACGAGGTCTCGCCGGAACGACGCACCAGCGCACGGCAGGACCTCAAGCGCCTGGCCGAGGCGTTCGACCGCCTGCCCGACCGCTGCCGCGAGGTGGTCTGGTTGCGCCGGGTCGAGGAGCTGTCGCAGAAGGAGGTCGCCGCGCGCATGGGCATCAGCGAGAAAACGGTGGAGAAACAGATCGCCAAGGGCATCCGCCTGATGGCGGACAACTACCACGGCGGCCGGCAACGGCCGCACTCCGCCCTCGTCGAGACCGAACTCGATACCCGCGAGTACGAGCATGACCAGCAGCAGGGAGATTGAACACACCGCCGCCGCGTGGATCGCGCGGCGCGACGCGGGGGATTGGAGCGACCGCGACCAGCGCGAGCTGGAGGCGTGGCTGACGGCGTCGGTGGCGCATCAGGTCGCCTATCTGCGGCTGGACGCCGCGTGGCGGCGGAGCGACCGCCTGAAGGCGCTGGGCGCCGGCGTGCCGGCCGGCGTCGTGCCGCCGCGGGGCCGCTGGGCGACGGCACCGCTCGGCAGTGTCGCCGAACCGGCGCCGCGTGCCTCCCGAAAAACATCGCCGCCGCCCACACAAGCGACAGCCTGGCGCCGCGCCCTGCCGCGGCTGCTTGCCGTCGCCGCCTCGCTGGCGCTGCTCGCGTGGCTGGCGCTGGGCTGGCAGCGCGTACCGGTGCAGCGGATGGCCTGGCACACCGCCATCGGCGAGCTGCGGGTGGCGGCGTTGCCGGACGGCTCCAGCGCGACCCTGAGCAGCGACAGCCGCATCGTCGTCGCCATGTCCCGCAGCGAGCGGCGCATCGAGCTCGAACAGGGCGAGGCGTTCTTCAACGTGGCCAGGGACCCCGCGCGGCCCTTCACGGTCGAGGCCGGCGGGCGCCGGGTCACCGCCGTCGGCACCCGCTTCGACGTGCGCCGCGACGCAAGCGCCGTGCGCGTGGTGGTCACCCACGGCCTGGTGCGCCTGCAGGCCGACGGCCCGGATGCCGGCCGGCGGCCCACGACCCTGCTGCCCGCGGGCAGCGTAGCCCTGGCCAACGATGCGGGAGTGGAAGTGAGCACCGTGCCGCTGCCGCAGGCCGAGGCCTACCTGAGCTGGCGCGACGGCTTCCTCAGCTTCCACGACACGCCGCTGGCCGCCGCCGCCGCCGAGTTCAACCGCTACAGCACGCGCAAACTGGTGGTCGCCGATCCCGGCGTAGGCGCCATGCGGGTGGGCGGCAACTTCCGCTGGTCGAACGTGGACGGTTTCGTGCGCCTGCTCACGCAAGCCTTCCCGGTGACTGCCGAGCGCAAGGGCCAGGACATCGTGCTGCGCCACCGTTAGGGATTTTCGCCCGCCGTTCGTCTCCGCATCTGACGGCGCATACCGCACCGCCTACGGGGAGAACACGATGAGCCGCTCGCTACTCAGCGCCATGATCGCGCTGGCCTGTTCGGTGCCTGCCATTGCGGTGGCGCAATCCGCGGCCGCGAGGCCGGTCGACGTCCCCGCCGGGGACCTGGTTTCCGCACTGGATCAGCTGGCCCGGCAATCGGGCGCGCAGTTCATCTACCAGGCCGACCAGCTGCGCGGCATGCGCACCGCCGGCGTGCGCGGCAGCCTGTCCGTCGACCAGGCACTGCAGCGCTTGGTGGCCGGCAGCGGGCTGCGCGTGCAGCGCGACGAATCGGGCGCGTTCGTGATTCTGAAGGAAGCCGGCCCGAACCGGAGCGTGCCACCCGCCGCCAAGCCCAAGGCCCGGACCGCCCCACAGCAGGCCACCCAGTTGCAGGAAGTCCAGGTGACCGGCTCGCGCATCCCGCGCGTGCAGATCGAGGGCCCGGCCCCGGTGGTCGCCATCACCGCGCAGGAGATCGCGCAGCGCGGCTTCGCCAACGTGCCCGACCTGATGAAGTCGCTGACCCAGAACCTGGGCGCGCTGGACAACAATCAGAACACCGACGGCTTTTCCCCCGGCGCCCAGGCGGTGGACCTGCGCGGCCTCGGCCCCAACCACACCCTGGTGCTGGTGAACGGCCGGCGCATCGCGGACTACCCGCAGTCCTACGGCGGCAACAGCAACTTCACCGACATCTCCAACATCCCGACCTCGCTGATCGAGCGCGTGGAGATCCTCTCCGGCAGCGCCTCGGCGGTGTACGGCTCGGACGCCATCTCCGGCGTGATCAACTTCATCCTCAGGAAGAAGGCCGACGGCACCACCATCGACTACCGCTACGGCGACACCCTGCACGGCGGCGGCAAGTCGCACCGGCTGGACATCACCAGCGGCTACTCGGTCGGCAACCTGGACACCGTGTTCGGGTTGGAGCTCACCGACAAGCAGCCGCTGTGGGCCTATCAGCGCAGCTACACCGATTCACGCCTGGACAGCCCGGTCACGCCGTCGCGCAACTACCCCAGCCAGGTGTGGGCGCGGATCGACGGCGACGACAACTACATCGACCCGGGCGCCGCCACCTGCACCGCCCTGGCCGGCTACGACAAGGGCACCGTCCAGTACGCCTACCGCCGGAACTACGGCAACTACTGCGGCAGCTACTACGACGTCGGCTACGGCACGATGGAGAACGGCCGCAAGATGGCCAACTTCTTCGGCTCGGCCACCTACCACCTCAACGGCAGCACCGACCTCTACCTCGACGTGCTGGCCGGCACCTCGCACCAGAACAGCTACAACACGCCGCTGCAGTGGCAGAACTGCGAGCCCTTGAACGGCGACTGCACCCCCACCCCGTTCTACAACGTGGCCACCGGCCAGGTCGAACAGTGGCAGCGGCGCTACTTCACGATCGAGGAAAACGGCGGCTTCCGGCCCGGCATGATCCGCAACATCAACAACACCTTTTCGCTGAACACCGGCGTCAAGGGCAGCTTCGGCGGCAACGACGACTGGAACTACGAGGCCAACTTCGAGCACGCGCAGAACACGGTTTCGGAAAAGTGGCCGGCGCTGGTCGCGGCCAAGGCGCAAGCGCTGTACCTCGGGCCGTCGCTGGGCGTCGATCCCGACAGCGGTTACCAGATGTACGATGCGCCGGTCAGCCGCTTCTACACGCCGTTGAGCGTGGCGCAGTTCCGCTCGATCACGCAGGACTCGGTCGACCACGACCAGGCGCGCAGCGAGAACTGGTCGCTCACCCTCACCAACACCAACCTGTTCAACCTGCCCGCGGGACCGGTCGGCTTCGCCGGCATCGCCGAGTACGGCAACCAGTACTTCGCCCAGGTGGCCGACCCGATGTCGCTGGACGGCAGCTACTACGGCCTGCACAACACCACCTCGGTGGGCTCGCGCAGCCATGCGGCGGCCGGCTACGAGTTCAGCGTCCCGGTGCTCGCCAACCTCACCGCGACCACCGCCGGCCGCTACGACCGCTATCGCTACAGCGGCACCGGCGCCGGCAAGTTCACCTACGCGCTGGGGCTGGAATACCGCCCGATCCAGAGCCTGCTGCTGCGCGGCTCGCTGTCCACCGGCTTTCGCGCGCCGGACCTGTCCTACCTCTACGCGGGCATGAGCGGCTCCAGCTCCGGCGGCGTCGACTACTGGCAGTGCCGCACGCTGCAGCCCGACACCGCGCCCGACTTCGTCGACGACTGCGACTACGGCAGCGAAAGCTTCAATGGCCGCAGCCACGGCAGCACCGCGCTGAAGGACGAAACCAGCAAGTCGCTCACCTGGGGCTTCGTGTTCTCGCCCACGCCGGACTTCGACCTCAGCGTGGATTACTACCGGATCAAGCTGAAGAACGAGGTGATCTACCAGAGCAGCGACACCATCCTGCGCGAGGAGGCGGACTGCCGGCTGGGCGCCACCCTCGGCGGCAGCCCGGTCGACGGCAACTCCGCGTTCTGCCAGCAGGTGCTGAGCCAGGTGGTACGCAACCCGCCGGACGCCTCCTACAACCCCGACGGCATCACCTCGGTGCTGGTGCTGCCGATCAACGCGGCAACCGACCAGACCTCGGGCTACGACCTGAGCGCGCACTACCGCTGGGCCACGCCGCGCGCCGGCACGTTCGACTTCAACCTCGGCGCCACCTACGTGGCCCGGCACAAGACGCAGCTGAGCGCCGACGTGCCGGCCGACAACGAGCTGACCGACCTCTACAACTACCTGATCCCGCGCACCAAGGCCAACGCCTCGGTGACATGGAAGTACCGCGACTTCACCGCCACGCTGTACGGCTCGCGCATCGGCGGGCTGCCGGACTACAACGGCACGCAGCGGCTGGCGCCCACCTTCCTCTACAACCTCACCACGGCCTACCAGCTCACGCCGCGGATCAACCTGTCCTTCGTGATCGACAACCTGTTCGACACGCGGCCGCAACACGACTCCACCTGGACCGGCTACCCGTACTACGACCGCGCCTGGTTCAGCCCCGTGGGCCGCGCGTTCTTCGTGCAGGCGAGCATGAAGCTGGGCGGCAAGGAGCCCGCGCGCTAGCCGGCGGCACTGCCACCCGCCGTGCGGGCGGCAGCGGGTTCAGACGTTGAACAGGAAGTGCAGCACGTCGCCGTCCTTGACCACGTAGTCCTTGCCTTCCTTGCGCAGGCGGCCGGCGGCGGCGGCGCCGGCTTCGCCCTTGTACTGGATGAAGTCGTCGTAGCCCACCGTTTCGGCGCGGATGAAGCCGCGCTCGAAGTCGGTGTGGATCACGCCGGCGGCCTGCGGCGCGGTGTAGCCGCGCTTGATCGTCCAGGCGCGCACTTCCTTCACGCCGGCGGTGAAGTAGGTCTGCAGGTCGAGCAGCTTGTAGCCGGCGCGGATCACGCGGTTGAGGCCGGGCTCGTCCAGGCCGAGGTCCTTCAGGAACTCGTCGCGGTCGGCCTCGTCGAGCTGGGCCAGCTCCTCCTCGATCGCCGCACACACCGGCACCACCTCGGCGCCTTCCTCGGCGGCGCGCCGGCGTACGGCGTCGAGGTGCGGGTTGTTCTCGAAGCCGTCTTCCAGCACGTTCGCGATGTACATCAGCGGCTTCAGGGTGAGCAGGAACAGGTCGCGCACCAGCGCCTTTTCTTCTTCGTCCAGCGGCACGCTGCGCGCGGACTTGCCCTCGTTCAGCGCGCTCGCGAGCTTCTGCAGCACCGGCTTCTTCGCCAGCGCTTCCTTGTCGTTCGCCTTGGCCGCGCGCTCGGCACGGTTCAGCGCCTTCTCCACCGACTCCAGGTCGGCCAGCGCCAGCTCGGTGTCGATGGTCTCGATGTCGGCAATGGGATCCACCTTGCCGGCCACGTGCACGATGTCGCCGTGCTCGAAGCAGCGCACCACGTGGGCGATCGCATCCACCTCGCGGATGTGCGCCAGGAACTTGTTGCCCAGGCCCTCGCCCTTCGAGGCGCCGGCGACCAGGCCGGCGATGTCGACGAACTCCACCGCGGTGGGCACCACCCGCTGCGGGTTGACCACCGCGGACAGCGCGTTGAGCCGCGGATCGGGCACCGGCACCACGCCCACGTTCGGCTCGATGGTGCAGAACGGGAAGTTCGCCGCGGCGATGCCGGCCTTGGTCAGCGCGTTGAACAGGGTGGACTTGCCGACGTTGGGCAGGCCGACGATGCCGCACTTAATGCCCATGGCGGGCTCCTACGGGACTCGGGACTCGGGACTCGGGACTCGGCAAAGCGCGACTCGGCAACATGGAACAACTCCGGAAACTGATGGATTGCAGGACAGGCTCGGTTCGCGGCTCTTACGAGTCCCGAATCCCGAGTCCCGAGTCCCGACTGGTATGCAACTGCTGCATCGCCTTGTCGAACTGGCCGGCCACGGCCAGAGGCAGCACGTCCAGTGCGCGGGCGATGCCGTCGAGGATCGCGTCCTCGTCCTGCGCGGAAGGGCGGCCCAGCACCCACGAGGTAACCTGATCCTTGTGGCCGGGATGGCCTATCCCCAGGCGCAGGCGGTGGAACTTGCCGTGGCCGAGGTGGGCCACGATGTCGCGCAGTCCGTTCTGGCCGCCGTGGCCGCCGTCGAACTTCAGGCGCGCGGTGCCGGCGGGAAGGTCGAGGTCGTCGTGCGCGACCAGGCATTCCGCAGGCTCGATCTTGTAGTAGCGCAGCGCGGAAGCCACCGCGATGCCGCTCTTGTTCATGAAGGTGGAGGGCTTGAGCAGCCACACGCTGTCGCCACCGATGCGCACTTTGCAGCTTTCGCCGTGCAGCTTGCCGTCGAAGCTCCAGCGCTCGCCCTGGCCCGCCGCGAGGGCGTCAACTAGCCAGAACCCGGCGTTGTGCCGGGTTCGGAGGTATTCGGCACCGGGATTGCCCAGCCCGACGATGAGTCGCAGACCCGCCATGGCGACCGGCAAGCGCACGCGGCCCGCACCCGTCGGGGCGCGGGCCGCAGCGGCTTACTTCTTGGCGTCCTTGGCCGGCGCGGCGGCGGCAGGCGCAGCCTCGGTGGCGGCGGCTTCGGCCGGCGCTTCCTCGACCTCTTCCTTCACCGTGTTCGCGGTGACCACGGCCACGTCGTGGTCGGCGCCCAGGTGCAGCGCCACGCTCTCCACGCCCTGCGGCAGCTTCAGCTGCGACAGGTGGATGATGTCGCCGGGCTTGAGGTCGGCCAGGTCCAGCTCGATGTGCTCGGGCAGGTCCTTCGGCAGGCAGGACACTTCCACTTCGGTCAGGTTGTGCGAGATCACCACGCCGGAGGTCTTGGCGGCGGCGGACTTCTCCTGGTTCAGGAAGTGCAGCGGCACGTTCACGCGCAGCTTGGCGTTCTCGTCGATGCGCAGGAAGTCCATGTGCAGCATCTGCTGCTTGAACGGGTGCTTCTGCCAGTCGCGCACCAGCACCTTCTGCACCTTGCCGTCGACGTTCAGGTCGAGCACGGAGGAGAAGAACCACTCGTGCTTGGCGGCGAGCAGGATGGTGTTGTGCTCGATCTGGATGCTCTGCGCGGGCTGGCCCGCACCATAGACGACGGCCGGAACGTAGCTCGCGCGACGCAGGCGGCGGCTCGCACCCTTCCCCTCGTCCTTGCGGCTCTCGGCCTTGATTTCGTGAGTCTGTGCCATGTTGGTATTACCTCGAAGTTGGCCGCCTTGCGGCGACTGGGTGACTCCCCCGCGACCAGGGGAGTCGTTGGATCGGGACTCGGGACTCGGGACTCGGGACTCGGAAAGGCAAAAGCGCGCGCTTTGTTGCTCTTCCGAGTCCCGAGTCCCGAGCCCCGAGTCCCGGTTATTCAATCCACATACAACGAACTCACCGACTCGCCGAACGCGATGCGGCGGATCGTCTCGGCCAGCAGCTCGGCCACCGACAGCTGGCGGATCTTCGGGTTGGCCTGCGCCTCGGCGCTCAGCGGCAGCGTGTTGGTGACCACCAGCTGGTCGAGCTGGGAGTTCTCCAGGTTGCGCATCGCCGCGCCGGACAGCACCGGGTGCACGCAGTACGCCACCACCTTCTTCGCGCCGCGCTCCTTCAGCGCCGCGGCCGCGGCGCACAGCGTGCCGGCGGTGTCGACGATGTCGTCCACCATCACGCAGGTCTTGCCGGCGACGTCGCCGATGATGTTCATCACCGTGGCCACGTTCGCCTTCGGGCGGCGCTTGTCGATGATCGCCAGGTCCGCGTCGTCCAGCCGCTTGGCCAGCGCACGGGCGCGCACCACGCCGCCCACGTCCGGGCTCACCACGATCATGTCGTCCATGCTGAAGTGGCGCCAGATGTCGGCCAGCAGCACCGGCGAGGCGTAGACGTTGTCCACCGGGATGTCGAAGAAGCCCTGGATCTGCTCGGCGTGCAGGTCCACCGTGACCACGCGGTCGATGCCGGCGGTGCCGATCAGCTTGGCCACCAGCTTCGCGGTGATCGGCACGCGCGCCGAGCGCGGGCGGCGGTCCTGCCGCGCGTAGCCGAAGTATGGGATCACCGCGGTGACGCTGGCGGCGGAGGCGCGCTTGAGCGCGTCGGCCAGCGCCAAGAGCTCGACCAGGTTCTTCGCGCTCGGCGCGCCGGTCGGCTGCAGCACGAACACGTCCTGGTTGCGCACGTTCTCCTCGATCTCGATCTGCACCTCGCCGTCGCTGAAGGTGCTGACCAGCGCCTTGCCCAGCGGCACGCCGAGGCGGTGCGCGACATCCTCCGCCAGTGCGGGGTGCGCCTTGCCGGCAAACAGCATCATCGGGCTGGACCTGTCCACGCTTGTGTTCCTCGGTAACCTGCAACTGCTGCTGGATGGCTGGGGCGGCAGGATTCGAACCTGCGCATGCGGGAATCAAAATCCCGTGCCTTAACCAGCTTGGCGACGCCCCAACGTTTGGTTTTGTGCTTTGCATTGCGATGACGGAAAAAACGAACCGCCGCCATCTGTCCCGGAGAGCCGCCATTCCATGGCGACCTCCGGGTCGCCCGGCCCGGACATGTCCGGGCCGGGCTCCGTCACGGCCCGCAGCGCGGCCCGTGACGCGCGAACCCTCCATGGTTCGCTTCGGTTCCCCCGACCCTCAGGGTCGGTGCGGGCCGCCTCCATGGCGGCCCAGGCTGTCGATCAGTGGCGAAACCGCGACGCCAGCGGCCACGTGGGCCGTGAACTCGCGCGGGCAACGGGCCGCAATGGCCTGGGCCTGCTCCAGCGTGCGCAGTTCCAGGAACACGCAGCCGCCGCTGCCGGAAAGCCGCGCCGCCCCGTGGCGGCCCAGCCAGTCCAGCGCCGCCGCCACGGCCGGGTGGCGCTCGCGCACCACCGCCGTGAAGGCGTTTTCCGTCGTTTCGCCCGAAACAAAGGACGAAATTGTCGCCGGGGGCGCATTTCGTGTCAATTCAGGCGCTTGAAACAGCGCCGCAGTGGGCACGTGCGCATGCGGATCGAGCACCACGTAATACCGCCGCGGCAGCGCCAGCGGGGTGAGCCGCTCGCCTACGCCCTCGGCCCAGGCCGAGCGGCCGCGCACGAACACCGGCACGTCGGCGCCCAGCCGCCGGCCCAGTTCCGCCAGCGCATCCTCGTCCAGCCCGCAACGCCACAGCCGGTTCAGCGCCACCAGCGCGGTGGCCGCGTCCGAGCTGCCGCCGCCGAGGCCGCCGCCCATCGGGATGCGCTTGTCCAGCTCGATCTCGACGCCGCGCGTGCCGCCCGCGCGCTCGCGCAACAGCCGCGCGGCGCGCACCACCAGATCGCTTTCGGCCGGCACGCCGGGAACGTCGGTGAGGCGGCGTATTTCGCCATCGTCGCGCACGCGCAGGCGCAGCTCGTCGCCCCAGTCGAGCAGGCGGAACACGGTCTGCAGCTCGTGGTAGCCGTCGGGCCGGCGGCCGGTGATGCGCAGGAACAGGTTCAGCTTGGCCGGCGCCGGCCAGCGCGTCCAGCCGCCGGGCGCGGCCTGCAGGCGGCGGCGCATGTACACGCGCAGGTGCATCGGGAAGCCGCGCTCGCGGTCGCTTTCGGCATGCGCCGCCAGCGCCGGGGTGTAGTCGCGCGGGTCGATCGGCTCGAAGCCGTGGCGGGCGTAGAACGGCGCGTTCCACGCCACGTCGGCAAGCGTACCGAGCACCACCGACGGATAGCCCGACTCGGCCGCCCACGCGCAGGCGTGCTCCAGCAACGCCGCGCCGATGCCGCGCCGGCCGTGGCTGGGCAGCACGTCGATCTCGGCGATGCCAACCTCGCCGTCCTCGATCGCCACGCCCACGAAACCGACGGCGCGGCCATCCGCGTCCTGCGCCACCCACACGTGGCCCGCGGCGATGGCCGTGGCCAGGGCCTGCGCATCCATCGGCGTGGCGGCATACGCGGGCCACGCGGGATGGCCGCGGAACAGCTCCTGCGCCGCGCGCTCGATGGCGTGCAGCGCGTCGGCCTGGTCGGGGCGGGCGGGAACGATGCTGAAGCTCATGCGGGAAACCCGGTCAGGGGATCGTCCAGCTTTCCACCGACAAGCGCACCTTGTACGGTGGCCGCGCGGCGAAGATGGTGGTGGGCAGCGGCGGCTGGCGCGTGGTGTCCCAGGCGCGGTAGTCCACCACCCAGCCGTCCTGGGTGAGCAGCGAAGGCAGGCGGTTGTCGCCGAACGCGAGTTCGGCGGGGCCGCTGTCGGCGCGCAGGCCCAGCACCCAGGCGCGCAGGTCATGCAGCGGCACCTCCCAGCCCAGCGCGCGGCGCATCAGCGCCTCGGCATCCGCGCCCTGCAGCGGGCCGCCGTCCAAGCCCTGCAGCAGCGCGCCGTCGGGGCCACCACTGAGCTCGAAGCTGCGCCCGGTGATCGGCGTGCGGAACACGAAGCGGTAACGGTCGCCGTCCTGGGTCCAGGTGAAGCCGCCGCTGCCGCCGTCGCGGCCGTCGGAGACGCCCAGCCGGCCTTCCAGCGTCCAGTGGTCGGTGTGCGCCAGCGCCTGCTCGCGCGCGAGCTGCGCGTTGAGCAGACCGGCGTCGCCGTGGATGCGCACCGCCTGCTGCGGCACGCAGGCGGCCAGCAGCAGCGGCAGCGCTGCCGCGAGCAATCGAAGGAAACGTTTCATGGATTCAGCCGCTTCAGGGTGCTTTGCAGGCTGGCGTTGTGCGGGTCGAGCTTGCGCACCTGGTCGAACACGCGCTGCGCGTCCTGGCGGTCGCCCTGCTTCCACAGCACTTCGCCCAAGTGCACGCCGACGTCGGCGTCCTTGCCCGCCTGCCACGCGCTGCGCAGCGACTGCACCGCCTGGTCGAGATGGCCCAGCCGGTATTGCAGCCAGCCCCAGGAATCGTCGATCGCCGGATCGTTCGGCCGCGCCGCGCGCGCCTTGGCGATCAGCTGCTCCGCCTCGGGCAGGTCGCGGTTCGCGTCGGCCAGGGTGTAGCCCAGCGCGTTGCTGGCGTCGATGTCGTTCGGCTTGAGCTTGAGCAGGCTGCGGAAATCCTTCACCGCCAGGTCGGTTTCGCCGGCCTCGGCGTAGGCCAGGCCGCGGCCGTACAACAGGCCGGCGTCGTTCGGCACCACCTGCAACGCGCGGGTGAACGCGTTGATCGCCTGCACGTAGTTCTGTTCGCGCAGATACAGCTCGGCGTCGAGCTGCCAGGCCTGGCGCAGCTGCGCCGGCTGGTCGAGGTAGTCCAGCTGCATCTGGCCCAGCAGCTCGTGCGCGGCGGCGCTCTTGCCCTGCGCCTGCAGCAGCACAGCGCTGCGCAGGTCGGCGTCGAAGGCATGCGGGTCGTCGTCGCCGACCTGGCCGTACCAGGCCAGCGCCTCGGCGTCGCGATGCTGCATCTCGGCCAGTTGGCCGAGCAGGAAGGCGTTCTGCTCGCGCACGGCCGGCGCGGCCTGCTGCAGCTGGCGGTACAGCGCCGCCAGCGCCTTGTCGTCCTTGTTGTGCGCGGCCAGCGCGGCGCGCAGCTGGTAGGTGTCGGCGTTCTGCGGGCCGCGGTCCAGCAGCTTCGCGGCGGCCGCGTAGTCGCCGGCCTCGCTGAGCAGGCTGGCGTAGACCAGGCGCAGGTGCACGTTGTCGGGCGCCCTGGCGATCGCCTGCTGCAGCAGTTCGCGCGCGCCCTTGGCGTCGCCGTTGCGGGCCTTCATCTGCGCCGCCCAGGCGTAGACCTCAGCGTTGTTGCGGAAGCGCGCCATCGCCGCATTCGCGATGCGCTGCGCATAGGCGTGCCGGCCCAGCTTGTCGCCCAGTTCGCTCATCGCCAGCCAGGCCTGCGGATCGGCGGGCAGGCGCTGCGGCGTGGCCAGCGCTTCCAGCAGCTGCCCGGCCTGGGCCTGGTCGCGCGCGCCCAGCAGCACCTGGCCGAATTCGCGCCAGGCGTTCTTGTCATGGCTGCCGGTGAGGATTTCCAGCTGGCGTTGCGCCGCGGGCGTGTCGCCGCGGTTCAGCGCCAGTTGGGCGCGCGCCATCGCCATCGTGGTCGGCTTGGCGCCCAGCGCCTGCCAGCGGTCCAGCGCGCGGCCGGCGGCCGCGTCGTCGCGCACCGCGATCGCCAGCATCGCGGCGCGCTCGGCCACCGCGGGGTCGTCGCTGAGCGCCATCGCCTTGCCGTAGTGCAGCGCGGCGGTCGGCAGGTCGCTGTGACCCAGCGCCATCTCGCCGGCCATCAGCTGCGCCAGCAGGTCGTGCTGTTCGTCCGGCGTCGCCACCACCATCCGCGCCAGCGGCTGGGAGGACGCCGGCGCCGGCCTGGCGGCCGGCTTGAGCGGCGCCTGGGCGCAAGCGGCCAGCCCGAGCATCAGCGTCGCGGCTGCCGTAAAATGCCGCATCTGCTTGTATCCGCCACGCCTGCTTCGCACACTGACCACCGTTTGTCCGTCCGTCTGCCCGACACGCCACGATCGTGTCCGTGCCCGCGGCGCCTCGACGACAAGCTTAGCCTACGCCGCCAGACTCGCCACGCCATGCCGCTGATCGCCCTCGGGCTCAACCACCTCACCGCGCCGGTCGCCCTGCGCGAGCAGGTGGCGTTCGACCCCGAAAGCGCCGCCGCCGCCCTGCACGAACTGCGGCGCGAGCCCGGCGTGGAGGAGGCGCTGATCCTGTCCACCTGCAACCGCACCGAGCTGTACGTGGGCGTGGCCGCCGGCGCCGAGCAGCTGCCGCAGGCGTGGCTGAGCCGCCACCATTGTCTGACTCCCGGCAAGCTGGACGAGTTCCTGTACCGCCACGACGAGCAGGACGCCGCGCGCCACCTGTTCCGCGTGGCCACCGGGCTGGATTCGATGGTGCTGGGCGAGCCGCAGATCCTCGGCCAGGTGAAGGACGCCTACCAGCTCGCGCGCGCCGCGCACACGCTGAAGGCGCCGCTGGACCGCCTGCTGCAGCACACCTTCGCGGTGGCGAAGCGGGTGCGCACGGAAACCCGCATCGGCGCGCACACCGTGTCGGTGGCGTTCACCGCGGTGCGCCTCGCCGAACAGGTGTTCGCCGACCTGCGCGAGGCCTGCGTGCTGCTGATCGGCGCCGGCGACACCATCGAGCTGGCCGCGCGCCACCTCGCCGACAAGCAGGTGCGCCGGCTGATCGTGGCGAACCGCACGCTGGAGACCGCGCAGGATCTCGCCGGCCGCTATGGCGGCTACGCGATCGCGCTGGCCGACCTGCCGCAGCACCTCGCCGAAGCTGACGTGGTGATCGCCTCCACCGCCGCGCGCGCGCCCATCGTCACCCGCGCGATGGTCGAGCAGGCGCTGGCCGCGCGCCGGCGCAAGCCGATGTTCATGGTAGACATCGCGGTGCCGCGCGACATCGAGCCCGCGGTGGCCGAACTGCCCGACGTGTACCTCTACGGCATCGACGACCTGCAGCAGGTGATCGACGACAACCGCCGCTCGCGCGCCGCCGCCGCGCGCGAGGCCGACGCCATCATCGACCTGCAGGTGGACCGCTACATGGCCTGGCGCCGCGCGCTCACCCTGCGCAACCCCGCGCTGGACCTGCGCCAGCACGCCGAGAGCTACCGCGACGAGGTGCTGGAGAAGGCCCGCGCCATGCTCGCGCGCGGCAAGTCGCCCGACGAGGCGCTGGGCTTCCTCGCCCACACGCTCACCAACAAGCTGCTGCACCACCCCAGCGCGCGCCTGCGCGAGGCCGCGCTCTCCGGCGACCTGGAGCTGCTGCATGCGGCGGGGCGGCTGTACGGCTTGGACGAGCAGGAACCCGATCCGTAGGAGCGCACCCAGTGCGCGATCGCTTCCGCCGTGGCCCGTCGCCACGCCTTTCGCGCACAGGGTGCGCTCCTACGCCAATCCCGCTTCGCCCATGACGCCTTCCATCCGCCGCAAACTCGAAACCCTCGTCGAACGCCACGAGGAAATCGGCCTGCTCCTGGCCCAGCCCGACGTGCTCGCCGACGGCGTGCGTTTCCGCGAGCTGTCGCGCGAATACGCCCAGCTGGAGCCGGTCGCCGCCGCGCTGCGCGAGCACGCCGCCGCCGAGCGCGAGCTGGCCGACGCCCGCGCGATGGCCGACGATCCCGAACTCGCCGAGCTGGCCGCCGACGACGTCGCGCGGCTCACCGCACGCCTCGCCGAACTCGACGGCGAGCTGCAGATCCTGCTGCTGCCGAAGGACCCGCGCGACGAGGCCAACCTGTACCTGGAAGTGCGCGCGGGCACCGGCGGCGACGAGGCGGCGATCTTCGCCGGCGACCTGTTCCGCATGTACGCGCGCTACGCCGAGCGTCGGCGCTGGCAGGTGGAAATCCTCAGCGAAAGCCCGGGCGAGCACGGCGGCTACAAGGAGATCGTGGCGCGCGTCGAAGGCAAGGGCGCCTACTCGCGGCTGAAGTTCGAGTCCGGCACGCACCGCGTGCAGCGCGTGCCGGAAACCGAGTCGCAGGGGCGCATCCACACCTCGGCGGCGACGGTGGCGATCCTGCCCGAGCTGGACGAGATCGAGGCGATCGCGATCAACCCCGCCGACCTCAAGATCGACACCTTCCGCGCCTCTGGCGCGGGCGGCCAGCACGTCAACAAGACCGACTCGGCGATCCGCATCACGCACCTGCCGACCGGCACGGTGGTGGAATGCCAGGACGAGCGCAGCCAGCACAAGAACCGCGCCCGCGCGATGAGCCTGCTGCAGGCGCGGCTCACCGACGAGGCGCAGTCGAAACAGGCCGCGGCGCAGGCGCAGGAACGCCGCCTGCAGGTGGGCTCGGGCGACCGCAGCCAGCGCATCCGCACCTACAACTTCCCGCAGGGCCGCATCACCGACCACCGCGTCAACCTCACGCTCTATCGCCTGCCCGAGATCATGCAGGGCGACCTGGACGAACTCGTCGACACGCTCACCCGCGAGCACCAGGCGGATGAGTTGCAGGCGTTGGGGCACGGCTGAGGCGTTCGCTTCAGTCGCCCTGATTAGCCGAGGTCCAACAGAAAAAACCGTTCGCGCTGAGCGTAGCTTGCGATAGCAAGCGGAGTCGAAGCGCCCGCAAGCGATCTCTCTTCGACTTCGGCCCTACGGGCCTACGCTCAGGGCGAACGGTGAGGTATCGACTGGGTCTCGTCGCCAATCAGCTCAACCGATATGGAAGCCGCTCGCCGCCTGCTCAGGCAGCTCCGTCCGCTCGACCGCCTTCACCTGCGCCGCCGGCGGCCCCTGCCACAGCCAGCGCTCCAGCGCATCGAGCGCGGCGGATTCGCCCACGGCGAGCACCTCGACGCGGCCGTCCGGCAGGTTGCGCGCGTGGCCGGCGAGATTCAGCGCCCGCGCTTCGTCGCGGGTGCAGGCGCGGTAGCACACGCCCTGCACCCGGCCGCTGACGAGGAAGCGCGCCGCGGGCATCAGTGCTTGCCCTTGGCGATCGCCGCGTCCAGCTTCGCGGTATCGACCGGACCGATGAAACGCGTCGCCACCGTGCCGTCGGGCGCGATCAGGTAAGTGGTGGGCAGGCCGCGCGGCTCGTCGAAATCCTTCAGCGGCTGGTCCAGCGTGACCTGGGCGATCGGGTACGCCACCGGATGCTTGGCGAGGAAGGCCTTGATGTCGGCCGGCTCGCTGTCCTCGTAGGCCAGCCCGACCGCGCGCACGTCGGGGTGCGTGGCCACGTAGTGCGAGAGCTCGGGCATCTCCTTGATGCAGGGCACGCACCAGGTGGCCCAGAAGTTCACGATCACCCAGTGCCCGCGCTCGGCGGCGAGGTCGTAGGGCTTGCCCTCCAGCGTGGTGAGGTGGATGGAGGGATGCGCGGGCATCGCGGCCCGCGCCGTGCCCAGCAGGGCGAACGGCAGCAGCAGCGCGGCGAGCCAGGGGGGTCTTTTCATGCGGAGTACTCCGGTGGATCGACGGCCGCGGGTGCGGCCGGGTAGGCGTGGGCGAGCGGCGCGCCCAGCGTCGCGCGCAAGGCCGCGGCGAGCTCGGTCAGCATCGCCAGCAGTTCGGGCGGCAGTTGCAGGTCGAGCTCCGTGGCCTCCTGCGCGGGATGCAGCGGCAGGCGGTAGTGGCTGTGCCGGTACACGCGCAGCAGGTCGGCGCTGTCCAGGCTGCGGCTGAGCAGCCAGCCGCCGGCCTCGCTGCGCTGGATCAGGTCGGCGCGCTGCAGGTCGTCGAAATACGCCGACACCAGCGCGCTGCGCAGGCGCGGCTCGCCGGCGCGGATCAGCGCCGGGTCCACGCTGTCGCCGCGCCGCTGCGCGTCGACGAAGTGGCGCAGCACCACCAGCAGGCCGAGGAATTCCGAGCCCTCCGGCAGCGTCTCGGCCGGCGGCTGGTAGTCGAACGCCGACACCGAGGCGGCGACCGAGGCGCCGAGGATCACGATGATCCACGACAGGTAGATCCACAGCAGGAAGATCGGGATCACCGCCAGCGCGCCGTAGATGTCCTGGTAGCTCTGCGCGTGCTGCACGAAGCGGGCGAAGCCCCAGCGCGCGATCTCGAACAGCAGCGCGCCGAGCAGCGCGCCGGCCGCCGCGTTGCGCCGCGACACCCGGCAGTTCGGCACCAGCACGTACATCAGCCACAGCGTGGCGAAGGTCACCACGAACGGCAGCAGGCCGAGCAGGCGCTGGCCCGCGCTCACCAGCTGACCCGCCGCGGCCTGCAGCAGCGGCACCGCGGTGACGTAGGAGGTGAGCACGATGCCGCCCATCACCAGGATCGGCCCCAGCGTCAGCGCGGCCCAGTACAGCAGCAGCCGCGGCCCCCAGCCGCGCGGCTGGCGCACGCGCCAGATCCGGTTCAAGCGGTCCTCGATGCTCACCATCATCGAGATCGCGCTGAACAGCATCACCAGGATGCTGATGCCGGTGAGCTTGCGCGCGTTCGTGGCGAACGCCAGCAGCGCCTCCTGCACCTTCTCGCCCGCCGCCGGCACGAAATTGTTGAAGACGAAGTTGAGCAGGGTCTCGCGCGCGGTCTCGAACATCGGGAACGCGGCGAACATGGTCAGCAGCGCCACCGTCAGCGGCACCAGCGACACCAGCGTGGTGTAGGACAGCGCGCCCGCGGTCTCGAAGCACTTGTCGTCGACGAAGCGCTGCCACAGGAAGCGGCCGAAGCTGTGCAGGCGGTCGCGGTCGAAGCGCAGTTGCATGGGTGGCTCGCCAACCTGATGAAAAACCGGAGACGTCGAAAATCCCGTTCGTGCTGAGCGTAGCTTGCGCAGCAAGCGGAGTCGAAGCACCAGCCCGAACACCGCGACCCCGACCACCCTTCGACTTCGCGCCTTCGGCGCTACGCTCGGAGCCTGCCCCGGACCTGATCCGGGGGCGAACGGATGCCGGGATCGCATCTACACTAACGCATTGCCCACAGCGCGCCCACACGCATGAACGACATCCTCGTCCTCTACTACAGCCGCAGCGGCCACACCGCGCAGTTGGCGCGGCTGCTCGCCCGCGGCATCGAGGAGGTACCCGGCATGCGCGCGCGCCTGCGCCAGGTGCCGCCGGTGGCACCGGTCACCGAGACCGCGCAGCCACCGGTGCCGGACGAAGGCGCGCCCTACGTGACGAAGCAGGACCTGCACGAATGCAGCGGCCTCGCGCTGGGCAGCCCCACCCGCTTCGGCAACATGGCCGCGCCGCTCAAGCACTTCCTCGATGGCACCGGCGCCGAATGGGCCAGCGGCGCGCTGGTCGGCAAGCCCGCCGCGCTGTTCACCTCCACCAGCACCATGCACGGCGGCCAGGAATCTACCCTGCTGACGATGGCGCTGCCGCTGCTCCACCACGGCATGCTGATCGTGGGCATTCCCTACACCGAGCCCGCGCTCACCGCCACGCACAGCGGCGGCACACCCTACGGCGCCAGCCACGTCGCCGGCCCGAAAGGCGAGCACGCGATCAGCGAGCACGAACGCGAACTGGCCCGCGCGCTGGGCCGCCGCCTCGCCGAAACCGCTCGCAAGCTGGCCGCGACCGCATGAGCGCCGCCATCCTGCCGATCGAGCAGAAACTCGGCCTCGCCGCCTGGGCCGCGCTCGCCCTGCTGCAACTCCTCTGGCACGGCTGGCTGCTGCCGCCACAAAGCGTGCCGGTGGCGCTGGTGCTGGCGATCGCCGTGATCCCGCTGCTGCTGCCGCTCGCCGCGCTGCGCAACGTGCGCCGCGCCCTGCTCTGGGTCGGCATCCTCGCCCTGTTCTACTTCTGCCACGGCGTGGCCGAAGCGTGGAGCGCGCCCACCGAACGCGCGCTGGCGATCGCCGAGATCGCATTGACCCTGCTCCTGATCGGTACGCTGGGCGCCGGCGTGCGGCGCCCGCGCCGCTGACAACGCTGCATCCAGCGCGTGGGAGAGACGCATGTCCCAGCCCGCTGGTGCTGCTGGTCGCCGGCCAGCGCCTGTACGGGCGCAGCAAGCAGGGCGACCTGATGGACTTCGACGCGATCGTGCCGGACTGACCGCCACGCTCACGCCGGCCGCAAGGCTTCCAGCCCGGTGAAGAAGGCCACCGCGACCAGCAGGCCACCCACGCAGCGCGTGGCCAGCACGCCGGTCGACGGCCGCCCCTGCATCCAGCCGCGCACGCGACCGGCGAGCAGCGCCAGCGTGCCGTACACGCCGCATTGGGTCAGCGCGATGATCGCCCACAGCACCAGCGCCTGCAGCCACAGCAGGCCGTCGGCCGGGCGCAGGAACTGCGGGAAGATCGCCAGCATGAACAGGTAGGCCTTGGGATTGAGCAGGCAGGTGAACAGCCCCTGCCGGAAGGTCGCGCCCAGCGGCATGGCTACCTGTCCGGCCGCCGGGGCATGGAACGCCGCGGCGCTGCGCAGCAGCGAGATCCCGATCCAAGCGATGTACAACGCCCCCGCCAGCAGCAGCGCGTTGAACACGCCGGGCACCAGCCGGATCAGCACGCTGATCCCCAGCGCCGTCATCAGCACGTGGCAGGCGCCGCCGGCCACGATGCCGCCCAGCGCTGCCAGCCCGCGCGCACGGCCGCCGCTCAGCGCGCTGCCGAACACGAAGGCCATGTCCAGCCCCGGCAGCGCGATCACCCCGAACACCAGCACGAAGAACAGCCACAACTGGGCGGCGTGGTTCATGGCGCGGCCTCGTCCGCGGCGGGCAGCCAGCGCAGCCGCGAGCGCGGGGTCGGGTCCATCACCAGCAGCTCCGGCGCGGCGCACAGCATGCCGCTCGCGAGCAAGGTCTTCGCAGCAGCCCGCATCGCCGGCTCCAGCCGTGCGTGCAGCGTCGCCTCGTCGCGCACCACGCCCAGCCAGACCAGGTACGGGCCGTCCGTGCGGATCGGCAGTTGCGGAAAGTTGTTCGCTTCGTCCAGCGTGACGAGGATGCCGGCCGGGTGCACGCCGGTCGCGCGATAACCGTCGAACTGCGCCTGCGCGTGTGCGGCCAGCACCGTCTCGCTGCCCTTCTTCACCGCGAAGATCTGCGCCACCACGATGCCTTGCGCACCGTTCGGTTCGTCCACCGGATCCACCGCCGGCAGCACGACGACGCCAGTGTCCGGCCGCAACGGGCGCAGCAGCAGCACGTCGTCACTGTCCGGCAGCAGCGCGTTCACCTTCAGGCGGTGCTCGCGCCACAGCGGCCCGTAATAGAACTGCGCGTTCACCACCGGCCGTGCCTGCATGTCGCGGTAGCCGCGCAGCCACACGAACCGATCCGGCTGGTCGCGCGGCAGGAACTGCCCGAACACCATCGCGCCCAGCTGCTCGAAGGCCTCCGGAAAATAGGTGTCGAAATAGCTGGCGAAGCGCGCGCGTCCGCCGTGCGTCGTGGTGTAGCGGCGCAATTCGACGACCTGGAAATCGTGCAGATGCCTGACCGTCTCCATCGTCGGCAACGCATGGGCCGGTGGCCGGCCGATGCCATCCGTCGTGGCCGGCTCGGCCTGCGTCGCCCCAGCCATGCCCAGGGCGACCATGGAGAACAGGCCCAGCAGGCGGCGATAGATTTTTTTCATGGCGGCTCCTGATGCGCCGTGCGGCGCGCGTGGTCGGGAGCGCACACGCTATGCCTGAATGAGGACAAATTCCGCCCTGATGAATCGCTACACTGCGCGCATGACCCGCCCCACCACCCGCGTGCTGGCCGTGCTGGAACTGCTGCAGGGCCACGGCCGCATCAGCGGCCCGGAACTGGCGCAGCGGATCGGCGTGGACGGCCGCACCCTGCGCCGCTACATCGCCGCGCTGGAGGACCTGGGCATACCGATCGCCACCGAGCGCGGCCGCCACGGCGCCTACATGCTGGTGCCCGGTTTCAAGCTGCCGCCGCTGATGTTCAGCGATGACGAGGCGCTGGCGCTGTCGGTGGGGCTGATCGCCGCGCGCGAGCTCGGCCTCGCCGAAGCCGCGCCGGCCGCAGCCAGCGCCCAGGCCAAGCTGACGCGCGTCACGCCGGATCGCCTGCAGCGCCAGCTGCAGGCGATCGCCGGAACGGTGCGTATCGATCTCGCCCACGGCAGCGCGGCGCCGCGCAGCAACGAGGCGCTGATCGCGCTCACCGCCGCGGCGCAGGCGCAGCAGCGCGTGCACCTGGACTACACCACGCCGCAGCGCCAGCACAGCGAGCGCGACTTCGACCCTTACGGCCTCGCGTGGCGCGCGGGCGCGTGGTACGCGGTGGGCTGGTGCCACCTGCGCCGCGACCTGCGCTCGTTCCGGCTGGACCGCATCGGCACGGTGCGGACGCTGGACGCCCACTTCGAACGCCCCGCCGGCTTCGACGCGCTGGAGCAGCTCGCCTTCAGCATCGCCACCCTGCCGCGCAGCATCGCCGTCGAAGTGCTGCTGCGCACCGACCTGCGCACCGCACGCGACGCCTTCTCGTTCGCCTTCGGCCTGCTCGAACCGGTAGCCGACGGCGTGCTCCTGCGCAGCAGCGCGGACGACCTGGACTGGTTCGCCCGCCAGCTGGCACGACTGCCGTTCGACTTCGAGGTGCGCACGCCGACGCGGCTGCGCAGTGCGCTCAGGCGCCACGCGATGCGCTTGCAGAAACTCGTCGCCGGCGATTGAGCAAGCCCCGCGCCTCACGCGGTACGGACGGCCCGCTGCCTATACTGGCGCGGTGGATCCGTCACCGGAGCCGGACATGGGATTCCTGCAAGCCGCCCCGCAACTGCCGCACCCCTGGCGCAGCGAACACCTGCTGCACGCGCTGCTGGAACGCGCCCTGCCCGCTGCGCGACGCGGCGCGCTGGAAGCCGATCTCGACGCGCTGGGCGACTACGCGCTGATGGCATGGCAGCGCGCCTCGATCAGCACGCGGCGCACGCCGGTGTTGACGCAGTGGGATGCGTGGGGGCGACGCGTGGATCGCATCGAGCTGACCGCGGCGTGGCAGGAAGGAGCACAGCTCACCACGCGCCATGCGGTGCTGGCGAGCGGCCACGAGGATCACGAACACGCGCGGCTGGAGGAGTTCGCGCGCGTCTACCTCTATCACGTGGCCAGCGAGTTCTACACCTGCCCGCTGGCGATGACCGACGGCGCGGCGACGGCGTTGAAGACCTCCGGCAACCGCGCGCTGATCGGGCGCGCGCTACCGCACTTCCTCAGCCGCGACGCGGACACGTTCTGGCTCAGCGGCCAATGGATGACCGAGACGCAAGGCGGCTCGGACGTGGGCCACACCGAAACCGTCGCGCGGCAGGACGCCGACGGCCAGTGGCGGCTGTACGGCCGCAAGTGGTTCAGTTCGGCGGTGGTGGGCGAGGCGGCGCTGGCGCTGGCGCGGCCCGAAGGTGCGGGCGACGGTTCCGGCGCACTGGCGCTGTTCTACGTGGAGACGATGGACGGCGCGCAGCGCAGGCCGGAACTCGTGATCGACCGCCTCAAGGACAAGCTCGGCACGCAGGAACTGCCCACCGCCGAGATCCACCTCGACGGCCTGCCCGCGTGGCCGCTGGGCGAGCTGGCGAACGGCGTGCGCCAGGTGGCGCCGATGCTCAACGTCACCCGCAGCTGGAACGCGATCTGCGCGGTGGCGCACATGGCGCGGGCGATCGCGCTGGCGCGCGACTATGCCGGGCGGCGCGAGGCGTTCGGCCGTCCGCTGATCGAACAGCCGCTGCACGCGCAGACGCTGGCCGACATGCAGGCCGAGTTCGAGGGCGCGTTCGCGCTGGCCTTCGAGGTAGCGCAGCTGCTGGGGCGCGTGGAGCACGGTAGCGCCGCGCCGCACGAGGCCGCGCTGCTGCGCCTGCTCACCCCGCTGGCGAAGCTGTGGACGGGCAAACTCGCGCTGCGCATCTGCTCGGAAGCGCTCGAATGCTTCGGCGGCCAGGGCTACATCGAAGACACCGGCCTGCCGCAGCTGCTGCGCGACGCGCAGGTGTACGCGATCTGGGAAGGCACCACCAACGTGCTGTCGCTGGATGCGCTGCGCGCGCTGGCGGTCGACGGCCTGGGCGCGCTGCGCACCGCCGTCGCCGCATGGCTGCAGGGCGGCGATGCGCACGCCGTGTTCGCGATCGATGCCGCGCTGGACGCCGCCGCCAGCCACCTAGATACGCCGCCCGCCGACCGCGCCACGCTGGAAGCCGGCGCGCGCGGCCTCGCGCTCACCCTGGCGCGCAGCGCGGCGGCGGCCCTGCTCGCGCGGCAGGCGGCGTGGGCGCACTCGCGCGGCGATGCGCGTCCCGCCGCGGCCCTGCGCCGTTTCCTCGGCCACGGCCTGCTGCGGCTGGCCGACACCGACGCGGACGACACGGCCTTGCTGCTCGGTTGTGGGCGCGGATCGCTGTTAAAGTAAGTCTCACGCAACGGAGTTCCGTGATGCCTACGGTATTGCGCGTTGACGGTTACCGTTTCTTCTTCTACAGCCTCGATCATCCTCCGGCGCACGTGCATGTGGAGCATGACGACGCGGTGGCCAAGTTCGAGCTTGAACCGGTTCGCTTGGTGAGCAATCACGGGTTTCGGGGGCGTGACGTCACGCGCTTACGTGCCTTGGTCATCGAGCATCGGGATTTGTTCAGGGAGGCGTGGCATGACCACTTCGGCGATCCAGTTTGATTCGACGGCGGTCGAGGTGGCGGTCGGCGCCGACGCGCTGTCCGTCACGCTGGCGGACGGCCGCGTCCTGTCCGTGCCGCTGGCATGGTTCCCGCGCCTTGCCGACGCGACGGCGGCGCAGCGAGGCAACTGGCGGTTCATCGGCCGCGGCCAGGGCATCCATTGGCCGGACGTGGACGAGGACATTTCGGTCGAAACGCTTCTTCGCCTGCATTGAGACTGGCGGATGTCTGCACGCAATGACGCCGCCCTGCTGCCGGGCGGTTAAAATGCCGGCTTTCTCCAGCGGCGCAGCGACCATGCAGCATCTCACCATCGTCACCACCGGCGGCACCATCGACAAGATCTACTTCGACGACAAGTCGGACTACAAGATCGGCGCGCCGCAGATCGGCGAGATCCTGGGCCAGCTCGGCGTGGCGTTCCAGTTCGACGTGATCCCGATCCTGCGCAAGGACAGCCTGCACATCACCGACGAGGACCGCGCGCTGATCCGCTCCACCATCGAGGCGCAGCCGCACCGCCACGTGCTGGTGACCCACGGCACCGACACCATGGTGGAAACCGCGCAGGTGCTGGCCGGCATCCCGGGCAAGGTGATCGTGCTCACCGGCGCGCTGAACCCCGCGCGCTTCCAGGGCTCGGACGCGGTGTTCAATATCGGCTGCGCGGTCGCCGCGGTGCAGACCCTGCCCGACGGCGTCTACATCGCGATGAACGGCCGCGTGTGGGATCCGGCGAAGGTGCGCAAGAATCGGGCGGAGAATCGGTTCGAGGAAGTGAAAGGCTGACCGGGGTCTTCTTTCCTCTCGCCGCGGGGGCTTGGCCCGCGCGCTTTCGCAAGCGATGAAGTGGTTTCGTTCGCCAGCGCGTTTTGCTCCCTCTCCCCGCTGGGGAGAGGGTTGGGGTGAGGGGCGGGTGCTCGCGATAGCCTTTCGATTCCGCGCCTTGGCTCGCCTGCGGCGGGCTTTCGGTCGCTTGCCGCAAGCGACAAGGCGGTTTCGGTCGCCTGCCGGCGCCCGAGTCACCTTTCTTTGCTGGCCCACGCCACCGCCGGGAGCGGTGGCGAACGGCGAAGCCGGCCCGAAGGGCGGAGGGCAGGATGCCCGGAGTCAAGAGAAGTGACCCAAAGAAATGGCCTGTTCAATCCGCCGACCCTACAAGCAGGCTGTGTCGAGGGGGGGTGGATCAACGCTCGCCGACACGTCGCCACACAGCAGCCACACCGCGACGTATCTGGAAACTGAGGGCTTTCAAGCTCGTCACCCCAGCGACCGCTGGGGCCCAGTGCCTTTGCTCTGAGCTTTGGCTTTGGCCGTTGCTTCTGCACGCAGGAGCGCACTGCTTTCCGGGGCCCCTCGGCGACGGTGTGGCGGGCTGTCGCCGATTTCGACCGCGTTGGCCGCAAGCTCGATGGCGTCACTCCCGGAGGACACCGCGATGCACGCAGGCCACGGTGTTCGCGCAACTCACGCAGAGCACCTGCCGCTGCACGCGTTTCCGCAGCCCTGCCGCCAGCCAAGAACCCGCGATTGAAGGCGGACGACTTCGCCACCATTTGGTTTGTCGTGCGTTTGTCCCGCACCCTCGACCGAAAGGAGCAAGACGTTCATGAACTTCACAGCGAACGGACTGGCCACCATCCTTGCCCGCCATTGGTGGGTGCTGCTGTTGCGCGGATTGATTGCCATCGCGTTCGGCGTACTGGCCTGGTTCCAGCCTGGAGTCACGCTCGCCGCATTGATCCTGCTGTTCGGCGTCTATGTTTTTGCCGACGGCATCCTCGGCGTCTGGACCGCCATCGCCGGGCGCAAAGCGCATGAGCACTGGTGGGTGCTGCTGCTCTGGGGATTGGTCGGCATGGCCGTCGGCATCCTGGCGTTCATGGCGCCCGGCATCACCGCGCTGGCGTTGCTGTTCTACATCGCGGTCTGGGCGGTCGCCACCGGCGTGCTCCAGATCGTGGCCGCGATCCGCTTGCGCAAGGAGATCGCGGGCGAATGGCTGCTGGTGCTCGGCGGCCTCGCGTCGGTGGTTTTCGGCGCCGTCCTCGTGGCCCGGCCGGGAGTCGGTGCGCTGGCCGTGATTTGGCTGATCGCCGCATACGCCATCTTGTTCGGCATCCTCCTCGTGCTGCTGGCTTTCCGGGTACGCGGGCTCCGCAGCAAGGGCGTCGGCGTGTAAGAGCCACCCCTTTCAAGGTGTTACCCGCCCCGATCTGAGCACCCGCGCCGTCGCCACATGCGCTCGGGCGACAGCGCCGTCCACATAGTCTTTGGGCGCCTTCGGTTTGGGCTTGCGTATGCTGCTGGCCAAGGATTTGGGTTTGAGGCGTCTGGCCAAGGTCAGCAAGCGCTGCATGAGTT
>JAFIHF010000058.1 GCA_017848855.1 Rhodanobacter denitrificans | reverse complement strand
CACACAATTCACCTGTGCACACTGTCAAAGATCCAATCCACCGCGGAAGCTTTCGTTTCCGCCCCGTGACCTTTCGTCCCGGGTGAGCCGCTCACTATACATCGTTTTCTCGGTCCGTCAACAGCTCGTAGAAGATTTTTTTCTGCGAGTTGGTGGGGCGCCGTGCCGATGCAGCAGCGGGGCGGCGAATACTAGGGACAGCCCGCCGACTTGGCAAGCGAATTCCTAGGAATTTCTGAAAATACTTTCACCGAGACCTGTAACTCATTGATTGCTCAGGGAACAATCAACCACCAGTCAGCCGCACCCGGGCGAAGTTGCGCTTGCCCACCTGCAGCACGCCCTCGAAGCCGGCGCTGAACACGCGCTGCGCGTCCTCCACCACGGCCGCGTCGATGCGCACCGCGCGCTCCTTGAGCTTGCGGTTCGCCTCGGAGTTGCTGGCGGTGAGCCCGGCGGCGGTGAGCAGCGCGGGCAGGCGCAGGCCCTCGGCGGGCGCCGCGATCTCGCTGAGCGGCAGCAGCGAGGTGTCGCCTTCGCCGCGCACCACCGCGTGCCAGCCGGCGATCGCCTGTTCGGCGGCGGCGGCATCGTGGAAGCGCGTGGCCAGCTCGCGCGCCAGGCGCAGCTTGGCGTCGCGCGGGTTCAGCGCGCCGCTGGCCACCTCGCGCTTCATCTGCGCCAGTTCGTCGAGCGAGACCTCGAAGCTGAGCAGCTCGAACCAGCGCCACATCAAGTCGTCGCCGATCTTCAGGGTCTTGGTGACGATGTCGATCGCCGGCTCGTCGATGCCGATGTAGTTGCCCAGCGACTTGGACATCTTGTTGACGCCGTCCAGACCTTCGAGCAGCGGCATGGTCAGCACGATCTGCGGCGGCTGGCCGTGATGCTCCTGCAGCGCGCGGCCCATCAGCAGGTTGAACTTCTGGTCGGTGCCGCCCAGCTCGACGTCGGCCTTGAGCGCCACCGAGTCGTAGCCCTGCACCAGCGGATAGAGGAATTCGTGGATTGCGATCGGCTGCTGCGCGGCGTAGCGCTTGGCGAAGTCGTCGCGTTCGAGCATGCGCGCCACGGTGTGCTGCGCGGCGAGCTTGATCATGTCGGCCGCGCCCATCTGGCCGAACCACTCGGAGTTAAAGCGCACTTCGGTGCGCTCGCGGTCGAGCACCTTGTAGACCTGCGCGGCGTAGGTCTCGGCGTTCTTCAGCACGTCCTCGCGGCTCAGCGGCTTGCGCGTGACGTTCTTGCCGGTGGGGTCGCCGATCATGCCGGTGAAGTCGCCGATCAGGAAGATCACCTGATGCCCCAGGTCCTGGAACTGGCGCATCTTGTTGAGCAGCACGGTGTGGCCGAGGTGCAGGTCCGGCGCGGTGGGGTCGAAGCCGGCCTTGATGCGCAGCGGGCGGCCGCTCTTCAGCCGCTCCAGCAGGTCCTCGCGCTTGATGATTTCGTCGGCGCCGCGCGCGATCGCGGCCAGCGCCTGCTCGGGTTCGTTCATGCCTTTCCTCGGGGGCTTTGTGGTTGCCATGACAGCCATTTGGGCGATGGCAATCACGTTTCGGCGTTAATTGTGCGTTAACCGAAAACCCAGCGCAAACCCTTGATGGGAAAGGCATTGACGCACTTGTCACGCGGCGACTATGGTACGCGGGTTTGTTACTTTGTACGACGAGGCTTGCGCAGCATGGGTGAGGAAATTCGGGGAGCGCGCCACGCACGCAAGCAGGCCATCTGCCGCAAGGCGCAGCGTCGGCACGTCAGCTTCTACGAACGCTGCGCGCACTGGTCGTTCGACCGTTCGGAATCCACCACGCCGATTCACTGGCACCGCGAACGCTGGGTGCTGGCCGGCACCGCGCTGATGGCCACGCTGCTGTCGGGCCTGGTGATGCCGGCCTGGGCCACCGCGATGAAGCCCGCGCCGACGGTCGAGGCGCATACCCTGCTGCCGCTGGCCCTGCCGAAGCTGACCCCGACCAAGCCGACCGCGGTGACGGTGGACGACTGGCAGGTGGTGCGCGTGCAGCCGGGCCAGACGCTGTCGGACATCTTCGGCGGCCGCGGCCTCAGCCTCACCGACCTGCAGAAGGTGATGGACGCCGCCGGCGACGCGAAATCCGCGCTGCACAACATCCGTCCCGGCGAGGAATTCGACTTCCTGCTCGGCCCCGGCGGCGACCTGCGCGGCTTCCGCTTCGACAAGGACCAGGCCACCCGCGCGATCGTGCGCCTCGACGGCACGCAGGCCACGCTGGCGCTGCAGCCGCGCGACATGGACGTGCGCGAGCAGGTGGCGCACGGGGTGATCCGCAGCAGCCTGTATGCCGCGGCCGGCCAGGCGGGCCTGAGCGACGCGATGGTGGGCAAGCTCGCCGACCTGTTCAAGTACGACATCGACTTCGTGCAGGACCTGCGCGAGGGCGACAGCTTCACCGTGATCTACGACGACGTCTACCGCGACGGCGCGCGCTACGGCGAAGGCGACATCGTGGCCGCGGAGTTCGTGAACCAGGGCCAGCGCTACACCGCCTACCGCTTCAAGAAGGCCGACGGCAGCATCGGCTGGTTCAGCGAGGACGGCCGCCCGCTGCAGAAGTCCTTCCTGCGCATCCCGGTGGACTTCACCCGCATCTCCTCCACCTTCAGCGCCGCGCGCATGCACCCGATCCTCGGCCGCATGCGCGCGCACAAGGGCGTGGACTACGCCGCGCCCACCGGCACGCCGATCCACGCCGCCGGCGACGGCGTGATCAAGTACCACGGCTGGGAAAACGGCTACGGCAACTTCGTGCTGATCCAGCACAACAAGGACATCAGCACCGCCTACGGCCACATGTCGCGCTTCGCCCCCGGCCTGCGCGTGGGCTCGCACGTGAAGCAGGGCGAAGTGATCGGCTACGTCGGCATGACCGGACTGGCCACCGGCCCGCACCTGCACTACGAATTCCGCGTGGACGGCGTGCAGCGCAACCCGCAGACGGTGACCCTGCCCAAGCCCGAGCCGCTGCCCGCGGCGCAGATGGCGAAGTTCAAGGCCACCGTGGTGAAGCCCGAGCTGGCGCGGCTGGAGCAGATCGACCAGCGCATCAAGCTGGCCCGCAACAACACGCCGAACACCGACAACTGAGCCTCGCGCCCGCGTGAGTAATGCCCCGTCGCTGTACCTCGGCCTGATCTCCGGCACCAGCGCCGACGGCATCGACGCCGCGCTGGTCTCGTTCGAACACGAACGCCCGCGCCTGCTGGCCGCGCGCACGCATCCCTGGCCCGACGCGCTGCGCGCGCAGATCCTCGCCGTGGCGCAGGGCGCAACCGCGCTGGACCCCGATGCATTCGGACGGCTGGATGTGGCGCTGGGCCAAGGCTTCGCCGAGGCCGCGCTGGCCCTGCTGCACGACAGCGGCACGCCGGCCGGCGCGGTGCGCGCGATCGGCTCGCACGGCCAGACCGTGCGTCATCGCCCCACCGGCGCGCATCCGTTCACCCTGCAACTGGGCGACCCCGCCACGATCGCCGAACGCTGCGGCGTCGACGTGGTGGCGGACTTCCGCCGCGCCGACGTGGCCGCCGGCGGCCAGGGCGCGCCGCTGCTGCCGGCGGTGCACGCGATGCTGCTGGCGCAGCCCGGTCGGACCCGCGTGGTGCTGAACCTCGGCGGCATCGCGAACATCACCGTGCTCGGCGCCGACGGCGGCGTGACCGGCTTCGACACCGGCCCCGCAAACGGCCTGCTGGATGCGTGGTGCCTGCGCCAGCGCGGCGAAGCGTTCGACCGCGACGGCGCGTTCGCCGCCAGCGGCCGGGTCGACCACGCGCTGCTCGACGCGCTGCTCGCCGATCCCTATTTCGCGCTGGCGCCGCCCAAGAGCACCGGCCGCGAACACTTCCATCTCGACTGGCTGACCGCGCAACCGCGCGTGGCCGCGCTGGCGCCCGCCGACGTGCAGGCCACCCTGCTCGAACTCAGCGCGCGCAGCGTGGCTGAAGCCATCATCCGCCACGCGCCGGACGCGGCCGACGTGCTGGCCTGCGGCGGCGGCGTGCACAACCGCGCGCTGATGCAGCGCCTCGCCGAACGGCTGGCGCCGCGCCCCGTGCTGAGCACGGCGGCGTTCGGCGTCGATCCGGATTTCCTCGAAGCCACCGCGTTCGCGTGGCTGGCGCGGCAGCGCCTGCTCGGCCGGCCCGGCAACCTGCCCGCGGTCACCGGCGCGCGCGGACCGCGCCTGCTCGGCGCGATCCATCCCGCGCCGCGCTGAGCCGGCTCACTCGAACAGGCCGGCCTCGCGCGCCGCCGGCGCCAGCGCATCGCCGCGCGCGGTCGACAAGGCCTGCACGGTTTCCAGGAACACCGCCTGCTCGGCTGGATTCCACGCACCGGCCGGCCCGGCCAGCGCGTCGGCCTCGATCAGGGTTTCGGCCTGCTGGCCGCTTTCGGCGGCGCCGAGGCCGCGCCGCAGCGCGTGCAGCAGCACCTCGTTGAGACTCCACTGGTGATTCCTGGCGAACGCCTGGATGCGTTCGGCCAGCAGATGGTCGACATGGCGTATCACGAGATCGGGCATTCGTCGGCTCCTTGCGCGCGGCGCACCCCTGCGCGACCGATGATGCCAGCGCGGCGCGGCCTGGCAAGCGCCGCGCCGCCGTTCCGTGGCCTGTGCCGCAGCCGCAGCGTGAACGGGCTCTCAGTGCGGCCGCGTCAGCTCCGCGCGCTCGATCGCGCGGCGCAGCGCGAGCACCAGCAGCAGGCCGGGCAGCGCCGACAGCGCGGTGATCGCGAAGAAGTTCGACCAGCCCACCTGCGGCACCAGCCACGCCGCCAGCGGCCCCAGGAACACCCGCCCCACCGCCGCCAGCGAGGACAGCAGCGCGTACTGGGTAGCCGAATAGCGCACGTTGCACAGCGCGGTCACCAGCACCACGAAGGCGGTGCTGCCGAGGCCGCTGAAGAAGTTCTCCGCGCCCACCACCAGCGCCAAGGCAATCAGGTCCGGGCCGCTGTGCACCAGCCAGATGTAGCCCAGGTTCACCAGCGCCTGCAGCACGCCCAGCAGCAGCAGCGCGGGGAACAGGCGCATCCGCGTCACCACCCAGCCGCCGGCCAGCGCGCCGAGCAGGCCGGCGGCGAGGCCGAAGGTCTTGTTGATCGCGCCCAGCTGGGTCAGCGAGAACTGCGGCACGCGCAGCAGGAAGGTGGTGGACAGCGACAACGCGAACGCGTCGCACAGCTTGTACAGCACCATCAGCGCCAGCCACGCCAGCGCCAGCACGCCGTAGCGGTGGAAGAAATCGGCGAACGGCTCGACCACCGCCTCGACGAAGCTGCGCGCGGGCTGCTCGTCCGGCGCCTCCGGCGAGGTCGCGGTGACCAGCATCGCCGCCAGCATCAACGCGCCCATCAGCCGGTACACCCAGGCCCAGCCCAGATGGTCGGCGAGGATCAGCGCCAGCGCGCCGGACACCAGCATCGCGGCGCGGTAGCCGCCCTGCATGAAGGCCGTGCCCCAGCCGCGCTCCTCCGGGCGCAGCAGGTCGGTGCGGTGCGCGTCGTAGGCGATGTCCTGGGTGGCCGAGGCGAACGCCAGCAGCACGCCGAGGAAGGCCAGCGTGGCAGCCGCGCCCTGCGGCGTGTAGAAGCTCATGCTGACCAGAGCGGCGCCGCACAGCAGCTGCATCAGCAGGATCCAGCCGCGCCGGCGGCCGAGGAACGGCAGCGGCAGGCGATCGAGCAGCGGGGCCCACAGGAACTTGAACACGTAGGCCTGGCCGATCAGGGTGATCCAGCCGATGTCCTTGAGGCTCATGCCCGCGGTGGTGAACCAGGCCTGCAACGCGGAGCCGGAGAGCGCCAGCGGCAGGCCGGAGGCGAAGCCCAAGAGGCCGATGCTCAGGATGCGCCAGCGGCGTCCCGGCGCGGCGGCCACGCCCTCAATCGGCATAGTCGACGGTGTACGGCGCGTGGTCGGAGAAGCGCTCGTCGCGGTAGATCGCGCAACGCTTCAGGCGCTGGCCCAGCGCGGGCGTGACCAGCTGGTAGTCGATGCGCCAGCCCACGTCGTTCTCGCGCGCGCGGCCGCGGTTCGACCACCAGGTGTAGTCCTCGCCCTCGGGATGCAGCGTGCGGTAGCTGTCCACCCAGCCGCGCTCGACCAGGCCGTTGAGCCAGGCGCGCTCCTCCGGCAGGCAGCCGGAATTCTTCTGGTTGGACTTCCAGTTCTTGATGTCCTTTTCGCTGCGCACGATGTTCCAGTCGCCGCACAGCACGTAGTCGCGGCCGCTTTTCAGCCATTCGTCGAGGATCGGCGCGAGCCAGTCCATCGCCTTGAACTTGAACTGCTGGCGCTCTTCGCCGGAGGAGCCCGAGGGCACGTACAGCGACACCACGCTCAAGTTGCCGAAGCGCGCCTCCACGTAGCGGCCTTCGTTGTCGAAGGCGTCCCAGCCCAGCGCGGTGCGCACCTCGTCGGGCTCGCGTTGCGTGTAGATCGCCACGCCCGAATAACCCTTCTTGCTGCTGGCGTCGCGGTAGAAGCAGTGGTGGCCGTCGGGGCGGAACATCGGGTCGGCGAGCTGGTCCTCCTGCGCCTTGGTTTCCTGCAGGCAGACCACGTCGGCCCGCTGCTTCCGCAGCCAGTCGAACACGCCCTTGCTCGCGGCCGAGCGGATGCCGTTGGCGTTCAGGCTGATGATGCGCATGCGCGACTCCCGGGACGAAGCGGGCATCATAGCAACCCTGTCCGCACGACCGGCCCGGCGAGACGGCGCGTTACCATGGCGCCCTTTCCGCCCCAACGAGACCGGCATGCACGACTACCAGCGCGACTTCATCGAGCTCACCCTGCAGCGCGAGGTGCTGCGCTTCGGCGAATTCACGCTGAAGTCGGGGCGGCAGAGCCCGTACTTCTTCAACATGGGGCGGATCGATTCCGGCGCCGCGCTGGCCCGGCTGGGCCGCGCCTACGCCGCCGCGGTGACGAACGCGGGCATCGACGTCGACATGCTGTTCGGCCCCGCCTACAAGGGCATCGCGCTGGCCGCCGCCACCGCGATCGCGCTGGCCGACCAGCACGGCCGCGACCTGCCCTGGGCCTACAACCGCAAGGAGGCCAAGGACCACGGCGAGGGCGGCGTGCTGGTGGGCGCGCCGCTCCAAGGTCGCGTGCTGATCGTGGACGACGTGATGACCGCCGGCACCGCGGTGCGCGAATCGCTGGCGCTGATCCGCGCGCACGGCGCCGAACCCGCCGGCGTGCTGATCGCGCTGGACCGGCAGGAGCGCGGCCAGGGCGAGCTTTCCGCCGCGCAGGAAGTGGCACGCGACTACGGCATCCCGGTGATCGCGATCACCAGCCTCGCCGACGTGCTGGCCTACGCGGGCGAGCGCCCGGAACTGGCCGCCGAGCATGCCCGCCTCGTGGCCTATCGCGAGCGTTTCGGCGTCGCCGGCTGAACCGTCGGGCGAACGCGGTCACGGCTTGGCGTGCGGACCGGCGCCCGCGGCGTCGCGCTGCTGCGATGATGTCTATACTTCCGCCGAGGGGGTATCCATGCACAAGCCGCTATTCGTCCTGACCGCCGCGGCGCTGCTCGCCAGCGCCACCGTCTGCGCCCAGCAGGGCGCGAACGCCAACGGCGTGCGCTACAAGTGGGTGGACGGCAAGGGCCTGCCGCACTTCAGCGACAGCCTGAGCCAGGACGCGATCAAGTACGGCTACGACGTGGTCAACGACCAGGGCATGGTGGTGCAGCGCGTGCAACGCCAGTTGAGCCCGGAGGAACGCGCCGCCGCGCAGAAGCTGGCCGCGCAGCAGGCCGCCAGCCAGCGCGCCGCCCAGGACCGCGCCCGCGCCGACGAACAGCTGCTCGCCGCCTACCCCGACGAGGCCGCGTACAAGGCCGCGCTGCAACAGGCGCTGGCGACCCTGGACCAGCAGCTCCACACCAGCAAGCTCAACCTGCGCAGCCAGGAACAGGCGCTGACCGAACTGCTGGGCCGCGCCGCCGAATTCGAGCACAACAAGCAGCCGCTGCCGAAGTCCCTGCAGGATGGCATCGCCAAGCAGCGCGGCATGGTGAGCGAGCTGCAGGCACTGCTGCAACGCCAGCAGGCGCAGCGCGCGCAGGCCGCGCAGGAGCAGGCGCAGCAGCTGGCGCATTACCGCGCCCTGCAGGCCGCGCAGAACCGGCAACCTTGAAGCGGCTGCACAGGCAGGTGCGGCACGCCCTCAAGCACAGGTGTGCTTGAGGGCGACTCAGAACGGCAGCTTCAGTCCCGGATCGACCGCCAGCAGTTGCGTGCGGAACACCTGCTGGATGCGCTTGAGCGCCGCCGGATCGTCGGCGTCGAAGCGCAGCACCAGCACCGGCGTGGTGTTCGACGCGCGCACCAGGCCCCAGCCGTCCGGCCAGTCGGCGCGCACGCCGTCGATGGTGATCAGGGTGGCGTCGCCGAAGTTCGCCTGCGCCTTGAAGCGCTCCATGAAGCGGTAGTGCTCGCCCTCGGCCAGCTCGATCTTCAGCTCCGGCGTGGAGACGCCCTTGGGCAGGGTGGCGAAGATCTGCTCCGGCGTGCGCTCCTCCAGGTCGCCGGCGAGGATCTCCAGCAGCCGCGCGCCGGCATAGATGCCGTCGTCGAAGCCGTACCAGCGCTCCTTGAAGAAGAAGTGGCCGCTCATCTCGCCGGCCAGCTCGGCGCCGGTCTCGCGCATCTTGCCCTTGATCAGCGAGTGGCCGGTGCGCCACATCAGCGGGCTGCCGCCGGCCTCGAGGATCTGCCCCTTGAGGTGCCCGGTGCACTTCACGTCGTAGATGATGGTGGCGCCCGGCTGGCGCGCCAGCACGTCGCGCGCGAACAGCATCAGCAGGCGGTCGGGGAAGATGATCTCGCCCGCCTTGGTCACCACGCCGAGGCGGTCGCCGTCGCCGTCGAAGGCCACGCCGAGGTCGGCACCGGTCTGCTTCACCGCGAGGATCAGGTCTTCGAGATTGTGCGGATCGGAGGGATCGGGATGATGGTTCGGGAAGTTGCCGTCCACCTCGCAGTACAGCGGCACCACCTCGCAGCCGATGCCGGCGAGCACCTGCGGCGCCACCGCGCCGGGGATGCCGTTGCCGCAGTCCACCACCACCTTGAGCCGGCGCTCGGCCTGCACGTCGGCGACGATGCGCTCCAGGTAATCGGGCAGCACGTCGACCTGGCGCAGGGCGCCCGTGCCGCCGCTCTCCAGCGCGTTCTCGGCGATGCGCCGGTACAGGTCCTGGATCGCGCCCTCGGACAGCGTCTGGCCGCCGATCACGATCTTGAAGCCGTTGTAGTCGGGCGGGTTGTGGCTGCCGGTGACCGCCACGCCGCAGCCGGTGTTGTAGTGCCAGGTGGCGAAGTACACCACCGGCGTGGGCACCGCGCCGAGGTCGATCACGTCGACGCCGGCCGCGCGCAGGCCCTCGGCCAGCGCGCCGGCCAGTTCCGGGCCGGACAGGCGGCCGTCGCGGCCCACCACGATCTCGGTGAGGGCCTGTTCGCGCATCAGCGTGCCGATCGACTGGCCGAGCAGGCGCGCCACGTCGGCGCTCAGCGTCTTGCCCACCACGCCGCGGATGTCGTAGGCGCGGAAGATCAACGGATCGACCGCCACCTTCGCCACGGGCGCGGGTGCCGGCGCGGCGGCGGGCTTGGCGGGCACCGGTGCGGGCGGCGCGGACTGGCGTGCGGTTTCCTGGGACAACTTGAACTCCTCGATGTCGATGCCTTGCTCGGCGATCGGCAGCTCGCGCCGCCGCAACCGCCACCACAGCAGGAACAGGCCCGTGCCGAGCCAGACCAGCGCCAGCAGCGCGGTCAGCGGCCACACGCGCGGCAGCAGGATGAAGGCCATCGGCAGCGCCGCGGCCACGCTGAAGGCGCTGCCCGGCACCGGCTTGGCCAGCGCCTCCGCCTCGGCGCCGGCGCTGCCGTGCGAAAGGATGCGCATGTCGGCGCTGGCATCGCCCTGGCGCAGATCCAGCCGGCCGCCCGCGGGCGACACCGCCTCGAACGCCTGCTGCACCGGCGCGAACGGCAACTCCACCCACAACCAGGCCTGCGCCTGCTGCGGCGCGCCCAGCGGCAGCACCAGGCTCAGCCGGCGATCGCCCGCGCCGTGCGCCACGCTCTGCACCGGCGGCAGGCCGTCGGCGGTCTGCGCGGCCATCAGCTGCGCCGCCTTGGCGTAGCCGAACTCGCGGAAATTCGCGTGCAGCACCTCGTCCAGGCTGCCGCTGTAGACGTCCAGCTGGCGCGCCTGGGGCAGGCGCGCATGCAGGTCGGCCAGCAGCGCGGCGTGGTCGCCCTGCAGCGCGGCCGGGTCCAGCGTCGCCAGCGCTTTTTCCACGTCAGCGCGCTGCGCGGCCACGACCTGCGCCAGCTGCTGCACGGCCTGGTCGCGCGCCTGCTGCACGCGTTCCGCTGCATGGCTTTCGTCCGCGATCAGCCAGGTCTGCCAGGCGCAGAACGCGCCCAGCAACAGCAGCAGCGTGCCGATGGCCAGCGGCCACAGCCGCTGCCAATCCAGTTGCACGCGCCGCCGCACTCCGTTTGCGTCATTCATCACCACCCCCTGCCCCCACAGGCGTCCGCCATCCCTGGATCCAAGCATGGTCCATGCCGGATCACTTGACTCCCGTCGAGCCGAAACCGCCGATGCCGCGCACGCTGGGCGCGAACTCGTCCACGATCCGCAGCCGCGCCTGCGCCACCGGCACCAGCAGCAGCTGCGCGATGCGGTCGCCCACGCCGATGGTGACCGGCGCGCGGCCGCGGTTCCAGCAGGAAATCATCAGCGGGCCCTGGTAGTCCGCGTCGATCACGCCGACCAGGTTGCCCATCACCAGGCCCTGTTTGTGGCCCAGCCCCGAGCGCGGCACGATCAGCGCGCACCAGCCCGGGTCGCCGATGTGGATGGCGATGCCGCTGGGCACCAGCGCGCTGTCGCCGGGCGCCAGCGTGAGCGGCGCGTCCAGCGCGGCGCGCAGGTCCATGCCGGCGCTGCCGGCGGTGGCCGGCTCGGGCAGCGGGATGCTGTCGCCGAGGCGCGGGTCGAGGATCTTCAGTTCCACGTCCAGCATCGCCGCGCTCATCCGCGCACCGCGCGGTAGCGTTCGGCCACGGCGGCCACCAGTTGCCGCGCCAGCTCGACCTTGCCGGCGCGCGCCAGCGGCAGCATGCCGTCGGCCCAGTACACGTCGAGCGCGTTGTCGGCGGTCTCGAAGCCGAGGCCGTCGCCGACGCGGTTCGCGGCGATCATGTCCAGACCCTTGCGCTGCAGCTTGTCCTGCGCGTAGCGCGCCACGTCGTGCGTCTCGGCGGCGAAGCCGACGAGGAAGGGATGCTGCGCCTGCGCGGACAGGCTGCCGAGGATGTCGGGGTTCTCGGCCAGCTGCAGCACCAGATCGGCGCCGGCCTGCTTCTTCAACTTGCGCGCGGCCACTTCGGCCGGGCGGTAGTCGCCCACCGCGGCGGCGCCGACGTAGATCTGCGCCTGCGCGCAGGCGTCGAGCACCGCGGCATGCATCTGCGCCGCGCTGCGCACGTCGATGCGGCGCGCCACGCCGGGCGGCGTGGCCAGGCTCACCGGGCCGGCCACCAGGGTGACGCGCGCGCCCGCTTCCGCCGCCGCCTGCGCCACCGCGAAACCCATCTTGCCGGAGCTGCGGTTGCCGATGAAGCGCACCGGGTCGATGTCCTCGAAGGTGGGGCCGGCGCTGACCACCACGTCCAGCCCGGCCAGCGCGCCGCTGCCGAACGAGGCCGCCAGCGCGTCGCGCAATTCGTGCGGCTCCAGCATGCGGCCCGCGCCCACGTCGCCGCAGGCCTGTTCGCCCGCCGCCGGGCCCAGCACCTGCACGCCGCGCTGGCGCAGCAGGGCGACATTCGCCTGCACCGCCGGATGCGCCCACATCTGCCGGTTCATCGCCGGCGCCACCGACAGCGGCGCGGCGCTGGCCAGGCACAGCGTGGTGAGCAGGTCGTCGGCATGGCCGTGAGCCAGCTTCGCGAGGAGGTCGGCGCTGGCCGGCGCGATCAGGATGCGCTCGGCCCAGCGCGCCAGCTCGATGTGACCCATCGCCGCTTCGGCGCTCTCGTCCCACAGCGACGTGCGCACCGGCTGGCCGGACAGCGCCTGGAACGTGGCCGCGCCCACGAAGTGCTCGGCGCCCGCGGTCATCGCCACGCGCACCTCGGCGCCCTGCTCGCGCAGGCGGCGAACCAGTTCGCAGGACTTGTAGGCGGCGATGCCGCCGGACACACCGAGCAGGATGCGGCGCTGGGCAAGACTCATGTAGGGCGGGCCTGACGTGCGGGCAGGCGGCTAGCTTACCGGAATCGTGCCGCGCGACTGCTGCCCGCGTCGCGCTCCGGCCGGCACGCTGCGGGCATGAGCATCCGCGACTGGCCCGAAGGCGAACGTCCCCGCGAGAAACTGCTGGCCCGCGGCAGCGGCGCGCTGTCCGACGCCGAACTGCTGGCCGTGCTCTTGGGCAGCGGCGTGCGCGGCAAGGACGCGATCGCGCTGGGCCGCGAGCTGCTGCTGAACGCGGGCAGCCTCGGCGCCCTGCTCGGCCGGCCCGACCACTCGGTGCGCACCGCGGGCCTCGGCCCGGCCAAGCGCGCGCGCATCGCCGCCGCGCTGGAACTGGCCCGGCGCAGCCTCGCCGAACAGCTGCGCGAGGCGCCCGCGCTGGGCAACCCGCGCGACAGCGGCGACTACCTCAACGCGCGCCTGCGCCACCTGCCCTACGAAGTGTTCGGCTGTCTGTATCTCGACAACCGCCACCGCGTGCTGGCGTTCGAGGAACTGTTCCGCGGCACGGTGGACGGCGCCAGCGTGCACCCGCGCGAAGTGGTGCGCGCCTGCCTGCAGCACAACGCCTGCGCGGTGATCTTCGCCCACAACCACCCGAGCGGCGTGGCCGAACCCAGCGCCGCCGACCGCGCGATCACCCGCGAACTGCGCGAGGCCCTGCAGCTGGTCGGCGTGCGCGTGCTGGATCACCTCGTGATCGGCCACGGCGCGCCGGTGTCGATGGCGGCGCGCGGCCTGCTTTGATCGGGATACTTTTGCGCTCGTCGTTGATCGCGAAGATCGAACGGGTGGCCGTCCATGGCCGCACTCTTCAAACGGTACTTTTGCGCTCGTCCTTGATCGCGAAGATCAAATGGGCGGCCGTCCATGGCCGCACTCTTCAAACGGTACTTTGCGATCATCCTTGATCGCGAGGATCACACGGGCGGCCATCCATGGCCGCACTCCTCAAACAAAAAAACGGCGCGGGATGAGCCGCGCCGTGGTTGCCGATTCGGGGGAGAGGAGAGAGCGGCGTCTCCGGGTGCCGGACAGGGAGGGGAGTCACCACCGGCACGCAGTCAGTGTGGCGCTGCCGCATGACAGGGTGATGACGATCCCGCACCGCAGCGATGCGCGCCAAACGGCCGTCAGTTATGCACAAAAGCCCACAGCCGGCACTTGCAGGACCCAGCGCAAGCACGACTTCAAGCATGCATCGTATATGTCTGTTCCATATGGATATTTTCTCTCGATGACGGCGCCCCGGCGCATTCCACGCCGGGGCGGCCGCCCGGGACTCCGCTTTCCCCACAGACTTATCCACAGGCGGCACGCCGCGCCGCAGCATGCCGGCCACGATGCCGGCACGGCAGCGGTCGTCCGGTGCGGGCGGTCTGCTAGGATTGTCGGTTCCATTCCGGAATCGCCGCGCCCGTGAAATCTCAGCTGCACGAACTCGTCCTCGAAGCCATCCACGGCCTGCAAGGCCAGGGCAGCCTGCCTGTCGACCTCGCCATTCCCGACTTCGTGATCGAGCGCACGCGCAGCCGCGAGCACGGCGATTTCGCCTGCAACGCCGCGATGCTGCTGGCCAAACCCGCTAGGGCCAAGCCGCGCGAGCTGGCCGAGAAGCTGGTCGCGGCGCTGCCGGCCAGCGACACCCTGGCCAAGGTGGAGATCGCCGGCCCCGGCTTCATCAACTTCTTCCTCGCCGCCGACGCCAGCCAAGCGCAGGTGCGCCGCATCCTCGAACAGGGCGCGGGCTACGGCCGCAACGCGCTGGGCGCGGGCCGCACGGTGGGCGTGGAGTTCGTCTCGGCCAACCCCACCGGGCCGCTGCATGTGGGCCACGGCCGCGGCGCAGCGATCGGCGACTGCCTGAGCCGCCTGCTGGCAGCCAGCGGCTGGAACGTGAAGCGCGAGTTCTACTACAACGACGCCGGCGTGCAGATCGCGAACCTCGCGATCTCGGTGCAGGCGCGTGCGCGCGGCCTCGCCCCCGGCGACGCCGGCTGGCCGGAGGACGGCTACCGCGGCGACTACATCGCCGACGTGGCCCGCGCCTATCTCGCCGGCGACAGCGTCACCGTGGAAGGCCACACCGTCACCGGCGCGAAGGACGTGGAGGATCTCGACGCGATCCGCGCCTTCGCGGTGGCCAGCCTGCGCCGCGAGCAGGACCTGGACCTCAAGGCCTTCGGCGTGGCCTTCGACGTGTATTTCCTGGAGTCCTCGCTGTACGCCGACGGCAAGGTGGAGGAGACCGTGCGCGAGCTGATCGCCCACGGCCACACCTACGAGGAAGGCGGCGCGCTGTGGCTGCGCACCACCGACTTCGGCGACGACAAGGACCGCGTGATGCGCAAGTCCGACGGCACCTACACGTATTTCGTGCCGGACGTGGCCTACCACCTCAGCAAGTGGCAGCGCGGCTACGAGAAGGCGATCACCGAGCTGGGCTCGGACCACCACGGTTCGCTGGCCCGCGTGAAGGCCGGCCTGCAGGCGCTGGACTGCGGCATCCCCAAGGGTTACCCCGACTACGTGCTGCACCAGATGGTCACCGTGATGCGCGGCGGCGAGGAGGTGAAGATCTCCAAGCGCGCCGGCAGCTACGTCACCCTGCGCGACCTGATCGACGAGGTGGGCCGCGACGCCACGCGCTACTTCCTGATCTCGCGCAAGGGCGATTCGCAGCTGGTGTTCGACATCGACCTGGCCCGCTCGCAGACCAACGACAACCCGGTCTACTACATCCAGTACGCGCACGCCCGCGTCTGCTCGGTGCTGCGCCAGGCCGGCGAGAAAGGGTTCACGTTCGATCAGGACAATGGGCTCAGGCAAGTCGCGCGGCTGGACAACGAGCACGAGCAGATCCTGCTCACCGAGCTGTCGCGCTACCCTGAAGTGGTGGAAGCGGCGGCGACGAACCTGGAGCCGCACCTGCTTGCCGTGTGGCTGCGCGAGCTGGCGAACGCGTTCCACACCTACTACAACTCGTACCAGTTCCTGGTCGACGACAAGGACCTGCGCGACGCCCGCCTCGCCCTCGTGGTGGCGACCCGGCAGGTGCTGCGCAACGGCCTCGACCTGCTGGGCCTCAGCGCCCCGGAGAGCATGTGATGGCAGCACGCAAAGGCAAGGGCCGGCAGGCGGTCCGCAACAACAGCGGCGGCTTCCCGGCCTGGGCCGGCATCCTCGTCGGCGTGCTGATCGGCGCGGTGGCGGTGGCCTTCCTGATGCGCCACTCGCTGGTGCCGATGTCGGCCAAGACCGGCCCGCAGGCCAATCCGCAGGCCACCGCCGAAACGCCCGGCGAGACCGGCGCGGTGGCGCCGGGCAGCGCCGAGAGCGCGCCGAAGAAGCCGCAGTTCGACTTCTACTCCGTGCTGTCGGAGAAGGAAGTGCGCATCCCCGACGCCGAGATCAGCGCGCAGGCCAAGGCCGAGCAGAAGCAGCAGGCCGCCGCCACGGCGAACCCCGCGCCGGCCGCCGCACCCGTTCCGCCGCCGACGGCACCCGGCAATGCGCCGGTGGCCACCCAGAACGTGGAGGCCGCGCCCCCCGCCGCGGTGCCGAAACCCGCGGCCGGCAGCGGCTATCTGCTGCAGATCGGCGCCTTCCCCGACGCCGGCAAGGCCGAAGCCACCAAGGCCCAGCTGGCGATGCAGGGCTTCGTGGCCAACGTGCAGACCGTCACCATCAACGGCCAGACCTTCCACCGCGTGCGGCTGGGGCCGTTCCCCACCGCCAGCGCGCTGGAGGCGACCAAGCAGCGCCTCGCCGGCGCCGGCATCAGCTCGATCGCATTGAAGGAAGGCAAGTAGGCCCGCCATGACCACCAAGACCGCCTGGATCACCGGCGCCACCTCCGGCTTCGGCGCCGCCGCCGTGGAACGCTTCGTGGCCGGCGGCTGGCGGGTGATCGCCAGCGGCCGCCGCGCCGAGCGCCTGCAGAAGCTGGTGGACGCCTACGGCGCCGACCAGGTGCACGCGTGCGCCTTCGACATCCGCGACGAGGCCGCGCTGCGCGCCGCCATCGACACGCTGCCGCCGGCGTTCGCCGGCATCGACCTCTTGGTGAACAACGCCGGCCTTGCGCTGGGCACCGCGCCGGCGCAGCAGGCCGACCTCGCGCAGTGGCGGCAGATGATCGACACCAACGTCACCGCGCTGGCGACGATCACGCATCTGCTGCTGCCGCGGCTGATCGAACGCCGCGGCGCGATCGTCAATATCAGTTCGATCGCGGGCAGCTACCCCTACCGCGGCGGCAACGTCTACGGCGGCACCAAGGCCTTCGTCACCCAGTTCTCGCACAACCTGCGCGTGGACCTGCACGGCACCGGCGTGCGCGTCAGCTCGATCGAGCCAGGCATGGCCGAGACCGAGTTCACCCTGGTGCGCACCGGCGGCGACCAGGCCGCCTCCGACCAGCTCTACGCCGGCGCCCACCCGATCACCGCCGGCGACATCGCCGAGGCGATCTGGTGGATCGCGAACCTGCCGCCGCACCTCAACATCAACCGCCTCGAGATCATGCCGACCAGCCAGTCGGCGGCGGGGCTGCAGGTCGCGCGGGACCGCTGAGGGGGCAACACCGGCGCGGCGCATCCCGAGGGATTTTCAGCCGCCGTCGCCGCGGTGCACGTCGTGGGTCGCGAAGGGATGCCCCGGGTCCGGCGCGGCCAGCCACGACGGGTGCGCCAGCGTGTGGCGCATGTCGTCCAGCCCGCTCTGCCAGTGGCTGCGCATGCTGGTGGCGCTGAATTCGTAGTCCTTGAAATGGCCTTCGTGCGGCCGGTCCTGGTAGATCAGGTGGATCACGTTGGTCAGCGCCGCGGCCGAACGCGCCTCGGCGCGGCGGTAGGCCGGGTCGTCGCGGCGCTCGGCCGGCACCAGCGCCATCACGTCGTGCAGCAGCTGGCGGTGTTCCTGCGTGCGGCGCATGAACTCGGTGACCAGCCGGGTGCGGCTGGAGTACTGGATCTCCTTGCTGCGCTCGGCCACGTCGGCGAGATCGCGCGGCAGCGTGCCGCGGGCGCTCCACAGGTCGACCTGGAACACCAGCGTGTCGCAACCGGGGCGTTCGCTCAGCACCTCGTACAACGGGGTGTTGGAAACCATGCCGCCGTCCCAGTAGAACTCGCCGTCGATCTCCACCGCGGGAAAGCCCGGCGGCAGCGCGCCGGAGGCCATGAAGTGCTCGGGCCGCAGGCGCTGCCGGCGATTGTCGAAGTACGCGAAGTTGCCGCTGCGCACGTTCACCGCGCCCACCGCCACCCGCATCGTGCGCGGGTCGTTGAGCCGGTCGAAATCGACCAGCCGCTCCAGCGTGGCGCGCAGCGGCGCAGTGTCGTACCAGCTCACGCGGTCCGGCGTGGCGGCGAGCGGCCCCGCAAGCGGCGGCGGCAGGCGCGGACGGAAGAAGCCGGCCTGGCCCTCGGTCAGCGCGCGCCAGGCGGCCAGCCCGCTCAGCCCGTTGAGCCATGGCGTGGGCCACGCCACGGCGTCGAACCCCGGCGGCACCGGCGTGGCCGGCAACAGCGGCGGGCGGCAGATCGTCTCCCAGAACTCGCGCAGCCGTTCCACCCGCCGCGCGGGCGCGTTGCCGGCGATGATCGCCGCGTTCAGCGCGCCGATCGAAATGCCGGCCAGCCGGTCGGGCTGCAGGCCGGCTTCGGCCAGCGCCTCGAACACGCCGGCCTGGTAGGCGCCCAGCGCGCCGCCGCCCTGCAGCACCAGGGCGACGGTGCGGTAGTCGCGCGCTACCGCCGCGGCCAGCGAGCCCGCCGCATCGTCGGCGGCCGCCACTACTGCATGCACCAGCCGTGGCTGACCACGATGCTCTGCCCGGTCAGCGCGGCGGACGGGAACGTGGCCAGGTAGAGCGCAGTCTGCGCGATATCGTCGACCGTGGTGAACACGCCGTCCACGGTGTCCTTCAGCATCACGTTCTTCACCACCTCCGCCTCGCTGATGCCCAGCTCCTTCGCCTGTTCGGGAATCTGCTTCTCCACCAGCGGCGTGCGCACGAAACCGGGGCAGATTACGTGCGAACGCACGTTGTGCGGCGCGCCTTCCTTCGCCAACGTGCGGGCGAGGCCGAGCAGGCCGTGCTTGGCGGCAACGTAGGCGGATTTCAGCTTCGACGCCTCATGCGAATGCACCGAGCCCATGTAGATCACGATGCCGCCGCGGTCGCCCTGGTACATGTGCTTCAGCGCCGCCTTGGTGGTGAGGAAGCCGCCGTCGAGGTGGATCGCCAGCATCTTCTTCCAGTCGGCATAGCTGAACTGCTCGATCGGGTTGATGATCTGCACGCCGGCGTTGGAGATCAGGATGTCCAGCGCGCCGAAGGCCGCCACCACCTTGTCGGTACCCGCATCCACCGCCGCCTCGTCGCTGACGTCCATCGCGATGCCGATCGCCTTGCCGCCCGCGGCGTTGATCTCGGCTGCGACTGCGTCGGCCGCCTGCTGGTTGATGTCGCAGATCGCCACCGCCGCACCGTGCTTCGCGTACAGCTCCGCGATCGCCTTGCCGAGACCGCTGGCCGCGCCGGTGATCAACGCCACCTTGCCTTCGAGACTGCTCATGAGCGGGAAACTCCGTGGTGGGGGGAGCCTGCATTGTAGGCGGGGTGCGGGGTGGCGCCATCGGGCTTTGGTGCAAGCCGCTCTATCCCGCGAGGGTGGCTGTCTTCGCGGCGATGCGCCTTCCCTCTCCCACTTGTGGGAGAGGGGTCGGGGGAGAGGGGCTCTTCCCTCTCGCGCTTCCGCAAGGAACAAAGCGGTTTCGGTCGCCTGCCGGCGCCCGAGTTCCTTCTCTTTGCTGGCCCAAAGAGAAGGAACCAAGAGAAATGGCCTGGTTCAATCCGCCGACCCTACAAGCCCGCCATGTCGAGGAGATTGGACCAACGCTCGTCGACACGTCGCCCTACAGCGGCCACCCCGCGACGTATCTGGAAACTGAGGAACAAAGCTTCGTGGTGCTTCGCCGCCTGGCGTTGTGTCTCCCTCCCCTGCGTGCAGGGGAGGGCTGGGGTGGGGTGGGGTGGGGTGGGGTGCTGTTGCTGTTGCTGTTGCTGTTGCTGTTGCTGTTGCTGTTGCTGTTGCTGTTGCTGTTGCTGTTGCTGTTGCTGTTGCTGTTGCTGTTGCTTCTGCGCGCAGGAGCGCGCTGCTCTTCCGGGGCCCCTATGCGGCGGTGAGGCGTGGACGATCAGGCCGCGCAGCGGGCATCGCCATGGAAGGCGATGCCTTTTCGACCGGGCAGGATGCCCGGCCGAAAAGCCCGGCCACGCCTCACGGACTCGCAGGGCAGGATGCCCGGAGAGCGCCGCATCGGGGTGTCGTTTCCTCTTGGTTACTTCTCCTTTGGACAAGCAAAGGAGAAGTAACTCGGGCGCCGGCAGGCGCACGAAACCGCTTCGTTCCTTGCGGCAGGCGTCCGAAAGCCCGCCGCAGGCGAGCCCAACTGCGAAAGTGGAAGGTTCTCGCGAGCGCCCACTCCTCACCCCGATCCTCTCCCCAACGGGGAGAGGAAGAAGGCAACTCAGCCAGCATCCTCGGCGAGATACGTATAGGCCACCAACCCCGCATCCAGCGTGCGATACACCTGCTCCGCCACCTCCCCCGCCATCCCCGCCGCCGCGATGCGCTCGCGATAGCTGGCGCGCAGCGCGGCCAGGTCGTAGCCCACGTAGTCCAGCATCAGGTCGGTGGTGTCGCCGCGGCGCTTGTGCGCGAACACGTAGCCGTCGCCGTCCACGCGCACGTTCAACGCGTCGGTGTCGCCGAACAGGTTGTGGATGTCGCCCAGCGTCTCCTGGTAGGCGCCGACCATGAAGATGCCGAGCCGGTAGCTCTCGCCCTCGCGCAAGGCGTGCAGCGGCAGCGAGACGTCCACGCCCTCGGCGTCGACGTAGTGGTCGATGCGGCCGTCCGAATCGCAGGTGAGGTCGACGATCACGCCGCGCCGCGTGGGTTCCTCGTCCAGCCGCGCGATCGGCGCGATCGGGAAGATCTGCTCGATCGCCCAGATGTCGGGCACCGACTCGAACACCGAGAAGTTGACGAAGTACTTGTCGACCAGCTTCTCGTCCAGCTCGTCCAGCACCGCGCGATGCGAGCGCTCGCCGGGCAGCAGGCGCGTGCGCACGGCGTTCGCGATGGCGTAGTACAGCTCGTCCAGCCGCGCGCGGTCGGCAAGCTGAAGCTGGCCCAGCGCGTACAGCGCCTGGCCCTCGCCGAGGTGGTGCTGGGCCTCGTGGAACAGCTCCAGCGCGGGGCGCGCATCGAGCTCGGCGTGCACTTCGCGCAGGCGGCGCAGCACCGCGGGCTCGTCCGCGCGCGGCGCGGGGATCGCGCCGGCGGGCACTTCCTCCACCTCGCTCACGTTCACCACCAGCACGGCGTGGTGTGCGGTCATCGCGCGGCCGGCTTCGGTGAGGATGTGCGGCGCGGCGAGGCCTTCCGCCTCCACCGCCTCGGCCAGTGACTGCACGATGGTGGCGGCGTACTGCTCGATCGAGTAGTTGATCGAATTGTGGCTGCGTGAGCGCGAGCCTTCGTAGTCCACGCCGAGGCCGCCGCCCACGTCGACGATCTCCAGCGGCACGCCGAGCCGGCGCAGCTCGACGAAGTAGCGGCTGGCCTCGCGCATGCCGTTGGCGATGTCGCGCACGTTGGAGATCTGCGAGCCCATGTGGAAGTGCTGCAGCTTCAGCGTGTGCTTGAGGCCGGCGGCGTCCAGCCGCTCGATCAGGGTGAGCACCTGCGCCGGCGAGAGGCCGAACTTGCCCTTGTCGCCGCCGGTGTTCTGCCACTTGCCGGCACCGATGGAAGCGAGGCGCACGCGCACGCCGAGCAGCGGCTCCACGCCCAATGCCCTGGCCTCGGCGAACACGTGGTCCAGCTCGGACAGCTTCTCGATCACGATGTGCACGCGCAGGCCGAGCTTGCGGCCGATCAGCGCGAGGCGAATGTATTCGCGGTCCTTGTAGCCGTTGCAGATCACGATGGAACCGGGCCGCGCCATCGCCAGCACCGCCATCAGCTCGGGCTTGGAGCCGGCTTCGAGGCCGAAGCCTTCGGCGCCCGCGGCGACCAGCTCGCCGGCCACGCCGCGCTGCTGGTTGACCTTGATCGGATAGATCGCGGTGTAGCCGCCTGCGTAGCGCCACTCGGCGATGGCCTTGGCGAACGCGGCCTGCAGCCGCGCGAGGCGGTCGGCGAGGATGTCGGGAAAGCGCACCAGCAGCGGCAGGCGCAGGCCTTCGCCGCGCGCGCGCTCGACGATCGCAGGCAGCGACAGCGCAGGACCGCGCGCGCCGTGCGGGCGTATCGCGATCCCGCCGGCGGCATCGACATCGACGTAACCGTCGCCCCAGTGGGCCACGGCATAGGTGTGGCGGGCATCGGCCACGGTCCAGGGCTTCGACATGAAGCGTCTCCTTTTCGGAAGGCGATGTCGTCGCAGCGGCGAGCCTTGACGTGGGGAAGCGCGAACGGCCGGAAGCCTCGCACGCCGCGGGGCCGATCGCACCAGCCGGCACGCCGCAGGCGGCCGGGCGACCATTGTAGCGGCGCCGGCGGCCAGCCCAAACCCCGCCGTCGCCGGTCAGCTACAATGGGCGGCCAACTATCCCGCTTGAACCCTCAGGAACACCCATGTCGCAGCAGATCAGCTGGTTCACCGAGGCCCACCAGGCCTCCGGCTCCTCCATCGGCTTCCGCACCGAGCAGCTGCTGCACGCGGAGAAGACCCCGTTCCAGACCATCGAGATCCACAAGACCACCGACTGGGGCAACCTGATGGTGATCGACGGCTGCGTGATGCTCACCAGCCGCGACAACTTCCTCTACCACGAGATGATGACCCATCCCGCGCTGTTCACCCACGCGCGCGCCAAGCGCGTGGTGATCATCGGCGGCGGCGACTGCGGCACGCTGCGCGAGGTGCTCAAGCACGAGGAAGTGGAGCACGCGGTGCAGGTGGAGATCGACGAGCGCGTGACGCGGCTGGCCGAGCAGTACTTCCCCGAGCTGTGCGAATCGAACCACGACCCGCGCGCCGAGCTGCTGTTCATCGACGGCATCAAGTACATGGCCGAGGCCGAGCCGGAATCGATCGACCTGGTGATCGTGGACTCCACCGACCCGGTGGGCCCGGCCGAGGGCCTGTTCAACGCCGCGTTCTACGCCAGCTGCTTCAAGGCGCTGCGCCATGGCGGCTTGCTGGTGCAGCAGTCGGAATCCCCGCTCGCCCACATCGAGCTGATCAAGTCGATGCGCGCGGCGATGCGCACCGCCGGCTTCTCCGCGGTGAAGACCCTGCCGTTCCCGCAGCCCTGCTACCCCACCGGCTGGTGGAGCTGCACCATGGCGCGCAAGGGCGGCGACCTCAGCGGCTTCCGCGAACGCGGCGCGCTGAGCAAGCACTTCCCCACGAAGTACTACAACGCCGAGATCCACAAGGCCGCGCTGGCGCAGCCGGAATTCATGCGTGAAGCTCTTGGCGAATAAGCCAAAAGCTTCAAATAGGCATGGATACGGATCGCCGAAGCGTGGCTTGAAGCAAGCGCGCTCTGTGGCCGCCCGGGCTCATCCCGGGCCAGCAGCTTCACCCCTCAAAACATCTTGCCGCGCACCTTCGGCAACAACACCAGCGCCAGCGTCACCAGCGGGCCGAACGGCAGCGAGAGCAGGAACCACAGCAGGCCGCTGCGGTTCTTGCCCTGGGCCAGGCCCGCGTTGATCAGCGCCAGCGTGCCCCAGCCGGCGAACCACGGCGCGCCATCGGCAAAACTCGAAAAGTGATTCACGGCAGTCCTCCGCCCCTGTGGTGGAGCGCGCCGGGCGCGCGAATGGGCTTCATCCTAACAACCTGTCCGCAACCAAGCCCGGCATGGGCGCCGCCGGCTCAGAAACCGTTCAGAGCATCCTCAAGCCGCGGCCGCTAAGCTGGCGGCTTCGTTGTCGCTGGAGCTTCCCCATGCGTGGATGGCATTGCCTCGTTTTCGCCGGCGCCCTGTCGCTGTTTGCCGCGCCCGCGGCCGCCACCGACCAGGCCGCCGCGGCATCCGGCGAGGCCGCCCGCGCGCAGGCGTTGCAATCGTTCCAGCGCGACCTGGTCAGCGTGCTGGCCTTGCGTGCCACCGCGCAGCCGCTGCTGGGCGCCGCGCTGCTGGCGCGCCCGCTGCCGCAGCAGCCCAAGGCCAGCGGCTTCCATGCGCTGATCACCCGCGCCGCGGCCGCCGGCGACGCCGGCCCCGCCGAGCAATGGCTGCGCCTCGCCGACTGCGACGAGAAGGCCGACGCCTGCCCGAACCCCGCCGCGCTGCGCAAGCTGCAGGCGCAGGCGCCGGACAACGCCGCGGTGTGGCTGCTCCAGCTCGGCCTCGACACGCGCGACATGAAATCCGCCGCGGCGCGCGCGGACCTGGCCAAGGCCGCCGCCGCGAAGTCCTACGACGACTACACCGGCAGCAGCCTCGCCGCGCTGGCCGACGTGGTCGATGCGCTGCCCCCGCCGCCCGCCACCCAGCGCGCCGCCGGCCCGGTCGGCGTGCAGGCGCTGGTGGTGCTGGGCAACGCCCGGCTGCAGCCGCGGCCCGCGCTGCCGGCGGTGGCCAAGCTGTGCGCGGACGGCGGCGACGATGCCGCGACCAGGGCCGACTGCATCAAGCTGGGCAAGCTGCTCGAATGGGGCTCCAGCCCGCTGGCCCGCTCGCTGGGCCTGCACCTGCGCGAAACGCTCGGCGATGCGGACGCGCAGGCCGACGCGCGGCGGGAGCGCCGCGACCTGGCCTGGCAGGTGCAGAACTATTCGCAGCTGGCGCTGCGCGCGCAGGACGATGCCGCCGTGGCCGCCCGCCTGCTGGCCATCGCGAAGCAAGGCGGCACCGAGATGAGCCAGATCACCGCCGCGCTGCGCGCCAGCGGCGTCTCGCTCACCGCACCCGGCAGCTGGCAGCCGCCGGCTTCGGGCAGCGCGGATGCCGCGCCGGCGCCGGCACCCTCCCCATGACCGCCCGCAGCAGTTAGGCTTGGGCCACCTTTCGCGGCAAGGGCGTACCCATGCTTACGACGCTGGTGGCAAGCAGCAAGGGCGGATGCGGCAAGAGCACGCTGGTGACGCAGCTGGCCTCGCACTGGGCGCAGGCCGGGCAGCACACCGCCATCGTCGACACCGACCGCCAGGGCTCCAGCTTCGGCTGGGCCAGCCGCCGCCCCGACCACGTGCCCGGCGTGCTGGGGCTGGAAGGCGGGCGCAAGGCGCTGCAGCGGGTGCCGCCGGACACGCAGCAACTGCTGATCGACACCGCGGCCGGCAGCGACGAGCGCGAACTCGAACCCTTCCTCGAACAGGCCGACGTGCTGCTGGTGCCGGTGCTGCCGTCCGGCTTCGACCTCGACGCCACCCTGCGCTTCACCCACGAGCTGCAGGCGTTCCGGCGCATCAAGAGCGGCAAGCTGCCGGTGGCACTGGTGGCGAACCGGCTCAAGCCCTGGACCCGCGCCAGCCAGGACGCGGTGGCGCAGCTCGCCGCCGCCGCGCCGTTCCCGATCGTCGCCCAGTTGCGCGACAGCCAGGCCTACGTGCTGCTCACCGCGCTGGGCAAGGGCATCTTCGACTACCAGTCCGAGCAGGTGCGCAGCCACCAGCAGGACTGGAAGCCGCTGCTGCGCTGGATCAAGCGCCAGGCCGCCTGAGCGCGCCGCGCCACCACCCCTACCGGAGTCCCCCATGCACGAACTGATCCTGCTGCGCCACGCCGAAGCCCTCTCCGCCGAGGGCGGCGACGACCGCCAGCGACCGCTGAGCGAACACGGCCGGCGCGAGGCGCAAGATGCCGGCGCATGGCTGGCCCGGCACGGCGCGCGGCCGCTGCGCGCGCTGTGCTCGCCCGCGCGGCGCGCCGAGGAAACCGCGCAGCTGGCGCTGGCCGCGCTGGCCGACCCGCCGCCGCTGCAGCAGGCCGGCGAGATCTACGACGCCACGCCCGGCGAACTCCTGGCCCTGCTCGACCAGCACGCCGACGCCGGCACCGTGCTGCTGGTGGGCCACAACCCCGGCATCGAACGGCTGGTGGCGCTGCTGGTGGAAGGCCGCTCCGACGAATTCCGCGGCATGCCGCCGGCCGGACTCGCGGTGCTGCACGTGAACGGCCCGCTGGAGCCGGCCAGCGCGCGGCTGGACGCGTTCTGGTCGCCCTGAGCATCCCGTCCCGCAACCGCTGCACGCCGGCGACCGAACGGAACCTCCCGAGTCTTGTCTCAACGCGGCCCGCTTCGGGGCATGGCGCCTCGTCCACTCCACCGTTCATGTCGTCTCGCTGGCTACTGCTTCCCGTCCTGCTGCTCGTGGCGCTGCTGCAAGGCTGCACGCTGAGCCGCGCGCAGATTCGCGAGGCCGGCGCCATCGTCGCCGCCAGCCCCGGCCGCGACGACACTTGCCACCAGGCCGACCGCTGCGCCACGCCCTCGCCCCTGCTCGCAGCCGCGCGGCAGGCGCTCGCCGACTCCACGCCCGGGCACCCGGTCAATACGGTCACCCTGCTCGACGACAGCGAAGCGGCGCTGGTGGCGCGCATCAGCCTGATCCGCGCCGCGCAGCACAGCATCGACGTGCAGACCTACATCTGGGACGAGGACGACCTCGGCCAGCTGGTGTTGAATGAACTGGTGCAGGCCGCGCGGCGCGGGGTGAAGGTGCGCATCCTCGCCGACCAGCTGTTCTCCTTCGACGACCTCGGCCTGCTCGACCGCCTCGCCCGGGTCAGCCCCAACCTCGCGGTGAAGCTGTACAACCCCACCTTCCACGCCGCGCAGACGCCGCCGCTGGAATTCGCCGCCGGCGTGGTGTGCTGCTTCATGAAGTTCAACCAGCGCATGCACAACAAGCTGCTGCTGGTGGACGACACGATCGGCATCACCGGCGGGCGCAACTACCAGAACCGCTACTTCAACTGGGACCCCGACTTCGACTACCTCGACCGCGACGTGATGGCCGGTGGCCCGGTGGGCAAGGAGATGGCCGCCAGCTTCGCGCTGTTCTGGAACCACAAGCGTTCGGTGCCGCTGATCCGCCTGCGCGACGTCAACCGGCGCATCCGCAGCGACCGCGCGCCGCCCGGCTGGCCCGCGCCGCACTACACCGACCCGGCGCGGGTGGCGCGCGCCCAGGCCGAGGCGGAAGACCCCGACTGGCTCGCCGCCTGGATCGGCGACGACACCCTGCGCGTGAGCCAGGTGAACTACTTCAGCGACCTGCCGGCCAAGACCGACGAACCGACCAAGCGCAACGCGCGCGAACTCACCGCCCACCTGATGCGCATGCTCGCCGGTGCGAAACGCGAGGTGGTGCTGCAGACGCCCTACCTGGTGCTCAGCAAGCGCGCGCAGGACATCTTCAAGCGCCTGCACCAGGAAGATCCCACGCCCGACATCATCGTCTCCACCAACTCGCTGGCCGCCACCGACGCGTTCGCGGTGTACGGGCTGTCCTACAAGCACCGCCACCGCTACCTCACCGAATACGGCTTCCGCATCCACGAGCTGAAGCCGCACGCCGACAGCGCCGCCACCGCGTTCGAGGAGGCGAACGAGGCGCAGGACGACGGCCCCGCCGGCCAACCCATCGTGCAGGCGGACGGCAAGCGCCGCCGCTTTCCCGGCAACGAGCGCCGCCCCGGCGTGTTCGGCAGCCAGGGCAAGCGCAACCGCCCCGCCCCGCTGCGCAGCGGCGGCCGTCGCTACAGCCTGCACGCCAAGTCGATGGTGGTGGACGACAGTTTCGCGATGGTCGGCTCGCACAACTTCGACCCGCGCTCCGACCACTACAACACCGAAGCCGGCGTGATCGTCTACGACCCGCGCTTCGCCAGCGAACTGCGCGCCTCCATCCTCGAAGACACCCTGCCGCAGAACGCCTGGACCATCGCCAGGCGCGAACCCACCATCCCCGTGCTCGGCGATGTCAGCCAGACCATCGGCAACCTCTCCGCACGCCTGCCGCTGTTCGACCTGTGGCCGTTCCGCTACGCCACCAGCTACGAGATCAAACCCGGTTGCGCCCCGCTCGCCCCCGACAACCCGAAATTCCAGCAGTGCTACACCCCGGTCGGCGACTTCCCCGACGTGGCGATCTCGCCGAAGCTGATCTACACGCGCCTGATCACGGCGTTCGGGGCGGGGGTGAAGGGGATCTTGTGAGGCGGGAAGCCGGGCGCCCGCGGGGCGGGCGGCTGCGCCAATCCGTACGACCCGCGCCGGGATCCGCCTGACCATTCGATCGGCCGTCCGGCCGGCCGGACACCCGGGCCATCCGCCGCGGACAGCGTCCGCCCGCGCATGGCCGGCTTTCCCGGCTCCGGTGCTCCAGGCCATGCAGCACGCCTGCCCCGAGCATCGGCAGAACCTCCTTCAGCAAACCTTGGCCGTCAGCGGCAGGCCTTCATGCGCTCTTGGTCGGGCATACGTCGCCAAGCTCGTCGCCGCATTTGGCGATGAAAGTACTTACGAAATGTTGACATTCGCAACTTCTTGGCGGTACGGTTCACGCTCGATTCCCTTGATTTCAACGAAATCAAATTCAAATCAATACGTTGCATGATTCGCCCGCGACTCATTCAAAGCCGCGGCGTTTCGCAAGTTTTTTGTCAGTGCCCGGAAAATCGGGCCCCACCCCGGGGAGTTGCGAGATGAACCAACCTGAAAACCACAAGGCGCGGCCGCTGCGCCGCACTACGCTGGCCATGGGCTTGGCCCTGTGCCTGTTCGGCACCGGCGCGATGGCACAGTCGACCACGGGCAGCATCTACGGCCAGGCCCAGGCCGGCGATACCGTCCAGGTCAAGAGCAGCTCCGGCGTCACCCGCCAGGTGACGGTGGATGCGACCGGCCGCTACGTGTTCGATTCGCTGCCGCTGGGCAGCTACACGGTGACCCTGCAGCGTGACGGCCAGACCGTCGATTCGCGTGCAAACGTGACCATGCGCGTGGGCGCCGGCACCGAGGTTTCCTTCGGCGCGCACAAGGTCCAGAGCCTGTCGGCCGTGACGGTGACCGCCAACTCCCTGCCGAGCATCGACGTGAGCGGCGTGGATTCGCGCACCGTCATCACCTCCGAGCAGCTGGCCCGCCTGCCGCTGGCGCGCAACGCCGAGGCGATCGCCTTGCTGGCGCCCGGCGTGGTCGGCGGCAGCGCACTCTTCAATAACGCCCTGGGCGGTTCGGTGGTGTCGTTCAGCGGCGCCTCGGTGACCGAGAACGCGTATTACCTCAACGGCTTCAACACCACCGATCCGCTGAGCGGCTTCGGCGGCATCACCCTGCCGTACGGCGCCATCGACCAGCAGGAAATCCTGAGCGGCGGCTACGGCGCGGCCTACGGCCGTTCCGACGGCGGCGTGATCAGCCAGGTCGGCAAGCGCGGCACCAACGAGTGGCACTTCGGCGGGCAAGTCCAGTGGACCCCGAAGGATCTGGCCGCCGATCCGAAGAACTGGCACTACGTCAACAAGGACGGCTCGCAGGGCAAGCTGCGTCAGTACCGCAAGAACAACAAGTCGTGGACCACCACGGTGAACGGCTACGTCGGCGGCCCGCTGATCCAGGACAAGCTGTTCCTGTTCGCGGCCCTCGAGGCCGAGCGCCGGCAGGGCGAGTCCACCGGCCCGAACGTGCTGCCATATGTCACCCACTACCGCTACGACAACCCGAAGTGGTACGGCAAGCTGGACTGGAACATCACCGACAGCAACATCCTCGAGGTGACCGCGGCGTCGAACAAGTCGTCGTACCAGGGCACGCTCAACGAGTTCGACTACGCCACCCTGACCGAGGGCGGCTTCAACAGCCATGACACTCACACCAAGAACGGTGCGGACGTCTACTCGGCGAAGTTCACCAGCTACATCTCGGACGACCTCACCGCCACCGTGATGTACGGCAAGATGAAGGGCACCTGGTACAGCGACACGCCCGGCTACGACCCGACCTACCCGTACATCTTCGGCGCGGCCGACCAGAACCCGGATCTGAACGGCGACAACCCGATCACCAACAGCCAGACCGTCTCGACGGTCAACCTGCCCGGCCACCGCTCCACCAACGCCAACCTGCGCATCGACCTGAGCTACCGGCTGGGCGACCACACCATCACCGGCGGCATCGACAACCAGGACGTGAAGAACATCGATGGCGGCACCAAGTTCCCGGATGCCGGCCTGGGCTACGCCTGGGAATACAACACCATGGACGATGACCCCGACACCTACATCATGGGCGGCCCGGGCACCGCACAGCCGGGTGCCGACTGGCACAACTCGCCGTGGGTGGCCAACACCGGCTCCCAGCCGGGCGGCGAGACCGGCTACTACGTGGCCCGCTACCGCTACCACGACAACGCCACGGTGCGCGTGAAGCAGCGTGCGCAGTACATCGAGGACAGCTGGCAGGTCAGCGACCGCTGGCTGCTCAAGCTCGGCCTGCGCAACGACCAGTTCACCAACTACAGCGCCGCCGGCAAGCCCTACGTCCGCTTGACCTCGCCGCAGTGGGCGCCACGCGTCGGCTTCAGCTGGGACGTCAACGGCGACTCCAGCTTCAAGGTTTACGGCAACGCCGGCCGCTACTACCTCGCCATGCCGACCAGCGTGGCGCTGCGCTCCGCCGGCTCCTCGCTGTACACCCGCGAGTACTTCACCTACACCGGCATCGACGCGAACGGCATCCCGACCGGGCTGCATCCGATCGACACCTACCTGGGCTACGGCGCACCGGTCTCGGCCAACGGCGAGTATGGCCAGCCGCGCGATCCGAAGACCTCGGCCTCGACCAACCTGAAGTCGGAATACCAGGACGAGTACATCCTCGGCTTCGACAAGAAGCTGGGCGACGCGTGGGTGTACGGCGCCAAGGCCACCTACCGCAACCTGCGCAATGCGATCGACGACATCGGCGACAGCGTCTCGATCGTGGCCAAGATGAACGCGATGGGCATCGACCCGGCCACCTACGACGTCAGCCAGATCCCGGGCAGCTTCCTGATCAACCCGGGCCACCTCTCCTACTTCGACATCCCGAAGCTGGGCGGCGGCTACTACACCGTGCCGATGGACTGGAAGAACGACTTCCACTTCAACACCACGATGAAGCGCAAGTACTACGGCCTGAACCTGTACCTGGAGCATCCATTCGACGGCAAGTGGTACGGCAAGCTCGACTACCTGTACTCGCGCAGCTACGGCAACAGCGAAGGCCAGGTGCGTACGGACATCGGCCAGGAAGACGTGTCGGCGACGGTGGACTGGGATTACGCCCAGGTCATGGACTACGCCAACGGCGCGCTGGCCAACGATCGCCGCCACCAGATCAAGGCCTACGGCTCGTACCAGATCGCACCGGAATGGATGCTGTCCGGCAACCTGATCGTCGCCTCCGGTGCGCCCAAGACCTGCCTGGGTTTTTACGGCCAGAACCAGACCAACCCCGGTCTGGGCTACGGTCCGTACTACCACTTCTGCAACGGCAAGCCGTTCCGGCCGGGCGACCAGCGCCAGCCATGGACCTACCGTCTCGACCTGAGCGCCGAGTACCGGCCGGAGTGGGCGGGCAAGAAGCTGGCCTTCAACGTCATGGTCTACAACGTGTTCGACAAGCAGACCACCACGCAGACCTACGCGATCTCGACGAGCAGCAGCTACCTGCGTCCGTACAGCTCGATGACGCCGCGTTACGTCCGCTTCGGTGTGTCGTACGACTACTGATGCACTGAAGTCGCACCCCATCGCTGGGAGTTGCACGAGACCGCCGGGGACGACCCGGCGGTCTTTTTCATGGCTTGGGCCGGACGGTTGCGCGTTTCACACGCACAAGGACAAGCCCGCATGTCGGGCTTCAGCCCGACATGGGGCTACTGGCGCGTCGAGGACAGACCCCTAGGGCGCCTGCGCCACCCGCTGCGAGCCGCTGGTGAAGCGCATCGGCAGCTCGCCGCTGAAACCATCCGGATGATCGGCGGGCACGGCGAAGCGCCAGCCGCGCACGGTGGCGAGGGCGTGGGCGTCGAGCACGGGGTCGCCGCTGGATTCGGCGAGTGTGGCGTCGATGACGCGGCCGCCGCCGTCGACCGTGAGGTGCAGCAGCACGCGTCCGCTCAGATGGCCTTCCATCTGCGACCACGACACCGGCGTCTCCGGCATCGACAGCGGCACCAGTTCCGGCGACGCCGCGGCGGTTTCGGCCTGGGCGTTGGCCACCACCGGCGGCAGCATGGTGCGATGCGCGACCGCGGCCTGCGGCAGGTGCGCGCTGCGGCGCTGGGGTGCGCGGGCCGTGGCGCGCACCGGGGTGCGATGCGCCGCCGGTACGTAGCCCGCCACGCGTTCGCTGGGGCCGGCCCAGCCGGTGTTGAAGCCGCTGAGCCATTGCGTGCCGGCGATGCCGGCGGCCAGCGCGACGAGGCTCAGGGCGGTGGTGGTGCGCAGACGAAACATGGCGCCCTTTATGCGCCTGCGCGGGCGAATCGCGGCTGAAGCACCCCCTCGAAAAACGGCAGCACCCGAACGCCTTCCACCGGAAGCTGCGCGACAGCGCAACCCATCGCACGGACGCCCTCGTAGGTCGGGATTCATCCCGACTGCTCTTGGGAGGGCATTGTCGGGATGAATCCCGACCTACGCAAAAGCGTGGTTCAGCGTTCGAGGATCGCGGTGACGCCCATGCCGCCGGCGGTGCAGATCGAGATCAGGCCGCGGCCGGAGCCCTTCTGCTCCAGCAGCTTCGCCAGCGTGGCGATGATGCGCGCGCCGGTGGCGGCGAACGGGTGGCCCACGGCGAGGCTGGAGCCGTGCACGTTGAGCTTGGCCGGGTCGATCGCGCCCAGCGGCGCGTCCAGGCCCAGCCGCTGCTTGCAGTAGTCGGCGCTCTCCCACGCGCGCAGCGTGCACAGCACCTGGGCGGCGAAGGCTTCGTGGATCTCGTAGTAGTCGAAGTCCTGCAGGCTGAGGCCGTTGCGCTTGAGCAGGCGCGGCACCGCCACGGTGGGCGCCATCAGCAGGCCTTCGCCGTGCACGAAATCCACCGCGGCCACTTCGGCGTCGCGGAAATACGCCTGGATCTTCAGGCCGCGCCGCGCGGCCCAGTCCTCGCTGGCCAGCAGCACCGCAGCAGCGCCGTCGGAGAGGCCGGTGGAGTTGCCGGCGGTGAGCGTGCCGTGGCCCGAGCTCTTGTCGAACGCGGGCTTCAGCGCGGCGAGCTTGTCCAGCGTGGTGTCGGGGCGCAGGAAGCCGTCGCGCTGGATGCCGCGGAACGGCACGACCAGGTCCTCGAAGAAGCCGGCCGCGTAAGCGGCGGCGAGCTTCTGGTGGCTGTCCAGCGCGAGCCGGTCCTGCGCTTCGCGCGTGACCTGCCACTGCTTCGCCATCTGCTCGCAGTGGTCGCCCATCGACTTGCCGGTGCGCGGCTCGGCCACGCCGGGGAAGGAGGGCTTGAGCTCCTTCGGCGAGAAGCGGTGCAGCGCGACCTTCAGCTTGTCCAGCGGCGTCTTCGCGCGGTTGATCGCCAGCAGACGCTTGCGCAGGCGCGTGCCGTAGACGATCGGCACGTCGCTGGTGGTGTCCGAACCGGCGGCGATGCCGGCCTCGATCTGGCCCACCGCGATCTTGTTCGCCACGATGATCGCGTTGTCCAGCGAGGTGCCGCAGGCGCGCGCGGTGGTGATGCCGGGCGTGGTGGGCGCGAGGCCGGAGGAGAGCAGCGCCTCGCGCGCGAGGTTCCAGTCGCTGGCGTGCTTGATCACCGCGCCCAGCGCCACCTCGCCCAGCTCCACGCCGTGCAGGCCGTAGCGCTCGACCAGGCTGCCCAGCACCTTCACCGACATGCCGAAGTTGCCCACGTCCGCGTAGGCGGTGTTATTGCGACAGAACGGAATCCGCACACCGCCGATCACGCCCACGCGCCGTTGCATCTGTTCCATGTCCAAGCAGATCCCGAATCAAGCCGTGCCTGCAAGGCTAACCCGCGCCGCCACGACGCGAAAGCGCGGCAGGCCGCAAAAGGAGGCCGGCAGCGCGCGAGGGGCCATCGGCACGCTTGCTAGAATGGCGCTTTCCCCTCCCGGATTTCCCCGCCGTGGAAGCCTCTGCCCTGATCGCCCTGCCCATCGTGCTCGCGCTGGAGCCGGTGGCCGGCGCCGCGACGCGCGCCACCCTGAGCCGCGACGAAGCGGACGCGCTGGCCGGCCTGGTCGCCGTCGACCTGCACGCGCTGCTGCCGCAGGTGGCGCAGGCGCGGCTGGTGCTGGCCGGCGCGCTGTTCGATCCGGTGGAACTGCTGCGCCCCGGCTTCCCGGTGTGGGCCACGCTGGACGAACTGGGCCGCCGCCTGCCGCGCACCGCCGGCGTGGCACAGGTGGTGGCGTTCGGCAGCCACGAAGGCCGCATGCCGGCGCCGCCGCTGGAACCCGCGCCGCAGTACGCCGGCGGCCCGATGCGCCTGCTGCCGCTGGCGCTGCTGGCGCCGGCAGCGCTGGCGGAAGAGCTCGCCGAGCAGGTCGAGGTGCAGCTGGTCGGCCGCGGCGAAGCCGGCGCGCGCACCGCCGACTGGCTGATGCGCACGCTGGGCGTGCAGCTGGAGCACGCGCGCTACCTCAGCCGCAACGACCTGATGGCGCTCACCTGCGTGCAGTACGAGCACGTCAACCTCGCGCCGCTGTGGAGCCTGCTGGAGGCGGCCCTGCTCACGCCGTACCGCGAGGAAGCCGTGCTCAGCACGCGCGGCCTCGCCCTGCGCTACGAGCACGGCTGCGTGCTGGCGCAATCGCCGGCCGCATGGCTGGCCGCGCAGGCCGGCGACCCCGCGCAGCGCGCGCACGACTTCGCCGGCATCGTGTTCGAGCTGCGCCAGTACGCCGCGCTGCTGGACGCGCACGCGCTGCCGCTGCGCCTGCAGTCGGCGCCGGACGGCGACGGCGGCGGCTGGCTGCTGGAAACCGTGGCCGCGGCCGACCCGGCCGGCGACGCGCCGCGGCTGTACGCCCACGAGGCGCCCGGCCTCGGCGTGGTGGCGGTCACCGCGGCGCAGCACGGTGCGGACGGCCGCCCGCACGTGCTCGCCCACGGCTACCCGCTGCAGCCGCAGGCGCTGGGGCCGCTGCTGGCGGCGCTGGCCGAGCGCCATGGCTGCGCCGCCGAACTGCAGGCGCCGGGCCGCATCGTGCTCGATGAGCACGGCCGCCTCGCCGCGCCTGCGCTGCCCCCGCACTGACTCGGCACGGGGCGGACGCGGCGCGAAACGCCGCCTGCACGCTTCGTTCACGCCGCGGCCCATGCAAACCGGGGCCGGCGGGCGCATGATGCAGCGGACGGTCGGCGAGCGATCTTTGCGGGCAGCGAAGATGACCACGGCAATGCAGTCCACCGACGGCGACGAGTCCGCTCCCGTGTTTCCGCCGGAGCTGGCCGGGCACGTGCTGCAGAACGCCTCGGTGCTGATCGCCTGCATCGACAGCGAGCTGCGTTTCCGCTACGTCAACGAAACCTACCGCCGCTGGTTCGGCGTCGATCCCGCGCAACTCGTCGGCCGCCGCGTCAACGAGGCGCTGGACGTGCAGAGCTACCTCGGCGCGCGCGCCGCGCTGCTGCAGGCGCTGGGCGGCCAGCCGACGCATTACGAGGGCGAGCTGGCTTGGGGCAGCCTGCGCCGCTACGTGCACGGGCATTTCCAGCCGGATCCCGACGCCGCCGGCCGGGTGCGCGGCGTCATCGCCGTGTTCACCGACATCACCGAGCGGCACGCGCTGGAGCTGCAGCTGCGCGAGAGCGAGCAGCGCTTCTCGCAGGCGTTCCAGCACGCGCTGATCGGCATGGCGCTGATCCATCCGGGCGGCCAGTTCATGCGCGTCAACGCCGCGCTGTGCGCGATGCTCGGCTACACCGAGCAGGAACTGCTCGCGCGCAACTGGCGCGACATCACCCATCCGGACGACCTCGCCGGCAGCGAGGCCCTGGCGCAGCAGCTGGTCGACGGCAGCCGCGAGGCCTACCACACCGAGAAACGCTACCTGCACCGCGACGGCCGCAGCGTGTACGTGCAGCTCAGCGTGTCGCAGGTGCGCAACGACGCCGGCCAGCTGCGCTACGTGGTCGCCCAGGTGCAGGACGTCAGCCAGCGCCGCCATTTCGAGGACACGCTGCTGCGCGAACGCCAGCTGGCCGAGGCCACGCTGAGCTCGATCGGCGACGCGGTGCTGACCACCGACCCCGGCCTGCACGTGACCTCGCTCAACCCGATCGCCGAGGCGATGACCGGCTGGAGCGCCAGCGAGGCCAAGGGCCGGCGCATGGACGAGGTGTTCCGGCTGCGCGATTCGGACAGCGGCGCCGAGGTGGCGAACCCGCTGCGCGAGGCGATCCGCCGCAACGCGATCGTGAGCCTGTCCGGCAAGGTGGTGCTCGCCCACCGCAACGGCTTCGAGACCCCGATCGAGGATTCCGCCGCGCCGATCCACGACCAGGCCGGCAACGTGATCGGCGGCGTGCTGGTCTGCCACGACGTCAGCGAGAACCGCGCGCTGGCGCTGAAGATGATCCACCTCACCCAGCACGACACGCTCACCGGCCTGCCCAACCGCAACCTGCTGCCGGTGCGCATCGAGCAGGCGGTGCACCGCGCCGCGCTGCACGACCGCCGCTGCGCGCTCTTGTACCTCGACATGGACCACTTCCGCCGCATCAACGAGGCGCTCGGCTACGAAGGCGGCGACCAGGTGATGCAGGCGGTGGCGCAGAGCCTGCGCGAAACGCTGCGCGAGGACGAGACGCTGTACCGCTACCACGGCGACGAGTTCGTACTGCTGCTGCCGCGCGTGGACGACGCCAGCGAGGCCAGCGTGCTGGCCGAGCGGCTGCTGCGCCGCTGCGCGCACATCGCGCTGCCGGGCGCGGCGTCGCTGCAGGTGGGCGCCAGCGTCGGCATCAGCGTGTTCCCCGACGACGCGGACAGCGCCGACGCGCTGCTGCGCCATGCGGGCACCGCGATGTACGAGATGAAGGTGGCCGGCCGCGGCGGCTGGCGCCGCTACAGCGCCGCGATGAGCGAGCGCGCCGCCACGCTGCGCAACATCGAGGGCGCGCTGCGCGACGCGCTGGCGAACGAAGCGCTGGCGCTGCACTACCAGCCGATGGTGGACGCGCGCAGCGGCCGCATCGTCGGCGCCGAGGCGCTGCTGCGCTGGCAGGTCGACGGCCGCGACGTGTTCGCGCCGGACCAGTTCATCCCGGTCGCCGAGGACAGCGGCCTGATCGCCGAGCTCGGCGAGTGGGTGCTGCGCCACGCCTGCGTGCAGTCGCGGCAGTGGCGGCAGCGCGGCCACGCGCTGCCGATTTCGGTGAACGTGTCGCCGCTGCAGTTCCGCCACGAGCGCTTCTTCGCGCAGCTCGACGCGCAGCTGAACGCCTGCGGCATCGGCCCCGGCCAGCTGGAGCTGGAGCTCACCGAACGCACGGTGATGGCCGGCGGCGAGGGCACCGCGCGGCTGCTGCAGCGCATCCGCCAGCGCGGCGTGCAGCTGTCGCTGGACGACTTCGGCACCGGCTACTGCAGCTTGTCCTACCTCAAGCACTTCCCGGTCGACGCGCTGAAGATCGACCGCAGCTTCGTGCACGACGTCACCGCCGACAGCGACACCGCCGCGATCACCCGCGCGATCGTGGCGATGGCGCGCAGCCTCGGCAAGTCGGTGATCGCCGAAGGCGTGGAAACCGCCGCGCAGGCCGACTTCCTGCGCGAAGCCGGCTGCACCCTGCTGCAGGGCTACCACTTCGGCGCGCCGATGCCCGCCGCCGCGCTGGAGCGCTGGCTGGCCGCCACGGCGGCGTGATCGGAACCCGCCCGTAGGAGCGCACCCTGTGCGCGAATGCTCTTGGCTTCGATCAACGCGAAAAGCATTCGCGCACAGAGCCTGCCCCGGACTTGATCCGGGGGTGCGCTCCTACCAAAACATCCACCGCGCGCGTCAAAGCACCTGCTCGTACATCGCGTAATGGCAGCGCCGCATGCCGAGCCGTTCGTAGGTGGCCTGCGCGCGGCGGTTCGCCGTCTCCACGTACAGGCGCAGGCTCGCCGCGCCGGCTTCGCGCGCGCGGCGTTGCACCTCGGCGTGGAGCGCGCGGAACACGCCGTCGCGGCGCGCTTGCGGCACCACGTACACGCTCTGGATCCACCAGTAGTCGCCGCAGCGCCAGTCGCTCCACTCGAACGTGACCAGCAGGCCGCCGACCGCTTCACCGTCGCGTTCGGCGACCAGATAGAAGCCGCGCTGCGGCTGCTCGAACACGCCGCGCACGCCGCGCTCCAGCACCGCGGGGTCGAGCGCAAGGCCTTCGGTCTCGCGCGCCATCGCCGCGTTCCAGGCGCACAGCGCGGGCAGGTCGGCGAGGGTGGCGGGGCGGATCGACGGCGGCATCTTCGGCACTCCGGGCAAGGGTCGGGCCTCGCATCGTAGCGCGCGCGGCCTTCACGCCCGCCCGCGTAAGGTCGGCCGGGTGCCGGCGCACGCCCGCGCGCCGACGCCTCCCCGCGATCCGCTCGCGCCGAGCCGGTCGCGTCGTACCTGGCAGGAAAGCGGCCGTGAACATCACCCGACTCCCCGAGCTGCTGCGCTTGCGCCGGCTGCGCGCATTCCGTCGCCGCCGCGCCGTGCGCCGCGCCCGCCACGAGCCGGAGCCGGCGCTGCGCGCGGAGCTGTTCAGCGCCGAGCAGATGGAGCGCCACGGCCGCGCGCTGGCCGCGCAGCACCGGCTGAGCCCGGGCCGCCACGCCGACCTGCTGCTGGCGCGGCTGGCCGACAACGAGACGGTGCTGATCCACGCCTGCGAGCGGCTCGCGCCCGCCACCCGCCAGGGCAGCCGCATCACGCCCGCGGGCGAATGGCTGCTGGACAACTTCTACCTGGTCGAGGAGCAGGTGCGGATCGCCCGCCGCCACCTGCCCAAGGGCTACAGCCGCGAACTGCCGCGGCTCGCGCACGGGCCGTCGGCAGGGCTGCCGCGGGTGTACGACATCGCGCAGGAGGTGATCGCGCACGGCGACGGCCGCGTCGACATCGCCGGCCTGCGCCGCTTCGTCAACGCCTACCAGGCGGTGGCGCCGCTGAAGCTGGGCGAGCTGTGGGCGATCCCGATCATGCTGCGGCTCGCGCTGATCGAGAACCTGCGCCGCGTCGCCGCGCGGGTGATCGCCGACTGGCGCGACCGCGGCAAGGCCACGCGCTGGGCCGACCGCCTCACCGCCGCCGCCGAGCGCGACCCCGCCGGCGTGGTGCTGGTGGTGGCCGACATGGCGCGTGCCGCGCCGCCGATGAGCGGGCCGTTCGTGGCCGAGCTGTCGCGCCGCCTGCACGGCCAGGGCCCGGCGCTGGCGCTGCCGCTGGGCTGGATCGAGCAGCGCCTCGCGCCGTCGGGGCTGAGCGTGGAGCAGCTGGTGCAGCTGGAGGCGCAGCAGCAGGCGGCGAACCAGGTGTCGATCGGCAACAGCATCGGCAGCCTGCGCGCGCTGTCGGCGATCGACTGGCGCGCCTTCGTCGAGCACACCAGCCTGGTCGAGCGCACGCTGCGGCAGGACCCTGCCGGCGTCTACGCGGCGATGGATTTCGCCACCCGCGACGACTACCGCCACGCGGTGGAGCGGCTGGCGCGCCGGCACCGGCTGGACGAGCGCGCGGTGGCCGAGGCGGCGATCGCGTTGTGCCGGCGCGCCGCCGCCGACGACGCGCCGCCGCTGCAGCGCCACGCCGGCCACTGGCTGATCGCCGCGGGCCGGCCCGCGCTGGAGCGGGAGCTGGGCGTGCATGCGCCGCCGGGCGAGCGGCTGCGCCGGGGCTTCGACCGCGCACCGCTGCCGATCTACCTCGGCCTGCTCGCCGTGCTCACGTTCGCGTTCGTGCGGCCGCTGCTGGTCACGCTGGCGCGCGACGGCTTCCCGCTGTGGGCGCTGCTGGCCGCCGTGCTGCCGGCGGTGCCGGTGGCCAGCCAGCTGGCGCTGAGCCTGCTCAACTGGCTGGCCACGCTGAGCCTGCCGCCGCAGCGCCTGCCGCGCATGGACTACGCCGACGGCATCCCGGCCGAGGCGCGCACGCTGGTGGCGGTGCCCTGCCTGATCGGCGACGCGCACGACGTGGAAGAGCTGGTCGAGGCGCTGGAGGTGCGTTTCCTCGGCAACCGCGACGAGCGCCTGCACTTCGCCCTGCTCACCGACTTCCGCGACGCCGACGCGGAAAGCCTGCCCGGCGACGAGGCCCTGCTGCGACTCGCCCGGCGGCGCATCGAGGCGCTCAACGAGCGCCACGCCGACGGCGGCGTCGACCGCTTCTTCCTGCTGCACCGGCCGCGCCGCTGGAACCCCGGCGAGCGCCGCTGGATGGGCCGCGAGCGCAAGCGCGGCAAGCTGGCCGACCTCAACGCGCTGCTGCGCGGCCAGGGTGGCGATCGCTTCCAGCTGATCGCCGGCGAGCTAGCCGCGCTGCCGCCGGTGCGCTACGTGATCGCGCTGGACACCGACACCCAGCTGCCGCGCGACGCCGCCGCGCAGTTCGTGGGCGCGCTCGACCACCCGCTCAACCGCCCGCACTACGACGAGCGCAAGGGGCGCGTCACGAGCGGCCACGGCATCCTGCAGCCGCGCGTGGGCATCAGCCTGCCCAGCACCGCGCGCTCGCGCTACGCGCGGCTGTTCGGCAGCGACGCCGGCATCGACCCGTACACGCGGATGGTCTCGGACGTGTACCAGGACGTGTTCGGCGAGGGCTCGTTCATCGGCAAGGGCATCTACGACATCGACGCGTTCGAGGCCGCGCTGGACGAGCGCTTTCCCGACAACCGCATCCTCAGCCACGACTTGATCGAGGGCTGCCACGCGCGCGCCGCCCTGCTCAGCGACGTGCAGCTGTACGAGGAATACCCCGCGCGCTACCAGGACGACGTGCAGCGCCGGCACCGCTGGATCCGCGGCGACTGGCAGCTGCTGCCGTGGCTGCTGCCGTGGGCGCCGGCCGCGAACGGGCGCTGGCGGCGCAACGCGCTGACCGCGCTGTCGCGCTGGAAGATCCTCGACAACCTGCGCCGCAGCCTGGTGCCCGCGGCGCTGCTGGCCCTGCTCGCGCTGGGCTGGCTGGCGCTGACGCCGGTGCTGTCGTGGACGCTGGCGGTGCTGGCGATGGTGCTGGTGCCGCCGCTGCTGTCGGCGCTGCTGGAGCTGGTGCAGAAACCGCGCGACGTGCAGCTGGACCAGCACCTGCGCGCCGCGCTGGCCGCCGCCGGCCAGCACCTCGGCCGCATCGTGCTGAATCTCGCGTGGCTGCCGCACGAGGCGCTGTACAGCCTCGACGCGATCCTGCGCACGCTGTGGCGCATGCTGCTGAGCCACCGCCACCTGCTGCAGTGGCGCAGCTCCGCGGAAGTCGCGTGCGCCAGCCGCCACACGCCAGCGGCGCTGTGGCGGCTGCTGTGGATCGCACCCGCCGTGGCGGTGGTGCTGGGCGCGCTGCTGCTCGCCCGGCGCCCTGCCGCGCTGCCGGTGGCCGCGCCGTTGCTGCTGCTGTGGCTGTCCGCGCCCGCGCTGGCATGGTGGATCGGGCTGCCGCGGCGCGCGCGCACCGCCGCGCCGAACGCGGCGCAGCGGCAGTTCCTGCGCCAGCTCGCGCGCCGCACCTGGGCGTTCTTCGACATCGAGGTGAACGCGGAGCAGCACTGGCTGCCGCCGGACAACATCCAGGAGCAGCCGGTGGCGGCGGTCGCCCGGCGCACCTCGCCCACCAACATCGGGCTGGCGCTCTTGGCGAACCTCGCCGCGCACGACTTCGGCTGGCTGGGCGCGGGCCGCCTGCTGGAGCGCAGCGCGCAGACGCTGGACACGCTGCAGGCGCTGCCGCGCCATCGCGGCCACTGGTACAACTGGTACGACACGCAGACCCTGCAGCCGCTGCCGCCGCAGTACGTGTCGACGGTGGACAGCGGCAACCTCGCCGGCCACCTGCTCACCCTGCGCCCCGGCCTGCTCGAACTCGTCGACGCGCCGGTGTTCCGCGACGCCGCGCTGCGCGGCCTGCGCGATGCGTGGCGCGTGCTGGAAAGCGTGTGGCCGCAGGGCGACGTCGCCGCGACGCCGCTGCGCGAACTCGACGCCGCGCTGGCCGCGCCGCCCGCCAGCACCGGCGCGGCGCTGGCCGTGCTCGAACGCCAGCTCGAACACGCACAGGCGCTGGCCGCGCCGCACGACGACGCGGAAGCCGCGTTCTGGCTCGCCGCCCTCAAGGCGCAGTGCCGCGAGCTGCTGGAGGAGACGCGCGCCTTCCACCTCGATCCGCCCGCCGGCGCCGACGGCGGCTTCCACGGCATCCCCAGCCTGCGCCAGCTCGCGCGCATCGAGCCCGCGCGCTGGCCGGACGCGGCGCAGGCGGAGGCGCGCCGCGAGCAGGCGCGCGCGCGCATCGCACGCATCGAAGCACTGGCGCAGCAGGCCGCCGCGCTGGCGCAGATGGACTGGCGCTTCCTCTACGACGGCGCGCGCGACCTGCTGGCGATCGGCTACAACGCGGACGAGCGCCGGCTCGACGCGGGCTACTACGACCTGCTCGCCTCCGAGGCGCGGCTGGCCAGCTTCGTGGCGATCGCCCAGGGCCAGCTGCCGCAGGACAACTGGTTCACGCTCGGCCGCCTGCTTGCCACCAGCAACGGCGAGCCGGTGCTGCTGTCGTGGACCGGCTCGATGTTCGAGTACCTGATGCCGGCGCTGGTGATGCCCGGCTACGAGGGCAGCCTGCTCGACCAGAGCTGCCGCGCCGCGGTGGCGCGGCAGATCGACTACGGCCGCCAGCTCGACCTGCCGTGGGGCGTGTCCGAGTCCGGCTACAACGCGTTCGACGCCCACCTCAACTACCAGTACCGCGCGTTCGGCGTGCCGGGGCTGGGGCTGAAGCGCGGGCTGGGCGACGACGTGGTGATCGCGCCCTACGCCAGCATGATGGCCGCGATGGTGGCGCCCGCCGCCGCCGCGCGGAACCTGCAGCAGCTCGCCGCGCGCGGCCTGGCCGGCCGTTACGGCCTGTACGAGGCGCTGGACTGCACGCCGGCGCGCGTGCCGCGCGGGCAGGACAGCGTGGTGGTGCGCTCGTTCATGGCGCACCACCAGGGCATGGGCCTGCTGGCGCTGGATCACGCCCTGCTCGGCCAGCCGATGCAGCGGCGCTTCGCCGCCGACCCGCAGTTCCGCGCCACCAGCCTGCTGCTGCAGGAACGCGTGCCGCGCACCGCGGCGGAATACCTGCACGCCACCGGCTTCCCCGAGCTGGCCGAAGGCCTGCGCAGCACCGAGCCGCAGCTGCGCGTGTTCATCGACCCGAACCGGCCGCGCCCGGCGGTGCAGCTGCTCTCCAACGGCCGCTACCACGTGATGGTGTCCAGCGCCGGCGGCGGCTACAGCCGCTGCCGCGAGCTGGCGGTGACGCGCTGGCACGCGGACGCCACCCGCGACCACTGGGGCATGTTCGGCTACCTGCGCGCCGTCGCCAGCGGCGTGTACTGGTCGGTGGGCTGGCAGCCGGTGTGCCGCAAGACCGAGCAGTACGAGGCGATCTTCTCCGACGCCCGCGCCGAGTTCCGCGTGCGCGAGCGCGACTTCGACGCGCACACCGAGATCGTGGTGTCGCCGGAGGACGACATCGAGCTGCGCCGCACCCGCCTCACCAACCGCGGCCGCACGCGCCGCACGATCGAGCTGACCACCTACGCCGAGGTGGTGCTGGCGCCGCCGGTGGCCGACGCGCTGCACCCGGCGTTCGGCAAGCTGTTCGTGCAGACCGAGCTGCTGCCCGAGCTGCAGGCGATCGTCTGCAGCCGCCGCCCGCGCGCCGCCGACGAGACGGTGCCGTGGCTGTGCCACCTGCTCGCGGTGCACGACGCCGACGTGGCGGCGATCTCCTACGAGACCGACCGCGCGCGCTTCCTCGGCCGCGGCCGCGACCTGTCGCGGCCGCTGGCGATGGAGCAGGAGGCGCTGTCCGGCAGCGCCGGCGCGGTGCTCGACCCGGTGGTGGCGATCCGCTGCCGCATCGCGCTGGAACCGGAGCAGTCGGCCACGCTCGACGTGGTCACCGGCATCGCCGACAGCCGCGAGGGCTGCCTGCGGCTGATCGGCAAGTACCGCGACCGTCACCTCGCCGACCGCGTGTTCGACCTCGCCTGGACGCACAGCCAGGTGCTGCTGCGCCAGCTCAACGCCAGCCTGTCCGAGGCGCAGCTGTACGAGCACATGGCCACCGCGATCCTCTACCCCAACGCCGCGCTGCGCGCGGACAGCGGCGTGCTGGCGGCGAACCGCCGCGGCCAGAGCGGGCTGTGGGGCCAGGGCGTGTCCGGCGACCTGCCGATCGTGCTGCTCGGCATCGCCGACCCCGCGCGCATCGAGCTGGTGCGCCAGCTGCTGCAGGCGCACGCGTACTGGCGGCTGAAGGGGCTGGCGGTGGACCTGGTGATCTGGAACGAGGACCGCGCCGGCTACCGCCAGGAGCTGCACGACGCGATCCTCGGCCTGGTCGCCTCGGGCAGCGAGGCGGCCCTGCTCGACCGCCCCGGCGGCATCTTCGTGCGCGCCGCGCAGCCGCTCTCCGGCGAGGACCGGCTGGTGATGCTGGCCGCCGCGCGCATCGTGCTCGCCGACCACCGCGGCAGCCTCGCCGAGCAGGTGCAGCGCCGCCGCGTGGAACCCACCCTGCCGCCGCCGGTGCCGGAGTGGGCGCGCCGCGCCGCGCAGGCCGCGCCGCCCGCGAACGCCGCGCTGCCGCAGCTGCCGCCGGGCCACTTCGCCGCGGACGGCCGCGAGTACGTGATCGTGCTCGACCCCGGCCAGCCCACGCCCGCGCCGTGGGCGAACGTGCTGGCGAACCCGCAGTTCGGCAGCGTGGTTTCCGAGAGCGGCAGCGCCTACACCTGGAGCGAGAACGCGCACGAGTTCCGCCTCACGCCTTGGCACAACGACCCGGTCGGCGACGGCGGCGGCGAGGCGCTGTACCTGCGCGACGAGGACAGCGGCCAGCTCTGGTCGCCCACCCCGCTGCCCTGCCGCGGCAGCGGCCGCTACGTGACCCGCCACGGCTTCGGCTACAGCGTGTTCGAGCACGTCGAGGACGGCATCCGCAGCGAACTCACGGTGTACGTGGCGGTGGACGCGCCGCTGAAGTTCTGCACGCTCAAGCTGCGCAACGACTCCGGCCGCGCGCGCCGGCTCTCGCTCACCGCCTGTGTGGAATGGCTGCTCGGCGACCTGCGCGAGAAGACCGCGATGCACGTGGTCACCGAGGCCGAGCCGCACAGCGGCGCGCTGCTCGCGCGCAACGCGTACAACGCCGAATTCCCCGGCCGCGTGGCCTTCCTCGACCTCGACGCCGAGGCGCGCAGCGTCTGCGGCGACCGCACCGAGTTCATCGGCCGCAACGGCAGCCTCGCCGCGCCCGCCGCGCTGGGCCGCGCGCAGCTCTCCGGCCGGCTCGGCGCGGGGCTGGACCCCTGCGGCGCGATCCAGGGCCGGTTCGCGCTGGACGACGGCGAGGAGCGCAGCGTCACGGTCCGCCTCGGCGTGGGCCGCGACGCCGCCGAGGCCGCCGCGCTGGCGCAGCGCTGGCGCGGCAGCGCCGCCGCGGCCGAGGCGCTGGAACAGGTGCACGCGCAATGGCAGCGCCTCCTCGGCGCGGTGCAGGTGCGCACGCCCGAACCCGCGCTCGACGTGCTCGCGAACGGCTGGCTGCCCTACCAGGCGCTGGCCTGCCGCGTCTGGGCGCGCAGCGGCTACTACCAGTCGGGCGGCGCGTTCGGCTTCCGCGACCAGCTGCAGGACTCGATGGCGCTGCTGCACGCCGCGCCGGAACTCGCGCGCGCCCAGCTGCTGCTGTGCGCCGCGCACCAGTTCCCCGAAGGCGACGTGCTGCACTGGTGGCACCCGCCGCTGGACCGCGGCGTGCGCACGCGCTGCTCCGACGACTACCTGTGGCTGCCGCTGGCCGCCGCGCGCTACGTGCTGGCCACCGGCGACGGCGCGGTACTCGACGAAACCGTGGGCTACATCGAGGGCCGCGCGCTGTATGCCAGCGAGGAGTCCTGGTACGACCTGCCGCAGCACTCGCCGCTGGCCGAACCGCTGTACCGCCACTGCGTGCGCGCGATCGAACGCGGCCTCGCCGCGCGCGGCCCGCACGGCCTGCCGCTGATCGGCAGCGGCGACTGGAACGACGGCATGAACCGCGTGGGCGAACGCGGCATCGGCGAAAGCGTGTGGCTGGGCTGGTTCGAATGCGCGCTGCTGGCCGACTTCGCCGAACTCGCCACGCGGCGCGGCGACACCGAATTCGCCGCCCGCTGCCGCGGCGAAATCGCCACGCTGCGCGAGGCGCTGGAACGCCACGGCTGGGACGGCGCCTGGTACCGCCGCGCGTACTTCGACGACGGCACGCCGCTGGGCTCCAGCGGCAACGAGGAATGCCGCATCGACTCCATCGCACAGAGCTGGTCCGTGCTCAGCGGCGCCGGCGCGCCGGACCGCCAGCGCCAGGCGATGGACGCGCTGGACCGCCATCTGGTGCGCCGCGATGCCGGCCTCGTGCAACTGCTCGATCCGCCGTTCGACACCTCCCGCCTCGACCCCGGCTACATCAAGGGCTACCTGCCCGGCGTGCGCGAGAACGGCGGCCAGTACACCCACGCCGCGATCTGGGCCGCGATGGCCTTCGCCAAGCTCGGCGACGCCGCGCGCGCCTGGGAACTCGCGCGCATGATCGCGCCCACCCGCCGCGGCGAGGACGCCGCGCAAGTGGACGTCTACAAGGTCGAACCCTACGTGGTCTGCGCCGACGTCTACGCGGTGGAACCGCACACCGGCCGCGGCGGCTGGAGCTGGTACACCGGCTCCGCCGGCTGGCTGTACCGCCTGCTGATCGAATCCCTGCTCGGCCTGCACCTCGAAGCCGGCACGCTGCGCCTCACGCCGCTGCTGCCGCCGGAGTGGGACGGCTTCGAACTCGACTACCGCCACCGCGGCACGCTCTATCGCATCCATGTACGGCAGTGCGGCGCCGGCACGCCGCGCAGCGTGCGGCTGGATGGCGTGGTGCAACCGGACGACCGCATCCCGCTGGCCGACGACGGCGTGGAGCTTCGGGTCGAGGTCGAGCAGCCGCGGGTGGGGTGAGCCCAGTGCTACCTATGTCGCGCGGATGCCGCTTGCCGTTGGCCAGGATGTAGCGCTTGATCCAGCCCATGTAGGCCCGCTCGGTGCGCAGGCTGTAATGCCGCACCCGACAACAGGCACGCACCTGGTCCAGCAGGCGCGGCGGCGATGGCGTCGCGGGCTCCTTCCGTCCGATTACCGCGTCACTTTGTCCCTGATAACGCATACCGCCCCCGGAATGCCGGATAACACCGCGAGGCTGCGTTTGGCCGTGGTACCAGGCCAGCAGGCAAGTGATTGATGCGGCGTAGGGATTTGCTGATTGACAGCGTCGGAGCAGCTCGCCACGATCCTGTTACCGCCCCCGAAGTGGGCAGAAATGTAGTTAGGCATCTAGGGGAAAGCCATGAAAAGGGTAATTGTTGCCAGCGTCGTCTTAGCGCTCTCTGCCTGCGCGACCGCCAAGAAGACATACACACCCGATGGGCGAGAGGGCTACATCATCAATTGCTCAGGTCAAGCATTGTCCTGGGGGCAGTGCTACCAGAAAGCAGGCGATATCTGCGGTGCAAAGGGCTACGACATCATTTCCCAATCTGGCGATCAAGGTGGTACGGTTGCTGCAAACCAGTTTGGTTTGTACGGCGGCTCAGTCATTACTCGTGATCTCGTCATCGCTTGTAAGCGTTAGGACCTAACCACGCGTTTAAGGCGCACGGCTTCGCCACCGCTTAACTTCTGCGTTAGACACGGGAGCGACACTTTGGCAGCGTATAGAACAGCCCTAATCTCCTTCATTGACATTCTCGGCTTTAGACAGATAGTTGCTTCGCGTAAGTGTGACGAAATTAGTGCAACTCTGAGGATAATGAAGCGATTCTCTGAAGGAGATGAGTCGGGCGAGGAATTCAGCGCAAAGGTTATCCAATTCTCGGACTCAATCATCAGAATCCGACCCCTCGACTCAAAAGCCAACGAAGAGGGCCGCTATGGCGCGCTGTTTCACGAGCTTCTTGACATCGGGATGATGCAAGGGGACCTTGCCAACGAAAATGTTTACGTCCGTGGCGGAATAACTATCGGCAAGATCTCGTACGAAAGTGAAACCATTTTCGGTCCAGGCTTCATTCGGGCCTATGACCCACCCCTTTCAAGGTGTTACCCGACCCGATCTGAGCACCCGCGCCGTCGCCACATGCGCTCGGGCGACAGCGCCGTCCACATAACCCTTGGGCCTCTTCGGTTTGGGTTTGCGTACGCTGCTGGCCAAGGATTTGGAATTGAGGCGTCTCGCCAAGGTCAGCAAGCGCTGCATGAGTTGCGGCGGCGACAGGCTGCCTGCGCAGGGGATGTGCTCTGCCGGCAAGGCCAGCGTGATGGCTTCGTAGCCGCTGGTGATCGCCACCGCCAGGTGGAAGAGCGACACGTCCAAT
>JAFIHF010000057.1 GCA_017848855.1 Rhodanobacter denitrificans | reverse complement strand
TCGAGGGGGTTGGACCAACGCTTGTCGACACGTCGCCCCTCAGCAGCCACGCCGCGACGTATCTGAAAACTGAGGAACAAAGCTTCGCAGCGCTTCGCCTCCCCTCGCGCTGTATCTCCCTCCCCTGCGTGCAGGGGGGGGCTGGGGTGTGGTGCTCTTGATCTTGCTGTTGCTTCTGCGCGCTTGGAGCGCGCTGCTTTTCCCGGGGCCCCTCGGCGACGGTGAGGCGGGGACGAGGAGGCCGCGCAGCGGGCAAGCCCATGGATGGGCTTGCCTTTTCGACCGGGCAGGAGGCCCGGCCGAAAAGCCCGGCACCGACTCACGCACTTTCCGTCCATGGATGGACGGAAAGCGTCGCCGCGGGGTGTCGTTTTCTCTTGGCTACTTCTCTTTTGGACAAGCAAAAGAGAAGTAGCTCGGGCGCCGGCAGGCGCACGAAACCGCTTCGTCGCTCGCGACCAACGATAAGGACCAAGCCCAAAACGCAAGCAAGACCGTCCCAACACGGTTAAGCTGTAAAGCTCAACTCCCCCGAATGGACGTCCAAACCCCGTGTCCAGCAACGCCTTCGGCAAGCTCTTCACCGTCACCACCTTCGGCGAAAGCCACGGGCCGGCCATCGGCTGCGTGATCGACGGCTGCCCGCCGGGGCTGGCGATCGGTGCGGAGGAGTTCCGCCACGACCTCGGCCGCCGCGCCACCGGCAAGTCGCGGCATACCTCGCAGCGGCGCGAGGCGGACGAGGTGGAGATCCTCTCCGGCGTGTACGAGGGCAAGACCACCGGCACGCCGATCGCGCTGCTGATCCGCAACACCGACCAGCGCAGCAAGGACTACGGCGATATCGCGCAGACCTTCCGCCCCGGCCACGCCGACTACACCTACTGGCAGAAGTACGGCATCCGCGACCCGCGCGGCGGCGGGCGTTCCTCGGCGCGCGAGACCACGATGCGCGTGGCGGCCGCGGTGGTCGCGAAGAAATGGCTGGCCGAGCGCTACGGCGTGCGCGTGCGCGGCCACCTGGCGCAGCTGGGCGGGATCGTGCCGGCCGGCTTCGACTGGGCCGCGGTGGAGCAGAACCCGTTCTTCTGGCCGGACGCGGCGCAGGTTCCCGAGCTGGAGAAATACATGGACGCGCTGCGCAAGTCCGGCGACTCGGTGGGCGCGCGGGTGACCGTGGTGGCCGAAGGCGTGCCGCCGGGCTGGGGCGAGCCGATCTACGGCAAGCTGGACGGCGACCTCGCCAGCGCGCTGATGTCGATCAACGCGGTGAAGGGTGTGGAGATCGGCGACGGCTTCGCGGCGGTCGCGCAGCGCGGCAGCGAGCATCGCGACGAAATGCGTTTGGACGGCTTTACGTCCAATCATGCCGGTGGCATCCTTGGCGGCATCAGCACGGGGCAGGCAGTGGTCGCCTCGATCGCGCTGAAGCCCACCTCCAGCATCCTGATTCCCGGCCACAGCGTGAACCTGGCCGGCGAGCCGGTGGAAGTGGTCACCAAGGGCCGTCACGACCCCTGCGTCGGCATCCGCGCCACGCCCATCGCCGAGGCGATGATGGCGCTGGTGCTGATGGACCACGCGCTGCGCCACCGCGCGCAGTGCGGCGACGTGGGCGAGGTGCAGCCACGCATAGCTTGAAGGCGGCGGAGGATTGGCCATGACGACATTGTCGAAACCCGCGCATATCCCGCTGCGGGACGCACTCGGTGACGCGATCCGTTACTGGGAGTCGCGCCGCATCGCCTTCAACCTGCTGCTGGCCGCCGTGGTGGTCGGCTGGGTCGTGGCCGCGTGGCCGTACTTCCGCGCCGCGCTGAAGTTCGAGCCGGTGCTGGCCCTGCTCGTGCTGGCGGTGCTGGCGAATGCCTGTTATTGCGCGGCCTACCTGGCCGACTTGCCGCTGCAGTGCTCGGCGTACCGCGCGGCCTGGCGCCGCCGGCGCTGGATGCTGTGGACGTTCGGCACCCTGTTCGCGATGGCGCTGGCGTATTACTGGATGGCGGACGAGATCTATCCCGCCGTCCGCGCCATGGCGGGGGCGTGACGGATGCCGCACCTGTCCGTGCCCGACAACGCGCTGCCCGGCCCGCCTATCGCCCTCGCTGCGACCGATCACCGCCGTGTCATGGCCGCCGCGGCGGTGGACAATGAGCCGGCGTGTTTCGATTTCGGCCCGCATGCGCGGCATTCCCGAAGTTCCTGAATCCCGAAGCGCCGGCCGCGGCCGGCGTGCCTTTCCCACACCCCAGACAGAACCCACCCGATGAGCAAGAAGACGAGTTACAAGGTTGCGATGGTCGGCGCCACCGGCGCCGTGGGCGAGACCCTGCTCGCCATCCTCGCCGAGCGCGATTTCCCGGTCAGCGAGCTGGTGCCGCTGGCCAGCGAGCGCTCGGCGGGCGGCAAGGTGGAGTTCGCGGGCAAACAGGTGACGGTGCGGAACCTCGCCGACTACGACTTCGCCGGCGTGGACATCGCGTTCTTCTCGGCCGGCGGCTCGGTGAGCAAGGCGCACGCGCCGCGCGCCGCGGCGGCCGGGGCGGTGGTGATCGACAACACCTCCGAGTTCCGCTACCAGGACGACATCCCGCTGGTGGTGTCCGAGGTGAATCCGCACGCGATCGCGCAGTACACCACCCACGGCATCATCGCCAACCCGAACTGCTCGACCATGGGCATGCTGGTGGCGCTGGCGCCGATCCACCGCGCGGTGGGCATCGAGCGCATCAACGTGGCCACCTACCAGTCGGTTTCCGGCGCCGGCCGCTCGGGCATGGAGGAGCTGGGCAAGCAGACCGCCGCGCTGCTCAATTTCCAGGACGTGGAGTCGAAGAAGTTCCCCAAGCAGATCGCGTTCAACGTGATCCCGCACATCGACGAATTCCAGCCCAACGGCTACACCAAGGAAGAGATGAAGATGGTGTGGGAGACGCGCAAGATCCTGGAGGACGAGTCCATCGCCGTGAACCCCACCGCGGTGCGCGTGCCGGTGTTCTACGGCCATTCGGAGGCGGTGCACATCGAGACGCGCGACAAGATCACCGTGGAGCAGGCGCGCGAGCTGCTGGCCGAGGCCGAGGGCGTGGTGCTGATGGACGAGCGCAAGGCCGGCGGCTATCCCACCCCGGTGGGCGACGTGGCCGGCAAGGATCCGGTCTACGTCGGCCGTATCCGCGAGGACATCTCGCACGAGCGCGGCCTCGACCTGTGGGTGGTGTCGGACAACATCCGCAAGGGCGCGGCGCTGAACGCCGTGCAGATCGCCGAGAAGCTGATCGAGAACTACCTGTGAGGCGCGCCATGCATGGGCTGGCGCTGGCCGCGCTGCTGGCGTCCGCGCCGTCGTGGGCGCGCGTGGAACCGCCGGCCGGTGCCGCCGCGCGCGCCGCCAAGGCCACGCCGCAGGACGCGGCCACCTTGGCCCGGCAGCGTGCCGAGGTGCAGCGCCTGCAGCACGACGTGGCCGTGCAGGAGTCCGGCGGCCGCGCGGCCGCCGAGCGGCTCAAGCAGCAGGACGCGAAAATCGCCGAGCTGCAGCGTCAGCTGCAGGCGGTGCAGCAGGCCGGGGCGGCCGCCGGCACGGGGCGCTGAACGCCCCGGCGCCCGCCGCCGGTTACTGGAATGCGCGGCAGCAATGCGTCGCAAGTCTGCGATCCGGCTATTGTTGATCCGTCCGCATCTAACTAAAGTGGCGCCTCGTCTGGCCAATAGTGTCGCCATCGTGGCGGCCTCACCTGAGGCCATGGCTAGTTCGGGGGAGCGCGTGATGAATCGTTCGTTGAAACTGCCGCTGCTGGTGGCGTTGGCCTTGGGCAGCGGCCAGGCGCTGGCGCTGGACCTGGGCCAGATCCAGGTCAAGTCGGCGCTGGGCCAGCCGCTGCTGGCGGAGATCCCGGTGCAGCAGGCCACCCCGGCCGAGTTGCAGCAGCTCAGCGTGCAACTGGCCTCGGGCGAGGAATTCGCGCGTGCCGGGGTCGCCGGGGGGCGGCCTTCGATTCCCCTGCGTTTCAACGTGGTCGACGACAGCAGCGGCCACAAGCTGATCCGCATCACCAGCGACGCCGCGGTCAACGATCCGTTCCTCGACCTGCTGATCGAGATCCAGGGCGGCGGCGGCAAGAGCGTGCGCGAGTACACCATCCTGCTCGACCCGCCCGGCAGCAGCCCGGCGCCGACGCAGGTCGCATCGCGCCCGTCCGCTCCCGCGGCCCGCCCGGCAGCCGCGGCCCCGGTCGCGCATCCCGCCGCCCATGCCGGCGCCAACGCGGGCGAGCAGGCGGCGAACGGCCGCTTCGGGCCGGTCACGCGCGGCCAGACCCTGACCGCGGTGGCGCGCCAGACGGCGCCGGCCGGCGTCGACGTCAACCAGATGCTGCTGGCGCTGAAGCAGGCCAACCCCGACGCGTTCTATCGCGACAACATCAATGCGCTGAAGGCCGGCGCGGTGCTGCGCATTCCCGACATGGCCGCGGCCGAGGCGGTTGCGGTGGCCGCCGCCGCGGCGGAAGTGCGCCGCCAGAACGGCGACTGGCGCAGCGGCACGGTGAGCAGTTCGCCGGTGACCGTGGCCGACGCCGGCACACGCGCCGACGCATCCAGCTCGCCCACGGCGGCGGGCAGTGCGGGCGATCATCTGGCCCTGGTGCCGGCGAAGCAGGGCGGCAAGGCCGCCCCGACGGCGGGCGGGTCGGACAAGGGCAACGCCCTGCGCCAGGACCTGCTGCGCAGCCAGGAAGCCATGGCCAGCCTGCAGCAGCAGGGCGAGGACCTGAAGTCGCGGCTGAAGGAACTCAGCGACATCAACAGCAAGAACGAACGCCTGCTGGCGCTCAAGGACAACGAGATCGCCGAGCTGCAGCAGAAGCTGGCCGCGGCGCGCAAGGCGGCCGGCCAGCCGGCCGAACCGGCGCATGCGGCCACGGCGCCGACCGCGACGCCGACCGCGACGGCGGCAACGACCGCGACGCCGGCAGCGGCCGGCGCGAACGCGTCGAAGCCGGCGGAGTCGCCGGCCAGCGCCGCCTCGGCCCCGGCTGCCGGCAACGAAGCCGCGGCCGCCAACAAGACGGAGGCCCCGGCCAGCGCGGCGACCGCACCCGCGGCGAGCAAGCCGGCCGCGACGCCGGCCAGCACCACGCCGCTCAAGCCGGCGGCGATCAAGCCCGTACCGGCCGCCAGCGAGGAACCCTGGTACACCCAGCTGTGGGCGCAGGCGCTGGGCGCCATCGTCATCGTGCTGCTGTTGCTGGGCGCGCTGCTCGGCCGCCGCAAGGCGAAGCCCGCGGCCGCGTCGCCGAAGCTGGCGCCGTCGCTGGCCGACCGCTTCGGCGAGACGCCGCCGGCCGACGGCGCCGACGATGTCGACCAGAACCTGTTGCTCGACCAGCTGGCCGAGCACCCCGACGACATCGGCCTGCACCTGGAGCTGGTGAGCCTGTACTACGGCCGCCGCGACGTCGAGCACTTCGAGGCCGCCGCCGAGGCCATGCACGCCCACGTCACCGATCCGCAGCAGGAGGAGTGGCAGGACGTGGTGCGCATGGGCGAGGACCTGGTGCCCGCCCATCCGCTGTTCGCGAGGCACGGCGGCGTGTCGGCGGCCGAGGCCGAGGCGCACCACGGCTTCGACATCGACCAGTACGCCGCCAAGCCCGCGCCGGCGCCCGCGCCGGCCAACCCGCCGCCGCTGCCCGCGAATCCGGTCAAGGTGAGCGAGTACAACTTCAACTTCGACCTGACTCCGGCGCACGAGCCGGCGCCGAAGCGGGCCGAAGGCGCCGAGCCCGCCGTGGCGCATCGCGTCGCGGACGAGGATGCGGCCGCGCTGCACGAAACGGCGTCGAGCTGGCGCTTCGACGAGCCGGAAGTGCAGGTGCAGCCGGCCGGGCACGACATCGAGCCGCGCGAATTCAGCGACGACCCGGTGGACACCAAGCTCGACCTGGCCCGCGCCTACCTGGACATGGGCGATCCCGAGGGCGCCCGCGCGATGCTGGAAGAGGTGCTGCACGAAGGCAGCCAGATGCAGCGCGACGTGGCCAAGCGCATGCTCGACGACCTGCACTGAGCGGCCTCCTGCGCGCTTGAATCCCGAACGGGCCGGCCATGCCGGCCCGTTCGCTTTTTGCGCGACCAGAAATGGTTGCAAGTGAACTTGAGAAGTGCGGCCATGGATGGCCGCCCGTTTGACTTTCGCGATCAAGGATGATCGCACTGGTAAATACACCCCTGTTACGCTGCACGCTTTCCGCGAACTCCCCGATCCATGCGCATCGCCCTCGGCATCGAATACGACGGCACCGACTTCCTCGGCTGGCAGCGCCTGAGCCACGGCAACACGGTGCAGGGTGCGCTGGAACAGGCCTTGTCGAAGGTGGCAGCGCAGCCGGTCGAGGTGACCTGCGCGGGCCGCACCGATGCCGGCGTGCATGGCCGCTGCCAGGTGGTGCATTTCGATGCGCCGGTGGAACGCGAGATGCGCGGCTGGCTGCTGGGCGCCACCTCCAACCTGCCGCGCAGCGTGGCGGTGCTGTGGGCGCAGCCGGTGGCCGACGAGTTCCACGCGCGCTTTTCCGCGCGCAGCCGGCGCTACCGCTACACCCTCCTCAACCGGCCGGTGCGCGCGGCGCTGGATGCGCGCTACGTAACCTGGGAGCGCCAGCCGCTGGACGCGGCGCGCATGCATGCCGCCGCGCAGGCGCTGCTGGGCGAGCACGATTTCTCCGCGTTCCGCGCGGTGTCCTGCCAGGCCGCGCATCCGCGCCGCTGCGTGCTGGCGGCGAGCGTGCGGCGCGAGGGCGAGCAGGTGATCGTGGAGATCGAGGCGAACGCCTTCCTGCATCACATGGTGCGCAACATCGTGGGCTCGCTGCTGCCGGTGGGGCGCGGCGAGCAGCCAGTGGAGTGGGTGGCCGAACTGCTGGACGGCCGCAACCGCGAAGTGGCCGGGCCTACCGCGCCGTCGTCCGGGCTCACCTTCCTCGGCCCGCGCTACGAGGCGCACTGGGGCTTGCCGGCCGAGGTATGTCTGCCATGACCCGCATCAAATGCTGCGGCATGACCCGCGTCGAGGATGCGCTGCTGGCCGCGCGGCTCGGTGTGGACGCGATCGGCCTGGTGTTCACCGCGCGCAGCAAGCGGCGAGTGTCGCTGGCGCAGGCGCAGGCGATCCGTCGCGCGCTGCCGCCGTTCGTGGATGCGGTGGCGCTGTTCATGGACGACGAGGCGGCCTTCGTTGCGGACGTGATCGACGCGGTGCAGCCGGACCTGCTGCAGTTCCACGGCGGCGAAGCCGACGCCTGGTGCGCGCAATTCGGCCGGCGCTACCTCAAGGCCATCGCGATGGGCGAGGGCGCCAAGGCCTTGCCGCGCCTGCGCGACTACCCGGGTGCCGCCGCGCTGCTGCTGGACGGCCACGCCGCCGGCGAGGCCGGCGGCAGTGGCAAGGCCTTCGACTGGTCGCTGCTGCCGCGCGATCCGGCGCAGCCGCTGATCCTCGCCGGCGGCCTGCACGACGGCAACGTGGGCGCGGCGATCCGCGCGGCGCGGCCCTGGGCGGTGGACGTGGCCAGTGGCGTGGAATCGGCGCCCGGCCTCAAGGATGCGGCGAAGCTCGCCGCCTTCGTGGCCGAAGTGCATGCGGCGGACCGGGAATCCGCGTCGGCGCGCTGAATCAGGCTTCCACCAGTTCCTTGCGCAGCCAGCCGGCCAGCGTGGCGAGCCGCGGATCGTCGCCGTGGCGCGCCGAAACCAGCACCCAGCGCGCGCTCGTCTCGCGGAAACCCCAGGGCGCCAGCAGACGCCCGCTGGCGAGGTCGTCGGCCACCAGCGGCTGCGGCGCGATCGCCACGCCCAGCCCCGCGGCGGCGGCTTCGAGCAGGAAGTACAGATGGGGCAGGGCCTGCGTCTGCTGCAGCGATTCGGGCGGCAGTTCCATCGCGCGTGCCCATTCCGGCCAAGCCTGCGGGCGCGAGGCGGTGTGCAGCAGCGGTTCCTCGCACAGCGCGCTGGCGGGCGACTCGTGCAGGCGTTCGGCGCCGGGGTAGCGTGGGCTGAGCACCGGGCCGATGCGTTCCGGCGCCAGCTCGTGCACCTGCCAGCCCGCGGGCCAGGGCGGCGCGGCCAGCAGCAGGGCGGCATCCACGTCGGCCAGATGCGCGGCCACAGGTTCCTCCTGCACGGCCAGGTGCAGGGTCAGCGCGGGCAATTCGTGGCGCAGGCGCTCCAGCCGCGGGATCACCCAGCGCGCCAGCACGCTGCCGGAACAGCCCAGCACGAAGGCGGCGCTGGCGCGCGCATGGCGCAACTGCAGCCAGGCCTCGCGCAACTGCCCGAACGCGGCGCTGCACTGTTCGCGCAACTGCTGGCCGATCGCGGTGAGCGCGACGCCGCGCCCCTGGCGGACGAACAGCGGCTGGCCCAGCGCCTCCTCCAGCGCGCGTACCTGGCGGCTCACCGCGCCGTGGGTCACGTGCAGCTCCTGTGCGGCGAGGCTCATGCTGCCCAGTCGCGCGGCGGCCTCGAAGGCGCGCAGGGCATTCAGCGAGGGCAGGTCGCGATCCGACATGCTGTGAGTCTAGCTCAAGTATCGTGGCGATCTTTTCGCTTTTTCACAGCGCCGGACGGCGCTAAGGTGTGAGCCTGTTGCTGGCTTTCTGGATGACATCGCCATGCCCGAGATCCGGGATTTCCACGCCTACCCCGACGCCCAGGGCCGCTTCGGCCGCTTCGGCGGCAGCTACGTGGCCGAGACGCTGATGGCGCCGCTGGCCGAGCTGACCGAGGCCTACCTGCGCCTGCGCCAGGATCCGGCCTTCATCGCCGAGCTTGACCGCGACCTCACGAACTACGTGGGCCGGCCCAGCCCGGTGTACTTCGCCGAGCGGCTGACCAGGCACGTGGGCGGCGCGCGCATCCTGCTCAAGCGCGAGGACCTGAACCACACCGGCGCGCACAAGATCAACAACACCGTGGGCCAGGCGCTGGTGGCGCGGCACATGGGCAAAACCCGCATCATCGCCGAGACCGGCGCCGGCCAGCACGGCGTGGCCAGCGCCACGGTGGCGGCGCGGCTGGGGCTGCAGTGCGTGGTCTACATGGGCGCGGTGGACATCGAGCGGCAGAAGATCAACGTCTACCGCATGAAGCTGCTCGGCGCCGAGGTGGTGCCGGTGACCTCCGGCTCGAAGACGCTGAAGGACGCGCTGAACGAGGCGATGCGCGACTGGGTCACCAACGTGGCCGACACGTTCTACATCATCGGCACCGTGGCCGGCCCGCACCCGTATCCGCTGATGGTGCGCGACTTCAACGCCATCGTGGGCCGCGAGGCGCGTGCGCAGTTGCTGGAACAGTACGGCCGCCTGCCCGACGTGCTGACCGCCTGCGTGGGCGGCGGCTCCAACGCGATGGGCCTGTTCCACGCCTTCCTCAACGACCGCGAGGTGCGCATCGTGGGCGCCGAGGCGGCGGGCTTGGGTCTAGCCACCGGCCATCACGCGGCCTCGCTGGCGGCGGGCCGCCCCGGCGTGCTGCACGGCAACCGCACCTATGTGCTGTGCGACGACGACGGCCAGATCACCGAGACGCATTCGATCTCCGCCGGCCTCGACTACCCCGGCGTCGGCCCCGAGCATGCGTTCCTGAAAGACGCCGGCCGCGCCGAGTACGTGGGCGTCACCGACGTCGAGGCGCTGGAGGCCTTCCACCTGCTGTGCCGCACCGAAGGCATCCTGCCCGCGCTGGAATCCAGCCATGCGGTGGCGCAGGCGATCAAGCTGGCGCGCGAATATCCGAAGAACGGCATCGTGCTGTGCAACCTTTCCGGTCGCGGCGACAAGGATGTGCATACGATCGCGGCGCGCGAAGGAGTGCAGGTATGAACCGTATCGACCGCCGCTTCGTCGTGCTGAAGGCTGCCGGCCGCACCGGCCTGATTCCGTTCGTCACTGCGGGCGATCCGTCGCCCGAGCACGCCGTGGCGCTGATGCACGCACTGGTCGAAGCCGGCGCCGACCTGATCGAACTGGGCGTGCCGTTCTCCGATCCGATGGCTGATGGCCCGGTGATCCAGCACGCCAGCGAGCGTGCCATCGCCGCGGGCGTGGGGCTGGCCGACGTGCTCGGCTGGGTGGCGCAGTTCCGCCAACTCGATGCGGACACGCCGGTGGTGCTGATGGGCTATCTGAACCCCATCGAGATCCACGGCTACGAACGCTTCGCGCAGGAAGCCGTGCAGGCCGGCGTGGACGGCGTGCTGCTGGTGGACTGCCCGCTGGAGGAATCGGTGGTGCTGGCGCCGCTGCGCGAGGCGGGCCTGCGGCAGATCCTGCTCGCCGCGCCGACCACGGCACCGGAGCGCCTGGCGCAGCTGTGCCAGGCGGCCGCGGGCTTCCTCTACTACGTGTCGTTCGCCGGCATCACCGGCGCCGCGCGGCTGAGCACCACGGACATCGCCGCGCGCGTGGCCGAGCTGCGCGCGCACGCCAATGCGCCGGTGGCGGTGGGCTTCGGCGTGCGCGATGCCGAAAGCGCGAAGGCCATCGCCGGTTTCGCCGACGCGGTGGTGATCGGCAGCGCGCTGGTGGAGCGGTTGGCAGGCGCGACGTCGGCGGAGGATATCGCCGGATGCGCCCAAGGTTTCCTTGCGCCGATCCGCGCCGCGCTGGATGCGCGCGCTTAGCTTTATCCCCTCTCCCCCAAGCTTGCTTGGGGGAGAGGGCTGGGGAGAGGGAGCGCCAACCACCACACGCCGCCGTCCGGAGTGCCCCGGCGTTCTCGGCTAGAATGCGCGCTTCACCAGAGGCGTCGCTATGAACTGGTTGCAGAAAATCATGACACCGCGTACGCGCACGCAGGGTTCCGCCGCCGGCAAGGGCAAGGTGCCCGAGGGCGTGTGGGAGAAGTGCGCGGGCTGCGGTTCGGTGCTGTACAAGCCGGAGCTGGAGCGCAACCTGATGGTCTGTCCGAAGTGCGGCCACCATCACGCCATCCGCGCCCGCTCGCGCCTGCTCGCGTTGTTCGACGAGGGCACCACGCAGGAGCTGTGGGCCGGCATGGAGGCTACCGATCCGCTGAAGTTCCGCGACTCCAAGAAGTACCGCGACCGCATCGTCGCCTCGCAGAAGTCCAGCGGCGAGAAGGATTCGCTGGTGGCGATGAGCGGCCGCCTGAAGGGCCGCCCGCTGATCGCCACCGCGTTCGAGTTCGGCTTCGTCGGCGGCTCGATGGGCTCGGTGGGCGGCGAGAAGTTCTCCCGCGCCGGCGAGCGTGCGCTGGCCGAGAAGAGCGCGCTGGTGTGCTTCGCCGCCAGCGGCGGCATGCGCATGCAGGAAGGCCTGTTTTCGCTGATGCAGATGGCCAAGACCTCGGCCGTGCTGGCGAAGCTGCGCGATGCCGGCGTGCCCTACATCAGCGTGCTGACCAATCCCTCCACCGGCGGCGTCTCCGCCAGCATGGGCATGCTGGGCGACATCAACATCGGCGAGCCGAAGGCGCTGATCGGCTTCGCCGGCCCGCGCGTGATCGAGCAGACCGTGCGCGAGACCTTGCCGGAAGGTTTCCAGCGCGCCGAATTCCTGCTGGAGCACGGCGCGATCGACATGATCGTCGACCGCCGCGAGATGCGCGACAAGCTCGCCGACCTGCTCAACCTGCTGCAGAAGGCGCCGCGCGCGGCGTGAGGCCTTGCTTCATCGCGTGACACGATGCCGCCCACGGGCGGCATCGTCGTTTCCGTAGCGAGGTTTTCCACAGCCGGTGTGGATGCCTGCCGAACAAAGCTGTGGACAAGCCGCGTTCGCCGCTTTGGCGACAGGCACTTGGCACGCGCTGGCGAATTTCTGCGCAGCGCGCCGCGCGTTTTCCACAGCGATTGTGGAAGCGTGTGGGCAAAGCCTGTGGATAGGTGGGCCAAGTGCCTGATGCGAAAACCTTGCGCGACGCGCTGCGCAGGAATTGCTCAGGCGAGCGTGGCGACGACGTGCACCAGCCACAGCGACAGCGCGCCCAGCGCGCCGCCGATGCCGATCGCGGCCAGCACGTCGCTCGGGTAGTGCAGGCCGAGGATCACGCGCGACGCGGCGACCAGCGCGGTGAAGCTGAGCAGCAGTGGTGCGAGCAACGGATACCAGGCCAGCGCCACCACCGTGAAACCCATCGCCTGCAAGGTGTGGCCGGAGGGGAAGCTGAATTCGTCCAGCGGCGGCACGTGCGCGATCACGCCGGGGCAGGCGCGGAACGGACGCGGCCGGCGCGTGTGCCGCTTCAGCAGCCGATAGAGCAGCAGGGCGGCCAGCCCGGTGGCGGCCATGTGCGTGGCGGCGAGCAGGCCGCGCCGGCCGTCCAGCGCGGCCAGCGCCAGCATCAGCGCGTACCAGAACAGGCCGTCGCCGAGCCGGCTGACGATACCGAAGCATGCGCCCACCGCGCGCCGCGTGCCCCAGCGGTTCGCCGCCACGCAGACGCGACGGTCAAAAGCCAGGCTTCTAGGCATGGACGACGATGGCATCGTGTTCATGGCGCTGCTCCTCGACCAGTTCGCGCAGCAGGGTTTCGAATTCGCGGATCACCGAGTCCGGCGACAACCGTGCCACGCTTTCGTGCGCGGCGCGGCCCATGTGGCGGATCAGGGCGGGATTGCCCGCCAGCCGGGTCGTCGCCTCGACGAAGGCGGCGGCTTCGCCGGCGGGGATGCAGTAGCCGTTGTAGTTGTTGCGCAGGTGCTCGCGCGCCGCGCCTTCGCGGTAGGCCACCACCGGCAGGCCGCAGGCCAGCGCCTCCAGGATCACGTTGCCGAAGGTTTCGCTGAGGCTGGGGAAGGGGAACAGGTCCGCGCTGGCGATATGCCGCGCCAGCGCCTCGCCGCGCTGCACGCCGGCGAAGACGAAGTCCGGGTGCGCGGCCTGCAGCGCGGCGCGCGCGGGGCCGTCGCCCACCCACACGTAGCGCATGGCGGGCAGTTGCCGCTGCGCGGCGCGGAAGGCTTGCACCGCGAGTTCGAGGTTCTTCTCCGGCGCGATGCGGCCCACGTACAGCATCACCGACGTGCCGGCGTCGACGCCCCACTGCGCGCGCAGCGCCGGATCGCGCCGGCCGGGATGGAACAGTTGCGTGTCCACCGCGCGGCGCAGCAGGCGCGCGTTGTCCACGCCGAGCGCGGCGAGCTCCCGCGCCAGCGCCTCGGTGGGCACGAGGGTGGCGGCGGCGCGGCGATGGAAGCGGCGCAGGTGGCCGCGTACCAGCGGCGTGAGCCAGCGCAGGCCGTAGTGGCCGGCGTAGCTGTCGAAGCGCGTGTGGAAGCCGGTCGCCACCGGGATGCGCAAGGCGTTGGCCGCGCGCAGCGCCGACCCGCCGAGCGGGCCTTCGGTGGCGATGTAGATCGCGTCGGGGCGCTCCAGCGTCCAGCGTTCGCGCAGAGCCTGCCCGGCCGGCAGGCCGAGGCGCAGGCCGGGGTAGCGCGGCAGCGCCACGCCGCGAGTGAACAGCGTGTCGAAACCCGGTTCGGCCATGCGCGGCCGTGCCTGGCGCGGCCGCACCACGTCGATGGAATGGCCGCGCGCGGCGAGCCCGGCGGCAAGCCCGTGCACGGTGAGCGCCACGCCGTTGATCTCCGGCGGCCAGGTTTCGCTGACGATACCGATGCGCATGACGGCGGCCCTCGCGTGGATGGCGCGCAGCTTCGCTCCGCCGTTTTGCGTGCGGGTGGCGGACGCATGACGCGGCGATGACGGCGGCAGGAGCGGTGGTGGCTCTCAGCGACCGAAGTACATCGACACGCCGAGGCCAGCTTCCCACGTGGGCGCCGCGCCGCCGAGGCGGTGGCGCATGCCGGCGTCCAGTTGCACGCGCGGCGTGAGCATCCACGCCAGGCCGGCGCCGGCGCGGCTGCCGTGGCCGGCGCCGGCGACGTCCATCACGTCGTACTCGACATAGCCGAAGAACCTGGGTGTGAACGCGTAGGCGTCGTTGACGGCGAGCTGGCGGCTGTCGCGGGCGCCGCTGCGCACGTTTTCCAGATACAGCGCGGCGCCGTTGCGCGCGTCGAGCTGCCAGTTGAAGGCGGCGCCGAGCAGGTACTGGCGCCGCGGGTTGCGGAAGGCGCGGGCGCCGTCGGTGAATTCCACGCTGCCCAGCAGCCCCCAGCTGAAATTGCCGCGGGCGGGCGGGGCGAATTTCACGGCCAGCGTGCTGTCGCCGCGGCCGTGGTCGATGGCGCCGCCTCCGCTGAGGCGGTTGTACGAGCTGCCGAACTGCAGCTCCAGCGCGTGGCCGATGCCCAGCCGCAGCAGGCTGTCGGCGGTGTACTGCGCGCTGCTGCCGCTGTCGTCGCGGCTGAGGCTCCAGTCCGGCAGGCCTTGTTCCAGCGTGACGTCGCCGGCGCCCAGCACGGCCGGCGTGAAGCCGAGGCCGGGGCGGTCGTAGCCGGGGTTGTCCAGCGCCGCCGCGCTCGCGGCGAAGCCGGCCAGCAGCAAGGCGGCGCCGATGCCGCGGCGGTATCGGCTAAAATCCGCGGTTTCACGCATCCCAGCACACTCCATGACCGTCCGCACCCGTTTCGCCCCCAGCCCCACCGGTTTCCTGCACATCGGCGGCGCGCGCACCGCCCTGTATTGCTGGCTGGAGGCGCGCCGGCGCGGCGGCGAGTTCGTGTTGCGCATCGAGGATACCGACCGCGAGCGCTCCACCGACGAAGCGGTGCAGGCGATCCTCGACGCGATGGCCTGGCTCGATCTCTCCGCCGACGAGCCGCCGGTGTACCAGACCCACCGCCTCGCGCGCTACAAGGAAGTGGCCGAGCGCCTGCTCGCCGAGGGCAAGGCCTACTACGCCTACGAGAGCAAGGAGGAGATCGAGGCGATGCGCGAGGCCGCGATGGCGAAGGGCGAGAAGCCCCGCTACAACGGCTACTACCGCAACCGCAACGAGCCGTACCGCGACGACCCGAACCGGGTGATCCGCTTCAAGAACCCGCTGGAGGGCGCGGTGGTGTTCGAGGACAAGGTGAAGGGCCGGGTGGAATGGGCCAATGCCGAGCTGGACGATCTGGTGATCTTCCGCTCCGACGGCTGGCCCACCTACAACTTCGCCGTGGTGGTGGACGACATCGACATGGGCATCACCGAGGTGATCCGTGGCGACGACCATGTCAACAACACGCCGCGCCAGATCAACATCTACAAGGCTCTCGACAAGCCCGTGCCGGAGTTCGCGCACCTGCCGATGATCCTCGACAAGGAGGGCAAGAAGCTCTCCAAGCGCACCAACTCGGTCAGCGTGATGGAGTACCGCGAGGCCGGCTACCTGCCGCACGCGATCCTCAACTATCTCGTGCGCCTGGGCTGGTCGCACGGCGATCAGGAGATCTTCTCGCGCGAGGAGATGATCCGCCTGTTCGACATCGCCGACGTCAACAAGGCCGCCTCGCGCTTCGACACCGAGAAGCTCAACTGGCTCAACCAGCATTACCTGAAGACCGACGATCCCGCCGCGCTGGCGCCCGAGTTCGCATGGCACCTCGCGCGCGCCGGCATCGATACGACGCATGGCCCGGCGCCCGCCGACGTGATCGTGGCGCTGCGCGACCGCGTGCACACGCTGAAGGAAATGGCCGAGCGCGCGCAGATCTGGTACGGCCCCATCGTGGCGTGGGACGAGAAGGCGGTGGCCAAGCACCTCAAGAACGACAGCGCGGCGGCCGTGCTGGAAGCGGCCAAGGCGCTGCTGGCCGAGGTCGAATGGCGGCCGGAACCCATCCACGGCGTGATCGAGCAAGTCGCCGCCAAGCTGGAGCTGGGCATGGGCAAGATCGCCCAGCCGCTGCGCGTGGCGATGACCGGCACCCAGGTGTCGCCGTCCATCGAGCACACGATCTATCTCTGCGGCCGCGGCGAGGCGCTGAAGCGCATCGACCACGCGCTGGGCCTGGCGCGCGGCTGAGCGGGGAGGGTGCGGGCATGCACGAGCTGCTCGCCCGCGCCATGCAAGGCGTCGATCCGGACGCGCCGGGTGCGTTCTGGCAGGTGTTCTGGAACCTGTGGGCGATGCTGCCGTGGGCCGCGCTGTTCTGGTGGAACCTTGCCTTCGTGGCGGTGGGCGCGCTCTTGGGCTGGTGGCGCGGGCGCTTCTGGGAAGGCGTGGCCTGGGCCTGGCTGCTGGGGCCGATCGGCTGGCTGGTGCTGTGGCTGCGCACGCGCCCGCGCGCCGCGCCGCCGCCGCTGCCGCGTTGATGCGCCGGCCTGCGGCCGCAGCACGGCGTGTATGATCGTCCGCGAGGAGAAGCCCTTGACCCACAACGCCGCCGGCAAGCCGCACGCCCACCATTCGCATCACCACGACGCGAAGGGTTTCGTGCGCGAGGTGGCACACGTCAGCGAGGAGCGCGGCCTGCGCCTGACCCCGCTGCGCATGGAAGTGCTGGAGCTGGTCGCCGCCGCCCACAAGCCGGTGAAGGCCTACGACCTGCTCGACCAGCTGCGCGAGAAGCACGGCAACGCGGCGCCGCCCACGGTGTACCGCGCGCTGGATTTCCTGCTGGAGCAGGGCTTCATCCACAAGCTGGAATCGATCAACGCCTTCGTCTCCTGCCATCACCCGGCCGAGGCGCACCAGGTGCCGTTCCTGATCTGCGACGTCTGCTCCGGCGCGGAGGAAGTCTGCGATCCGCGCGTGGCCGAACTGATCGACGCCCAGGCCCGCGCGCTGGGCTTCCGCGCCCAGGCGCAGACGCTGGAAGTGCACGGCGTCTGCAAGCGCTGCCGCAAGTCCTGATTCGCAGTCCCGTGCATTCCCTCCCCTGCGCGCAGGGGAGGGGAAAGTCATGATCGCTTGTGCGCCGCGATTGTTATAAAGTAACATCGCCGGCATGGACAGGACCGCAAGCTCCGCCGAAGCCGACAGCGCGCTGCCGGACCCCATGGCGATGGGGTCCGTCGCCGTGGACGACGCGGCGAAAGCGGCGCGCTGGTGGCAGCTGGCCGACCGCGTGGGCGCCACCGCCTCGTTCCTGTGCGCGATCCACTGCGCGCTGCTGCCGTTCGTGCTGACCGTGCTGCCGCTGCTCGGCCTGGGCTTCCTGGCGGGGCACCGCTTCGAGCGCGGTTTCGTGATGTTCGCCGCCACGCTGGCGTTGTTCGCCCTGGTCGGCGGCTATCGCCGGCATCGGCGGCCGCTGCCGCTGCTTCTGGCTGCGCCGGGGCTGGCGCTGCTGCTGCTCGGCGTCACCTGGGCGATCGACGACCCGATCCTCGTGCACAGCGCGATGGTCACCTGTGGCGGTCTGCTGGTGGCTTCCGCACATTTCATGAACCTCTACATCGACCGCCGCTACGGCATCGTCGCCGTGCACGTGCACGGCCCGCAGTGCGCGCATTGAGCGGCGCGGTGATTGTGTAACGCCGCCCGCGCTGCCTAGCATGCGTGCATGAGCGCCACGCCTTCCTGCCAGCACGATCATCCGCACGCGACCGCGGCGCACGATCGCGGACACGACCACGCGCACGACCACGCGCACGACCACGCGGCGCATGCCGGCATGCGCGGGCGCAAGCTGTTCGCGGCCTTCCTGCTGACCACGCTGACCATGCTGGCCGAGGTGGTCGGCGGCCTGTGGTCGGGGTCGCTGGCCCTGCTCACCGACGGCGGCCACATGATGGTGGACGCGCTGGCCCTGCTGATGGCCTTCGTCGGCGCGCGCCTCGCGCTGCGCCCGGCCGACGCGCGGCGCAGCTACGGCTACGGGCGGATGGAAGTGCTGGTCGGCTTCGTCAATGCGCTCAGCCAGTTCGTGCTGGTGGCCTGGGTGGTGTACGAGGCGATCCAGCGCCTGCTGCATCCGGGCGAGATCCTGTCGGGCCTGATGCTGGGCGTGGCCGTCGTCGGCCTGCTGGTGAACCTCTTGGTGCTGCGCAGCCTGCACGGGCATGCGCACGACGACGTCAACCTCGCCAGCGCCAGCCTGCACGTGCTGGGCGACCTGCTGGGCTCGGTGGCGGCGGTGCTGGCGGCGCTGGCGATCCGTGCGTTCGGCTGGCTGTGGGCCGATCCGCTGCTGTCGCTGCTGGTGGCGGTGCTGATCCTCGCCAGCGCGTGGCGCCTGCTGCGCCGTTCCGCGCACATCCTGCTGGAAGGCGTGCCGGACGGCATGGACAGCGCCGAGGTGGAGGCCGCGCTGCGCGGCGCCGACGCCTCGATTCGCGGCATCCACCACCTGCACGTGTGGCAGCTGGCCTCCGGTTCGCGCATGGCTACCCTGCATGCCGAGCTGCACGATCCGGCCGCCGCGGCGCAGGCGCTGCGCGCGATCAACCGGGTGCTGCGCGAGCGCTTCGGCATCCGCCACGCCACCGTGCAGATCGACCCGGAAGCCTGCCTCGACCACTCGCGGGGCTGCGCCGGCCACGGCCACGGCTGAGCCGGCCCGGCGCCGGCTATGGCGGCGGTGGCGGCGCTGCTATCATGGCGAGCCATCACGCATCGAGGAGATTTCCATGGGCAAGGGCGATCGCAAGACCCGTCGCGGCAAGACCTACCGCGGCAGCTACGGCAACACCCGCGTGCACGGCGCGCAGCCGGCCGTGGTCGGCGCCAAGCCGACCGTGACCAAGCCGGCCGCCGCGAAGAAGGCCGCGCCGAAGAAGAAGTCGGCCTGAACCGCAGCGCCACGCACGAAAAACCCCGCCTCGGCGGGGTTTTTCGTTGCTGGATGCCGTGTCCGCTGCAGTCGGTCAGAGCCGGTACCGCACGCCCAGCGACCACAGCTGGCGCGGCTCCAGCTGCAGGCCGTTGACGCGCTGCCAGATGGGCAATTGCACGAACGCGTAGGCCTCCAGCCGCGGGCTGAGCTTCAGGCCGAGGCCGGGGCTGAGGTAGGCATAATTCGCGCCGCTGTTGGGGCGGTCGGATTGCCGGCCGCTCTCGCGCTGTTCCCCGTGCAGGTTGAGCTGCAGCTGCGGCGTGAAGCGTCCGGCGTCGAGGTAGCGCACGCCGAAATCCACGTTGAGCGAGTTGCCCGGGCGGAAGCCGTCGCGCGCATCCAGCGCGATCTGCGCCATGGCCTGGCCGAAGTAGGCCAGCGAGTCCGTGAGGTAGCCGAACTTGTAGACGCCGAACAGGGCATCGGTGGTGCCCGTGCCCAGTTGCAGGCCGCGGTCGAGCGGCTGGCCGGCCTGCGGGCCGCTGGCGAAACGCTGGGTGTAGCGGCCGGTGGGCAGCTTCAGGCCGAACTGCACGCCGAGGCCGGCGTCCTCGCTGAAGCCCTGGTAGTGCGCGAGCAGGCGCAGGTCGCCGATGCCGCGCGCGTCCGAGGTCGAAACCTCGGTATCGCCGCCGGCGATGGTCTGGTGATGGCGGTCGGTGTAGGGCAGCTGGGCGGTGATGCCCCAGTAGCGCGAGAAGTTGTAGTCCGCACCGAGCAGGGTGGTGCGGTTGATGGTCTTGCGCTGCACTTCTTCGTCGGTGGGGTATTGGAACGCGCCGCGGTCGACGCTGTCGGTGCCGTGCATCAGTTTCGACTGGTCGAAATAATCCTGGCGCAGGCTCAGGTGCCAGCCGCTGCTCACGGCATAGCCCTGGCTGGACCAGTCCGAGTTGAGCGAGCAGCCGCAGGTGGAGCAGGCCATCGCCAGCCCCGGCGCCAGCATGCCCGCGAGCGCCGCCAGTGCGGCGATGCGCCGTCGGCGCGGATGCGCGGGCGCAGGAACGGGGCCGGATCGGGTTGGCGACAGAGGTGCGTGGTTCACGCGGTTTGCTCGCTGGACAGTCTTGGCGGCGCCATTTTCCCACCGCATGGCCGTGCCGTGTTGTGGCGCGTCGTCGCAGCGGCGCGCCCGTTCGCGGCAGCAACCCCGAACGGCCGCCCGCGGCTGGCCGTCCACCCCGTTTGCCGCAGCGCCGCATGCCGTGTATGATGCGCTCCATCGTACTAATGCGCTAATACATTATGAAACGTCGATCGCTGGATCCCGAGACGCCGGTCGAGTCGGCCGAGCTGAGCCTGTGCGAGGCGCTGCTGTCGTTGAAGACCGCTGCGGAGATGGATGCCTTCCTGCGCGACCTGTGCACGCCGGCCGAGCTGGAGGTGCTGGCGGACCGCTGGCAGGTGGTGCCGTACCTGCTCGACGGCGTGGCCTACCGCGAGATCCACGAGCGCACCGCGGTGAGCATCACCACGATCGGCCGCGTGGCGCGCTCCCTGACCCTGGGCAGCGGCGGCTACCGGGTGGCCGCGACACGCGCCTCGCGCCGTCGCGCGGCGGCGAAGAAGGTGCGCGCATGAAGCCGCGCGACCGCTTGCGCATCGCGATGCAGAAGTCCGGCCGGCTCACCGAGCCGGCGCTGGAACTGCTCAAGCGCTGCGGCCTCACGTTCCGGCAGAGCCGCGACAAGCTGTTCTGCTTCGGCGAAGGCGAGCCGGTGGACCTGCTGCTGGTGCGCGACGACGACATCCCCGGCCTGATCGCGCAGGGTGTGTGCGAGCTGGGCATCGTGGGCCGCAACGTGCTCAATGAATTCAGCCTCACCGCGGGGCCGGAGAGCGAGCCGCTGGCCGAGCTGCGGCCGCTGGGCTTCGGCCGCTGCCGGCTCTCCATCGCGGTGCCGCAGGAGTTTGACTACCGCGAGCCCGCGCAGCTGGCCGGGCGGCGCATCGCCACCTCGTACCCGGGCCTGCTCGGCGCGTGGCTGCGCGAGCGCGGCGTCGATGCCGGTGTGGTGACCCTGGCCGGCTCGGTGGAGATCGCACCCAAGCTGGGCACCGCGGATGCGATCTGCGACCTGGTGCAGAGCGGCGGCACCCTGGTGGCGAACCAGCTGCGCGAGGCCGACGTGCTGCTGGAGAGCGAGGCGGTGCTGGCCGGCCCGCGGAACCTGCCGGCGGACGAGCGTGGCGACCTGATCGAACTGCTGCTGAAGCGGCTGGACGGCGTGATCCAGGTGCGCGAATCGCGCCTGCTGCTGTTGCAGACCCCGCGCCACGCGCTGGACGCGGTGACCCGGCTGCTGCCCGGTGGCCCGCAGCCGACCCTGCTGCCGGTGGCCGGCCAGCCCGACCAGCTGATGCTGCAGGCGCTGTGCGCGGGCGAGGTGAGCTGGCGCCAGCTCGAAGAAATCAAGAAGGCCGGCGCGCGCGAGATGTTCGTGCTGCCGGTGGAGAAGATGCTTGCATGAAAGGCCGGCTGGCATGAAACGTATCGACTGGAATGCGCTCGACGAGCAGGGCAGGAGCGAGGCCTTGGCCCGCCCGGCGCAGTCGCGCGCGGCGGAATTGCGCGACGGCGTGGCTCGCATCATCGCGGCCGTGCGCGCGCAGGGCGACGCGGCGCTGCGCGAGCTGAGCGCGAAATACGACCGCTGCGCATTGACCGAACTCGAAGTCACCGACGCCGAGTTCGCGGCCGCCGAGGCGAGGCTCGATCCCGCGCTGAAGGCGGCGATCCGCGAGGCCGCCGCGCGCATCGAGGCCTACCATCGCGCCGCGGTCGTGCAGCCGGTGACGGTGGAGACCGCGCCGGGCGTGCGCGTGGAACGCATGCTGCGGCCGATCGGCCGCGTGGGCCTGTACGTGCCGGCCGGCAGCGCGCCGCTGCCGTCCACCGCGCTGATGCTGGGCGTGCCCGCGCGCATCGCCGGCTGCCGCGAGGTGGTGCTGTGCTCGCCCGCGCGCGCCGACGGCAGCTGCGACGAGGCGGTGCTGTACGCCGCGCGCCTCACCGGCGTGCACAAGGTGTTCAAGCTGGGCGGCGCGCAGGCGATCGCGGCGATGGCCTACGGCACGGCTTCCGTGCCGAAGTGCGACAAGCTGTTCGGTCCCGGCAACGCCTGGGTCACCGAGGCCAAGCTGCAGGTGTCGTCCGAACCGGACGGCGCGGCGATCGACATGCCGGCGGGCCCGTCCGAGGTGCTGGTGATCGCCGACGCGGCGGCGAATCCCGCTTTCGTCGCCGCCGATCTGCTGTCGCAGGCCGAGCACGGGCCGGATTCGCAGGTGATCCTGCTCAGCGATTCGACCGCGCTGCTGGATCGCGTCGAGCGCGAAGTCGAGCGGCAATGCGCCGAACTGCCGCGCGCCGACATCGCGCGGCGGGCGCTGGCTCAGAGCCGGCTGATCGCGGTGGCCTCGCTGGCGCAGGCGGTCGAGGTGAGCAACCGCTACGCGCCCGAGCACCTGATCCTGCAGGTGACCGCGCCGCGGCGGCTGCTGGCCGGCATCGAGAGCGCCGGCTCGGTGTTCGTGGGCGCGTGGACGCCCGAGTCGGTGGGCGACTACTGCAGCGGCAGCAACCATGTGCTGCCCACCTACGGCCACGCGCGCAGCTACAGCGGCGTGTCGGTGGCGAGCTATCAGAAGCAGATCACGGTGCAGGAGCTGAGCGCCGACGGCCTGCGCAACATCGGCCCGTGCACCGCCACGCTGGCGGCGGCCGAACAACTGGAGGCGCACCGCCGCGCGGTGACGCTGCGACTGGCCGAACTGGAGTCCATGGCATGAGCGTGCTCGATCTCGCGCGGGCGGAAATCCGCGCCTTGCAGCCGTATTCCTCGGCGCGCATGGAGGCCAGCGGCGGCGAACTGCTGCTCAATGCGAACGAGTCGGCGTGGGCGCCCACCGGCGACAACGGCACCGGCTGCAACCGCTATCCCGAACCGCAGCCGGCGGCGCTGGTGGATGCGCTGGCGCGGCTGTACGGCGTGCGCCGCGAACAGCTGCTGGTGGGCCGCGGCAGCGACGAGGCGATCGACCTGCTGGTGCGCGCGTTCTGCCGCGCCGGCCGCGACGCGATCCTGATCCAGCCGCCCACCTTCGGCATGTACGCGGTGTGCGCGCGCATCCAGGATGCCGGCGTGATCGAGGTGCCGCTGCGCCGCGACTTCACGCTGGACGTGGACGCCGTGCTGGCCGCGCTGACGCCCGCGGTGAAGCTGGTGTTCGTCTGCACGCCGAACAACCCCGCCGGCAGCGTGGTGCCGCGCGCCGACATCGCGCGCTTGGCGCAGGCGCTGGCCAACCGCGCGCTGCTGGTGGTGGACGAGGCCTACGTGGAGTTCGCCGACGAGGGCAGCGTGGCCGACCTGCTCGACCGCCACGACAACCTCGCCGTGCTGCGCACGCTGTCCAAGGCCTGGGCGCTGGCCGGCGCGCGCATCGGCTGCCTGCTGGCGAACCCGGGGGTGATCGCGCTGCTGCGCCGGATCATGCCGCCGTATCCGCTGCCGCTGCCCAGCGTGGACGCGGCCCTGCTCGCGCTGTCGGGCTGGGGCCAGGCGAACGCGCAGGCGCACGTCGGCGTGGTGCGCGCCGAGCGTGCGCGCATGCGCACGGCGCTGGCCGGCCTGCCGGGCGTGCGCGCCGTGCTGCCGTCGCAGGCGAACTTCCTTACCGTGCGTTTCGACGACGCCGGCGCCGCGTATCGGCGGCTGTTCGACGCGGGCATCGTGGTGCGCGACGTGCGGCGCTATCCGGGCCTGGACGATGCGCTGCGCATCACGATCGGCACGCCGGCGGAAAACGAACGGGTGCTGGCGGCGCTGGCGCCATCCGCACAGGCGCGAGGCGCGGCATGAGCCGGAAGATTCTCTTCGTCGACCGCGACGGCTGCCTGATCGAGGAACCCGCCGACGAGCAGATCGACAGCTACGAGAAGCTGGCCCTGCTGCCGGGCGTGATCGCCGCCTTGCTGCGTTTCGTCGCCTCCGGCTACGAGCTGGTGATGGTGACGAACCAGGACGGGCTGGGCACCGACAGCTTCCCCGAGGCGCATTTCAACGGCCCGCACGAGCTGCTGCTGCGCATCCTGTCCTCACAGGGCATCCGCTTCCACGAGGTGCTGATCGACCGCAGCTTTCCGCACGAAGGGTTGGATACGCGCAAGCCCGGCATCGGCCTGATGCGCGGCTGGCTCGCCGACGACAGCTGGAGCCGCGCGGCCTCGGCGATGGTGGGCGATCGCGAGACCGATCTGCAGTTCGCCGCCAACCTCGGCGTGCGCGGCTTCCGCGTGGGGCCGCAGGGCATCGCCTGGGACGAACTGGCACACCAGGTGCTGGATGTGCCGCGCACGGCCGAGGTGGTGCGCAAGACCAAGGAAACCCGCATCACCGTGCGCGTCGATCTGGACAAGGTGGCCGAGCCCAAGGTGCGCACCGGCCTCGGCTTCTTCGACCACATGCTGGAGCAGATCGGCAAGCACGGCGGCTTCGCGCTCGCCGTCGAGTGCGACGGCGACCTCCACATCGACGACCACCACAGCGTGGAGGATTGCGGCCTCGCGCTGGGGCAGGCGCTGCGGCAGGCGCTGGGCGACAAGCGCGGCATCGCCCGCTACGGCTTCGCGCTGCCGATGGACGAGAGCGCGGCGGAGGCGCGGCTGGATCTCTCCGGCCGCCCGTACTTCGTGTTCGACGGGCAGTTCCCGCGCGAGCGCGTGGGCGAGCTGGCCACCGAGATGGTGCCGCACTTCTTCCGCTCGCTGTGCGAAACGCTGGGCGCGAACCTGCACCTCGCGGTGCGCGGCGACAACGCGCACCACATGGTCGAAGCCTGCTTCAAGGTGGTGGCGCGCACGCTGCGCCAGGCGATTCGCCGCGAAGGCGACGAGCTGCCAAGCACGAAAGGGACGCTGTGATGCTGCCATCCATGCGCATGGGCGTAGGAGCGCACCCTGTGCGCGACCGCTCTTCGTCACGTGACGGAAAGCATCGCGCACAGGGTGCGCTCCTACGTGCGAGGTATGTATGACGGTCGTGCTGGTCGACGCCGGCGGCACCAACATCGGCTCGGTGCGCTACGCCCTGCAGCGCCTCGGCGTGGACGCCGCGCTGACTTCGGATGCCGCGGCGATCCGCGCCGCCGACAAGGTGATCCTGCCCGGCGTGGGCGCGGCCGGTCCCGGCATGGCGCGGCTGCGCGAGCTGGGCCTGGTCGACGTGCTGCGCGCGCTGAGCCAGCCGGTGCTGGGCGTGTGCCTGGGCATGCAGCTGCTGTGCGCGCATTCGGAGGAGGGCGACACCGAGTGCCTCGGTCTGATCCCGGCCACCGTGCGTCGCTTCGCCGAGCGCCCCGGCCTGCGCGTGCCGCACATGGGCTGGAACGGCTTGTCCGTGCAGCGCGAGCATCCCTTGTTGCGTGGATTGAATGAAGGCGAGCAGGCGTATTTCGTGCACAGCTATGCCGTGCCGGTGGGCGAGTGGACGCTGGCCACGGCCGACTACGGCGCGCCGTTCTCCGCCGTGGTCGCGCGCGGCAATTTCCATGGCATGCAGTTTCACCCCGAGCGCTCCGCCGCCGTCGGCGCGAAGCTGCTGAAGAATTTCCTCGACCTGTGACGAGCAACGCATGACTTTCGCCGTGATTCCCGCCATCGACCTGCGCGGCGGCCGCGTGGTGCGCCTGAAGCAGGGCGACTACGCGCAGCAGACCACCTACGCCGACGATCCGCGCGCGCTGGCGCAGCGCTACGCCGACGCCGGCGCGCGCTGGCTGCACCTGGTCGACCTCGACGGCGCCCGTTCCGGCAACCTCGACAACCTCGCGGTGATCGCGGCGATCGCCAAGGATGGCATGCAGGTGCAGGCCGGCGGTGGCGTGCGCGAGGAAGCCGACCTGCGACGCCTGTTCGACGCCGGCGTGCAGCGCGTGGTGCTGGGCAGCGTGGCGATCCGCGATCCCGAGCGCGTGGCCGGCTGGCTGAAGCAGTACGGCGCCGAGCGCCTCACGCTCGCGCTCGACACCCGCCGCATCGACGGCCGCTGGAGCCTACCCAGCGCGGGCTGGACCGAAACCGAAACGCGCACCCTGGACGAACTCGCGCCGTGGTACGCCGCGCGCGGCGCGAAGCACCTCCTGTGCACCGACATCGAACGCGACGGCATGCTGGCGGGCTTCAACCTCGACCTGTACCGGCACCTGGCCGAAAGCGTGCCGCAGCTCGCGGTGCAGGCCTCCGGCGGCGTGTGCTCGCTGGACGATATCCGCGCGGCGCGCGAAGCCGGGGCGCGCGGCGTGATCCTGGGGCGGGCGCTGCTGGAAGGGCGCTTCACCGTGGCGGAGGCGCTGGCATGTTGAGCCGCATTGCCAAGAGCTTCCCCCTCACCCCAACCCTCTCCCCCGGCGTTGCCGGGGGAGAGGGGGCAGGACTCCCTCTCCCCCAAGCTTGCTTGGGGGAGAGGGCTGGGGTGAGGGGGGCTTTGGCCTCTCCCACCACCAGCATCGCGAGGGAGTGCACGCCATGCTGAGCCGCCGCCTCATTCCCTGCCTCGACGTGCGCGACGGCCAGGTGGTCAAGGGCGTGCGCTTCCGCGACCACGTGGCGATGGGCGGCATCGTGGATCTCGCGCTGCGCTACCGCGACGAGGGTGCCGACGAGCTGGTGTTCTACGACATCACCGCCAGCCCCGAGGGGCGCAGCGTGGACCGCGGCTGGGTGGAGAAGGTGGCGCGGGTGATCGACATCCCGTTCTGCGTGGCCGGCGGCATCCGCTCGGTGGACGAGGCGCGCGCGGTGCTGCACGCGGGCGCGGACAAGGTGTCGGTGAACTCGCCGGCGCTGGAGCGGCCCGAGCTGATCGCCGAACTGGCCGAAGCCTTCGGCGTGCAATGCGTGGTGGTGGGCGTGGATTCGCTGCGCGACGCCGACGGCGAATGGCGCGTGCGCCAGTACACCGGCGATCCGTCGAAGACGCGCGCGCTGCTGCGCCGCACGCTGGACTGGGTGGCCGAAGCGCAGCGCCTCGGCGCCGGCGAGATCGTGCTCAACTGCATGGGCAGCGACGGCGTGCGGCAGGGCTACGACCTCGAACAGCTCAAGGCCGTGCGCGCGCTCTGCCAGGTGCCGCTGATCGCCTCGGGCGGCGCCGGCGCGCCCGAACATTTCCGCGATGCCTTCGCCGACGCCGACGTGGACGGCGCGCTGGCGGCCAGCGTGTTCCATTCCGGCGCGATCGCGATTCCTGCGCTCAAGCAATACTTGCAAGCGCAGGGTGTCGCGGTACGTATCCCTTAGCTCGTCATTCCGGCGAAAGCCGGAATCCAGTGTCTTTCGTGCAACGGTAAGACTTCAAAGACACTGGGTTCCAGCTTGCGCTGGAATGACGGGAAAATCGAATTTCTTCGCATGCCTCCACGCATGCCGGCAGCAGGTATCCCGATGTCCGATTCCAACACCGACCTCTCCCGCCTCGACTGGCCCAAGGGCGACGGCCTGCTGCCCGCCGTCGTGCAGCACTGGCTGACAGGCGAAGTGCTGATGCTCGGCTACATGAATGCGCAAGCGCTGGCCGAAACGCAGCGCAGCGGCAAGGTCACGTTCTTCAGCCGCAGCAAGCAGCGACTGTGGACGAAGGGCGAAAGCTCGGGCCACGTGCTGGCGCTGAAATCCATCCGCATCGACTGCGATGCCGACACCTTGCTGGTGCAGGCCGAGCCGCACGGGCCGACCTGCCACCTGGGCACGTCCAGCTGCTTCGGCACGGACGCGCGGCCGCCGCTGGGCTTTCTCGCCGAGCTCGACGCGCTGGTGGCGCAGCGCCACGCCGAGCGTCCGCAGGGCAGCTACACCACCCAACTGTTCGAGGCCGGCACCCGTCGCATCGCGCAGAAGGTGGGCGAGGAGGGCGTGGAAAGCGCGCTCGCCGCGGTGGCGCAGGGCGACGAGGAACTGCTGGGCGAGGCGGCCGACCTCGTGTTCCACCTCACCGTGCTGCTGCGCGCGCGCGGGCTGTCGCTGGCCGATGCGGTGGTGGTGCTGGCGCAGCGCCACGCCGGGCGCTGATCGCGGGCTTTCAGTACGTTGCCGTGGCGGCGCTGGCCGCGGGTGCCGGCGCGAACGGCACTGCCGGTCCCGGCACGAGGCCCTTGCGCCAGGCGGCCAGCTGCGCCTCGATGCCCTTGCCCACGTAGCTCTGCGGCTCGGAGGGTGTGAGCTTGTCGAGCTGCTCCCACCGCGCGATCTCGGCCTTGGCCTGGGCGAAGGCGTCGAGGAAGTTGTCGCCGCGGTTCAGCGCGTCGACCAGCCAGGCGTGGCCGAAATAGGTGAGTTCCGATTCGCTGCCGCAGCCGAAGGAGCTGCGGTCGCTGCGCGCGGCGGTGAGCACCAGGGTGCCATCGCCGGCGAGCGGCGGGATGAAGCCGCCGGAGTAGCAGGCGTTGACCACCACCACCTTCCACTTGAACGGATGCTCCTTGAGGATCTCGGCGAGGTCCTGCGCGCCGATCTGGTCCAGCGGCAGCGGGTCCATGTCGACCAGGAGGTCGTGGTCCTCGCTGCCGTGGGTGGCGAGGTAGAGCATCAGGATGTCGTCGGGCTGCATCGTCTTGGCGAGGCCGCCCAGCGCGCCCTCCAGGTTGCTCCAGTTGGCCAGCGGATGGGTGGCGAGTGAGGCGGGATTGTTCTCCAGCACCAGCGCGTGGGCGCTGGCGCCGAAGCGCTGGCGGAACATCCGTGCCGCGTATTCGGCCTCGTTGCGGAACACGTCCTGGCTGCCGTCGCCGGCGAAGCTGAGCAGGTAGAGGTTGGGCTTGCCGGGCACGCGCGGGCCGAGTTTCGCCAGCGCGTCCTGCAGCATCTGCGGCTGGTTGTAGAGCACCTGCTCGGGCGTGGGGCCCTGGTTCGGCCAGTTGGCGCTGCCGTCGCTGTCGTCGCCGCCGTCGTCGACGGTACTGGCCGCGGCGGCGCTGCCGCTGGCGCCCGTGGCGGCGGCCGGCGCGGGCGCATGGCCGGGCAGCCACAGCATCAGCAGCACGCCGGCGGCGAAGGCAAGCAGGGCGGTGAAGGCGGTGCGCATGCGGCAGTGGCTCGGCGAGGGTCAGGGCGTGATGGCGTCGAAATCGGCGTAGGCGGCGTGCGGCGGCTGCGCCGGCAGCGCCTGCGGCGGCCGCAGCAGCCAGCCGGTGCGGAAGCCGGCGGCGCGGGCGGCGTCCAGCTCCTCGACGATATCGGACAGGAACAGCAGGTGTTCGGGTCGCTCGCCGATCGCCGCGGCGATCTTCGCGTAGGAGGCCTGCTCGCGCTTGGGGCCGGTCTCGGTGTCGAAGTAGCCGGCGAACAGCGGGGTGAGGTCGCCCGCCTCGCTGTAGCGGAAGAACAGCTGCTGCGCGGGCACCGAGCCGGAGGAATACACGTACAGGCGCAGCCCTTCCGCGCGCCAGGCGCGCAGCCGCGCCGCCACCTCGGGATAGACATGCGCGCGGTAGTCGCCGGCCTCGTAGCCTTCGCGCCAGATCATGCCCTGCAGCGCCTTCAGCGCGGTGGACTTGCGGTCCTCGTCGATCCAGCGCAGCAGCAGCTCGATCACTTCCTGCCGGCTGGCCTCGATGTAGCCGGCCTCCTTCGCCGCCTCGTGCAGCCAGTGCTGCACCTCGGGCCGGTCCACATGGGTCTCGACGAAAGCGGGCAGGCGCTTGCGCGCGTAGGGGAACAGCACGTCCTTGACGAAGCTGATCGAACTGGTGGTGCCTTCGATGTCGGTGACGATGGCGCGGATTTCGGGCATGGCGGATGGCGTGCGGAAGCAGGGCAGCCAGTGTACCCGTACGCCACCGGCATGGCCCGTAGGAGCGCACCCTGTGCGCGATGGGACTTTTCGCCGAGAGCCCTATCGCGCACAGGGTGCGCTCCTACGAGTGGGTCACGCCGCGATGGGCTCCATCCGCGGAAACCCCTGCGCGATATCGCTGCCGGTGTAGTTGGCGACCCAGCCGTCCTTGTTGGTGAACAGGCGGATCGCCACGAAACAGGGCGACTCGCTCATGTCGAACCAATGGCGGGTGCCGTCGGGCACGCCGATCAGGTCGCCGGCTTCGCACAGCACGTCGTAGACCTTGTCGCCCAGGTGCAGGGTGAACTGGCCGGCGCCGGCCACGAAGAAGCGCACCTCGTCCTCGCTGTGGGTGTGCTCGCTGAGGAATTTCTGGCGCAGCGCGGCGCGGTCGGGGTGGTCGGGCTTCAGGCTGATCACGTCCACCGACTGGTAGCCTTCCTCGCGCATCAGGCGGTCGATGTCCGCGCGGTAGGCGGCGATCACCTCGTCCTGGCTGGCGCCGGGGGCGACGGGCTGGTTCGCGGCCCATTGCTCGAAGCGCACGCCGGCGGCGGCGAGCACGCGGCCGATCTCGGCGCGGTCGGTGTGGGTGGCCAGCGGCGTGGCGGGCTGGCGTTCGTCGAAAATGCGCAGGCGGCTCATGCGGAAAGTCTCCTCAGGTCCAGTTCGCAGCCGAGCAGGCATTCCAGCGCTTCCAGGTGGCGGCGCGCCTCGGCCATGTCGCGGCCCCAGGTGTAGATACCGTGGCCGGCGATCAGGTAGGCCGCGAGTGGCTTGCCGGCGTCCAGCCAGGCATCCACCTGCGCCACCAGTTCGGGCATGTGCTGGGTGTTGGGGAACACCGGGATCTCCAGCACGCTCTCGTGCGTGGTGTGGCCGGCGATGGCCTTCTGCAGCTCCCAGCCTTGCAGCCGCACCGCGCCGGCCTCGGCGTACAGCCGCGAGGCCACGCTCTGCGTGCGCGAATGGGTGTGCAGCACCGCGTTCGCTTCGGGAAAGCGGCGATAGACCTGGGTGTGCAGCGCGGTTTCTGCGCTGGGGCGCGCGCCGGTGCCCACGGCCTGGCCGTGCATGTCCACCAGCATGATGTCGTCGCGGCCGAGCTTGCCCTTGTCGCGGCCGGAGATCGTGATGGCGGCATGGTCGGCATCCACGCGCATCGAGAAGTTGCTGCTGGTCGCCGGCGTCCAGCCGGCCAGCGCCAGCTCGCGCGCGGCATCGGCGACGGCGTCGGCGCGCGCGGCGAACAGCTCGGGGGGGATCGTGTCGGGCAGTTGCTGGTTCATGCAAATGGACGTCCAAACGAAGGCGGAACTATACAGCATGCGGGCAGAAGCCGGCCGGCGGCGGGAGCTTGCCGACCAAATGCGATCTATTCTCGCCGCATGCACGGCAACCGGCGTAGCATGGCGCACGGTTCCACCGCGGCGCGGTGGAGTTTGTTCCAACGACGGAGGTTTCCAATGTCGCATGACGAAAACAACGAGTCGCGTCGCCGCTTCCTGAAACTGGCGGCCGGTACCACGGCGGCCGCGGTGGTGGCCGGTGGCCTGCCGCGCTTCGCGCGTGCCGCCGACCTGCCGCACGTGACCGCTGCCGATCCGACCGCCAAGGCGCTGGATTACACGGAGAACGCGGCGGCCAGCAAGAACCCGAAGCACAAGCCGGGCGACGACTGCACGAACTGCCAGTTCTATTCCGGCGGCCCCACCGGCTACGGCCCCTGCCAGCTGTTCCCGGGCAAGTCGGTCAATGCGAAGGGCTGGTGCGTGTCGCACACGCCGAAGAAAGCCTGATCGCTTCCTGCTGTTGCGACCCCGAGAGGCCGGCCCTGGTGCCGGCCTCTTTTCGTTGGCGTGGCGCGCGATGGCGGATGGTTGCGCGCCGTGCATACGTCATCGGATCGCCGCAGCGGCGATGCGTCGGAGAAGTCGGGGGAGGGCGCGCGGCGCCGAAAAGTGCTGCCCGGCGCGTCAGGCTGAGGAGCTGGCCAGCTGACGCGCCGGGCGGCGATCCGGGGCCCACTGCCAAGTGATCAACCCTCGGACTGGGGATGATACCCCTCGTCGGGCCAAATGGGCGGCAGGGAGTCGAGATTCTTTCGGAAATATTCCGTTAAGCTGTTCAAAAACAACGACTTGTTTCGTTTTTTCGGTACCGCTCAGGCTGAACCAGGTCGATGGGCTGGAATGGCCTCGATTGGCGAAGTACGCAGAAAATCGGCGATTTTCAGCGTGATTTGTCGGTATTTCGGGCTCATGCGAGCTCGGCAACCGCCTGCGAACGACGCAACCGGCTGTGCCGGTAGCCGTAGCCGAAATAGATCGCGAGGCCGATCACGGTCCAGATCCCCATCAGCAGCCACTGGTACCAGTTCTCCCAGTACAGCAGGCCCAGGCAGCACAGCACGCCCAGCGTGCAGATCAGCGGCGCCCACGGCACGCGGAAGGTGCGCGGCAGTTCGGGATGCGTGTAGCGCAGGATCAGCACGCCGGCGCACACCGCCACGAAGGCGATCAGCGTACCCATCGAGACGAGATCGCCGAGCACGTCGAGCGGGAACACCGCCGCCAGCGCGGCGATGCCGAGGCCGGTGATCACGGTGTTGATGTGCGGGGTCTTGTAGCGCGGGTGGATCTTCGCGAACACCGGCGGCAGCAGGCCGTCGTTGCCCATGATCATGAAGATGCGCGGCTGCGCGATGATCATCACCAGCACCACCGAGGACAGGCCGATCAGCGCGCCGACCTCCACCAGCCAGCGCAGCCAGTTCAGCTGCGGATGCGCCTTCACCGCGGTCACCACCGGCTCGCTGGTGCCCAGCTGGTCGAACGGCAGCAGGCCGGTGATCACCGCCGCCATGCCGATGTAGAGCACGGTGCACACCGCCAGCGAAACGAGGGTGCCGATCGGCAGGTCGCGCTGCGGGTTCTTCGCCTCCTGCGCCGCGGTGGAGGTGGCCTCGAAGCCGATGTAGGCGAAGAACACCAGGGTCGAGGCGCGCATGATGCCGGCCCAACCGTATTTTTCCGGCCCCTGCTGCGGCGGGATGAACGGGTGCCAGAGCTGCGGGTCCACGTACTGCCAGCCGGCCACGATCACCACCACGATCAGGCCGACCTTGAGTATCACCATCGCCAGGTTCGCGCCGCTGGACTCGCGGATGCCCACGTAGCACAGCCAGGTCAGCGCCAGCGTGATCGCCACCGCCGGCAGGTTGAACAGCGCGCCGGTGGCGACGAGGTGGCCGTCCTGGTAGGCCAGCGGCGCATTGGTCAGCACCGCGGGCAGGTGCATGCCCATGTTGTCGAGCAGGCTGGTGAAGTAGCCGGTCCAGCTCACCGCCACGGCGGACGCCGAGACGCCGTACTCCAGCACCATGTTCCAGCCGATGAACCAGGCCACCAGTTCGCCCAGCGTGGCGTAGGCGTAGGAATACGAGCTGCCCGACATCGGGATCAGGGTGGCGAACTCGGCGTAGCACAGCGCGGTGAAGCTGCAGCAGATCGCCGCGATGATGAAGGACAGGACGATCGCCGGGCCGGCGTGCTCGGCCGCCGCCTGGCCGGTGATCACGAAGATGCCGCCGCCGATCACCGCGCCGATGCCCAGCGCGGTCAGGCCCCAGGGGCCGAGCGTGCGCTGCAGCGCGACGCCGTGGGCGCTGTCGGTGCCGGCGAAATCGGTCTTGCGGGCGAGCAGTTGCTTGAGCATGGAGCTTCCAAATATGAAACCGGCACGACGCTGTCGTGCCGGTGGCATGGTGTCGATGAGCGCGCGTGCGGAATCAGTCCGCCTCGGTGCCGCAGGCCAGGTGGCTCTTGCGGTAGCCGTACAGGAAGTACACCACCAGGCCGACCGCACCCCACGCGAAGAAGGTGATCTTCGCTTCCTTCGACAGGTTCAGGAACAGCAGCAGGCAGCCGATCACCGCCAGCGGGCAGACCAGCCACGGCAGCGGAGTGCGGAACGGGCGCGGACGCCCGGGCTGGGTGCGGCGCAGGATCAGCACGCCCACCGCCACCATGATGAACGCGAACAGCGTGCCCGAGTTGGTGATGTCGGCGAGGATGCCTACCGGGAACAGCGCGCCGAACAGCGAGACGAAGGTGCCGGTGATCAGGGTGATGACGTGCGGCGTGTGGAAGCGCGGATGGATCTTCGCCAGCGAGCTCGGCAGCAGGCCGTCGCGCGACATGGTGAAGAAGATGCGGGTCTGGCCGTAGGTCATGGTGAGGATCACCGACGGCAGCGCGATGCCGGCGGCAAACGCGATGAAGGCGGCGATGGTGTTGTGGTTGAGCAGGCGCACCACGTGGGCCAGCGCCTCCTTGCTGCACACCAGCGCCTGCGAACCGTCGCAGGCCGCGGCGAACGCCGGCGTGCCCGGCTCCAGCGCCACGCCGTTCGGGCCCAGCATGGGCTGCGCGCCCACCGAACCCACCGCGCCGTAGCTCACCAGCAGGTAGTAGATGGTGCACACGCCGAGCGAACCGATCAGCGCGATCGGAATGTTGCGGTTCGGGTTTTTGGTTTCCTCGGCCGCCGTGGAGATCGCGTCGAAGCCGATGTAGGCGAACACGATGGAGGCCGCCGCGCCGAGCACGCCGATGCCGCCCATCGGGCTGCCCCAGCCGTTCGGCACGAACGGCGTGAAGTTCTGGTCCTTCACCGCCGGCAGCGCGACGATGATGAAGGCGGTGAGCGCGGCGATCTTGATCAGCACCAGCACGGTGTTGACCTTGGCCGACTTCGAGGTGCCGATCACCAGGAGGCCGGTGATCGCCAGGCCGATCAGGCAGGCCAGCAGGTTGAAGCTGCCGCCGTCCATCGGGCCCACCTGCAGGAAGTGCGGCAGGCCGAGCCCGGCATGCGCGAGCAGGCCGTTGACGTAGCCGGCCCAGCCCACGCACACGGTGCTGGCGGCGATGGTGTACTCCAGCACCAGCGCCCAGCCCACGACCCATGCGACGCCTTCGCCGAGCACGCCGTAGGTGTAGGTGTAGGCCGAGCCGGCCACCGGCACCATCGAGGCAAGTTCCGCATAGGCCAGCGCGGCGAACGCACAGACCACCGCGGCGATCACGAACGCGATCATCATGCCGGGGCCGGCCTTCTGGCCCGCTTCGGCGGTGAGCACGAAGATGCCGGTGCCGATGATCGCGCCGATGCCGAGCATGGTGAGCTGGAAGGCGCCGAGCTGGCGGGTGAGGCTTTTCTTTTCCGCCGTGGCGATGATCTGGTCGATCGGCTTGACGCGCTTGAACAGCATGCAATGGCTCCCCGGGAATACACGACGTCACGCTCGTCCAAACCGCGACGAGAACTGACGCGACGAGCCGGCGGACGGCCAACCATAGCGGAGCGACTGGAGGGGTACAAGACGCGATGCAGCTAGAGTCCGCATTGTTTTTTCCGCCCCTGCCACAAGTCATGCCGAGCCGTTTTCCACGACTTTCCGCCGCATTCGACGACTACCTCGCGCGCCATCCGGAGGAGGGCGGAACGGTCGCCGACTTCGCGGCTTTCCTCGCCTCGGATGCCGCCGTGTTCGAGCGCAGCCACGCGCCGGGCCACTTCACCGGCTCGGCCTGGCTGGTGAGCGCGGACGGCGAGCGCGTGCTGCTCACGCATCACCGCAAGCTGGGCCGCTGGCTGCAACTGGGCGGCCATGCCGACGGCGATGCCGACCTCGCGCGCGTGGCGCTGCGCGAGGCGGAGGAGGAGTCGGGCTTGCGCGAGCTTGCAGTCGAGCGCGCGATCTTCGATCTCGATGCGCACCCGATTCCGGCACGCGCGAGCGAACCGGAGCACTGGCATTACGACGTGCGCCACGTGGTGCGCGCCACCGGCAGCGAGACATTCGAGGTCAGCGAGGAATCGCTGGCGCTGGCGTGGCAGCCGGTGCGCGCGATCGCCGCCGATCCGCAGGCGGATACCTCGCTGCGGCGCATGGCGCGCAAGTGGCTGGCGCGCGTGCGATGCGAGAGCGAGAAGTGAGTGAAGAGGAGTGAGTAGAGAGAGAAGGCATACGAGACGCCGTGCCTTGCTCTTCTCTCACTTCTCACTTCTCTCCACCCACTCCTGCGCGTAGCGCTCCGGTGCCGGATTGAGGTGGCCGCAGCCCTTGCAGGTGCGCGCCTCGCGCGAGCGGTAGAAACGCTCGAACACCGGCGGGAAGTCGCGCTCGATGCTGTCGAGGGTGAAGTACTCCTCGTACAGCTTGTGGTTGCAGCGTTCGCAGAACCACAGCAGGCCGTCCTTCTCGTGCGGCAGGCGCTTGCGTTCGATCACCAGGCCCACGGAATCGGCGAAGCGCTGCGGCGAATGCGGCACGCGCGGCGGCAGGTAGAACATTTCGCCGGCACGCAGCGGCAGCGAGCGTTTCACGCCTTCGTCCTGCACGTGCAGCAGGGCCTCGCCTTCCAGCTGGTAGAAGAACTCCGGGCCTTCCTCCCAGTGGTAGTCGGTGCGCGCATTCGGGCCGCCCACGATCATCACGATGAAGTCGCCGTCGACGATGCACTTGTTGCCCACCGGCGGCTTCAGCAGGTGGCGGTGTTCGGCTATCCAGCGTTGCAGATTGAACGGTGGGGTGAGGGACATGCGGTGCCTCGCGATGGTTGGCAAGCAAGAGCGGGCGTGTCTGATTGTGTCAGGCAAGTGCATCCTGCACTTGCCTGACTCGCCATGCCCGGCATGGGCCGGGCATGGCTCCGTTGGCTCATCGCAGCCGCAATGAGCCAACGTGCGATCCGTCCGTGGATCGTGGAGGTGCGAGGGTCGTAAAGCGACCCTCACACCTCCAGCGTGGCGAGATCGCCTTTCTCTTCCAGCCACGCCTTGCGGTCGCCGGCGCGCTTCTTGGCCAGCAGCAGGTCCATCACCTTGGCGGTGCCGTCGTCGCCGTCCACGGTGAGCTGCACGAGGCGGCGGGTGTCGGGGTGGACGGTGGATTCGCGCAGCTGCGCGGGGTTCATCTCGCCCAGGCCCTTGAAGCGGGTAACCGCGACCTGGCCCTTCATCTTCTCGCGCTCGATCTTCTGCAGCATCGCCTGCTTCTCGGCCTCGTCGAGGCAGTAGAACACCTGCTTGCCCACGTCGACGCGGAACAGCGGCGGCATCGCCACGAACACGTGGCCTTCGCTGACCAGATGCGGGAAGTGTTTCAGGAACAGCGCGCTGAGCAGGGTGGCGATGTGCAGGCCGTCGGAGTCGGCGTCGGCGAGGATGATGACCTTGCCGTAGCGCAGGCCGGCGAGGTCGTCCTTGCCGGGGTCGCAGCCGATCGCCACCGCGAGGTTGTGCACCTCCTCGGAGGCCAGCACCGAGGTGGATTCCACCTCCCAGGTGTTGAGGATCTTGCCGCGCAGCGGCAGGATCGCCTGGAACTCCTTGTCGCGCGCCTGCTTGGCGCTGCCGCCGGCGGAGTCGCCTTCGACCAGAAAAAGTTCTGTGCGCGAGAGGTCGGTGGAAGTGCAGTCGGCGAGCTTGCCGGGCAGGGCGGGGCCTTGCACGATCTTCTTGCGCACCACCTGCTTCGCCGCCTTGAGCCGCGCGCTGGCGCGCTCGATCGCGAGCTGGGCGATGCGCTCGCCGGTTTCCACGTTCTGGTTCAGCCACAGGCTGAAGGCGTCGTGCACCACGTTCTCGACCAGCGCGGCAGCGTTGCGCGAGGACAGCCGCTCCTTGGTCTGGCCGGCGAACTGCGGGTCCTGCAGCTTGGCGCTGAGCACGAAGGCGAGCCGCTCCCACACGTCTTCCGGCGCCAGCTTCACGCCGCGCGGCAGCAGGTTGCGGATGTCGCAGAATTCGCGGATCGCATTGGTGAGGCCCGAGCGCAGGCCGTTGACGTGGGTGCCGCCCTGCGCGGTGGGGATCAGGTTGACGTAGCTTTCCTGCACCAGCTCGCCTTCCGGCAGCCAGGCCAGCGCCACGTCCATGCCTTCGGTGTCGCGCGCCACGTGGTGCACGAACAGCTCCGCGGGCAGCGCCTCGCCGCCGTCCAGCTCGCCGCGCAGGTAGTCGCGCAGGCCGTCCTCGTAATGCCACTCGCTGGTTTCGCCGCTGGCCTCGTCGACCAGCTTCACGTTGAGGCCCGCGCACAGCACGGCCTTGGCGCGCAAGAGGTGCTTGAGTTTCGGCAGCGAGATCTTCGGCGAGTCGAAGTATTTCGGGTCGGCCCAGAAGCGCACGGTGGTGCCGGTTCTCTTCTTCGGCACCGTGCCGATGATCTCCAGCTCGCTGACGCGGTCGCCGTGCTCGAAGGCCATGCGGTATTCGTTGCCGTCGCGGCGGATCGTCACTTCCACGCGGGTGGACAGCGCGTTGACCACCGACACGCCCACGCCGTGCAGGCCGCCGGAGAAGTTGTAGTTCTTGCCGCTGAACTTGCCGCCCGCGTGCAGGCGGGTGAGGATCAGCTCCACGCCCGGCACGCCTTCCTCGGGGTGGATGTCCACCGGCATGCCGCGGCCGTCGTCGGTGACCTCGACCGAGCCGTCCGCGTGCAGCACCACCTCGATCGCCTTGGCGTGGCCGGCCAGCGCCTCGTCCACCGAGTTGTCGATCACCTCCTGCGCCATGTGGTTCGGGCGGGTGGTGTCGGTGTACATGCCGGGCCGGCGCTTGACCGGGTCCAGGCCGGAAAGGACTTCGATGTCGGCGGCGTTGTAGCGACTGCTCATGCGTGGGGATTCTGGCGAAACGAAGCGGGGAGGATGCGGGCGGCGCCGGGCAGGGTCAAGCGGCGCACCGCGAATGGCCCTCGTCCGGCGCAGCGTCAGCCCGCGTGGACGAGCAGGCGTTTGCGGTAGCTGCGGCGGCGCGCGAACGTTTCCAGCCGGGCGAGCAGCCAGCCCAGCGCAGTGCCGCCGAGGATCAGTTCCAGGCAGGCCGCCGGTGGCCACCATGCGTGCGCGAGGCGCAGCAGCAGCACGCAGAGCAGCAGGGTGGCGAGGGCGGCCGCAAGCGCCGCGCGCCACATGCGACGCAGGCCGGGCAGCCCGTACAGCAGCAGCGGCAGCATCAGCATGAAGCTGCCGAGCAGGAAGCGGGCCGCCAGGTTCAATGGCAGAATGCTGTTGCCGCGGCGCACCGAGGCCAGCATGTTCGCCTGGTATTCCACGCCGGGCATCGGGCCGTCCGGGGTGCGGACGATGTCGCCCAGGCCCTCGGCGGTGGCGCCGATCAGCACCAGCTTGTTGCGGAGCAGGGCGGCCGGCACCTTGCCGTCCAGCACGTCGGCATAGGACACCCGGCCGAAGCTGCCGGCGGGGCCGGCGTAGCGCAGCAGCACCAGGTGGTCGCGCTCCCACAGGTAGGGCGAGCGCGCGGCCAGCGGGTTGTGGCGCAGGCCGGGCAGCGGCGTCGTGCCGGCGGGCCGGTCGAGCCGCAGCAGCGCCAGCGCCAGCGAGGGCCAGTACGGATTGCCCAATCCCGCCATCAGGTAGGCGCCGCGCGCCACGCCGTCGCCGTCCAGCGCCACGTCGACCTGGCCCAGCGCGGCGGCGCCTTGCGCCACCGCGGGAAGCGGCAGGATCTCCTGCAGCATGCCGCCCAGCGCCGGCGCCTCGGCGAACACCGGCATTGCCACGTGCCCGTTGCGCGCCACGGCGGCGGCGAACGCGCGGTCGTTCTGCGGCTGGGCCAGGTCCGGCTCGGACACGGCGACGTCCATGCCGATGCCGCGCACGCCGTCGGCGCCGAGGCGGTCGATCAGCCTTGCATGGATCGCGCGCGGCCACGGCCAGCGGCCCAGCGCGGCGAGGCTGGCCGGGTCGATCGCCACGATCACCACCTCGTTGCCCGGGTCGTAGCCCCAGTGGCGCATGTGCAGGTCGTACAGCGCGTGGTCCAGCGGCTCGGTGCGGCCGCTGGCCAGCAGCAGGGCGAGCAGGCCGGTGCCCAGCGCCCACAGCGCCAGGCGCACCAGCCACGCGAACGGATCCAGGTAACGCGGGGTGGCGTCGCGATCCGCCATGAACAGGCTCTTAGAGCAACAGCCACAGCAGCGCCGCGCCGCCGCTGCCGATCGCGATGCGGCAGGCGATGCAGGGCAGCTTCACCTTCTGCGCGGGGCTCCACGGGCCGGCGTAGCCGTCGCTGTCGAGCGTGCGCACGCGCAGGTACCAGGTGCCGTGGCCGGGTTTGGGAATCTGCAGCGAGGGCTGCGCCACGGTCCGGTCCAGCGTCGGCTGCGCGAAGCCGGCGTCGCGCGCCATCTGCACCTGGTAGCGCTGGCCGGGCAGGCCGGCCTGCCAGCCGAAGTCCATCTCCTTGCCGGCATGCCGCGGGGCGTCCAGCGCCGGCGCGGGCGGCTCGGCCACGAGGTCGAACGGCATCGGGTCGCTGTACGGCCCGAGCTTGCCCTGCTTGTCGCGGCTGGCGATGCGCCACCAGTAACGGCCCAGCGGCAGGGTATTCGGCGCGCGCACGCTGTCGCCGGTGAGCGAGGCCTGCTCGCCGAGCAGGTGGGCGAAGCCCTCGTCGCTGGCGAGCTGCCAGGCATACGACGCCGCCTCGGCGCTTTCGGTCCAGCGGAAATGCGGCCGCGTGTCGCGCACCTTGCCGCCCGGCTGCGGTTCGATCACCAGCGGTGGTTGCGGATGCGCGTCGATCGTCACCGTGCAGCTGGCGTCGAGGCCTTCCAGCTGCTGCGCGTCGATGCCGTGCACGCGGATCGCGTAGCTGCCGTCGGGCAGGTCGGGCAGGTTGACGCCGGCCGTGCCAGTCACGCGATCGAGCAGCAGCGATTCGAACTGCGCATCGGGAGCGACCTGCGCGCGGTATTTCTGCGCGCCGGCAAGCGCCGGCCAGCTGAGGGCGTAGGCCACGCGATGGATCGCCTGCTGCGGGCAGGCCAGCGCCGGCGCGGGCAGCAGCGCCTGCGCGCGGCCCGGCTGGCTGCCGTCCGCCAGCGCCACGCCCTTGCCGCCATCCACCAGCACGTGGCGCCGCTGCGCGCCCACGTCCACGCGGCCGCCCAGCACCTCGGTCTGCGTGCGGCCGTCGCCGGCCGCCACGCGGAAGTGCGTGCCGCGCACGCTGGAGATGGCGCCCGGCGTCTGCACGCTGAAGTGCGCGGCACCGTCGACGTGGGTGACGTCGTTGACCACGCGGCCGTGCTGCAGGCGCAGGCGGGTGTCCACCATGCCGGTACGGCCGTAGGCGCTGAGCCGATCCAGCTCGAGTTCGCTGTCGCCCTGCATCAGCACGCGTGAGCCGTCGGCGAACTGCAGGGTGAGGCTGGCGCCGGCGGCGGTACTCAGGCGGGCGCCCATGCCCAACTCCATGCCTGCAGCGACCGCTTCGGGCTGGCCCTGCGCGTCCTGTCGCACCTGCGCGCTGCCGACCACCGCCACCACCGTGGCCTTCGCCGGCTGCACGCGCAGCCAGGCGATCGGCACGTGCAGGCGCATGCCCGGCGGCAGGTGGTGGGGATCGGCAACCTTGTTGTAGTCCTGCAACTGCTGCCAGCCCACGCCGGGTTTCAGGAAGCGGCGCGAGAGATCCCAGATGTTGTCGGTGGGGCGCACGCGGTAAACCCAGTCGGCCGCCTGCGCGCCGGGCAGCAGGCACAGCGCCAGCAGCAACAGCGCGGCCAGTCGGCGGAGTGGTGTCGGGATTCCGGTCGAGTGCTTCATCGGGTGTCCTGCGGATTCGAAGGCGAGGCGCCGCTGCGCGTCGCATCTCGACGGGCGGGCTGATCCTCTGCCTTCCAGTGGTTCGGGTTCTGTCTGCTGGGCAGGTGATCGGCGCATTCTGGGGCATGGGGGAGGGGATTGCCACGCGGGGCTGAGACGCGCGATTGCGCGAGCGACGAAGTGCTATCTCCCCTCTCGCACTTGTGGGAGAGGGGGTGGGGGAGAGGGGGCCTCTGCTCTCGCGCTTTCGCAAGTTTCAAAGCGGTTTCGTCCACCTGCCGGTGGCCGAGTTCCTTTCTCTTTGCGTGGCCAAAGAGAAAGGAACCAAAGAGAAAGGCCACCCCGATGGCGCGCCCTCCGGGCATCCTGCCCTGCGGGTGCGCGGGCGGGTTCCGGGGTTTTTCGACGGGACTCCTGTCCCGGCGAAAAACTGGCCCGCATCCGTGCGGGCCATCCTGCGGACTTTCCTCCACCCGCCCGCCGCGCCATAGGGGTCCCGGGTAGAGCAGCGCGCTCCTGCGCGCAGAAGCAACGGCACCCCACCCCAGCCCTCCCCTGCACGCAGGGGAGGAAGCGACTGCCCGCAAACTTGCGGCGCTTCGCTCTTGCTCTGCTTCTGGCGCGCACGATGCGCGCCTGCTCTTCCGGGGGGCCCTCGGCGGCGGTGAGCCGGGGACGACAAGGCCGCGCAGCGGGCATCACCATGGATGGCGATGCCTTTTCGACCGGGCAGGAAGCCCGGCCGAAAAGCCCGGCCGCGGCTCACGGACTTTCCGTCCATGGATGGACGGAAAGCGCCGCCGCGGGGTGTCGTTTTCTCTTGGCTACTTCTCTTTTGGACAAGCAAAAGAGAAGTAGCTCGGGCGCCGGCAGGCGCACGAAACCGCTTTGTCGCTTGCGAAAAACGAGAGCAAAAGCCCCTCTCCCCCAGCCCCTCTTCCACAAGTGGGAGAGGGGAGAACATCGCCTGTGAAATCTGCCGAATCCGGTCAGGCTTGGCCCTCGCCGGCTTCAAGCTGCGCAAGGCGCTGGCGCAAAACCTCCAGGTACGCCGGCAACTCGCGCAGGGTTTCGTTCTCGCGAACGCGCAGGTTCTCCAGGTGCCGGCGCCCATCGGCAACGAGGTGGGCGTCGGCGAACAAGGGCAGCACGCCGAGGATGCGATGCAGGCGCTGCCCGGTCGTGGCCGCGTCGCCGGCGGCGATGGCGGCGGCGAGCTCGCCGAGGTCGTGGCGCATGGTGGCGATCAGCAGCGGCCGCATCTGCCGTTGCAGTTCGGCGGATGTTTCGTTGCCGGCGGTGGCGGCCGGCTCGCCGGCGTCGCTGTGGGCGATGGGCAGCCATCGTTCGAGCGTGCTTTCCAGCTGACGCAGTTGCAGCGGTTTGCCGAGGCAGTCGTCGATGCCGGCCTCGCGATACCTCTCCAGGTCGCCGCGCGGGGCGTCGGCGGTCACGGCGATGATGGGGAGGCGGCCGGGCAGCTGGTGGGTGCGCTCGTGCTGGCGCCATGCGGCGGCGAGTTCGTAGCCGTCGAACTGCGGCAGGTTGAGGTCGGTGAGCAGCAGCGCGTAGCCGCCGCGTTGCAGGGCGGCGAGCGCGGCGCGTCCGTCGTCCACGGTTTCGCAGGGCCAGCCGAGCTGGGCCAGTTGGCGCTGCAGCAGTTCGCGGCCGACCGGGTGGTCGTCCACCAGCAGGATGCGTTGCGTGCGGCGCTGCGCGTGCGTCGTTGCGGCCGGCTCCGCGACCGCCGGCATGTCCGCTGCGCGCTGCGGCTGCGCGGCCTGCAGCGCCAGTGTGCAGATGCGCAGCAGCGCCTGCCAGCGCAGCGGATTGGCTTCCAGGTGCAGGCGCTCGTCGTCGGCGCTTGCCGGCCGGGCATGTTCGCCCAGCGCCACCACGCGCGCGGGCAGTGCGTGGCCGCTGCGGTGGTCGTCCTCGTCGACGAACAGCAGGTCGGCGGCCATGCCTTCGCGCAGCGGCGTGGTGGGTGGCGCCTGCTCCACGCTGAGGCCGAGCGCGGCGAGGTGCGCGGCCAGCGCGGCCGCGGTGTCCGCGTCGCGCAGGCGCACGATGGCGTGGTGTGGGCGCTCGTCGGCCAGCCGGGGTTCGACCGTGCGCCGCGCGACCGGCAGGGGCAGCTCCAGCGTCACCGTGGTGCCGGCGCCGGGCTGGCTGGCCAGCGCGATGCTGCCGCCCATCAGTTCCACCAGGTGCCGGCAGATCGCCAGGCCCAGGCCGGTGCCACCGTAATGGCGCGCGGTCGAGGCTTCGGCCTGCTGGAACGGCGTGAAAAGCTGGGCCTGCTGGTCCGCGGCCACGCCGATGCCGGTGTCGGCGACCTCGATGCGCAGGCGCTGCACTTCGCCGTCATCGCCGAGCACCCGCCAGGCCACGCCGACGCGCCCGCGCTCGGTGAACTTGCCGGCGTTGCCCAGCAGGTTGAGCAGGATCTGGCGCAGGCGCACGCCGTCGCCCACCAACAGGCCGGCCACGGCGGCATCGACCGCCACATCGATGCGCAGGCCCTTGCGCCGCATCGGCGCGGCGGCCGCGCCGACCACGTTGTCGAGCAGCACGCGCGGGTCGAACGGCGCGCAGTCCAGCCGCAGGCTGCCGGCTTCCAGCTTGGAGAAGTCCAGCACGTCGTCGAGGATCTGCAGCAGCACGCCGGCCGAATCGTTGGCCGTGTGCAGCAGTTCGCGCTGCTCCGCGTCGAGTCGGCCCAAGCCCAGCAATTCCAGCGTGCCGAGCACGCCGTTGAGCGGCGTGCGGATCTCGTGGCTGGCGGTGGCGAGGAATCGCGCCCGCGCCTTGGCCGCGCGTTCGGCCGCATCGCGCGCGGCGCGCAGGGCTTCGTCGTGCGTCCGCGCCTGGGTGGTGTCGAGCAGGTAGCCGATCCAGTGCACGCCGCCGTCGGTGCGCTGCGGCGCCAGCGCCAGATGCATCCAGCGCAGGCCCTGTGCGGCGTAGGCGCGGAAGTCCAGCGCTTGCGGCGCGGGCTCGCCCGTCGCCGCCCGCAGCGGTTCGAGCAGCTGCGCCAGCGGGGCGCGGTCGTCCGGGTGGATGCGCCCGGATGCGGCCGCCTTGCCGCCGTCGAGCAGTTGCTGCGGTTCGAGGCCGATCAGCGCGTGCAGGTCGCCCACCGCGAAATCCAGCGCCGGTGTTTGGCCCGGCTCGTGCCGCACGGCGAAGATTGCCACCGGGATGTGCCGGGCCACCTCGCGCAGGCCCTGTTCGGCCGCCTGGTAGCGCCGCGCCCGGCGCAGCGCTTGCCGCAGGCCGTGCACGTGGCGCAGCAGGCCCAGCGCCAGCAAGGCCATGCACGCCAGCAAGGCGGCCAGCAGCAGGGTCGGCGCCTGCATCGGGCCGCTGCCGGTGTGCAGCCAGTCCGCCAGCGGCGTCATGCGTCCGTCCTGGCGTACCGGCGGCGCGGCGGGGTGGGGGCGGATGGCTGCGCAGTGGATTCCATGGCGCATAGCCTGCACGGGGGAGGCGGGGGCGACAAGCGTGGCGGGATGGCACGCCTGTCCCGACCGGCGCGCCGGTCGGTTATGGTGTGCCAAGGCCGCAGCAAGCAAGACAGGCCATTGCGCCGTGTCGGGGCTGGAGCCGACGCTGCTTTTCGGGATGTGGATATGCGTATCGTGATTTGCGACGACCACCCGGTCGTCTTGCTCGGGGTCAAGGCCATCCTCGCGGGCCAGAGTTCGGCGTTGCAGGTGGTGGGAGAGGCGAACGGCGGCGCGCAGCTGCTGAAGGTGCTGGAAGCCGTTCCCTGCGACCTGGTGATCACCGATTTCTCGATGCCGGGCAATGGGCCGCACGACGACGGCCTGCCCCTGCTGCGCCGCCTGCTCGCTGCGCACCCCGGCCTGCCGGTGATCGTGCTCTCGATGATCCACAACGCGGCGCTGGTGCAGGGCATGCTGCGGCTGGGCGTGCGCGGCGTGGTGGACAAGGCCGGCATGATGACCGAGCTGCTGCACGCGGTGCGTGCCGTCTCCGCGGGCCGCAGCTACGTCGGCCAGTCCCTTGCGTCCGCCATCGCACAGGGGAGCGACGCCGCCCGCCCGGCCGAGCCGGACGGCGCCCCGCCGTTGGCCGCGTTGTCGGTGCGCGAGGCGGAGGTGGTGCGGCTCTATGCGCAAGGCATGAGCGTCACCGAGATCGCCGCGACGATACGCCGCAGCGTGAAAACGGTCAGCAAGCAGAAGAACGACGCCATGCGCAAGCTGGGCCTGGAAAGCAACCGCGAGCTCTACGACTTCGCCAAGGCCAACGGGCTGTTGTTCTGACGTCTCCGCGCCTTTTGTGCCCTCGGCGGGTGGCTGTTTTGGCGCATTGCGTCACATAGCGTCACACCGTGCCGCATTTGTCCATGGTGGTGCCGGCCCCGTGCCGGCTGGCGCCGCATCGGCCTGTCGGCGCGTTTGCGGCGGCGATGCCGTGCACTCCGGCGCGGCGGGGTGGGCCAGGGCGTTTCGCGCGACTGGCAAGGCGTTCTGCAGCCTTGGCGCTGGCGCTTTTTAGGAATCGTCTTATTTCAAACGCAAGGGGCGATCGACAGAATCGCTGCTGAAGAATGTGATGCGGTTCGCATCTTTGGCACAGAGTTTGCCACGCCCTGTCGGTATGCAAGCGCATCCATTCACTGTCTCCCGTATGCCGAAGGACCGGCATATGCCGACCTTGGTGTCGGCGGTTGGCATCTCCTCCCCCTGGGGGCATGCCAATCGGGTTTCACCTTCCCATGCACGGGAAACCGGCGCTGATCGCCAGCGCACGCATCGGGACCGCAGGGGGCCGACCCGGCGACGGCGAAGGAGCGCGCAGCCTATGTAGTGGGCGCCACGCGCCGGGGCGCCGAATCCTCAAGCGTTCACCACGGGTATGCCGATGCGGCAGGCCCCTGCGTGGGCGCAATCCATGCGAGTCAACGAATTCGTTGTTTCTTTCCATGTGCATCAAGCTCCAAGGGGGCCTTACATGAACAAGATCTACAGCAAAGTGTGGAACAAATCGCTGAAGCAGCTGGTAGTGGCTTCGGAGCTGGCACACGCGAGCGGCGGTGCGGCCGGCCAGTCGCCGGCCGTTGCGGTCACGCGCATGCCGATGCTGGCCTCGGCCCTGTTCCTGGCCTTGGCTGGCGGCCTTGGCAGTGTTCCTGCCCACGCCAGCTACGTCGCTGGCGGCGGCACTATCGACACGACATGTTCGAATTTCACGACCGGGGCGACGCTAGTCGCCGGCAGCGGTGTCGCGATCGATTCCGGCAATTCCGGCACCAAGGCCTGCGAGTACGGGGCCGTGGCGATCGGTTACAAGTCGGTTGCCGACATTGCAGGCGCCGTGGGCCTGGGAGCCAACACGTCGTCGATGTCCTCCAACGGCGTCGCCATCGGCAACGGGGCGAACACTTCGCAATACACGGTTTCGAGCGGCTTCTTCGGTGGAGCCGGCTCGATTGCCATTGGCGGCGGCGCGACGGCGAACCCCGACGGTACGGACAAGAACGGCAACTACGCTTCGGCGATCGCCGTCGGCCTGAACGCCGGTGCCACGGCGGACGGCGCCATCGCGATGGGCGAAGGTGCGAACGCCACGACCTACTACTCCACTTCCCTTGGCTCGTATTCCAAGGCTGACGCCGCCGGCGCGGTGGCCGTGGGCGGTGCCGCGCAAGCCACGGGTGTGGGTTCGGTCGCGATCGGTGGTGCAACCTCACCGAATGCGTCGACGCCGAGCGGTTTTGCCCAGGCCAGTGGTGCGAATGCCATTGCTGTCGGTAGCCAGTCGAACGTCGTAGCTACCGCCATTTCCGGTATCGCTGTCGGCCGCGGTGCGACAGTCAATGGTGTCTACGGCATTGCCCAAGGCGATGGTGTCACCAGCGGCGCCACCGGCCAGAACGTGGCCATCGGTTCTTCGGGTACGACGGCCGATGCGGGAACCGCGGCCGGCGGTGCGGTCGCCATCGGCAAGGGGCAGAAAGCCACCGGCAATGGCGCCGTTGCCATCGGCGATCCCAATACCGCCAACGGCGCCGGCGCGGTAGCGCTGGGTGAAAACAACGTCGCCGCTGGCGATACGGCTGGCGCTACCGCTGCCCAGGGCGCGGTGGCGATCGGCAGCAACAATCAGGCCATCGGCCAAGGCAGCGTCGCGCTGGGCAGCAGCAGCAACGCCGCCATGGCTGGCACACTGGCCTTTGGCGATACCGCTGCGGCGACCACGACGAACGATATCGCCATGGGTTCGAGCGCCAAGACAGGGACCATCGGCGGCGTGTCGGCGGGTGTACAAAACTCCAACGTGGCACTTGGCAGCAACGCCAGTGCTACGGGCGGCGAGACTGTGGCCATCGGCGCCTACGCATCGGCCACGGGTACCGCCACGACTACCGCCCAGCGATCGGTGGCGATCGGTTCCCGTGCCCAGGCGAATGACTACAACACCGTGTCGATTGGCGGCAATGCTACGGTCGCCACCGGTGCAACGTACTCCACGGCCATCGGTTCGATGGCAACCGTTGAGCAAGGCTCGTACAGCTCTGTGACGATCGGTAATAACGCCAATACTGCCGCTAATGCGTCCAGTACCGTAACTATCGGTTCGAGCGCTTCGGTTGGGAAAAACGCGTGGGGTGCTACAGCGGTCGGCGCTGACTCCAAAATTGCCGCGGATGCGGCAAATGCCGTAGCTATCGGCTCAAACGCTGCGGCTAACGGAGCGTACGGCGTGTCGCTCGGCGCAAAGGCGGTCGCGAGCAACGAGAACGACGTGGCGCTGGGCTACGGTTCAATCACGGCGGCGGCCGTGGGGACGGCCTCGACCACCATCAATGGCACGACCTACAACTTCGCCGGCACCAACCCGCTCAGCACCGTGAGCGTGGGTACGCAGGGCAGCGAACGCACCATCACCAACGTGGCAGCGGGCCGCCTCGATGGCAGCAGCACCGACGCCGTCAACGGCTCGCAGCTGTACGCCACCAACACGGCGCTGGACACGCTCAGCACGACGGTGACCAACCTCGGCAACGATGCGCTGCTGTGGGATCCGACGGCGAACGGCGGCACGGGTGCCTACAACGCCAAGCACGGCGGCACCGGGCCGAACAAGATCACCAACGTGGCCGACGGCACCGCGCCGAACGACGCGGTGAACCTGAGCCAGTTGCAGGCCGCGCAGGCGGCAGCCACCACGCACTACTACAGCGTCAACGATGGCGGTACGCACGGCGGCAACTACAACAACGACGGCGCGACTGGCCTCAATGCCTTGGCTGCAGGAGTCAAGGCAGTTGCGGCGGGCGCGAACTCGGTGGCGATTGGCAGCGGGGCGCAGACCACGACCATCGAGTCTGTTGCCATCGGCACCGATGCCGGGTTCAACAACACGGGGGGCGCCGGCACTGGCGGTCATATCGCCATCGGCAGTCGAGCCGGCCAAACCGTGTCGGGTGGTCTCGACGATATTGCGCTCGGTGTTGATGCGGGCAAAAACGTAACGGGTTCCAGCAACATCGCCAGCGGCACCCAGTCCGGCAATCAGGTATCGGGCAACGACAACATCGCCAGCGGCACCCGGGCGGGTCAGGTCGTGACGGGTAGTCAGAACGTTGCAACGGGCTTTCAGGCCGGACGTAACGTGTCGGGCAACGTCAACACCGCCATCGGCTACGACGCGGGCAACAATGTGACGGGTAGCAACAACCTTGCCATTGGCCAACAAGCCGGTAGTGGAATCTCCGCAAGCAACACCATCTCGCTCGGCGCTAATGCGACGGCGAGTAAGAACAACTCCGTGGCGATCGGAACTGGCGCACAAGCCACGGTCGCGAATTCGGTGGCATTGGGTAATGGATCGCTGACGGCTGCTGCCACGCCGACGCCTGCCGGCACCATCAACGGCGTGACCTATACCTATGCGGGTGGCACGCCCACCGGCGTGGTCTCGGTCGGAGCCATCGGCAGCGAGCGCCAGATCCAGAACGTCGCTGCTGGTCAGGTCACTTCGACCTCGACCGACGCCATCAACGGCTCGCAGCTCTACGCCACCAACACGGCGCTGGACAACCTCAGCACGACGGTGACCAACCTCGGCAACGATGCGTTGCTGTGGGATCCGACGGCGAACGGCGGCACGGGCGCCTACAGCGCCAAGCATGGCGGCACTGGGCCGAACAAGATCACCAACGTGGCGGCGGGCGATGTCTCGGCCACCTCGACGGATGCGATCAACGGCTCGCAGCTGTACCAGATCGCCGGCCCGATGGACAGCACGTACATCACCAACAATGGCGCGGGCATCCGTTACGTCCGCACCAACGATGCCGGGCTGACGCCGGACGATGCGCACGCCTCGGGCCAGGCGGCCACGGCGGTGGGCTACAACGCCCAGGCAAGCGCGCAGGACAGCCTGGCGCTGGGCCACGACAGCGTGGCCGGCGATGCCGGTGCCGTTGCGCTGGGCTCCGGCTCGAAGACGGCGGCGGCGGTGGCTACCTCCAGCGCCATCATCGCGGGCACGACCTACAACTTCGCCGGCAACGCGCCGACCAGCACGGTCAGCGTGGGTGATGTGGGTGCCGAGCGCACCATCACCAACGTGGCGGCGGGGCGGCTGAACGCGAACTCGACCGACGCGGTCAACGGCTCGCAGCTCTACGCCACCAACCAGGCGATCGATGCGGTGACTACTACCGCCAACAAGGGCTGGAACGTGACCACGGCGGCGACCGGTTCGGGCGTGGCCAACGGCACGAGCGTGGCGAACGTGGCGCCCGGGGCGACGGCGAAGATCATCGCCGGGGACAACATCATCACCACGCAGAACGGTACGGACGTGGCGATCGGCGTGAATCCGGTGCTGACCGGCCTGACCAGCATCGCGTTTGCCGGTGGCGGCCCGCGGATCAGCGTCGGTGGTATCGACATGGGCAACACCAAGATCACCAACCTGGCGCCGGGCACGGCGGGTACGGATGCCGTGAACGTCGACCAGTTGAATGCGGCCATGGCCGGCTCGGCGACCCACTACTACAGCGTCAACGACGGCGGCACCCACGGCGGCAACTACGCCAACGACGGCGCCACCGGCAGCGACGCGCTGGCGGCAGGCGTGGGCGCCACGGCTGCGGGCAACGGCGGCACCGCGGTGGGCGCCGGTGCGAACGCCAGCGGCAACGGCAGCACGGCGATCGGCCAAGGCGCCACGGCCAGCACCGCAAACTCGGTGGCGCTGGGTGCGGGCTCCACCACTGGCAATGCGGTGGGCGTGAGCAGCGCTACTGTCGGCGGCATCACCTACGGCGGCTTCGCCGGCAGCAACCCGGTGGGTGTGGTGAGCGTGGGCTCGGCCGGCGCCGAGCGGCAGATCACCAACGTGGCCGCCGGCCGGGTCACTGCCGACAGCACGGATGCGGTGAACGGCAGCCAGTTGTACTCGGTGGCGAACCAAGTCTCGCAGATCAGCACGGCGGTGGGCAACGTCACCACCCAGGTGAACCAGAACACCACCGACATCAAGAACCTGCAGAACGGTTCGGACGGCATGTTCCAGGTGAGCGCCGATGCCAACACCACCAAGCCGGTGGCCTCGGGCACGAAGTCCACCGCGGGCGGCAACGGCGCGGTGGCCTCGGGCGCCGGCAGCACGGCGGTGGGCAACGGCGCGCAGGCCACGGCCGACAACAGCGTGGCGATCGGCGCCGGCTCGGTGGCCGACCGCGCCAACAGCGTGTCGGTGGGCGCGGCCGGCGCCGAGCGCCAGATCACCAATGTTGCGGCCGGCACGGCACCCACGGATGCGGTGAACGTGAGCCAGCTGAAGGCCTCGCAGGCGGGCAGCGTGCACTACGACACGAACCCCGACGGCAGCATCAACTACGACAGCATCACGCTGAACCCCGGCGGTGCGGGCGCCACCATTCACAATGTGAATGCAGGCACCGCGGCGACGGATGCGGTGAACGTGGGCCAGCTGCAGCAGGGCATGCAGCAGGTGCAGAACTGGTCCAAGAGCTACACCGACCATGCGGTGAACAACATGGGTCGCCAGGCCTTCGCCGGCGTGGCCTCGGCGATTGCCGCGGCCAGCCTGCCGCAGGCCTACCAGCCGAACCAGAGCTCGGCCGGCGTGGCGCTGGGCAACTACCACGGCCAGTCCGGCATCGCCGTGGGCCTGTCCACCATCTCCGAGAGCGGCCGCGTGATCTTCAAGGTGAATGCCTCCAGCAACACCCGCGGCGAGACCGGCGTGGGCGTGGGCGCGGGCATCGTCTGGTAACGCGAAACGGGAACGCCCCGCCGCCGGTGCGGCGGGGCACGAGGATGACGAGTCCCGCCCTGCGCGGGATCACCTGACCGAAAGGGGTCGAGAGATGAAGATGAATTTCCGGAAACCTGCGGTGGCGGCGCTGGCGCTGCTGTCACTGGCGGCGCTGGCGGGTTGCGGCAACGTGAGCCGCAGCGTGGCGAAGGACGGCAAGAGCGCGGGCGAACTGGTGTGGCCCAAGATCGGCGACACCACGCCGATGCATCGCGAAGGCAGCTGGCCGAGCCTGGACAGCCTGCGGCTCGTGCAGGCGGGCCAGAACAAGAACCAGGTCGCCAAGCTGATCGGCTACCCGCACTTCTCCGAGGGCGTGCTCGGCGTGCGCGAGTGGAACTACGTGTTCCACTTCCGCACCGCCGACAACCCCGACCTGGTGTGCCAGTACAAGGTGCTGTTCGACGAGCACAAGCTGGCGCAGAGCTTCTACTGGTCGCCCGCATCCTGCGCCGAGGTGCTGAAGCCGGCGGCCAGGTCCACGGCGAAGGTGGAACATTTCAGCCTCTCCGCCGACGCCCTGTTCGCGTTCGACAAGTCCGCGCTGGACGACGTGAAGCCGGAAGGGCGCGTGCAGCTGAACCGGTTGGCGAAGAAGGTCCTATCCAGGGGCGACAAGGTTGGCGCGGTGAGCGTGCTGGGCTACACCGACCGGCTGGGCAGCGACGACTACAACCGCCAGCTGTCGCAGAAGCGCGCCGACACCGTGAAGGCGTACCTGGTGGAGCAGGGCGTGCCGGCGGGCATCGTCACCGCCGAAGGCCGCGGCAAGGATGCGGCGGTGGCGACCGACTGCCACCAGGCCAGGCGCGCCGAGCTGATCGCCTGCCTCGCGCCGAACCGCCGCGTCGAGGTGGATGTCGCCGGGAAGTAATCAGGCCCGGCGCGACGCGGGCCTGCAGTACAGCAGCGAACACGGCGGCCGATGGCCGCCGTGTTCGTTTGGGGAAGCTGATTTTGCTCGTCATCCCAGCGAAGGCTCACTGCTGTCCGGAATATTTCACCGGTGATCTGCTCTCCTCTCCCTCCGGGGAGGGTGCTCGCGAGAACCATTCGATTCCGCGCCTTGGCTCGCCTGCGGCGGGTTTTCACTCGGGTGCTTTCACAGCGACCAAGCGGTTTCGGTCGCCTGCCGGCGCCCGAGTCACTTCTCTTTGCTGGCCCACGCCACCGCAGGAGCGGTGGCGAACGGCGAAGCCGGCCCGAAGGGCGGAGGGCAGGATGCCCGGAGTCAAGAGAAGTAACCAAGAGAAAT
>JAFIHF010000056.1 GCA_017848855.1 Rhodanobacter denitrificans | reverse complement strand
GCCCGGCGACGCCGGCCCGAGGGGCCGAGGGCCGGATGCCCGGAGTCAAGCGAAGGCACCAAGCGGAATAGCCGGCTCCATCCGCCGACCCTACAGGCCCGCTGTATCGAGGGGGTTGGATCAATGCTCGTCGACACGTCGCCCTACAGCGGCCACCCCGCGACGTATCTGGAAACTGAGGAGTCGAATCTTGCGGCGCTTCGCTTGGCTTTGCTCTGGCCGTTGCTTCTGCGCGCTGGGAGCGCGCTGCTTTTCCCGGGGCCCCTCGGCGACGGTGAGGCGGGGACGACAAGGCCGCGCAGCGGGCGTTGCCAGGGATGGCAACGCCTTTTCGCGCGGGCAGGAGCCCGCTCGAAAAGCCCGGCCCCGCCTCACGGACTTTCCGTCCATGAATGGACGGAAAGCGTCGCCGCGGGGTGTCGTTTCTCTTTGGTGACTTTCTCTTTGGACAAGCAAAGAGAAAGTCACTCGGGCGCCGGCAGGCGACCGAAACCGCTCTGTCGCTTGCGGCAGGCGACCGAAAGCCCGCCACAGGCGAGCCAATATGCGGAATCGAATGGTTCTCGCGAGCACCCGTCCCGGAGGGAGAGGAGAGCAGATCTCCGGCGAAATATTCCGGACAGCAGTGCGCTTGACCAGCCTTCGGCTGTTGAAAAGCACCTCGCCGGGATGACGAGCGAGAAGCCAGCTTGATCAGGCCTCGCATTATCGCCGAGCCGACGGCCGCGCTTTCGCGCGGGCGCCGCATCGCGTCTAATGCGGGGCTCCCCACCGCAAGACTTTCCCGATGAGTGCGTTGCTGCTGTTGTTCGTCTGCCTGATGCTGGGCGTCGTGGTCCGTCGCTGGGCGCAGCCGCCGGCGGGCATCGTGCACGGGCTCAACTGGTGGGTGCTCAACATCGCGCTGCCTGCGCTGGTGCTGGAGCTGATTCCGCGATTGAAGCTGGACGCGACGCTGTGGTTCCTGGTAGCGACGATGTGGCTCACCTTCTTCGGCGCCTGGCTGCTGTTCGCCGCGATCGGGTCGCGGCTGGGCTGGTCGCGCGGGCGGATCGGCGCGCTCACCCTGGTCTGCGGGCTGGGCAACACCTCGTTCATGGGCTACCCGATGCTGGAGGCCCTGCATGGCCAGGCGGGGCTGAGCCTGGCGGTGGTGGCCGACCAGCTCGGCTGCTTTCCGCTGGTGGCTTCGGTGGCGGTGGCGGTGGCCTCGCTGTATGCGGGGCGCACGTCCGATCCGCGCCGCATCGCGCGCCGCATCCTCACGTTTCCCCCCTTCCTCGCGCTGCTGCTGGGCGTGATCGTGGGGCTGGCCGGCGGCTGGCCGCCCGTGCTGGACGGCGTGTTCAAGCCGCTGGGCGAGACCATGTCGCCGCTGGCGCTGTTTTCGGTGGGGCTGCAGTTCCGCCTGCACGGCGGCCATCGCCAGCTGGGCGCGATGGCCGCGGGGCTGGGCTGGAAGCTGCTGCTGGCGCCGGCACTGTGCTGGGTGCTGGGCATCGCAACCGGCGTGGGCGGGCTCACGCTCACCGTCGGCGTGCTGCAGGCGGCGATGGCGCCGATGGTGTCGGCCACCATCCTCGCCGACGAATACGGGCTCGATCCCGAACTGGCCAACACCGTGCTGGGCGTGGGCATCGTGCTGTCGCTGCTCACGGTGCCGCTGGGCAACGTGTTGCTGGGCGCGTAGGAGGGTATACCGCGATGCATCCCGTCACGCCTGCGTTGACCGAAGTGCGCGTCGACGTATGGCTGTGGGCCGCGCGCTTCTTCAAGACCCGCAGCCTCGCCAAGCAGGCGATCGATGGCGGCAAGATCGACGTCAACGGCGGCGGCTGCAAGCCGGCCAAGGCGCTGCATGTGGGCGACACGCTGAGGATCGGCCGTGGCGAAGAGCGGCTGGAAGTCGAGGTGCTGGCGCTGGCGGACCGGCGCGGTCCGGCCAGCGCGGCGCAGGCGCTGTACCGCGAGAGCGAGGCGAGCCGGCTGGCGCGCGAGGCGCAGCGCGAACAGCGCCGGCTGGCCGGCGTGCAGGCGCCGCGTCAGCGCCCGGACAAGCACGCGCGCAGGGAATTGCGCCAGCTGAAAGACCGCCATGAGACGTGATCGACATCTTCCGCGCAGGCTCTGAGCAGTGCATCGCAGATTTCGCGGCGCCGCTGCCCCACCATCCGCGGCAAGGGCGGCACGGGCTGCGGAGGGCTACGCGATGAGCGGCATGGGATTCTTCAAGCGATGGCTGGGCGGCGCCGAGGCGTCGGCACCGCGGACCGATGGCCGGCGGCTGGCGCCGCTGGGCACGCGCATGCTGGTGGTGGACGACTCGCCCACGATCTGCGCTGTGCTGGGCCGCATGCTGGAGCAGGACGGCTACGCGGTGCAGAAGGTCGCCGACGGCGAGCAGGCGCTGGAGCTGGCGAAGGCCGAGCTGCCCGAGCTGATCTTCCTCGACATCGTGCTGCCGGGCATCAACGGCTTCGCGGTGCTGCGCGCGCTGCGCCACGATCCGCTCACCGCGCACATCCCGATCGTGATGATCAGCGGCAACCCGCAGGCCACCGAGCAGTTCTACGTGCAGCGCTACGGCGCCGACGATTTCATGAAGAAGCCGTTCGGCCGCATCGAGGTGCAGGCCAGCATCGAGGCGCTGGTGCGCGCGGACCGCCTAGCGGCGCGCACGGTCGAACCGCCGGTGGCGGCCGTACCGTCCGCGGTCGAAGCCGTGCACGACGTGATGGCGGGCATGGCGGCCTGAGCCGCTCAAGTCTGTCTCGAAGCAGACGGCCCGCGCGAGCGGGCCGTCTGCCTGTTGCGCTTCAGGGCTTGAGGCCGAGCGCCTTCGCCACGCCCTCGCCGTAGGCCTTGTCGGCCTTGCTGCAATGGGCGATGTGGCGGCGCTGGATTTCCTCCGGCACGCCCTGCATCGCGCGCGCGGTGTTCTCGAACAGCGCCTTCTTCTGCTTCGCGCTCATCAGCCGGAACAGCGCGCCGGGCTGCGAGTAGTAGTCCTCGTCCACGCGGTGGTTCCAGTGGTCGGCGGCGCCTTCGATCGACAGTGGCGGCTCGCGGAAGTCCGGCTGCTCCTGCCATTCGCCGTAGCTGTTCGGCTCGTAGGCCAGGGTGCCGCCGTGGTTGCCGTCCACGCGCATCGCGCCGTCGCGATGGAAGCTGTGGTACGGGCAGCGCGGGCGGTTCACCGGAATCTGGTGATGGTTCACGCCGAGCCGGTAGCGCTGCGCGTCGCCGTAGGAGAACAGCCGCGCCTGCAGCATCTTGTCCGGCGAGAAGCCGACGCCGGGCACCACCTGGGCCGGGTTGAACGCGCTCTGCTCGACGTCGGCGAAGAAGTTCTCCGGGTTCCGGTTGAGCTCCCACACGCCCACCTCGATCAGCGGGTAGTCCTTGTGCGGCCACACCTTGGTGAGGTCGAACGGGTGGTACGGCACTTCCGCGGCGTCCTTTTCCGGCATCACCTGCACGCACAGCTTCCACTTCGGGAAGTCGCCGCGCTCGATCGCCTCGTACAGGTCGCGCTGGTGCGATTCGCGGTCCTTGCCGATGATCTTCTCCGCCTCGGCATCGGTGAGGTTCCTGATGCCCTGCTGGCAGACGTGGTGGAACTTCACCCAGAAGCGCTCGTTCTTCGCGTTGATGAAGCTGAAGGTGTGCGAGCCGAAGCCGTGCATGTGGCGGTAGCTGGCGGGGATGCCGCGCTCGCTCATCACGATGGTGACCTGGTGCAGCGCCTCGGGCAGCGAGGTCCAGAAATCCCAGTTGCTGGTCGCGCTGCGCAGGTTGGTGCGCGGGTCACGCTTCACCGCGTGGTTGAGGTCGGGAAACTTCAGCGGGTCGCGGAAGAAGAACACCGGCGTGTTGTTGCCGACCAGGTCCCAGTTGCCTTCCTCGGTGTAGAACTTCAGCGCGAAGCCGCGGATGTCGCGCTCGGCGTCGGCCGCGCCGCGTTCGCCGGCCACGGTGGTGAAGCGGGCGAACAGCTCGGTCTGCTTGCCCACCTTGGAGAAGATCTTCGCCTTGGTGTAGCGGGTGATGTCCCTGGTCACGGTGAAGGTGCCGAACGCGCCCGAGCCCTTGGCGTGCATGCGCCGCTCGGGGATCACCTCGCGGTCGAAGTGGGCCAGCTTCTCCAGCAGCCACACGTCCTGCAGCAGGGCCGGGCCGCGCGGGCCGGCGGTGAGGATGTTCTGGTTGTCCGGCACCGGCGCGCCGGCGGCGGTGGTGAGGCGGGGCTTGCGGGGCTTGGCCATGACGGGCTCCGGTGGTGGGGGGGCGGGTCGAATCTACGCGGCGATGGCGATCGCCGGAATTCGTTTGTTCCGATGCGGCCGATAGCGCGTGGCTATGGATGGCCGTTCGCGTCGCACAGGCATGCCACGTTCGTGGTGGATGGCAGGTGATGTCGCGCGTGCGGCCGATCGGCTTGTGCACGGTGGCGCGCTGTGCCGGAAGGCAGGTCTCCCTTGCCAATAGGCCGCCCCGCTTGCGTCCGCCCGCGCCCACGCGGAAACTGCGTCGGCGCAGGCGGGTACGTCGGCGAAGGGGACGGGGCATGGCCGGTTTCGGTTTGTTCAAGCGGCTGGTGGGCGGCGAGCGCCGGCACAGCGAACCGCGCGTGCGCGCGCCGGTGGCCACCCGGGTGCTGGTGGTGGACGACTCGGCGACGATCCGCGCGGTGCTGGGCAAGATGCTCGGCCAGGACGGCTACGAGGTGCTCAAGGCGGCCGACGGCGAGAGCGCGCTGACGCTGGCCCGCAACGAGCGTCCCGACCTGATTTTCCTCGACATCGTGCTGCCCGGCGTGTCCGGTTTTTCGGTGCTGCGCGCGCTGCGCCACGATCCGCCGACCGCACACATCCCGATCGTGATGATCAGCGGCAACGTGCAGGCCACCGAGCAGTTCTACGTGCAGCGCTACGGCGCCGACGATTTCATGAAGAAGCCGTTCGGCCGCGCCGAGGTGTTCGAGCGCATCCGTCAGCTGGTGCTGGCCGGCCGCCTGCCGGCGCGCACGCCGGTGGACCGGGCCCCGCCGCCGGCCGGCCTGAGCCAGGCCGAGTGGGACGCGATTCCCGATATCGCGATGCCGGACGAGGCGCACCGGACGCCCGAGCCGCCGGCCGGCTGAGCCGGTCGGCTAAACGGAGCGGAGTTCCGTTTAACCGGCGTCCTTGCCGCAGGTCGGCCCGAGCCAGTGGCCTTCCGAGTGCATGTCCAGCTCGTAGTCGCCGCCGAATTGCGGTGCGTTGCCCTGCACGCGGCCGTGCATCGTCATGCTGGTGCCGTCGCCGCCGAGGGTGGCGTCGAAGCTGCCGTGCGATGGGCCCGAGCTTTTGTTGCACGCCATCTCGCCGTGGAAGGTATCGCCGGACCAGCTGCCGCTGACCATCCGGCAGTCCTTGTCCTGGCCGAAGTCCGGATGTTCCTGCTTGGCGGCCTGTTCCGGCGTCACGCAGTGCTTGAAGGTGTGCGGCGCACCGAAATCCGGCAGGTGCATGCCGCGCGCCTGCATGCGTGCGCGGAGCTCGGCGGGAATCTGCGGGCCGCCCTTGGCGAAGTGCGTCTGGCTGGTGAGCTGCCACAAGCCGGGCCGCTGGTGTGCGGCGAGGGCGAGGCCGGGCAGGGCGGCGGCCGCGACGACGGCCGCGAACAGGATCGAAGCGCGCATGGAAATCCCCTCCGCAGTGGGACCACGCGGCGAGCATAGGCTCGCGTTTGCGCCCTCGCCAGTGCCGCTAGGTGCGGCTGGCTTGCTTCAGGCGATACAGCGTTTCCAGGGCTTCGCGGGGCGTCATCGCGTCGGGGTCGAGTGCGTGCAGCGCGTCGGCCAGCGCGGCGAGTTTCGGGTCGGGCGCGGCGAACAGGTCGGCCTGCGGCGCCCAGTCGCCCGCCGGCCGCGGGTTCGGCACGGTGCCCGGATGCACGCCGCGCTCCAGCGCAGCCAGCGTCTGCTTCGCGTCGGCGATCACCGACTTCGGCAGCCCGGCCAGCGCCGCCACCTGCAGGCCGAAGCTGCGGTTGGCGGGGCCGTCCTTCACCGCGTGCATGAACACCAACTGTTCGCCGTACTCGACGGCATCGAGGTGCACGTTGGCGATGCCGGCGTACTCGCTGGCCAGTTCGGTCAGTTCGAAGTAGTGCGTGGCGAACAGGGTGAAGGCGCGGCTTGCGGTGGCCAGGTGCACCGCCGCGGCGCGCGCCAGCGCGAGGCCGTCGTAGGTGCTGGTGCCGCGGCCCACCTCGTCCATCAGCACCAGGCTGTGCGCGGTGGCGTTGTGCAGGATGTTCGCGGTTTCGCTCATCTCCACCATGAAGGTGGACTGGCCGCGCGAGAGGTCGTCGCCGGCGCCGATGCGGGTGAAGATGCGGTCGACCGGGCCGATCACCGCGCGCGATGCCGGCACGTAGCTGCCGATATGCGCGAGCAGCACGATCAGCGCGTTCTGCCGCATGTAGGTGCTCTTGCCGCCCATGTTGGGGCCGGTGATGACCAGCATGCGGCGGGCATCATTGAGCACGAGGTCGTTCGGCTCGAACGGCTCCTCGCGCACCTTCTCCACCACCGGATGGCGGCCGCGCTCGATCGCGATGCCGGGTTCGTCGGCGAGTTCCGGCGCGCCCCAGTCCAGCGTTTCGGCACGTTCGGCGAGCGTGGCGAGCACGTCGAGTTCGGCGATCGCGGCGGCGGCCTGCTTCAGCGGCTCCAGCCGTTCGGTGAGCGTGTCCAGCAGCGCCTCGTACAGCGCGCGCTCGCGCATCAGAGAGCGCTCCTTCGCGCTGAGTACCTTGTCCTCGAACTGCTTGAGTTCCTCGGTGATGTAGCGCTCGGCGTTCTTGGTGGTCTGCCGGCGCGTGTAGTGCGTGGGCGCCTTGTCCGACTGCGCCTTGCTGATCTCGATGTAGTAGCCGTGCACGCGGTTGTAGCCGACCTTCAGCGAGGGGATGCCGCTGGCGGCCTTCTCGCGTTCCTCCAGCTCGACGAGGTATTGGTCGGCATGGGTGGAGAGCCGGCGCAGCTCGTCCAGCTCCGCGTCGTAGCCGTCGTTGATGACGCCGCCGTCGCGTTGCAGTACCGGCGGTTGTTCGACGATGGCGCGGGCGAGCAGGGCGGCGCTGTCGGTGTGATCGCCGATGCGCGCGACCAATGAGCGCAGCAACGGGCTGTCCAGCGCTTCGATGCTCGCTCGCAACTCCGGTGCCGCTAGCAAACCATCGCGCAGCGTAGACAAGTCGCGCGGCCTTGCCGAGCGCAACGCCACGCGCGCCAGGATGCGCTCCAGGTCGCCGATGCCGCGCAACTGCTCGCGCAGCGCCTCGTGCCGGCGGCTGTCGATCAGCGCGGCGATGGCCTGGTGCCGTCCGCGCAACACCTCGCGCGAGCGCAGCGGGCGGTTCAGCCAGCGACGCAAGAGGCGCGCGCCCATCGGCGTCACCGTCTCGTCCAGCACCCCAAGCAGGGTGTGCTCGGTGCGGCCGCTGGGATGGGTATCGAGTTCGAGGTTGCGGCGGGTGGCGGCATCCAGCGCGATGGTTTCGCTGGCCGCTTCCACCGCCATGCCGCTCAAGTGCGGCAGCGCGCTCTTCTGGGTTTCCTCGACGTAGCCGAGCAGGCAGCCGGCCGCGCCGATCGCGAGCGGCAGCTGATCCACGCCGAAGCCGCCCAGGTCGCGCGTGCCGAAGAAGCGGTTCAATTCGCGTCGTGCTGCATCGGTTTCGAAGTGCCACGGCGGACGCTTGCGCAGGCCGGGCAGGGCGGCGACCAGTTTCGGCCAAGCCACGCTTTCGTCCACCAGCGTCTCCGCCGGCTGCAGGCGTGCGAGTTCCGCCGCCAGCGCCTCGGCGTGCGGAACTTCGCTGAGCAGGAAGCGGCCGCTGGAAAGATCCACCCAAGCCAAACCGTAGCCGCCCTTCGCGCCTGCAGAGATTGCCAAGAGCAGGTTGTCGCGGCGTTCCTCCAGCAGCGCGGCGTCGGTCACCGTGCCCGGCGTGACCACGCGCACCACCTTGCGCTCCACGATGCCCTTGGCCAGCGCCGGATCGCCGATCTGCTCGCAGATCGCCACCGATTCGCCCAGCCGCACCAGCTTCGCGAGGTAGTTCTCCACCGCGTGGTAGGGCACGCCCGCCATCGGGATCGGCTGCCCCGCCGACTGCCCGCGTTGGGTCAGGGTGATGTCCAAGAGCCGCGCCGCCTTGCGCGCGTCGTCGTAGAACAGCTCGTAGAAATCGCCCATGCGGAAGAACAGCAGCACGTCCGGATGCGCCGCCTTGGCGGCGAGGTACTGGCGCATGAGCGGGGTGTGCAGGGAGAGATCGTCAGCAGTCATCGGGCGTTTGGCTGGGGGCGGCGAGCGCGCTAAGGTGCGCGCTTCGAGACGCAGGAGTTTCGCATGGAGCCGCCATCCGTTCCCACCGATGCCGAACTGCACGCGCTGGCGCAGGCGGTGGCGGAGGCGACGCTGCGCCAGCGCCTGATGCTGGTCACCGCCGAATCCTGCTCCGGCGGCTGGATCGCCAAGACGCTCACCGACCTGCCGGGCAGCTCGGCCTGGTTCGACGCCGGCGTGGTCACCTACAGCTACGAGGCGAAGCAGGCGCTGCTCGGCGTCGATCCGCGCACGCTGGAGCATGCCGGCGCGGTGAGCGAGGAGACCGCGCTGGAGATGGTCTCCGGCGCGCTGGCGCGCTTCGGCGCGGGCGTGGCGGTGGCGGTCACCGGCATCGCCGGGCCATCCGGTGGTACACCTGAAAAGCCCGTGGGTTCGGTGTGGATCGCCTGGAAGCGCCGCGGCGGCTACGCCCACGCCCAGCTGTTCCGTTTCGACGGCGACCGCGAGGCGGTGCGCCGGCAGACCGTGGCGGCCGCGCTCGCGGGCTTGCGGCAAACCCTGACAACCTGAAGCGCCGCGGGCCGGCGGGGCGGCTTGACCGGTATGGGATACTCCCGGTTCGCCTTGATCGCAGCCCGTGAGACGCGATCCGGGCATGATGCCCTCCATACCCAGCCCAACCGGAACCAAGACGATGGATGACAACAAGCGCAAGGCGCTCGCCTCCGCCCTCGGCCAGATCGAAAAGCAGTTCGGCAAGGGTGCCGTGATGCGCATGGGCGACCGCACCAACGAGGCGATCGACACCGTGTCCACCGGCTCGCTGGGGCTGGACATCGCGTTGGGCGTGGGCGGCCTGCCGCGCGGCCGCGTGATCGAGATCTACGGCCCGGAATCCTCCGGCAAGACCACGCTCACCCTGCAGGTGATCGCGAACTGCCAGAAGAACGGCGGCACCGCGGCCTTCGTCGACGCCGAGCACGCGCTCGATCCCACCTACGCCCAGAAGCTGGGCGTGGACGTGGACAACCTGCTGGTGTCCCAGCCCGACACCGGCGAGCAGGCGCTGGAAATCGCCGACATGCTGGTGCGCTCGGGCGCGGTGGACGTGGTGGTGGTGGACTCGGTCGCCGCGCTCACGCCCAAGGCCGAAATCGAGGGCGAGATGGGCGACTCCCACGTGGGCCTGCACGCCCGCCTGATGAGCCAGGCGCTGCGCAAGCTCACCGCCAACATCAAGAAATCGAACTGCCTCGTCATCTTCATCAACCAGATCCGCATGAAGATCGGCGTGATGTTCGGCAGCCCCGAAACCACCACCGGCGGCAACGCGCTGAAGTTCTACGCCTCGGTGCGCCTGGACATCCGCCGCATCGGCGCGGTGAAGAAGGGCGAGGAAGTGATCGGCTCCGAAACCCGCGTCAAGGTGGTGAAGAACAAGGTGGCCCCGCCGTTCCGCCAGGCCGAGTTCGAGATCCTCTACGGCGAAGGCAGCTCGCGCGAAGGCGAGATCATCGAGCTGGGCGTGGCGCAGAACCTGATCGACAAGTCCGGCGCCTGGTACAGCTACAAGGGCGACCGCATCGGCCAGGGCAAGGAAAACGTCCGCCAGTTCCTCAAGGACAACCCCGCCATCGCCAACGAGATCGACGCCGAACTGCGCGCCCGCCTGCTGGTTGGCGGCGGCAAGAGCGCCACCGCCGCCGAGGAAGCGCTGGAAGAAGCGTGATCTGTTGCGCCTCCGCGGAAGCGGAGGCGCAACCCTTTACACTCAGTTTCCAGATACGTCGCGGAGTGGCCGCTGTGGGGGACGTGTCGGCGAGCGTTGGTCCAATCCCCTCGACACAGCGGGCTTGTAGAGTCGGCGGATTGAACAGGCCATTTCTCTTGGTTACTTCTCTTTGGGCCAGCAAAGAGAAGTGACTCGGGCGCCGGCAGGCGACCGAAATCGCTTTGTCGCTGACGTAAGCACACAAGCAAGAGCCCCTCTCCCCAACCCCTCTCCCACAAGTGGGAGAGGGGAAAAGCGCGCTGCGGCAAGCGCCCGAAAGCCCGCCGCAAGCGAGCCAGCATGCGATCAGTACCAAGTTCTGGCGACAAGGCAGCTTCCCCATGAGGCGCAAGCAAAGCGACACCCCCGACAAACCCCGCCCCAGCGCCTACGACAAGGCGCTGGGCCTCCTCGCACGCCGCGAACAGTCGAAACGCGAACTCCGCCGCAAGCTAGGCCAAGGCGGCTACGATAGCGATGAAGCCGATGAGGCGCTAAGCCGACTTGCCGACCAGCACTACCAGGACGACACACGCTTCGCCGCCATGCTCCTCCGCAACCGCGCCGCCCAAGGCTACGGCCCCGCGCGCATCCGCATGGAGCTGAAAACCCATGGCCTCGCCGACGCCGCCATCCGCCAGCTGCTGGACGAGGCCGAAGTGGACTGGAACGCCAGCGCGATGCACCAGCTGCGCCGCCACTACGGCGCCAAGCCCGCCGCGGATCGCGCCGAACAGGGCAAACGGGCACAATTCCTCCTGCGCCGCGGCTTTGCCGCCGCCACGGTAAGATACGCAACCCACGCCGAAGTGGACGAGGCCGACGAAGAAAGCTGATCGCGGCCGCGTTGCGGCGTGTCTCCCAAAGACATTGCAGCCACGCATGAAAACCGCCGACATCCGCTCCGCCTTCCTCGACTTCTTCCGCGCGAAAGAGCACACCATCGTGCCCTCCGCCTCGCTGGTGCCGGCCAGCGATCCCACGCTCCTGTTCACCAACTCGGGCATGGTGCCGTTCAAGAACGTGTTCCTGGGCAGCGAGAAGCTGCCCTACGTGCGCGCGGCCGACGTGCAGCGCTGCCTGCGCGCGGGCGGCAAGCACAACGACCTTGACGCCGTGGGCTACACCGCGCGCCACCACACCTTCTTCGAGATGCTGGGCAACTGGTCGTTCGGCGACTACTTCAAGCGCGAGGCGATCGCCTGGGCGTGGGAGCTGCTCACCGGCGTGTTCAAGCTGCCGCCGGAAAAGCTGTGGGTCACCGTCTACCACACCGACGACGAGGCCTGGGACATCTGGCACAAGGAAGTCGGCGTGCCGGCCGAGCGCATCGTGCGCATCGGCGACAACAAGGGCGCGCCGTTCGCCTCCGACAACTTCTGGCAGATGGCCGACACCGGCCCCTGCGGCCCCTGCACCGAGATCTTCTACGACCACGGACCGGAAGTGGCCGGCGGCCCGCCCGGCTCGCCCGACGAGGACGGCGACCGCTACATCGAGATCTGGAACCTGGTGTTCATGCAGTTCGACCGCGCGCCCGACGGCACGTTGTCCAAGCTGCCCGCGCCCTGCGTGGACACCGGCATGGGCCTGGAGCGCTTGGCCGCCGTGCTGCAGCACGTGCACTCCAACTACGAGATCGACCTGTTCCAGCACCTGATCAAGGTGGCGGCCGAACTCACCGGCACGAAGGATCTCGCCAATCAGTCGCTGCGCGTGATCGCCGACCACATCCGCGCCTGCTCGTTCCTGATCGTCGACGGCGTGCTGCCGTCGAACGAAGGCCGCGGCTACGTGCTGCGCCGGATCATCCGCCGCGCCCTGCGCCACGGCTGGATGCTGGGCGTGCGCGGCGATTTCTTCTGGAAGATGGTGGCGCCGCTGGTCGCCGAGATGGGCGAGGCCTATCCCGAGCTGGCGGCGAAGCAGGCCTTCGTGGAAGACGCGCTGCGCACCGAGGAAGTGCGCTTCGGCGAGACGCTGGAACACGGCATGCGCCTGTTCGACGAGGTCACCGGCAAGCTCGCCGGCAAGGTCATCGCCGGCGCCGACGCGTTCCGCCTGTACGACACCTACGGCTTCCCGGTCGACCTCACCGCCGACATCGCGCGCGAGCGCGGCCTCACGGTGGACATGGACGGCTTCGAGCAGGCGATGGACGAGCAGCGCGAGCGCGCCCGCGCCGCGGGCAAGTTCGAGGCCAAGGGCCAGATGCCGGCGGAACTTGCCAGCCAGCTCGCGCCCACCGCCTTCCTCGGCTACGAGACCCTGGCGGCGCAAGGCTGCAAGGTGCTGGGCATCGTGCAGGGCGGCCGCGAAGTGAAGCAGCTGGCCGCAGGCGAAACGGGCTACGTGATCCTCGACCGCACGCCGTTCTACGCCGAATCCGGCGGCCAGGTGGGCGACACCGGCGTGCTGTCGAACGCATCGGGCCGCTTCGAGGTGAGCGATACGCTGAAGATGGGCGGCGTGTTCTTCGGCCACGTCGGCACCTGGCACGGCGCGCAGCCGCTCAAGGCGGGCGATGCTATGGACGCCCAGGTCGACGCCGCGCGCCGCCAAGCCATCGTGCTCAACCATTCCGCCACCCACCTGCTGCACGCCGCGCTGCGCAAGGTGCTGGGCACCCATGTCACCCAGAAGGGTTCGCTGGTGGCGCCCGAGCGCCTGCGCTTCGACTTTGCCCATCACAAGCCGGTGAGCCGCGAGGAACTGGCCGAGGTGGAGGGGCTGGTCAACGCCGAGGTGCGCCGCAACGCTGAAGCCCAGGTGCGCCACATGGGCTACGACGACGCCATCGCGTTCGGCGCGATGGCGCTGTTCGGCGAGAAGTACGGCGCCGAAGTGCGCGTGCTGAAGATGGGCGAGTTCTCCACCGAACTCTGCGGCGGCACCCACGTGAACCGCACCGGCGACATCGGCCTGTTCAAGATCGTGGCCGAATCCGGCGTGGCCTCCGGCGTGCGCCGCATCGAGGCGGTCACCGGCGCCGGCGCGCTGGCCCATGTGGCCGACGAGGAGCGCCGCCTCGGCGAGCTGTCGCAACTGCTTTCCAGCGGTGGCGACGACGCCGTCGACAAGCTGCGCCAGCTGTTCGACAAGCAGAAGAAACTGGAGCGCGAGCTGGAATCGCTGCGCGCGAAGGCCGCCGGCAACGCCACCGCCGAACTTGCCGACGGCGCACACGACGTCGACGGCATCAAGGTGGTCGCCGCGCGCCTGGAAGGCCTGGACGCCAAGGCGCTGCGCGACAGCGTGGACCAGCTCAAGCAGCAACTGGGCGACTGCGTGATCCTGCTGGCCGGCGCGGCGGATGGCCGCGTGTCGCTGATCGCCGGCGTGCACGGCCGCGCGCTGGGCCGCATCAAGGCCGGCGACGTGGTTTCGCACGTGGCGAAGCAGATCGACGGCAAGGGCGGCGGCCGCCCCGACATGGCGCAGGGCGGCGGCGTGGATGCGCCCGGGCTGTCGACGATCCTGGCGGGCCTGCCGTCGTGGGCTTCCGGCCAGCTGTCGGCCTGAGGCAGCGTCAACCCCCGGCCCCCGCCAGGGGGCACGCACCTGCGCATTGCGCCGTTGTCGCGCGCTCGCTAGTATCGCCAGACGCCAAACTACACGTTCCATATACGACGGACTGGGTTGTCGCGGCAGGTTGGCGGATGGGGACTCGCGGGGCGGTAGGGCCCTGCCGGGTTGATCATCGAACCGCGGTGGTGGGGGCTCAGGGGTGAGGCACCATTGCCGCGGATCTGGAACCGGGAATTAATGGAGTAGCAATCATGTTGATTCTGACCCGCAGGGTGGGTGAAACCCTGATGATCGGCGACGAGGTGACCGTCACCGTTCTGGGCGTGAAGGGCAACCAGGTGCGCATCGGCATCAATGCACCGAAGAACGTTGCCGTGCATCGCGAAGAGATCTACCAGCGCATCAAGGGCGAGCACGAGTCGGGCGGCGGTTCCGCGTCCGGCGGCGACGAACACTGATTGCGCCGCTCGCGGCATCCGGGCTTTACCTCAAGCCAGTCGGCGGTTATCCTTGCCGACCCTGCCGCAGCATCACAAACACGGAGAGATGCCCGAGTGGCCGAAGGGGCTCCCCTGCTAAGGGAGTATAGGGTCAAAAGCCTTATCGAGGGTTCGAATCCCTCTCTCTCCGCCAGACACGCAAAACGCCCCCTTGTGGGGCGTTTTGCGTGTCTGGCGGAGAGAGAGGTCTGATGAGAACCCTTCGTTCGACAAATTCGCCGGGAGCGAATTTGGACAGCCGAAGGCTGGCCCTGGAGCGCGTAGCGTGGAAGGGCGAGCCCCATGGATGGGGCGAGCACAAATTCGTCTGGAACGAATTTGGACAGCCGAAGGCTGGCCCTGGAGCGCGTAGCGTGGAAGGGCGAGCCCCATGGATGGGGCGAACACAAATTCGTCTGGAACGAATTTGGACAGCCGAAGGCTGGCCCCGTAGCGCGCAGCGCGAAGGGGTGAGCCCCATGGATGGGGCGAACAATCCCTCGCTCGCGTCATGCGAACGCACCGTTGATCGAAGCGACAGCACACCTTGCGCGAACGTGCGGGTTCGATATGGGCGCGGCACTTCGCCCCGCCCGAACCCTCACCCGGCTGCCGCCACCCTCTCCCGAAGGGAGAGGGGAGGCACTCGGCAGCGCTCACGCACGACGCGCATGCCGAGCATTTCGCGCCCACAAAAAAACCGCAGCCTCCCTGCCGCGGTTTTTCCCATCACTTCAAACACCCTCAGTTACCAGATCCTCACCCGCTGCTCCCCATCCCGCACCATCGCATCGCCGCTCTTGCACTGGAACGCCTCGGCGAACGCCGGCATGTTGGACGGTGCGCCGATGGCACGGAATTGCGCGGGCGCGTGCGGGTCGGTGTTGAGCAGGGTGAGCTGGGCCTGGGGGCGGATGCTGCCGCGCCACACGCGCGCCCAGTTGAGGAAGAAGCGCTGGTCCTGGGTGTAGCCGTCGATCTTCGACTTCGCCTCGGCGGGGTTCTTCGCCAGCGCCATCTGCAGTGCGTCGTACGCCACGTTGAGGCCGGCGAGGTCGCCGATGTTCTCGCCCAGGGTGAGGCGGCCGTTGACGTGCTTGCCGGGCAGCGGCTCGTAGGCGTCGAACTGGGCGGCGAGCTTGTCGGTGCGTTCGTCGAAGGCCTTGCGGTCGGTGTCGGTCCACCAGTTCGCGTTGTTGCCCTTGGCGTCGAACTTGCTGCCCTGGTCGTCGTAGCCGTGGCCCATCTCGTGGCCGATCACCGCGCCGATGCCGCCGTAGTTGAGCGCGTCGTCGGCCTTGGCGTCGAAGAACGGCGACTGCAGGATCGCCGCGGGGAACACGATCTCGTTCTTCTGCGGGCTGTAGTAGGCGTTCACCGTCTGCGGGGTCATGCCCCATTCGTCGCGATCCACCGGCTTGCCGATCTTGCCCACCCGGTAGTCGTAGTTGAACTTGCGCGCGGCCTGCACGTTCGCGTAGTAGTCGCCGGGCTTGAGCGCGAGGCCGCTCCAGTCGCGCCATTTGTCGGGGTAGCCGATCTTGGGCGTGAAGCTGGCCCACTTCTCCAGCGCTTTCTCCTTGGTGGCGTCGCTCATCCATTCGAGCTTTTCGATGCGCGCCTTGTAGGCGGCGCGCATGTTGTCCACCAGCTCCTGCGCGCGCTGCTTGGAGGCGGCGGGGAAATGGCCGGCCACGTACAGCTGGCCCAGCGCCATGCCCATGCTGCCGTTGACGGTGGCGAGCACGCGCTTCCAGCGCGCCTGCATCGCCTGCTGACCGTTCAGCGTCTGCTCGTTGAACGCGTAGTCCTCCTGCTGGAACGGCTTGGAGAGGTAGGGCGCGGCGTCATCGATGGCGTGAAAGCGCAGGTAGGCCTGCCACTGCGCCACCGGCGTCTGCGTCAGCATCTGGTCGAATGCGGCGAAGAACTTCGGCTGGCTCAGCGAGAAGCCGTCGCCCACGTCGGCGCCCTGCGCCTTGAAGAACGCGGCCCAGTCGAAGTGCGGCGTGACCCGGTTCGCCTCGGCGATGCTGACGTAGTGGTAGCGGTTCTCCGGCTTGCGCAGCTCGGTGGGCAGCAGCGAGGCGGCGGCGAGTTTCGTCTCGAACGCGAGCACGGACCGGGCCTGCGCCTGCGCTTCGCCGGCCGGCGTGCCGGTCAGTTCGAACAGCTTGGCGATGTGCGCCACGTAGGCGTCGCGGATCTTCGCGAAGTCGGGTTTGCTGTAGTAGTCGGGCGTGGGCAGGCCGAGGCCGCCCTGGCCGGCGTAGGCGATCTCGCGGCTGGAATCCTTGAAGTCCGCGTTGCCGCCGAAGCGGAACACCGCGCCGTGGCCTTGCGCGTAGCTGTCGCGGATGTACGCGGCGATGTCGGCGCCGTCCTTGAGGCCGGCGATGCGCGCCAGCTCGGGCTTGATCGGCGTATAGCCGGCCTTGTCGATCGCCGCCTCGTCCATGCCGGCGGCGTACAGCCAGCCGATCTTCTGTTCGATCGAGCCGGGCCTGGCCTGTGCGGCGTGCTTGGCCGCCTGCTCCACGATCGCGTGCTGGATGTTCAGGCTGTCCTCGCGCAGCGCGTCGAACGAGCCCCAGCGCGTGCGGTCGGCGGGAATCGGGTGCGCGGCCACCCACTTCGCGTTGACGAAGCCGTTGAAGTCCTGGCAGGCGTTGATCTTCGTGTCCAGCTCGCGGATGTCGAACGAATGCGACGGCGCGGCGAGCGCGCCGGTGGCGAACGACAGGGCGATGGCCAGTGCCAGCGGCTGGGTGTAACGGTGGCTCATGCGGGTGGTCCTCGGCGGGCGCGGGTGAAAGAATTTGCGAGGCTGCAGGCTAGGCAAAATCCCGGGGCGGCGCCACTGTGACGAAGGTCATGGGTGCGCGGAATGGATCGGAACATCCTTTACCATGCGCGCATGTCCCCACCCGCCATGCTCCGCTTCCGCCCGGCCGTCGCGGCCGACGTGCCCGCCATCGTGGCCCTGGTCGAGTCCGCCTACCGCGGCGATTCCGGCCGCCGCGGCTGGACCACCGAATCCGACCTGCTCGACGGCCAGCGCACCGATGCCGCCGGCGTGGCGGCGCTGCTGGACCAGCCCTTCGGCATGGTGCTGCTGGCCGAGCGCGACGGTGTGCTGGTGGCCAGTTGCCACATCGAGCGGCGCGGCGAGGCCGGCTATTTCGGCATGTTCGCGGTCGATCCCGCGCAGCAGGGCGGCGGCCTCGGCAAGGCGGTGCTGGCCGAGGCCGAGCGCATCGCGCGCGAAGCGTGGCAGTGCCGCGCGATGCACATGACGGTGATCGTGCAGCGCGCGGAGCTGATCGCCTGGTACGAGCGCCGCGGCTACCGCCGCACCGGCGAGTTCCAGCCGTTCCCCTACGGCGACGAGCGCTTCGGCATCCCGCGTCGCGACGACCTGCGCTTCGAGGTGCTGCGCAAAGCCTTCATCGGAGCAATGGCATGAGTCTGGAAAACCAAGGCTGGGTGCGCGTGGGTACGCGCAGCGAACTGCTGCCGGGCGAGTTCAAGGTGGTGTTCGACGGCGACACGCCGATCGCGGTGTACAACCTCGACGGCGACCTCTACGCGATCGAGGACGTGTGCACCCACGACGGCGGCGACCTCGCCGGCGGCGAGGTGTTCGGCTTCGAGGTGGAATGCCCGCGCCACGGCGCGCGCTTCGACCTGCGCAGCGGCGCGGTGACGCGGCCGCCCGCGGTGGAACCGGTGAGCTGCTTCCCGGTGCGCGAGGAAGCCGGTGCGATCTGGACGCGCGACGACCGTTGAGGCGACACTCGCCGCCTCTCAAGGGGTATCACGGGAATCGCATGACGCAACGGTTGCGGGTGGCGCTGGCATTCGCGGCGATCTGGCTGCTGTACCAGTCCGCCGAGGGCTTGGGTACGCGCTGGCTGCACAGCGATGCGGTGCGCAACGTCCTGATGGTGTCCAGCCTGCTGGCGGCGTGGCCGTTGTCGCGCTGGCTGGGCTGGCGCGGCTATGCGGCGTATGCACTGGCGGGCGACGGCTGGCGGCGCTGGTTGCCGGGTTGCCTCGTGCTGGCGGTGCTGGCGAAGTTCGTCGCCGTGGCGGTCGGGCTGCGGCTCGGCGCCTATGCGGGCGAGCCGGCTGCGGGCAGCATGGCAGTGCTGGCGAACGTGCTGCCGATGCTGCTGCTGTCCACCTTCATCCCCTCGCTGGCCGAGGACATCCTGACCCGCGGCTTCTGGTATCGCGCGGCGGGCATCCGCTGGCGCAGCGGCACACTGTTCGTGCTGGCCTCGGCCGCGATCTTCGTGCTCAACCACATCTACCGTCTGGGCGAAGGGCCGCTGGAATGGCTGCGACTGTTCGCCTTCGGCCTGCCGTATGCGGCGGTGCTGTGGCGCAGCGGCAGCCTGTGGGCGGCGCTGGGCCTGCACTGGGGCTGGAACCTGGGCAACGGGCTGCAGGATCTGCTGCTGCCGGTCTCGGTGCGCGATGCGGCCGGCGCCACGGGTCTTTCCATCGCGGCACACCTCGCGCTGCTGGCCATCGTGCTGCTGCTGCCGCGGCGTGCCGTCACAGGTGATAGACGAAGGACAGCGATTCGCTGAGCTGGTTGCGCGAGCCGTACCGGCGCACCAGCGGGCTTTCGGCGGCGTCGCCGAGCAGGTAGCCGTATTCCAGCGAGAGCGCCAGCCCGGTGTGCCGGCTGGTGGGCAGGAACAGGTCGTACTCCAGCGTGGCGAGCTCGCTGCCCGCGCCCGGCTGCCACACCGGCACGTCCAGCGCCTGCGCCGAGGCGGGCGTGGTGCCGAAGAAGCGCCGCATCGCCGCACCGTTCATCGATTGCCAGCGCAACTGCAGCGACTGCTCGACCATGCCCAGCTTGGGCGGATCCCATTCCGCGTAGAAATCCAGGTAGGCGCCCGCACCGTTGGCGTCGTGGCTGAGGCGCAGGCCGGCGTCGAGCTGCCTGGTGAAATCCCATTCCAGGTAGCCGCCGCCGGTGGCGCGTGGCGCCAGTGTGGGCAGCTTGCCGGCCAGGGAGCGCAGGTCGTCGCGGTCGCGGCCCCACTGGAAGTCGCCGTAGAGGCCGCCGTGCAGGTGCGCGTCGCGGATCAGGTCGTATTGCAGGCCGTCCTCGGTGGACAGGCTGAAGCCGTACTGCGGCAGCTCGATGTCCACGAACGGGATCGGATCGTCGCGATGCGTGCGCGCGCCGGCCCAGCCCGGCATGCGCTGCATGCCGGCGCCGATCGCCAGCGTCGGCGTGTCGTCGGCCAGTGCGCCGAACGGCAGCGACAGGCACAGCAGGGCGAACAGCAGACGCGAATAGGCTACGGACATGGGCGGGCAGGGCAGGGGGCCGAATCAGCTTAACGGCTGTCCGCGCGCCCGGTTGTCAGCGGCGCGTCGCCCGCTCAGCCGCGGTTCGGCTGCCGAACGGCAAGCGAAAGGCCGCATGCGATCGGGCCGGCAGTCCTTGCACCAGACAGGGGAAAGGGCGCCGAAAGGCAGCTTGCCTACCGTGACACCCATCATTGTTGCGAGCGTGCCCTGATGCCCGTTTCCGGCTGGACCATCCTGTGCGATTTCGACGGCACCATCTCCGTCGAGGACGTGATCGACTCCCTGCTTGACCGCTTCGGCCGGCCGGGCTGGGAAGTGCTGGAGCAGGACTGGCGCGCCGGCCGCATCGGTTCGCGCGAATGCATGGCCGGCCAGGTCGAACTGCTGCAGATGACCCGCGCCGAGCTGGACGAGCATCTGCGCGAACTGTGGATCGACCACGCCTTCCCGGGCTTCGTGGCGAAAGCGCGCGAGCTCAACGTGCCGATCCGCATCGTCAGCGACGGCCTCGACTACGCGATCCACCAGATCCTCGGCCGCTACGGCCTGAACGACCTGCCGCTGGCCGCGAACCATCTCGCCCCGGCCACGCCGCCGAAACAGTGGCAGCTCACCTCGCCGTTCCAGGCCGACGGCTGCCGCAGCGGCACCTGCAAGTGCGCCTGCGTGGCCCAGGCGCGCAAGACCGGCGGCAAGACCCTGCTGATCGGCGACGGCGCCTCGGACTTCTGCGCGGCCGACCGCGTGGATTTCGTGTTCGCCAAGCACCGCCTGATCGAACACTGCCGCGCCGCCGGCATCCCGTACATGCCGATCACCGGCTTCGAGGACGCGCTGGAATACCTGCCGCGCCTGCTCGACGGCACGCTGGCGCACCACGCGCGCTATCACGAGGCGGCGGCGGCCTGAGCGGCCGCTTCGCTTTTTGCTGCACCCCCTGAAACCGTTCCCCGGAACCCGACACATGATCATCGACAAGAACGCCGTCGGTTTCATCGACGACGCGCAACTGCTCGCCGACGAGGCCAAGTACAGCTCCTTCGGCGACACCGTGCACTACGTGGACCCGCCGAAGATCTTCCGCCACGGCGAAGGCAGCTACATGTTCGACACGGCCGGCACGCCGTTCCTCGACCTGCAGATGTGGTACTCCGCGGTCAACTTCGGCTACGGCAACAAGCGCCTGAACGACGCGCTGAAAAAGCAGATCGACGTGCTGCCGCAGGTCGCCAGCCAGTACCTGCACCAGACCCGCATCGAGCTGGCCAAGACGGTGGCGCTGGACGCGAAGAAGAAGTTCGGCCTGGACGGCCGCGTGCACTTCAACGTGGGCGGCGCGCAGGCGATCGAGGATTCGCTCAAGCTGGTGCGCAACTACAAGAACGGCAAGAGCCTGATGTTCGCGTTCGAGGGCGGCTACCACGGCCGCACGCTCGGCGCCTCGTCGATCACCTCCAGCTACCGCTACCGCCGCCGCTTCGGCCACTTCGGCGAGCGCGCGATGTTCCTGCCGTTCCCGTACCCGTTCCGCCGCCCCAAGGGCATGAGCGCGGAAGAGTATTCCGACAGCTGCGTGCGCCAGTTCGCGCGCCTGTTCGAAACCGAATACAACGGCGTGTGGGACCCCAAGACCAACCAGTGCGAATACGCCGCGTTCTACGTCGAGCCGATCCAGGGCACCGGCGGCTACGTGGTGCCGCCGATGAACTTCTTCCGCGACCTCAAGAAGGTGCTCGACCAGTACGGCATCCTGATGGTGGTCGACGAGATCCAGATGGGCTTCTGGCGCACCGGCAAGCTGTGGTCAATCGAGAACTTCGGCGTGACGCCGGACGTGGTCGTGTTCGGCAAGGCGCTCACCAACGGCTTGAATCCGCTCTCCGGCCTGTGGGCGCGCGAGGAACTGATCAACCCCACCATCTTCCCGCCGGGCTCCACCCACTCCACGTTCAACTCCAACCCGCTGGGCACCTCGCTGGGCCTGGAAGTCATCAAGATGGGCTACGAGCTGGACTACGAGACCAGCGTGCCGAAAAAGGGCGCGCACTTCCTCGAAGGCCTGCGCGAACTGCAGAAGAAGCACAAGGAAATCGGCGACGTCGACGGCCTGGGCCTGGCGCTGCGCGCCGAGATCTGCACCGACGACGGCTTCACCCCGAACAAGGCCCTGCTCGACAAGATGGTCGACATCGGCCTCGCCGGCGACCTCGAACACAACGGCAAGAAGATCGGCCTCGTGCTCGACGTGGGCGGCTGGTACAAGAACGTGATCACCTTCGCGCCGTCGCTGGACATCACCCATGAAGAGATCGATCTCGCGATCTCGCTGCTGGATCAGCTGCTGACGAAGGCGAAGAAGGGCTGATCGCCCGTCGCGCTATAAACGGAAGGCCCGGTGGGAAACCGCCGGGCCTTTTGCTTTTCTCCCTCTCCCCGTCGGGACGCGGGGAAGGGCCATGGATGGCCCTGTCTTGAGGAGCGAGGAAGAGGGCCGGGGTGAGGGGCGGGTACTCGCGACGCCTTGCATTTCCCCTCTCCCGCTTGTGGGAGAGGGGCAGGGGAGAGGGGCCTTTGCTCTCTGACGCTTACGCAAGTTTCAAAGCGGTTTCGTGCCGCTGCCGCGGCCCGAGCTACTTTTCTCTTGCGTGGCCAAGAGAAAAGTAGCCAAAAGAGAAGGCCACCCCGCGGCGCCGCTTTCCGCCCATCCGTGGGCGGAAAGTCCGTGAGCCGCGGCCGGGCTTTTCGGCCGGACTCCTGTCCGGTCGAAAAGGCATCGCCCTCCATGGCGATGCCCGCTGCGCGGCCTGATCGTCCACGGCTCACCGCCGCCGAGGGGCCCCGGTAGAGCGGACGCGCATCCTGCGCGCCAGAAGCCAAACGCTACGCCACGCCGCCACCAAGCGTACATAGCTTGCGTATCCGCTCAGTCTCGCGTTACGTTGTGTATGACTTTCCGAGGTTATACACATGCGTACCAATATCGTGATCGACGACGCGCTGATGCGCGATGCCTTGCGGGTTACCGGGCTCAAGACCAAGCGCGAGGCAGTGGAACTCGGCTTGCAGACCCTGCTGCGGCTCAAGCGGCAGCAGAAGATCAAGACCCTGCGCGGCAAGGTCGACTGGCAGGGCAACTTGCGGAAGATGAGGACGGATGCGTGATCCTGGTCGACTCCAGCGTCTGGATCGACTATCTGCGCGGCACCGTCACCCGGCAAACGGATTGCCTGCACGCGCTGCTTGGCGTGGAGCCGGTGGCCATCGGCGACCTGATCCTTGCCGAGGTGTTGCAGGGGACGGCCACCGACAAGGAGTTCAAGCACGTCCTGCGCTTGTTCGACAGCCTCGACGTCGTGCAGCTCGGCGGGCAGGCCGCGGCGGTGCAGGCCGCGCGCAATTTTCGGGTGCTGCGCGCGAAGGGCTGCACCGTTCGCAAGACTATCGACTGCTTCATCGCTACCCGTTGCATCATGGACGGACTGACGCTGTTGCACGACGATCGGGACTTCGAGCCCTTCGTTACGCATCTGGGGTTGCGGTCGGTGTTTTAGGCGTGCCTCGCGGGGTGGGCATCGGGTGCGATGTGGCTTCTTGCTTTGCGCTCTCGCAAGTTTCAAAGCGGTTTCGAGCCGCTGCCGCGGCCCGAGTGACTTTCTCTTTGCTTGTCCAAAGAGAAAGTCACCAAAGAGAAACGACACCCCGCGGCCCCTCTCCCCCAACCCCTCTCCCACAAGTGGGAGAGGGGAGCAGCGCGCGGCTTTACGGCGCGCGCTTCAGCGCCAGCACGGCGTTCAGGCCGCCGAACGCGAACGAGTTGCTGAGCACCGCGCGCACTGGCATCTCGCGCGCGGTGTTCGGTACGTAGTCGAGGTCGCAGGCGGGGTCGACCTTGTCGAGGTTGGCGGTGGGCGGCACCACGCCTTCGCGCAGCGCGCCGATGGCGGCGACCAGTTCCAGCGCGCCGGAAGCGCCCAGGGCGTGGCCGTGCATGGACTTGGTGGAGGTCACCGCGAGCTTGTCGGCGTGTTCGCCGAAGGCGAGGCGGATGGCGCGGGTTTCGGTGACGTCGTTGGCCTGGGTGCCGGTGCCGTGGGCGTTGATGTAGTCGACGTCTTCGGGGTTGAGTTCGGCTTCGGCCAGTGCCTGGCGCATCGCGGTGGCGGCGCCTTCGGCGCTGGGCATCACGATGTCGCTGGCGTCGGCGCTCATGCCGGTGCCGGCCAGCTCGGCGAGGATGGTGGCGCCGCGCGCGCGGGCGTGTTCCAGCGATTCCAGCACGAAGATGGCAGCGCCTTCGCCCAGCACGAGGCCGCGGCGGTTGACGCTGAACGGGCGGCAGGTGTCGTCGGCGAGCACGCGCATCGCTTCCCACGCGCGCAGCGCGCCGTAGCTGAGGCAGGCTTCGGTGCCGCCGGTGACCGCCACGTCGGCCATGCCGAAGCGGATCATTTGCGCCGCCTGGATGATCGCGTGGTTGGCCGAGGCGCAGGCGCTGGCCACCGCGTAGGCGGGGCCGCGCAGGCCGTAGGCGATGCTGATCTGGCTGGCCGAGGCGTTGGTCATCAGCCGCACGATGGTGAGTGGATGGGCGCGGCTGGACTTCTCGGCGTAGATGCGGCGGCTCTGTTCGTCCTGGGTGGTCTCGCCGCCCACGCCGGTGCCCACCACCACCGCGGTGCGCTGGCCGAGGCCGTCGCGGGCGAAGTCGATGCCGGAATGCGCGATCGCCTCGCGCGCCGCGTGCAGCGCGAATTCCGAGGTGCGGTCGAGCATGGGCAGGGTGCGCTCGTCGATGCCGGTGGCCGGGTCGAAGCTTTCCGGCACCTGGGCTGCGATCTTCACGCGCAGCACCTCGCTGTCGCGGTGGCGCAGCGGGCCGATCGCGCTGCGCCCCTCGCGCAGGCCGTGCCACAGCGCCCGGGCGCCCACGCCGAGCGGGCTGACCGCGCCCATGCCGGTGATGACGACCCGGCGTGTCTCGATGGTGGGCATTACGCGTTGCCTTCGCCGGCGGCGGCCTTCTCGTCCAGCGCCTTCTGCACCGCGTCGACCAGGCTCTGCGCGGTGTCGCTGTCGAAGTTCGCGCCCTGCTGTTCGGGGAAGTGGATGTCGAAGTGCTCCTCGATGTCGAAGATCAGCTCGATCGCCTCCAGCGAGGCGATGCCCAGGTCCTTCAGCGTGGATTCGGGCTTGACGTTCGCCACGTCGACCTTGGCCTGCTTGGCGATGATCTCGAACACTTGCTGCTGGGTCGTTCCGGTCATGACGGATCCTTGGTGGCAGGCGACAATGGGTGCATCCGAACCGGCGAGCCGGCTCGGCGACCCCCATAGTCTAGGCAAACCCGCTTACTCATGCCTTTCATTTCGCAACTGGAACCGGACGCGCTGCTCGAAGCGTTCATGTCGCAGCCGCCGATCGGCTTCACGGCGGCGCGCTCGCCGCAGGGCATGCCGGGCTTCCTGGCGCCGTTCGACCTCCTGACCACGGCCGACGACGCGTTGCGCCGCCGCGTGGCCGCGCTGCCGCTGTACCGGCACTGGCGCCGGCTGCTCAGCTGGCGCACCCGCTTCGCCGGCAGCACCGCGACCGAGTACGCGCCGCTGCCGCCGCAGGTGGCGCCCGCCGAACTGGCGCGCGGCCTGAAGGCGGCCTGGGGGCGCGAGTGCAAGCTGCTCATCGTGAAGGACATCGCGCAGGATTCGCCGCTGCTCGACGCCGCCGCGAACGCCCACGCGCGCGCCTTCGCCGCAGCCTGCGAGGCGGAAGGCTTCGTGCTGCTGGAGGGCCAGGCGCTGGCCTACGTGACGATCGACTTCGCCTCGGACGACGACTACCTGGCCCGGCTCAGCTACAGCCGCCGCAAGAACATCCGCCGCAAGCTGCGCTCGCGCGCGCAGCTCGAGATCGAAACCATGCGCACCGGCGACGCGCGCTTCCGCGACGAGGCCGTGCTCGCCGCGTACTACGCGCTGTTCGACAACGTGTACGCGCAGAGCGAGATCCACTTCGACCGCCTGAGCCCGGACTACTTCCGCCGGCTGCTGCAGGACGAGGGGAGCGGCGGCGTGGTCTTCGTCTACCGCCACGGCGGCGCGATGATCGGCTGGAACCTCTGCTACGAATACGGCGGCAAGCTGGTCGACAAGTACATCGGCTTCGCCTACCCCGCGGCGCGCGAGCACAACCTCTACTTCGTGAGCTGGATGCACAACCTCGGCTACGCGCGCGAGCGCGGCTTCACGCATTACGTGGCCGGCTGGACCGACCCCGAGGTGAAGTCCTTCCTCGGCGCCAGCTTCACCTTCACCCGCCACGCGGTGTACGCGCGCAACCCGCTGCTGCGCGCGCTGCTGCGCAAGCTGGGCGGGCATTTCGAGGGCGACCGCAGCTGGCAGGAGCAGGCGGAGAAGGACGATGAGTGAATGTCATGCGACGGCCGGCCCAGCATCTCCCGTGGGTCGGGCTTCAGCCCGACGCGCCGGGCCTGTCGGGCTGAAGCCCGACCCACGGATCGCGAGGGGCTGCGCGTGAACGTTTCCATGCCGCGCCCCGTGGTGCTCGACATCGACGGCTCGGTGGGCGCGCTGCCCGGCCGCCTCGTGCTGCCTTTGGCCGAGTGGCAGGAGGCGATCCGCTTCGGCTGCTCGCTCGCCACCATGCGCCGCTTCCGCGCGCTGCTGGACGCGCAGCTGCCCGCGCACTACGGCACCGTGTTCACCGGCTCGGGCGATTTCCACCACCTCAGCTGGCCGCTGATCGCGCGGCTCCAGCCCGCCGCGCCGATCCAGGTGGTGGTGCTGGACAACCATCCCGACAACATGCGCTTTCCGTTCGGCGTGCACTGCGGCTCGTGGGTGCGCCGCGTAGCCGCGCTGCCGTTCGTGGAACACGTGCATGTGCTCGGCATCACCTCGCACGACATCGGCGCCGGCCACGCGTGGGAGAACTACCTCGCGCCGCTCGTACGCGGCAAGCTCACCTACTGGAGCATGGGCGTGGACACCGGCTGGTCGCGGCGGCTCGGCATCGCGCGCGCGTTCCGCGGCTTCGACACACCGGATGCCTTGGTCGACGCCTTCGTCGAACAGCAGCGCACGCAGCGCCAGCCGACCTACCTCACCATCGACAAGGACGTGTTCGCGCCGGAAGTGGCGCGCACCAACTGGGACCAGGGCCGTTTGCAGCTCGATCACGCGCTGGCGCTGATCGCCAGCCTGCGGCAGGGCCTTGCCGGCAGCGACATCAACGGCGAGGTCTCGCATTACCGCTACCGCACGTGGTGGAAGCGCAAGCTCTCCGCGATGGACGAGCAGCCCGAGATCGACCCCGCGCAAGTCGCCGGCTGGCAGGCGCAGCAGCATGCGCTGAACTTGCGGTTGCTGGACGCGATTGCCGCACGCTGTGGCTGATCCGGCCCTTGTTCGCGGTGTCGGCGCGGATGGTGTGCCACCGATGCACCCGCCGTGCGCAGAATCCTGCACGTTGACGACTGTGGCCGGGTTGGCGGTAGTGTGCGCAATCGACGTGGCGGCAGGGCGCGCATGAAGCGGATGATCGCGGGGATGCTTGGCACTCTGGTTTTGGTTCTGGCGGGAAGGGCGCAGGCAGCCGCCTGTGCGATGCCCGCGCAGGCAATGCAGGTGGCGGTTCCGGGCCATCCGTTCGCGGCCGTCTCCAGCGCGGATGGATGCTGGGTGTTCGTGTCGCTGGTGCAAGGGACGCGGCAGGGCGCGGTAGCGGTGCTGCACAACGAGAACGGAAAGTTCCGACTGGATCACACGGTATCGTTGCCGGAGCCGGTATTCGGCGAGTCGATTTCCCCTGACGGCCAGTTGCTGGCGGTGGCCGAACGCGACGGCGCCAGCGTGTTCGATGTCGCCGGCCTGGAAAGCGCGCAGGGCAAGCCGCTGCTGGGGGAACTGCGCGACAGCGAGGGCCGGCAGGCGGTCTACACGCTGGTCAGCCGCGACGGCCGGCTGTTGTTCGTCAGCCAGGAACGCGCGCATGCGATCAGCGTGTTCGACCTGGCGAAGGCGCGCGGCAACGGTTTCCGCAGTGCCGCGCTGATCGGGCGCATCCCGGTTGCGGCGGGGCCGGTCGGTTTGGCGCAATCGCCGGATGGACGCTGGCTGTATGCGACCAGCGAGGCCGCCCCGCCGGGCGCGGGCCTGCCGGCGATCTGCAAGCCGGAGGAGGCGGCGCAGCGGATGCATCCGCCGGGACTGCTGTTTCGCATCGATGTGGACAAGGCGGCGCAGGAGCCGCGGCGTGCCGTGGCCGGCGTCGTGACCGCCGGCTGCAACCCGGTGCGGGTTGCCGTGGCGCCGTCGGGAGGGCAAGTGTGGGTGAGTGCACGCGGCAGCAATGCGTTGCTGGAGTTCCAGGCCAGCGACTTGTTGGCGGACTCCGGCAAGTCCGGTTACGCGAGCTTCGCCATCGGCGCCAGTCCCGTGGGCGTGGCCGTGCGGCCGGACGGCAAGCAGGTATGGGTGGCCTTGTCGGCGCGTTTCGGTAATGCGACGGCAGGGCAGTTGGCCGGCCTGTCGCTGGCCGACGGCAAGCCCGGTACGCTGATGAAGGCGCCTGCTGCGGGTTTCCCGCGCGAAGTGTCGTTCCTGCCCGATGGGCGCAGCTTGATCGCCACGCTGTACGAGGACGAGCGGGTCGAAGTGGTGCCCACGCCGCTGTGAGCGGAAATCAGCGCGCCGACGCTTCCAGCACGCCGCAGATCGCCTCCATGTCCGCCTCCGTGAGCCACTCGCTGTTGCCGATGCTGAGGCTGCGCGCGGCGAAGTCGCGGGCGTTCGGCACATCGCTCGTAGGCACGATGCCGCCGAGGTAGGCGTAGTCGGGCAGGGCGTGGATGAACAGGCGGCTGACGCCGTAGCCGGTTTGCCAGAGTTGCTCCAGCGCGGCGTCGCGGCGTTGCGCGTCGGGCAGCAGCAGCATGAAGAACGGCCAGGTGCCGTGCGCGCCGGCGGGGTCGTCCAGCACCTCGACGCCGGGAATCGCGCGCAGGCGCGGCAGCCAGCGCTGCGCGCGCGCCGTGCATTGCTCGATGAAGGCGGGCAGGCGTTTGGCTGCGTGCGCACCAACGGCTTGCCGCCAGCGGCCCACCGCATGCAGCGGCAGCGGCAGCGAAAAATCGTCGCCCACCGCGGCCACCGGGTCGCCGCGACGCAGCGCCTTGCGCAGCGGGTTGCCGTAGGCGAGGCGCAGGCCGTGCGGGCGGTACAGCGCGGCGTAGCCAAGCAGTTCCGCGCTGCGGCGCAGTTCCCAGCCGAGCTGGAACGGCGCGAGGCGCGCGGCGGTGCGGGCGAGGCGTTCGCGCAGTTCGGGATCGCGTGCGGCGAGCAGGCCGCCTTCGTAGATCGACAGGCCCTTGCCCGCGGCGAGGCTGAAGAAGCCGATGTCTCCGGCCAGGCCCACGCTGGCGCCGTCGCGGCGCGCGCCCAGCGCCTGGGCGGCATCCTCGATCACGCAGGCGCCCACGTTGTTCGCCACCGCCAGCGCATCGTCCACGTCGGCCACGCGGCCGGCGAGATGGGTGGGCAGGATCGCCAGCGTGCGTTCGTCGCAGGCCGCGCGCAGCGCGTGCGGGTCCATGTCGTAGTGGCCGGGGCGCAGGTCGCAGGGCACGGGCTCCAGCCCGGCCTGGTGCACGGCCAGCGGCACCAACGGACAGGTGTAGGCGGGCATCAGCACGCGGCGCCGCGCGGGCTGCAGTTCGTGCAGCGTGGCCAGTGCGATCAGCAGCGCGGCGGTGCCGGAGCAGGTGAGCGCGAGCGGCGGCGTGCCCAGCAGCGCGGCGACGTCGGCGGCCAGCGTGGCCGCGCCGGGGCGCAGGTCCGTCAGCTTGAGCGGCAGGCCGGCGGTGGGCGGCAGTTCGTGGCGGCGACGGGGCAGCATGGCGTGCCGGCTTCAGGTCTGTGCCGGCGCGCTGCCTTCTTCCGGCACGTGTTCGCGGCTCTCGGCGAAGCCGAGGCAGACGATGCCGGCGACGATCGCGATGGCGCCCAGCACGTGCGGCAGGGTGAGCGGCTCGTGGAACAGCCAGATCGACAGCAGCATCACCGACACCACCTCCAGGTGCGAGGCGGCGAACGCGGGGCCGATCGGCGCGTGCTTGAGCAGGGTCATCCAGGTGAAGAACGCGCCGATGTAGCCGACCACCGCGCCGTAGATCCACGGCTTGCCGAACAGCCGCAGCAGCCACGCCGTGCTGGCCTCCACCGGCAGCGCATGCATGCCGGCGTACTTGAAGCTGATCGCGCCCACCGAGTCGAACAGCACCAGCACCAGGAAGCCGATCAGGTAGAACCAGCCGCGCTTCATCCGCCGACTCCCACGATCGCCACGCCCAGCGTCACCAGCAGGATGCCGGCCACGCGCAGGCGGGTGAGCTTCTCGCCGAACAGCAAGCGCCCGGCCACCATGATCGCCACGATGTTGATCGAGCCGAGCAGGATCGCCTGCGACAACGGCAGCAGCGAGAGGAAGGCGATCCAGATCAGGAACTCGATCACGTAGCTGGCGATGCCCAGCCAGATCCACGGCCGCCGCGCCATGTACAGCCAGCGCGCGAAACCGTCGCCGGCCGCGGGATCGCCGGCGGCGGCCTTGAACGCGAGCTGGCCGCCGGTGTCGAGCACCACGTTGAGTACCCACAGCAGCGCGACGAGTGGCGTGATGGAACCCGTCGACACGATCAGGCTGCCGCGCGCTGCGGGACGTCGGCTGCGGCGATGCGGTCGAAGAACGCGGCGGAGCGCTCGATCAGAGTGCGGCGTTCCTTGTCGATGGTGATCATGTGGTAGCTGTCGTCCAGCAGCAGCAGCTCGACCGGCGCGCTGACCTCGCGCATCACCAGCTCGGCGTTCTTCACGCTGGCCACGTCGTCCTCGCTGGCGTGCGCCACCAGGCAGGGCGCGGTGACCTGCGAGAGCTGGCGGCGCACCGTGGCGGAGAGGCCGTACATCTCGGCCAGCGAATACCACGGGTTGCCGGGCAGGCCGGCGGCGGCGCTGTCGCCGCCCAGCATCGCCGCGCTGATCTGCGCGCGCAGGCGCTCGTCGCGGATGCCGTAGGGCGGCTGCTCCATGAAGCTGCGGTGGCGGCCGATGCCGAGCTTCTTCAGCAGCGGCAGCATGAAGGACATGCGCGCCATGCGCGGGATGCTCCAGCCGTCGTAGCGGAAGGTGGCGCCGTACACGCCCACGCCAGAGATCTGCTCCGGGCGGTCGGCGGCGAGCTTGAGCGAGAGCAGGGCGCCCATCGACAGCCCGCCCACGAACAGGTGATCGACCTTCTTGCGCAGCGCGTCCGCGGCCTGCTCCACGCTTGCGTACCAGTCGCGCCAGCCGGTGGCGAGCAGATCCTCGGCGTCGCCGCAGTGGCCCGCCAGCTGCATGCCGTGCACGGTGTAGCCGGCGCGGTTCAGGCCCTTGCCGAGCAGTTTCATCTCCATCGGCGTGCCGGTGAGGCCGTGGATCAGCAGCACGCCGCTGCGGCCGCCTTCGAAGAAGAAATCGGTTTGCTGAATCACGAGGGGGCCTTGGAAGATGCTGGCCGCATTGGCGGCTTTTCTGGCTCCCAGCTTCGCAGTGGCCGGTTTCTTCAGTCTTTCGACTGGGGTGGGTTGCGCTCGCGAGAACCTTTCACTTCCGTAATTTGGCTTGCCTGCGGCGGGCTTTCGGACGCCTCCGCGACGCGCCTTTGCCCCTCTCCCACAAGCGGGAGAGGGGGACGGGCAGCGTCAGCGCGAACGCGCCAACCGCGCCAACGCAAACAAGCGCGCGATGCGCATCCAGCCCAACACCAACACGATCAACTGGCTGAGCAGCAGTGCCAGCCAGAAGCCGCCATCGACCGCCGTAACGTGGATGCGCGCGATGCCGAACGCCGCCGCGATCGCCAGGCCCAGCACGCTCACCACCAGATAGAACAACAGCGTCTTCAGCGGCCGGCGCAGCAGCTGCAGGAAGCCGCGGCCGAGCGCACGGGTGGCCGAGCGCAGGCCGGGGTCGGCGATGAAGGCGGCGCGGGTGGATTCCACGATGGCCTGCGCCAGCACGAACGCCGCCAGCAGCACCCAGCGCGCGCCATGCGTCCAGGCGTCGGCCTGCGCTTCGAGCACCGCCTGCTCCGCGTGCCTGTCGGCCAGGTGCGTGCCGATGCCGGCGACGATCGCCACCACGGCGTACGGCGCGAGCGACCACAACATCACGCGGAACATCCGCCCGTACTCGATCCAGCCGTTCTGCAGCAGCGCGCCGAAGCCCAGCGTGCGCGCGGCGCGGCCGCTGCCCACCGCCATGCCGTCGAGGAAGGGCGACAGCAGCAGGGTGAGCAGCAGGGCCAGCGTGGCGGCGCCGCCGAGCCAGGCGACATGGCCGGTCATTGCCGCGCTCATGCCGCTGAACATCAGCGGATCGAAGTGGCGCGCCCAGGCGTCGGCATGCACGGAGTGGTCGAGCAGCGCGGCCAGCGAACGCCACAGCGGCAGCGCCACCACGGTGGCCGGCAGCAGCATCACGAGCAGCCACAGCAGCAAGAGTCGCCATTGCAGGGCGTTGCCCATCGCGGCGAACAGGGCGCCGATGCCGGCGCGCGGATAGGTCGTGGAGGCCATCATCACAGCGTCACCAGGATCGAATAGAAGGCTTGCAGCACGGCGGCCACGTCGGCGGTCCAGCGGCGCGAGGCGGCGCCGTTCGGCTTGGCGGTCAGGCTGTCGTTGAGCTTGTTCGCGTCGAGGTAGACCTTGCGCTCCGGGTCGAGCGCGGCCGACACCGCCTTGCTCGGCCTGTCGAATTCGAAGCGCGCCCAGCGGCGGTCGTCGTTCCAGCGCACGTCCTCGTGGCTGCCGTCGGCGAAGGTGACGCGCAGCGTCTCGGGCACCTGCGCGCCGTCGCGCAGCACGGTGATCGTGCTGTGCCACGGGAACGGGCCGCCGCTGCCCGGCTTCGCATCCGGGTGCGCCTTCTTCCAGTCCGCGCGCTGCTGCGCGATCTGCTTGTCCAGCGCCTGCTGGTCGGCCGTCACCGGCTTGCCGTCCTTCCAGCTCACGCCGGCCTGCGGCAGCACTTCGCGCACGTCGATGTCGGCCACGCGGTCGTCGATGTGCGCGGTGCCGTAGACGAACTGGTCGAAGATCTCGTTGACCGCCTTCGCGTCGCCGGTGCCGTCGACCAGCGCCTGGCGCAGGTCGGCCACCGAGGGATGGCGGAAGCTCCAGCGCCGGTAGTAGAGCCGGATCGCGCGCTCCATCGCCGGCTCGCCCACGCGCTGTTCGAGATCGTGCATCGCGGTGGCGGTGCGCGTGTAGACCGTGCCGTAGCTGGAGCTGGAGAGCCGGTCCCAGCTGTTCTGCGCCAGCGGATCCTCGGGCCGGCCAAGCCCGGCGCCGAGAAGCTCCATCTGGAAGCCGCTCATCGCCGGCGTGATGCCCAGCCACTTCATGAACGGCGAGGCCATCACCAGATCCTCTTGGCGCGCGCGCATCATGCGGTCGTCCCAGAACTCGTTCATGCCCTCGTCGAGCATCGGCTCCTCGAACTCGTTCGAGGCGAGGATGCCGTAGAAGTAGCCGTGGCCGAATTCGTGGATGTTCACGAAGTCGCTCATGTACTGGCTGCCGGTGCCCGGCTCCACCTTCTTGTAGCCCTCGGAGGTGAAGAAGGTGGGGTACTCCATGCCGCCCGCTTCCTGCGCGTTGTACGGCGGGATCACCGCGGTGACGGTGCGGTACGGATACGGCGCGATGGTCTTCGAGAAATACTCCAGCGAGTCGATGGTGGATTTCAGCGTGGGCGCGGCGCTGGCCACGTATTCGGGCGGATAGATCACGCGCACGGCAACCTCCGGGCTGCCGGGGCCGCGCCAGCTGCCGTCCAGCGTCTTGTAACCCTTGGCGGCCACCCAGGCGAAGTCGTGCACGTCGCCCTGCACGTAGTGGTAAGTCGTGCGGCCGTTCGCCGTCTGCGGCGCGCCCTGCAGCTGGCCCACCGCACCCACGGTGTAGTCGCTGGGCACGTCCAGATGCACGTCGTAACTGCCGAAGTCGGCGTAGAACTCGCTGTTGAAGTGGAACTCGTGCACGTTCCAGCGCACGGCGGTGGCGCCGCGCTCGCCCGGCAGTTCCAGCACGCCGATCTTCGGGAACCACTGGCCGACGAGGTTGAAGTCGCCCCACCAGCCGGTGCGTTCCACCACGCGCGGCAGCTGGCTGAGGAAGGCGATGTCCAGCGCCAGCGTGCCGCCGGCGGGCACCGGCTGGGCGAGGTCGATGCGCACCACGGTGTGGTCGCTGGCCGGGCCGCCGTCAGGGTGCACGAACTCCCACTTCAGCGCCGTGCCGTCCTGCGCCACCTGCTGCAGGCGGATCCAGCCCCACTGGCCGTCCTTCAGCACCGCGTTGCCGCGCGAGCGGCCGTGCGCGGTGAGCACCTTGCGTTCGCCGAACCAGGTGCTGCCGTCGTTCTCGAACGCGTTCAAATAGAGGTGGAAGTAGACGTGGCTGACCGCGCGGTCGCTGCGGTTGCGCCAGGTCATGTGCTCCTTGCCGGCCACCTGGTGCTTGGTCGCGTCGAGGCTGGCGTCGATCGCGTAGCTCACCACGCGGTCGGACAGGGTCGGTTCATGGCCGCTGCGCTCGCCGCCCCAGGCGTCCGCCGCGCTGGGCGTGGTGACGATGGTCCGGTGCGCCGGCGCGAACGGGATCGGCGGCGTCGGCGCCGTGGCGGCCGCGGCCGGTGGCGCCACCGTGGCGGCCGTCGCGGGCGCCTCCTGCGCGAGGGCGGTCGCGCAGCATCCGCACCAGCCCAGCGCCAACGCGGCGAGCCAGCGCCCGCCCATGTCCCTGATCGCCGCCATGCACGCTCTCCCCACGCAATGATCCGCGCAGACTGCGCCTGCATGGCCTTGTCGTCATAGGCCAGAGGTCATACATCCGGGGCAACCGCCCGCTAAGCTGCCGGACGGACGGCGCATGGCAAGCTGTGCGCCATCACCACGAGGAACCCGAACCGCATGCGCATCCTGCTGGCCGAAGACGATCCCTCCATCGCCGAAGGCATCTGCGCGTCGCTGCGCCATAGCAGCCACGCGGTCGACCACGTGGCCAGCGGCCAGCTCGCCGACGCCGCGCTGCGCGACCACGACTACGACCTGCTGGTGCTGGACCTGGGCCTGCCGCAGCTGGACGGCAGCGAGGTGCTGCGCCGGCTGCGCGCCCGCGGCGCGGGCGTGCCGGTGCTGGTGGTGACCGCGCGCGACGGGCTGGACGAGCGCATCCAGGTGCTCGACCTCGGCGCCGACGACTACCTGGTGAAGCCGTTCGCGCTGTCCGAATTCGAGGCGCGCGTGCGCGCCCTGCTGCGCCGGGCCAGCAGCCAGGGCGTGCCCGAACTCAAGCTCGGCCGGCTGCGGCTGGACCTGCCCGGCCACCGCGCCTGGGTGGACGACGAACCGCTGGAGCTCACCGCGCGCGAGTTCGGCCTGCTGGAGGCGCTGGCGCTGCGCGCCGACCGCGTCACCAGCCGCGCCCAGCTGATCGAGGCGCTGTGCAGCTGGGACGAGGAGCTCACCGACAACGGCCTCGACATCGCGATCCACCGCCTGCGCCGCAAGCTGGAAGGCAGCGGCACCGGCGTGCGCACGATCCGCGGCCTCGGCTACCTGCTGGAAGAAACCGCCGAGGACGGCAAGCACGCATGAGCCACGCCCCCGCCCGCCGCCCCAGCCTGCGCCGCCGCCTGCTGGGCTTCCTGCTGATCCCGGTGACGGTGCTGATGGTGCTGGACATCGCGCTCACCTACGGCGTGGCGCTGGGCTACGCGAACCACGTGCACGACCGCGACCTCGGCGACGACGCGCTGACGCTGGCCAAGATGATGGGCAACGAGCAGCTCGGCGGCGAGCTCTCGCCGCAGGCGCGCTTCCTGCTGCAGTACGACCCCACCGGCGAGGGCTACTTCAGCGTGGTCAGCCGCCAGCACGGCCTGCTCGCCGGCAACGAACACCTGCCGCAGGCCGCGCGGATTCCCGCCGTGGGCGCGCCGCCCGAGCTGTTCGACACCCGCATGGACCGCCGCCCGCTGCGCGCGGTCACGCTGAGCACGACCTCGAGCAGCCACCCCGGCGACACCCTGGTCATCACCGTGGCCGAGACCCTGCACGACCGCCACGTGCAGGCGCGCAGCATCCTGCTGCTGGCGATCCTGACCCAGGCGCTGTTGATCGTCTGCGTGCTGTCGCTGGTGTGGTTCGGCGTCACCCACGGCCTGCGCGTGCTCGATCCGCTGACCCTGCGGCTGGCCCGGCGCACGCACGAACTGACCCCGATCGGCGGGCCGGACGTGCCGCAGGAGATCCTGCCGCTGACCCGCACCATCGACGCGCTGTTCGCGCGCCTGCGCGGCATGCTGGCGCTGCACGACCGCTTCATCGCCGACGCCGCGCACCAGCTGCGCACGCCGTTGACCGGGCTGAGCCTGCACGTGGAGCGCGCGCTGGCCGACCCCGACCCGGCCACCGTGCGCGACGCGCTCACCCACATCCGCCGGCTCACCCAGCGCGCCGCGCGCACCACCGCGCAGCTGCTCGCGCTGACCCGCGCGCAGGCGCCGTCGACCGACACGGTGGAGCACGTGCCGCTGGAGCTCACCCGGCTGATCCCCGAGGCGGTGATGCAGCGCGTGCACGAGGCGCTGGCGGCCGGCGTGGACCTCGGCTACCAGGGGCCTGAGCAGGCGCTAAGCATCGACGGTCATGCTGCCAGCTTGCACGACCTGCTGGACAACCTGATCGACAACAGCATCCGCTACGCCGGCCGCGGCAGCACCGTCACCGTGAGCCTGCAGGCGCGGCCCGACGGCGGCGCCAACCTGCTGGTCGAGGACAACGGCCCGGGCGTGCCGCCCGAACTGCTGCCGCGGCTCAGCGAGCGCTTCTTCCGCGCGCCGGGAACCAACGAGGAAGGCAGCGGTCTGGGGCTGGCGATCGTGCAGCGCATCGCCGAGCGCCACCACGCCGAGGTGAGCTACCGGCTCGGCGAGGAGCGCGGCCTGTGCGTGGAGGTGCGCTTCCCGCCGCCGCGCGCCCGCGACGGCGGGGCGCTGCCGCCGCGCTGACAGCCCCCGCACCCGGCCTGTATCCTTGTGCGGATTCGCACGGTCCTTATCCGCGCCTCCATCATCCAAAGATTTTCCTGACCTGACCGTGGCCCTGACCCCCATCGACAACTCCGGACGTCGCACCGGCCCCGCAACACGTGGTGGCCGGCATGGCTGAGGCCAGCAGCGTGCCGCTGCGCCGCCTGCGCGCGACCCTGCTCGGCGCGGCCATCGCCCTCGCCGGCTGCTCGGTGGCGATGCCGAAGCTGGAGCCGCCGATCCCCGCGCAATGGCAGCATGCGCAAGCGGCGCAGGCGGCCGCGCCGGCCAACCTGCGCAGCTGGTGGCGCGCGTTCGGCGATACCGCCCTGGATGCGCTGGTCGACCAGGCCCTGGCGCACAACCTCGACGTGGCGCAGGCGGCCGAGCGGCTGCGCGCCGCGCGCATCCTGCAGCGCCATGCCGGCGCGCGCTACCTGCCCTCGTTGAGCGCCCGTACCGAACAGACGATCGACCCGGACGCCAGCGCCTCCTACCTGGTGTCCGGCTTCGACGCCACCTGGGAACTCGGCCTGTTCGGCCGCGCCCAAGGCACCCGCCGCGAGGCGCAGGGCACGCTGGACGCCGGCGCGGCCGAGCTGCAGGCCGCGCGCGTGTCGCTGGTGGCCGAGGTGGTGCGCAACTGGATCGAATTGCGCGCCGCCCAGCGGCAGGAACAGCTGCTGCAGCAGATCGGCGAACTGCGCCAGCACCAGCTCGACCTGCTCAAGGTGCGCCAGCGCCTGCAGCTGGCGCCGCCCGGCGCGGTGGATCAGGCGCAGGCGGCGGCCGCGCAGGCCAACGCCGCGCTGGCGGCGCCGCGCGCGGCGATCAACGCCGCGGCGCAGCGGCTGGCCGTGCTGCTGGGCCAGAATCATCCCGATCCGGCCTGGCTGCAGCCCGGCCCGCAACCGCAGCTCGGCGCATGGGCCTTGCCCGGCACGCCGGCCGAACTGCTGCGCACGCGCCCCGAGATCGCCCGCGCCGAAGCCGACGTGCTGCGCGCCGCCGGCGAGCTGGGCCTGGCCCATGCCGACCGCTTTCCCAAGCTCGGCCTCGGCGGTTCGATGATCTGGGCCGGCGACCTCAACAACAACCGGAAATATTCCGTCTCCAACGGGCTGGTCTCGATAGGCCCGCTGTTCGACATGCCGCTGTTCGACTGGGGCCTGCGCGCCGCCGCCGAACACGCCAAGTCGCACGAGCTGAAGGCCAGCGTGCTGGCCTACCGGCAGGCCGTGCTGCAGGGCGTGGCCGAGGTGGAAACCGCGCTGGGCACGCTGCAGCAGCAGCAGCAGCGCGAGCAGCACAGCCAGGACGCCTGGCAGGCGTTGCAGCGCGTCGACGGCACGCTGGCGACCCGCGTGCGGCTGAAGCTGGACAGCCCGCTGGCGCTGGCCGACGGCCGGCTCGCCGCCGAGCAGGCCGCGCTCGAACTGGCCGACGCGCGCGCCAGCCGCAGCCTCGCCTACGTGGCGCTGTTCAAGGCGCTGGGCGGCGCGCCGCTGCCGCCGGAGGAGGCGCCGGACACGCATATCGAGAAAGCCGCCGAGGCGTCGCCCTGATGGTCGCCCTGGCGCGCAAGACCCTGGTCTACGAATGGCGGCGCTTCCTGCCCGCCATGCTCGCGGTGGGCTTCGCCGGCCTGCTGCAGCTGCTGCAGCTGGCGCTGGTGCTGGGCATCTTCGGCGCCACCAGCGTCTACATCACCGGCTCCTCCGCCGACGTGTGGGTCGGCTTCCCCGGCACGCAGAGCGTGGGCTCCGGCCGCTCGATCGACGCCAACGTGGAGTCGCGCGTGCTGATGGACCCCGCGGTGACGCGGGTGGAGCCCTACGTGTGGGTGGACGGCGACTGGCGCGGCGCCGGCGAAACCGGCGGCATGTCGGTGTTCGTCTCCGGCATCGATCCCGCCGCCGACGGCCTGATGTTCTCCAAGGTGCTGCCGCCCGCGCTGCGCGAGCGGCTGGCCGAACCGGACGCGGTGATCGTGGACCGCGCCGACCTCGACAAGCTGGGCGTGGCGCTGGACCAGACCGCCACCATCAACGGCCACCGCGTGCGCGTGGTGGGCATCAGCCACGGCCTGCGCGGGCTGGGCGGGATCAACGTGATCGCCTCGCTGGACACCGCGCGCCGGCTCGACAACGACGCCGCCGACAACGGCCCCACCTACCTCGTCGCCAAGCTGCGCGATCCGCAGCAGGCCGAGACGGTGGCGGCGCGCCTGCGCGGCAGCAGCGAGTTCGGCCCCTACACCACCTGGAGCGCCGCCGACTTCGCGCACATCTCCGTGCTGTATTGGCTGTTCGACACCGGCGCCGGCGCCGGCGTGCTGTTTCTTGCCGGCATCGTGTTCCTGGTCGGCGCGGTGATCACCAGCCAGACCCTGGTCGGCGCGGTGCAGGGCTCGGTGCGCGAGTACGCCACGCTCAACGCGCTGGGCGTGGGCGTGGGCGCGCTGCGCAAGGTGGTGCTGGAGCAGGCGTTCTGGGTCGGCGCGCTGGGCCTGTTCGGCGCCAGCGTGCTCGGCGTGCTGCTGCTGCTGCTGGCGCGCAGCCAGGACGTGCCGGTGGTGCTCGGGCCGCTGGCCGCGTTCGCCTGCATCGCGCTGGTGATGGGCCAGGCCGCGGTGTCCGGCGTGGCCGCGATGCGCAGCATGCGCCGCATCGATCCCGCGACCCTGCTGAGGTAGCCGCGCGATGCCATCCGCCACCGCTCCCCTGGCAACGCCGCGCGCACCGGTGATCGAAGCCGACCACGTGTGCAAGGCCTTCGTCTCCGGCAAGCTGCGCACCCCGGTGCTCAACGGCCTGTCGCTGAGCATCGACCCGGGCGAACTCACCCTGATCTCCGGCCCCTCCGGCTGCGGCAAGAGCACACTGCTCGCCATCCTCAGCGGCCTGCAGAAGGTGGACAGCGGCCGCGTGCGCGCGCTGGGCAGCGAGCTGGGCCAGCTCGACCTGCGCGCGCTGGAGCATTTCCGCCTGCAGCACACCGGCTTCGTGTTCCAGGGCTTCAACCTGTTCCCCGCGCTCACCGCGCTGGAGCAGGTGGAGTTGCCGCTCAACCACATGGGCCTGTCGAAGCAGGAAGCGCGCGAACGCGCCCGCCGCTCGCTGGAGGAAGTGGGCCTGTCCCACCGCATCAAGCTGCGTCCCTCGGAACTCTCCGGCGGCGAGAAACAGCGCGTGGCGATCGCCCGCGCGCTGGCCAAGGAGCCGGAGCTGCTGTTCGCCGACGAGCCCACCAGCGCGCTGGACGCCGCCAACGGCCAGGTCATCATCGACATCCTGCACACCATCGCCCACACCCACGGCACCACCGTGCTGTGCGTGAGCCACGACCCGCGCCTGGTCGCCCACTCCGACCGCGTGCTGGCGATGGAAGATGGCCGCATTCTCAGCGACCGGCGCCATGGCGCCGACGCCCCCAAGGAACCCACGCCATGACGCCGACCGCTCCCCGTCCGTCCTCGCCCGCGCGCCTCGCGGCGCTGCTGCGGCCCGCCGGATGCGCACTGGCCGCCACGCTGCTGCTCGCCGGCTGCTCCAGGAATGCGGAACCGCCCGCCGCGCCGGCCGCCGCCAACCACTACGCCGCGGTGGCGCGCGGCCGCGTGGACATCGAAGGCGGCCTGCTCGCGCTGGCGATGCCGCGCGAAGGCACGCTCGCCAGCGTCGCCGTGCATGAAGGCGAAACGGTGAAACAGGGCCAGCTGCTGGCCGCGCTGGACACCCGCCCCGCCCAGCTCGCGGTGGATGCCGCCCAGGCGCAACTCGAACAGGCGCAGGCCCAGCTCAAGCTGCTCGACATCAAGCAGGCCGCCGCCAAACAGCGCGCGCAGCGCCTCGCCGCCGCCGCCGCCGCCGGCGCGGGCGACGGCCAGAGCGCGGACGACGCCCGCGAAGCCAGCCAGCAGCTCGACGCCGAACGCGGCGCCGACCAGGCCGCATTGGCCATGGCCGCGCAGAAGCTGGCCGAGGCGAAGTACGAACTGGCCCAGCGCAGCCTGCACGCCCCGTTCGACGCCGTGGTGGTGCACGTGGCCGCCCAGCCCGGCGCCAGCGTCTCGCCCACCGCCGGCCCGCTGTTCACCCTGCTGCCGAACAAGCCGCGCATCGTGCGCGCCGAACTCAACGAAAGCTTCATCGCCGCGGTGCAGCCCGGCATGCGCGCCGACGTGGTCGCCAACGACGACGCCGAAAACGGCCACTGGAGCGCCCACGTGCTGCGCATCGGCCAGGTCTACGGCCCGGCCACGCTGGAAAACGACCCGCAGATCCGCGCCAACGCGCGCACCGTGGAATGCGTGCTCGCCTTCGACCAGCCCGAGCAGCAGCTGCGCATCGGGCAGCGGGTGATCGTGCGGTTCCTGCCCGACGGCAAGCGCTGACGCGCTCTGCTCCCTCTCTCCTCCGGGGAGAGGGTTGAGGTGAGGGGGCGGGTGCTCGCGACAACCTTTCGATTCTGCACCTTGGCTCGCCTGCGGCGGGCTTTCGCTCGGGTGCTTACGCAAGCGACAAAGCGGTTTCGGACGCCTGCCGGCGCCCGAGTCACTTCTCTTTGCTGGCCCAAAGAGAAGTAACCAAGAGAAATGGCCTGATTCAATCCGCCGACCCTACAAGCCCGCCGTGTCGAGGGGATTGGACCAGCGCTCGTCGCCGCGTCGCCCTACAACGGCCATCCCGCGACGTATCTGGAAACTGAGGAACAAAGCTTCGCAGCGCTTCGCCTCGCCTGGCGTCGTGTCTCCCTCCCCTGCGTGCAGGGGAGGGTTGGGGTGGGGTGCTCTTGATCTTGCTGTTGCTTCTGCGCGCTGGGAGCGCGCTGCTTTACCCGGGGCCCCTCGGCGACGGTGAGGCGGGGACGAGTAGGCCGCGCAGCGGGCGTTGCCAGGGAGGGCAACGCCTTTTCGACCGGGCAGGAAGCCCGGCCGAAAAGCCCGGCCCCGACTCACGGACTTTCCGTCCATGGATGGACGGAAAGCGTCGCCGCGGGGTGTCGTTTTCTCTTGGCTACTTCTCTTTTGAACAAGCAAAAGAGAAGTAGCTCGGGCGCCGGCAGGCGACCGAAACCGCTTTGTCGCTTGCGAAAGCGCGAGAGCAAACGCCTTGCTCCCCAACCTCGCCAACAGGCGAGAAAACCCCTCACCCACATGCCGCCCTGCGGCTCTCCCGATGCGGCGGATAGTAGGCGAACACGCGGGTGTCGCTGCCGTAGAAATTCATGTCGTCGATGTGCTCGCCGCCGAGGCGTTCGGCCACGCGGTCGGAGGCTTCGTTGCCCACGCGCACGAGGCTGATCACCCGCGGTGCGTGCAGCTGGTTCCAGGCGAAGTCGAGCACGGCGATGCCGGCTTCGGTGGCGTAGCCATGGTGGCGGTGTTCGGGCTTGAGCATCCAGCCCAGTTCCAGGTCGGGCCAGCCTTCGGGGCAGAACAGGCCGGCGCGGCCCACGAATTCGCCGCTGTGCTTCAGTTCCAGCGCCCACATGCCGTAGCCGCGCAGCTGCCAGTGGCCGAGCAGCATCGCCAGCGAGCGCCAGGCGTTGGTGCGGTCCAGCGGCTGGCCGTCACCGATGAAACGGGTGCTGTCCGGGTCGGCCAGCATGGCGGCGTAGTCGTCGAAATGGCGCTCGGTGAGCGCGGTCAGGCGCAGGCGCGCCGTCTCGATTACAGGGATGTCGATCATGTCGAATCAGCAAGCAGGTGCCGTGCCATGGAGCCTGCCCATGATCCCCAAGCGCGAGGTGTTGGGGATCATGGGCAGGCTCCCAGCAGCGCGGCGAGCGCACGGGTGCTCGAAGCGAGGCTCTCGTGCCATGGCAAGCCGATGATTGTCTCACCGGTGGCCGCATCCGCAAAATCCTCGGCCTCGCCGGGCGGCAGCAGGTGGCGGTAGTCCACCGTGATCTCGGTGTCGGCGGGCAGGTCGGCCAGCGCGAACACGAAGCCCAGGTGCCACAGGCCGTTGGGCTGGAAACTGTGGTTGATGTAGCACTCGTCGGGCCAGTCCGGTGAGACCGTGTAGCGGTCCTCGAACCAGCGCGCGCTGGCGTACTTCAGCTGCGCCAGTTCCGGCGCGTCGAACTCGGCGTGGCGGTAGGTGCGGTCGATCTGGTCGGGCGCGGTGACGATGCTGCCGGCGCGCACGGCCTCGGCCAGGAACAGGCCCTTGCCGGCACCGGGGATGCGCGAGGGTGCGATGCGGTAGCGCGGCAGGATCATGGCGAAGCCGGCAAAAACGGGGCGCCAGTGTAGTGCCTGCCGCGCGGCCTGCGGCCGGCGGCTGACGCCGGCTTGCTAGAATGGCCCTTTTCCGTCGCTTTGGAGCCACCCATGGATACCGCCCGCCTTTCCCGTTTCGTCGGCCAGCTGTGGGACGACGAGATCGTGCCGAAGCTGGTGGAGTACATCCGCATCCCCAACAAGTCGCCGATGTTCGACAAGGAGTGGAAGGCGCACGGCCACATGGACGCCGCGGTGAAGCTGATGAGCGACTGGGCGAAGGCCAAGCTGGCCGCGCTGCCGGGCGCCACGCTGGAGGTGGTGGAGCTGGAGGGCCGCACGCCGCTGATCTATATCGAGGTGCCGGGGCAGGGCGACGACACCGTGGTGCTGTACGGCCACCTCGACAAGCAGCCGGAGATGACCGGCTGGGCCGAGGGCCTGGGCCCGTGGACGCCGGTGCTGAAGGGCGACAAGCTCTACGGCCGCGGCGGCGCCGACGACGGCTACGCGATCTTCGGCTCGCTGGCGGCGCTCTTGGCTTTGCACGAGCAGGGCGTGCCGCACGCGCGCTGCGTGATCCTGATCGAGGCCTGCGAGGAATCGGGCAGCTACGACCTGCCGTTCCACGTCGACCACCTCGCCGCGCGCATCGGCAACCCCTCGCTGGTGGTGTGCCTGGATTCGGGCTGCGGCAACTACGAGCAGCTGTGGCTCACCACCTCGCTGCGCGGCATGACCGGCGGCAACCTCACCGTGAAGGTGCTGGACGAGGGCGTGCATTCGGGCGACGCCTCCGGCGTGGTGCCGTCGAGCTTCCGCATCCTGCGCGAGATCCTGTCGCGGCTGGAGGATCCGGAAACCGGCACGATCAAGCCGAAGGAGCTCTACGTCGAGATCCCCGCCCAGCGCGTGGAGCAGGCCAGGCACGCGGCCGAGGTGCTGGGCACCGACATCTACAGCAAGTTCCCCTGGGCCGAGGGCATGCAGCCGGTGACCAAGGAGCTGCCGGAGCTGGTGCTCAACCGCACCTGGCGCCCGCAACTCGCGGTGACCGGCATCGGCGGCATCCCGCCCTTGGACAGCGCCGGCAACGTGCTGCGCCCGTTCACCGCGGTGAAGCTCAGCCTGCGCGTGCCGCCCACGCTGGACGCGAAAAAGGCCGGCCAGTTCTTGAAGCAACTGCTGGAAAAGGACCCGCCCTACGGCGCCACCGTCACCTTCGACCTGGAGAAGGACGGCAGCGGCTGGAACGCGCCCGCGCTGTCGCCGTGGCTGGAGCAGGCGGTGACCGAGGCCTCGCAGCACCACTTCGGCGCGCCGGCCACCTACATGGGCGAGGGCGGCTCGATCCCGTTCATGGGCATGCTGGGCGAGAAATTCCCCCGGGCGCAGTTCCTCATCACCGGCGTGCTCGGCCCGCACTCCAACGCGCACGGCCCGAACGAGTTCCTGCACATCCCCACCGGCAAGAACGTCACCGCGGTGGTGGCCGAGGTGGTGGCGAAGCATTACGCGCAGGGTTGACGTTTCTCCCCTCTCCCGCTTGCGGGAGAGGGGCAGGGGAGAGGGCGCTTTGGCTTCTGTGCACGACGGCCCTCTCCCCCAACCCCTCTCCCACGCGTGGGAGAGGGGAGTCGGATATGTAGAGGGTTTATCGCCATGGACCACTCCCATCTCGCCGCCAACTGGGCCGACATCCGCCATCGGGTGGACGAGGCCTGTCGTGCCGCCGGGCGCGATCCATCCGAGGTTGCCATCCTGCCGGTCAGCAAGACCTTCGGTCCCGAGGTGGTGCGCGCGGCGATGGCGCTGGGCCTCACCCGCTTCGGCGAGAACAAGGTGCAGGAGATCCGCGACAAGGCGCGGGCGCTGCCCGATGCCGGCATCCAGTGGGTGATGATCGGACACCTGCAGACCAACAAGGCCAAGGACGTGGCGCGGCTGGCCAGCGAGGTGCAGTCGCTGGATCGGCCGGAGCTGGCCGAGGCGCTGGATCACCGGCTGCGGATCGAGGGGCGCACGATCGACGTGCTGGTGCAGGTGAAGACCTCCACCGAGGAGTCGAAGTACGGCCTGCCGCCGGCCGAGCTGCCGGCCTTCCTCGATCGCCTCGCCCGCTACGACACGATGCGTGTGCGCGGCCTGATGACGCTGGCCATCCACACCCAGGTGCCGGAGGAGATCCGCGCCTGCTTCCGCCAGCTGCGCGAGCTGCGCGACGCCGCCATCGCCCGCGGCCACGACATCCCGCGCCTCTCGATGGGCATGAGCGGCGACTTCCCCATCGCGATCGCCGAGGGCGCCACCGAGGTGCGCATCGGCACCGCGATCTTCGGGCGCCGCCCCACTTCGGACAGCTTTTACTGGCCCGAAACCGGGCAGTAAGCCGGCGGATGCCGGCTCGCTGGCACAAGTTTCGGAAAAATCTGATGTTTTCCGGAGTGTGATCGGTGTAACGGCGTTTGCGAACGACGGGGTTCAATTAACTTCGATCCAACAACCACCCCGATTCGTCTTGGTATGGTCAACCCTTCGTCACGTCGTCTGCACGCCAGGCGGCACCTCCGAGAACCGTCGTAGGGGTTTCTGCCTCATGCCAATCCAGCGATTGACCGGTGTTGCCGCACTCGTTTCGATGCTGCTGTTCGCCATCCCCGCGCATGCCGAAACCCGTGGCGTCGCCCAGCTTCCGCTCATCGCCGGTGCCGCCTCCGCTTCCCCGCTGTCGCTGAACCAGCTGCCCATCCTCAACCCCTCGCCGATGCTCGCCGCGCCCAGTGCGCCGAGCTTCGCCGGCGCGACGCCGGCCTTCGGCGCCGGCCGCAGCCTGCTGGCGCCGGTGGAATCCGCCCCGGCCAAGGCCGACGACGCCAAGCCCGCCGCCAGCCAGGCCGACGACCAAGCCGGCAACGACCAGGCCGACGGCCCGGCCGAGACCATCACCGACCTGCGCAAGGCGCTGATCGGGCTGGCGATGAACCTGCGCGACGTGCGCTACGTGCGCGGCGGCCACAGCCCGAGCACCGGCTTCGATTGCAGCGGCTTCGTGCGCTACGTGTTCGCCCATGCGATCGGCGTGCAGCTGCCGACCAACTCCGCCTCGCAGTTCCTCGCCGGGCTCAAGGTGAAGCGCGCCGACATGAAGCCGGGCGACCTGGTGTTCTTCCACACCGGCGGCCGCCATCACCGCATCTCCCACGTGGGCATCTACATCTCCAACGGCCGCTTCATCCACGCGCCCACCTACGGCAAGGCGGTGCAGATCTCCAGCCTCGACGAGGCCTACTGGGCCAAGCATTTCGTGGGCGCCAAGCGTCCCGAGGGCATGCTGGCGGCCGCTGGCAAGGGCTGATTCTTTATCGATGCGATCATCCCTGATCGCGAGAATCAAACGGGCGGCCATCCATGGCCGCACTCTTCACGATTATTGCGATCGTCCTTGATCGCGAGCGTCAAACGAGCGGCCATCCATGGCCGCACTCCTCAGTCATTGCGATCACTCCCTGATCGCAGTCGTGTGCCTTTCCGTACATGACCGCGGGGTATGCAGCCGTTACGCTAGCGTCTTTGCCCCTGTCGCCGGGGCTTCGACGGATTGAACATGCCGAATCTCCCGCCGGTCACCCGTTACCTGCTGATCGCCAACGTGGTGGTGTTCGCATTGCAGCAGCTGTTGCCGGATGCGGGTTCGCTGGCCCTCGTCGCCAACTTCGCGTTGTGGCCGCTGGGGCCTTCGCCGTACTCCAACGTGGCCGGGTTCGAGCCGTGGCAGCTGGTGACGTATGCCTTCATGCACGGCGGCTACGAGCACATCCTGTTCAACATGTTCGGCCTGTGGATGTTCGGCGGGGTGATCGAGCGCACCTTCGGCGCGCGCAACTACACGATCTACTACTTCGTCTGCGCGATCGTGGCGGCGCTGGCGCAGCTGTTGGTGGTGAAGTACTTCACCCACGGCTTCTATCCCACCCTCGGCGCCTCGGGCGCGCTGTTCGGCCTGCTGCTGGCGTTCGGCATGCTGTATCCGCAGGAGAAGATGTTCCTGATCTTCCTGCCGATCCCGATGCCGGCGTGGCTGTTCGTGATCGGCTACGCGGCGGTGGAACTGGTGCTGGGCGTCACCGGCACCCAGGCCGGCGTGGCGCACTTCGCGCACCTGGGCGGCATGGTCGGCGGCTATGTCATGATCCAGTACTGGCGCGGCCGCCTGCCGCTGAAACCGCAGCGCCGGCTGTTGCGCTGATCATCTAGGAAACCCATGAGCCACGACCTGCAGCGCCGCCTCACGCCGCGCCACATCACCTTCATGGCGCTGGGCATGTGCATCGGCGCGGGCCTGTTCCTGGGCTCGGCCAGCACGATCAAGCTGGCCGGGCCGTCGGTGCTGTTCGCCTACCTGTTCGGCGGCGCGATGATCTTCATCATCATGCGCGCGCTGGGCGAGATGGCCGCGCACGAGCCGGTCGCCGGCTCCTTCAGCACCTACGCGCACAAGTACCTCGGTCCGTTCGCCGGCTACCTCACCGGCTGGAACTACTGGATCCTGATGATGGGCGTGGGTATCGCCGAGAGCACGGCGGTGGGCATCTACATGAAGGCGTGGTTTCCCGACACGCCGCAGTGGATCTGGGCGTTCGCCAGCGTGGCGATGATCGGCGGCCTGAACCTGCTGGCGGTGAAGGTGTACGGCGAGCTGGAGTTCTGGTTCTCGCTGATCAAGGTGCTCACCGTGGTGGCGATGATCGCCGGCGGCTGCGCGATGATCTGGCTGGGCTGGGGCAACGGCGGCACGCCGGTGGGCCTGTCCAACCTGTGGACGCACGGTGGCTGGTTCCCGCACGGCATCACCGGCACGGTGCTGGCGCTGCCGGTGCTGGTGTTCTCCTTCGGCGGCATCGAGACGATCGGCATGGCGGCGGCGGAAGCCGCGCAGCCGGAACGCACCATCCCGCGCGCGGTGAACTCGGTGATCTGGCGCATCCTGATCTTCTACATCGGCTCGCTGTTCGTGATCATGGCGATCTACCCGTGGAACGAGCTGGACGCGAACAGCAGCCCGTTCGTCACCACCTTCGCACGGCTGGGCATTCCCAGCGCGGCGGGGCTGATCAACTTCGTGGTGATCACCGCGGCGCTGTCCAGCTTCAACTCCACCACCTTCAGCGGCAGCCGCATGCTGCACAGCCTGGCGATCAAGGGCCAGGCGCCGGCGGCGATGGGCCGCACCAGCGCGCACGGCGTGCCGGTGCGCGGCGTGCTGGTGACGATGGCGTTCCTGCTGTTCGGCGTGCTGATGAACTACCTGGTGCCGGGGCGCATCTTCGGCATGATGATGTCGATCCTCGCGTTCAACACGGTGTGGACCTGGGGCATGGTGCTGGTGGCGCACTGGCGTTTCCGCCGCCGGCAGGCCGAGCCGTTGGCGTTCCGCCTGCGCGCGTGGCCGCTGTCGAGCGTGCTGTGCCTGGCCTTCCTCGCCTTCGTGTGGGTGATGCTGGGCTGGAGCCCCGACACCCGCGTGGCGCTGTACGTGGGCGTGCTGTGGATCGCGCTGCTCACCGTGGCCTACTACGCGTTCGGCGTCGAGCGGCGCATGCGGCAGGTGGCCGTGCCGCAGGCCTGAGCCGCGCCCCGGTCCACGATCCAAAGCAGGAGTCCCGCCATGAAATCCCGTGCCGCCGTCGCCTTCGCTCCCGGCCAGCCGCTGCAGATCGTCGAGATCGACGTGGCGCCGCCGAAGCAGGGCGAGGTGCTGGTGAAGATCAGCCACACCGGCGTTTGCCACACCGATGCGTTCACGCTGTCCGGCGACGATCCGGAGGGCCTGTTCCCCTGCGTGCTCGGCCACGAGGGCGCGGGCGTGGTGGTGGAGGTGGGCGAGGGCGTGACCAGCGTGCAGCCGGGCGACCACGTGATCCCGCTGTACACCGCCGAATGCGGCGAGTGCCTGTTCTGCAAGAGCGGCAAGACCAACCTGTGCACGGCGGTGCGCGCCACCCAGGGCAAGGGCGTGATGCCGGACGGCACCAGCCGCTTCAGCTACAACGGCCAGCCGATCCACCACTACATGGGCTGCAGCACGTTCAGCGAATACACCGTGGTCGCCGAGGTGTCGCTGGCGAAGATCAACCCGCAGGCGAACCACGAGCAGGTCTGCCTGCTGGGCTGCGGCGTCACCACCGGCATCGGCGCCGTGCACAACACCGCGAAGGTGCAGCCCGGCGACAGCGTGGCGGTGTTCGGCCTCGGCGGCATCGGCCTGGCGGTGGTGCAGGGCGCGAGGCAGGCGAAGGCGGGCCGCATCATCGCGGTCGACACCAACCCGGCCAAGTTCGAGCTGGCGCGCGCGATGGGCGCCACCGATTGCGTCAACCCGAAGGACCATGCCGAACCGATCCAGCAGGTGATCGTGGGCATGACCGGCTGGGGCGTGGACCACAGCTTCGAATGCATCGGCAACGTCCAGGTGATGCGCGCGGCGCTGGAATGCGCGCACCGCGGCTGGGGCCAATCCGTCATCATCGGCGTGGCCGGCGCGGGCCAGGAGATCTCCACCCGGCCGTTCCAACTGGTCACCGGCCGCAAGTGGATGGGCACCGCGTTCGGCGGCGTGAAGGGCCGCAGCCAACTGCCCGGCATGGTCGAGCAGGCGATGCACGGCGAGATCCAACTGGCCCCGTTCGTCACCCACACCATGGGGCTGGAGCGGATCAACGAGGCCTTCGAGCTGATGCACGCGGGCGAGTCGATCCGCTCGGTGATCCACTACTGACACGCCATGCCCCGAGATTGACGATGGCGTCATGCCCGCGAAAGCGCACTGCTGTCCGGAATATCCGATGTTCCAGTCCGCAGACTCCAAGCGCCGCAGGCTCTCGCCTTGAACAACGAAGCCGAGCGACATGAATTCGCGCAGGCGCTGATTGGTGAACCCCTCTCCCTCCGGGAGAGGGTGCCGGCAGGCGGGTGAGGGTTCGGGCAAAGCGAAATGCTGCGGCAAGTCCGAACCCTCACCCCCGGCCCCTCTCCCGGAGGGAGAGGGGAGAAGATC
>JAFIHF010000055.1 GCA_017848855.1 Rhodanobacter denitrificans | reverse complement strand
CGCTTTCCGTCCATCCATGGACGGAAAGTGCGTGAGTCGGGGCCGGGCTTTTCGAGCGGGCTCCTGCCCGCGCGAAAAGGCGTTGCCCTCCCTGGCAACGCCCGCTGCGCGGCCTCCTCGTCCCCGCCTCACCGTCGCCGAGGGGCCCCGGGAAAAGCAGCGCGCTCTCAGCGCGCAGAAGCAACAGCACCCCACCCCAACCCTCCCCTGCACGCAGGGGAGGGAGATGCAGCGCGAGGGGAGGCGAAGCGCTGCGAAGCTTTGTCCCTCGGTTTCCAGATACGTCGCGGGGTGGCCGCTGTAGGGCGACGTGTCGGCGAGCATTGGTCCAATCCCCTCGACACAGCGGGCTTGTAGGGTCGGCGGATCGAATCGGGCCATTTCTCTTGGTTACTTCTCTTTGGGCCAGCAAAGAGAAGTGACTCGGGCGCCGGCAGGCGACCGAAACCGCTTTGTTCCTCGCGGCAGGCGACCGAAACCGCCTTGTTACTTGCGGTAGGCAACCAACCCCCAAGCCGCAACAGCACCGGGTGAGCGCACGGCATCGAGAGGCTCAAGCGGCGAGCCCTCGCCGCCCTCAGAACTTCCCGAGGAAATCCGTCTTGCCCAGCTCGGCGCCCGCCTCGCGCAGGATCGCGTAGGCGGTGGTGCAGTGGAAGAACAGGTTCGGCAGCACGTAGGTGAGCAGGTAGGCCTGGCCTTCGAAGCGCTGCTCGCCGCTGGGGCTGTTGCGGCTGGGGAAGGCCACGCCGCGCGTTTCGCTGCCGTCGATCTGCGCGGGCTGGAAGCCCTGCACGTAGGCGATCGCGGCGTCGATCCGCGCGTACACCTCGGCCAGCGTGGTCTCGTTGTCCTCGAACGACTTCGGCTCGACGCCGGCGAGGCGGGCGGCGCCGCGCGCGGCCATGTCGCAGGCGATCTGCACCTGCTTCACCAGCGGCAGCATGTCGGGGATCAGGCGGGTCTGCAGCAGCACGGCGTCGCTGACGTTCTTCGCCTTGGCGTGCGCCTCGCCCCGCTGCAGCACGTGGCGCAGGTTGCCTAGCGCGCGCACGAAGACTGGGATGCTGGCCTGGTACATGGAAAGCGTCATGGGATTTGCTCCACGGAGTCGGGGGAGGGGAGTTCGGGCGCGGTCCCGTCGCCGATCGCCGGCTGCGCCATGGGGGCATCCACAAGTGCGGCTGGCGTGGCGGCGTGGCGGGTGGCGCGCATGGCCACCAGGGCGGCGACGGCGAGCAGCAGCGCGGCCAGCACGAAGGCCGCACCCGGCAGGTGCGGCACCGGCGCGTGTTGGCTGATGAACAGCGCGAACAGGTTCGCGAACATCGCCGGGCCGAAGATGCCGGCGAGCCCGCGCAGGCTGGAGAGCGCGCCCTGCAGCCGTCCCTGTTCGTGCGGATCGACCAGGTGGGTCATCATCGATTGCGCCGGCGGGCCGGCTAGGCCGCCGAGGCAGAACACCGGGATCGCCAGCAGGAACAGGCCCACGCTCGGCGCCAGGCCGAACAGCAGATAGCCCGCCACGCACAGCGCGAGGCCGGCGAGGATCATCCACCGCTCGCCCAGCTTCGGCATCAGCCGGCGCACCAGGCCGCCCTGCACGATGCCGCTGCACAGGCCCACCAGCGCCAGCGTGTAGCCCACCGCCTGCGGCCCCCAGCCGAAGCGGAAGTCGGTGTACAGCACGTAGGTGGAGTTGAGCGAGAACTGAGCGAGGTTGATCAGGAAGAACACCACTGCGAGGCCGAGCACCTGCGGATAGCGGCGCAACAGCAGCACCGCGCCGAACGGGTTGGCGTGGCGCCAGTCGAAGCGCGGCGCGCGGCGCTCGGGCGGCAGCGATTCGGGCAGCACGAACCAGCCGTAGCCGAAGTTGAGCAGCGCCAGCCCGGCCGCGACCCAGAACGGCAGGCGCAGGTGCCAGTGGCCGAGCACGCCGCCCAGCGCCGGGCCCAGCACGAAGCCCACGCTGAAGGCCGCGCCCAGCACGCCGAACGCGGCGGCACGTTTTTCCTTCGGCACCACGTCGGCGATGTAGGCGTTCGCGGTGGAGAAGCTCGCGGCGCAGATGCCCGACACCGCGCGCCCCACCAGCAGCAGCCACAGCGCCGGCGCCAGCGCCATCGCGATGAAGTCCACGCCGAGGCCGAGGCTGGAGATCAGGATCACCGCGCGCCGTCCGTAGCGGTCCGACAGCGCGCCCTGCACCGGCGAGAACACGAACTGCATCGCCATGAACAGCGTGCTGATGATGCCCACCCACACCGCGCCCTGCGCGAGGCTGCCGCCGGTCAGCTCGACCACCAGCTGTGGCATCACCGGGATGATGATGCCGAACGCCAGCATGTCCAGCGCGACGGTGACGAAGATGAAGGCGAGCGCGGCCTTGTGGCGCGATGCGTGGACGGCAGGCGGGTTCATGACGTGTGCGGCGGTGGCAGACACGAAACGATAGCGCATCGCGCCGCGACGCGGCTGGCCCGCGGCGAAACGTCGACAGTGATCGCAAGCTTCAGCCCGGCGGCGCCGTGAGTTCCTGCGCATCGAGGCAGCCGCGGTGGCGGCGGTCCAGCCGATGGAACTGGCGGCGCAGGTCGGCCTGCCAGTCCTGCAGCGTCACCGGCCGGCCGTGGCCGCCGGGCAATTCGGCGGCTTCCAGCACACCGTCGTGGTTGGTATCCATGCGCTCGAAGCCGCGGCTCATGTACGCCACGTACTCGGCCTCGCTCACGCAGCCATTGCCGTCGGTGTCGAACTGGCGCAGGTAGGCGTTGCGCGTGTCCTGCGCCGCCGCGGCGAGCGGCAGCAGCAACGCGACGGCGGCCGCGGCGGCGCGGATCACCGGCGCAGGCTGCCGTGCAGGCCGATGAAGTCCAGGAATTCGGCGCGGGTGCGCGCGTCGTCGCGGAACGCGCCCAGCATCTGGCTGGTCACCATCGACACGCCGCGCTTGTGCACGCCGCGGGTGGTCATGCACTCGTGGCTGGCGTCCACCACCACCGCCACGCCGAGCGGCTGCAGGCTTTCCTGGATGCAGTGCGCGATCTGCGCGGTGAGCTTCTCCTGCACCTGGAAGCGGCGCGCGTAGCCGTCCACCACGCGCGCCAGCTTGCTGATGCCGACCACGCGGTTGGTCGGCAGGTAGCCGACGTGGGCGCGGCCGATGATCGGCGCCATGTGGTGCTCGCAGTGGCTCTCGAACTCGATGTCGCGCAGCACCACCATCTCGTCGTAGCCCTCGACCTCGCGGAAGGTGCGCTTGAGGTAGTCGGCCGGATCCTCGGCGTAGCCGGAGAACCAGTCGCGGTAGGCCTTCACCACGCGCCGCGGCGTGTCGAGCAGGCCTTCGCGCGCGGGATCCTCGCCGGCCCAGCGCAGCAGGGTGCGCACGGCCTCCTCGGCCTGTTCGCGGGTGACGTCGTCGGGGGGGGGGGCGCTCATGGGGCATCCTGGGGAGAGTCGAACCGGCCTAGTGTAACGGTGGCGCGATTCGGGGCGGCGCGGATGCTCATGCCTCGTCGTCCGCTTCGGCGTCGTCGGCCGCGGTGCGGTCGAGCAGGCCGGCGGCTTCCTGTTCCGGCAGCGATTCCACGTCGCGCAGCCGGCGGGTGATCGCGCGGGTGCGCACGCCGGTGGCCTCGATGTGCTTGCCGGCTTCGTCGAGCTTCTTCTTCACCTTGTCCAGCACGTCGCCGAACTTGCCGAACTCGCTCTTCACCGCGCCCAGCAGCTGCCACACCTCGCTGCTGCGCTTCTCGATCGCGAGCGTGCGGAAGCCCATCTGCAGCGCGTTGAGGATCGCGGTGAGCGTGGTGGGGCCGGCCACGGTCACGCGGTGCTCGCGCTGCAGCGCCTCGAACAGGCCGGGGCGGCGCAGCACCTCGGCGTACAGGCCTTCGGTGGGCAGGAACAGGATCGCGAAGTCGGTGGTGTGCGGCGGCGCCACGTACTTCGCGCGGATGCTCTTCGCCTCCTCGCGCATGCGGCGCTCCAGCGCGGCGGCGGCGATCCCGGCGGCTTCGGCGTCGGCGCGTTCCTGCGCGTCGAGCAGGCGCTCGTAGTCCTCGCGCGGAAACTTCGCGTCGATCGGCAGCCACACCGGATGCTCGGCATCGGCGCCGGGCATGCGCAGCGCGAACTCCACGCGTTCGTTGCTGCCCGGCACGGTGGCGTGGTTGGACTGGTACTGCTCGGGCGTCAGCAGCTGGTCGAGCAGCGCGCCGAGCTGCACCTCGCCGAGGATGCCGCGCGTCTTCACGTTGCCCAGCACGCGCTTCAAGTCGCCCACGCCGGTGGCGAGGCTCTGCATCTCGCCCAAGCCGCGCTGCACCTGCTCCAGCCGCTCGGAGACCAGCTGGAACGACTGGCCCAGCCGTGCCTCCAGCGTGCTTTGCAGCTTCTCGTCCACGGTGGCGCGCATCTTCTCCAGCTGCGCGGCGTTGTCCTCGCGCAGCGTCTTGAGCTGGCCCTCCAGCGTGTCGCGCACCTCGCCCATGCGCTGCTCGTGCTGGGCGCCCAGCGCGGTGAGTCGCTGCTGCTGCTGTTCGCCGAAGCGGTTCAGCGCCAGCGTCAGTTCCTCGCGGCTCTTGTGTGCGTCGTCGGCGAGGCGCTGGGTCAATGCCTTCAGGCCGTCGTCAGTGCGTTCGGTCAGTGTGGTCAGGCGCAACTGCTGCTGATCGCCAAAGCGGCTCAGCGTCGTTACCAATTCCTCGCGGCTCTTGTGTGCGTCGTCGACGAGGCGCTGGCCCAGCATCTTCAGGCCATCGTCGGTGCGCACGGTGAGCGCTTCCAGGCGCTGGCCGAAGCCGTCGATGCGCTCGGCCTGCTGGCGCGACATGCCGCCGAGCTGCTCGTTGACGTGGCCGCGGAAGCGCTCGAAGCCCTGCTGCAGTTCCTCGCGGCCGCTGCGCTGCTCCTCGCGCAGCGCGCGCTGCAGGCGTTCGTTGTCGTCCCGCAGCGCATCGAGCTTCGCCGACAGGCCGGCATCGCCGCGGCCGCGCAGCAGCAGCGCGAGCTGCAGGAGCAGCACGAGGGCAAGGAGGACGATGAGCAGGATGTCGCTGGCGGGCATGGCGTGGCTTCGTGGTGATCCGCCTGCAAGTGTACGTCCAGCTGTCGCAAGGCTTGCGACACGCGGGCCTGCGACGCGCGGGCTTTCGACAGCCGGTTCACGCCGCTTTCGCCGCGTTGACGCATCATGCGGGCATTCGTTCGGCTGGGAGTGCGCGATGGAGCATGTACACGACTACCTGATCGTCGGCGGCGGCATGACCGCCGACGCCGCGGCCAAGGCCATCCGCGAGCTCGACGCGAACGCCGACGTGGCCGTGGTGGGCGCCGAGGTGCATGCGCCCTACCAGCGACCGCCGCTGTCCAAGGCGCTGTGGAAGGGCGAGCTGACGCCGGCCGACATCGACCTGCACACCAAGGCCAGCGGCGCGAAGTTCCATCCGTCGCGGCGCATCGTGGCGCTGGACCGCAGCGCGCACGTGGCGCAGGACGATCGTGGCGACAGCTACCGCTACCGCCGCCTGCTGCTGGCCACCGGCGCCACGCCGCGGCGGCTGCCGGTGGAGGGCGGCGACCGCCTCATCCACTTCCGCACGCTGGAGGATTTCCTGCTGCTGCATCGCGCCGCCGAGCCCGGCGCCTTCGTGGCGGTGGTCGGCGGCGGCTTCATCGGCGCCGAGCTGGCCGCGTCGCTCCGTGGCGCGGGCTGCAGGGTGAGCCTGATCTTTCCCGAGGAGCGGCTGGGCCAGGGCCGCTACCCCGATGGCCTGTCGCGCTACCTCACCGACTACTACCGCGAGCACGGCATCGACCTGCGCCCCGGCACGCGCGTGCAGCGCAGCCAGCCCACCGACGGCGGCGTGGAGCTGAGCCTCACCGACGGCAGCCTGCTGCGCCTGAGCGCGGCGGCGGCGGGCCTGGGCGTGCTGCCCGACACCGCGCTGGCCGAGCAGGCGGGGCTGGAAGTGGACAACGGCATCGTGGTCGACGAACACCTGCGCACTGGCGACCCGGACATCTGGGCGGCCGGCGACGTCGCCAACTTCTACTGCGCCACACTGGGCCGGCGCCTGCGCGTGGAGCACGAGGACGCCGCGGTGAGCATGGGCCGCCACGCGGGCCGCGCGATGGCCGGCGCGGTGGAACGCTACGAACACCTGCCGTTCTTCTACTCCGACCTGTTCGACCTTGGCTACGAGGCGGTGGGCCTGCTCGACACCCGGCTGGAAGTGGTGGAGGACTGGCGCGAACCCAACCGCGAAGGCGTGGTGTACTACCTCGAACACGGCCGCGTGCGCGGCGTGTTGCTGTGGAACGTGTGGGGCCAGGTGGACGCGGCGCGCGCGTTGATCGCGGAGGAGGGGCCGTTCGATGCGGCGTCGTTGAAGGGGCGGCTGCCGCGCCAGGCCTGAATTTCCATGGTAGGAGTGCACCCTGTGCGCGAATGCTCTGGCGCTGATCGGAGCAAAAGCATTCGCGCACAGGGTGCGCTCCTACGGTGTTCCCGCGACATCACTCCACCCGGCAGAACACTGCCTTGAGGTAACGGCTTTCCGGCACGTCGGCGCGCACCGGGTGATCCGCGCCGGCGCCGCGCACTTCGAGGATCTGGATCTCGCGGCCGGCGTTCAGCGCCACGCGGCGCAGCATCTCCAGGAAATCCGCTTCGCTGACGAGGCCGGTGCAGGAGCAGGTGAGCAGCAGGCCGCCGGGCGGGATCGCGTCGAGCGCGAGGCGGTTCATCGCGAAGTATTTCTTCAGCGCGTCGAACACCTTGCTGCGGTCGCGGGTGAGCTTGGCGGGGTCGAGGATCACCGCGTCGTACTGCTCGCCGCGCGCCACCGCGGCGCGCAGCCAGTCGAAGATGTCGGCCTGCTGGAAATCCACCGCCACGCCGTTCGCGGCGGCGTTGGCGCGGGCGATGTCGAGGATGCCGGCGTCCATGTCCACGCCCGTCGCTTCGCGCGCGCCGCCGGCCATCGCGTGCACCGCGAAGCCGCCGGCGTTGCAGCACAGGTCGAGTACGCGGCGACCGCGTGCGAGCTCCGCGAAGCGGCGGCGGTTGTCGCGCTGGTCGGCGAAGAAGCCGGTCTTGTGGCCGCAGCCGGGCGCGGCATGGAAGCGCAGGCCGTGCTCGTGCACTTCCACCGCGGCCGGCACCTCGGCGGCGCGGCAGTCGAAGGATTCCTGCTTCTGCACGTGCGATTCGGCGAACCAGTACAGCCGCGCGCCGGGGAATTCGGCGGCGAGCGCGGCGTGGATCGCCTCGCGGAATTTCCACATGCCGGCGGCGAAGTATTCGACGACGAGGATGTCGGCGTAGCGATCCACGATCAGGCCGGAAAGCCCGTCGCCCTCGCTGTGCACCACGCGCCAGGCGTCGGTATCGCGGTCGAGCTGCAGCAGCTCGCGGCGCAGCTGCACCGCGCGGCGGATGCGCGCGGCGATCCAGTTTGCGTCGATGGCCTCGGCGGCATCGGCGCCGAGCAGGCGCAGCGCGATGCGCGCGTGGCCGTTCCAGAAACCGCGGCCGACGAAGCGGTCCTTCGCGTCCAGCACGTCCACCACGCTGCCCGGCGGGATGCGCGCCTCGGGCTTGTGCACCTGCGCCGACCACACCCAGGGGTGGCCGGGCGTGCGGTCGGATTTCAGGCGGATGACGGGGAGGACGGTGTTCGGTGCGTTCATCCGCGAATGATAGCGGCTCCGCACTCCCTCTCCCCCGAGCTGGCTCGGGGGGAGAGGGTTGGGGTGAGGGGGGGCTTTTGCAGTGATGCCAAAAGCGCCCCCTCACCCTAGCCCTCTCCCCCAGCGGCAAGCCGCTGGGGGAGAGGGGACATCAAGCACGCCTCACACCGGCTCCAGCCAACCCCACTGGTCGTTGGTCTTGCCGTTGAACAGGCCGAAGAACAGTTCCTGCATGCGGCGGGTGACGCGGCCGGCCTTGCCGGCGCCGATCTGCTTGCCGTCGACCGCGCGGATCGGGGTGACTTCGGCGGCGGTGCCGCACATGAACAGCTCGTCGGCGAGGTAGAGGTATTCGCGCGGCAGGTCGCGCTCGATCACCTCGATGCCGTCCTCGCGCGCCAGCGTGATCAGCGAGTGGCGGGTGATGCCGGTGAGGATGGAGGCGCTGGCCGGCGTGGTGTGCAGCGCGCCGTCGAACACCAGGAAGATGTTCTCGCCCGCGCCTTCGCTGAGCAGGCCAGTGGAGGCCAGCGCGATGCCTTCGCCGAAGCCCATGCGGCGCGCCTCGCGCGCGATCAGCTGGCCGGAGAGGTAGTTGCCGCCGGCCTTGGCGCCGGCCGGGATGGTGTTCGGCGCGAAGCGCTGCCAGCTCGACACGCAGGCGGTGATGCCGGTTTCCAGCGCCTCCGGCCCGAGGTAGGGGCCCATCGGCCACGCGGCCACGGCCACGTCGATCGGCGTTTCGGCGGAGAGGCCGAAGCCGCCCAGGCCGCGCCACGCGACCGGGCGCAGGTAGGAAGCGGTGAGGCCGTTCTTGCGCACCACTTCGCGGCAGGCGGCGGCGATCTCGTCGCGCGTGTACGGCAGCGCCATGTCGTAGATCTTCGCCGAATGGAACAGGCGGGTGAGGTGGTCGGTGAGGCGGAAGATCGCCGCGCCATCCGGCGTGGCGTAGCTGCGGATGCCCTCGAACACCGAGGATCCGTAGTGCAACGCGTGCGACATCACGTGGGTGGTGGCCTCGGCCCACGGCTTGATCGTGCCGTTCTGCCAGATCCATTCGGGGTACTGCTGCGCCATGGCGAATCTCCGTTGGGGACCGCTCATGATAAACCGGCGCTCCGGACCTCAAGGTTTGCAGCGCAGCAAGGCAGGGATGCTCTGATCTATTCCACGCACCCGTCACCGCCCTGTATGCGCGCAGCGCTTCGTCGCAGCGGCGAAGGCAGACTGGCCGTCTGTCGAGACGCTGGGGCGGAGTGCTGCGCGCATACAGCGCGGCCCCAACGTATTGAATCCAATGGCGGGGTGACCTCCAGAAGGCCCGCAGACTGCGCCGCGCGGCTTGAACAGACGGCCAGTCTGTCCTGCGCCGCGCAACACAGCCTGCGAGCCTTCTGGAGGCCATGCCGGGCGCGTGGAATAGATCAGAGCATCCCTAACCGCCGAAGCGCAGCCACAGGCAGCCGGCCTGGCGGGCGATCGCGAAACGCGCGCTGCGTTCGCCCTCCTCGCCGCCGGTGCGCAGCTGCAGTTCGTCGGCGGGCGGCGCGGCGGACGCGGTGGCCGGCGGCGCATCGCTGCCGGCGGCGGCCGGGTCGTCGGCCGGCTCGCCGCCGACATGGATTTCCAGCAGCGGCTGCCGCACCAGCCGGTTCAGCGCGCGCAGGTCGCCGACCGCCGCCACGTGGCCGTAGCCGCGCCACAGCATCAGCCCGGCCAGTTGGTTCGGATCGCGCGCGGCGAAGGCGTCGATCACGCGCTGGCGCAGCTCCGCCGCGGTGCCGGCGCAGCGCTGCAGCGGCACCGGCAGGCCGGGCGCGGCAGCGTTCGTGGCGGGCGGCGACGCCTGCACCGGTGTGGCCTGCTGGGAGGCGCAGGGCTGGTCGGTGAACAGCGGGTTGCCGTGCGCGTCCACGCAGCGATGGATCGCGTCCTGCGCCCGCGCGGGCAGGGCGAGGGTGCACAACGGCAGCAGCAGGAGCAGGGCGAATACGCGCATCGCGCCAGCATAGCGAGGATGCGCTGCGCCAACCGTGCGGGCATCGATGGAACGACCGGCGCGCCGTGCGGCGTTCACGCACATCGTGCAGCGAACATCGCTGCGCAAACCCGGAGGGGCGACGGATGCCGCCGGCCGCTGCGGGTCAGCCCAGCGCACACTGCGGCGTCTCGCCGGGGCGCAGGGTCAGCACACGGACGCCGGTGCGCGTAACCGCCACGGTGTGCTCGAACTGGGCCGACAGCTTGCCGTCGCGGGTGTACACCGGCCACTGGTCCGGCGCCGAGCGGATCGCGGCCTTGCCCTGGTTGAGCATCGGCTCGATGGTGAAAACCATCCCCTCCTCAAGCTCGAGCCCGGTGCCGGGGCGGCCGTAGTGCAGGATCTGCGGCTCCTCGTGCATCTCGCGGCCGATCCCGTGGCCGCAGTATTCCTTCACCACGCTGTAGCCGTGGGCGCGGGCGTAATGCGCGATCGCATGGCCGATGTCGCCCAGGCGCGCGCCGGGGCGCACCGCCGCGATGCCTTTCCACAGGGCGTTGTACGCCGCCGACACCAGCCGCCGCGCGGGGTACGCCACCTCGCCCACCAGGAAGGTGGTGCTGGAATCGGCGATGTAGCCGTGCTTCTCCAGCGTGATGTCGAGGTTGACGATCTGGCCGCGGCGCAACACGTCGTCTTCCGACGGCACGCCGTGGCAGACCACGTCGTCGATCGAGGCGTTCAGCACGTAGGGGAAGCCGTACTGCCCCTTGCTGGCCGGCCGCGCCTGCAGCTCGTGGACGATCATGCGCTCGACGAAGTCGTTGATCTCCAGCGTGCTCCGGCCCTCCAGCCCCAGCTGGCCGAGCGCGTGGAACACGGCGGCCAGCAGCGAGCCGGCTTCCGCCAGCAAGGCGATTTCGGCCGCGCTCTTGATCACGCGCGCTGCGCCCGCAACGGGCGCGGCTGCACGCCGGCCGTGCGCAGTTCCTTGGCGACGATTTCCTGGAAGCTGAGGCTCGGGTTCAGCTCGCAAAGCATGCCGACCTTGATCCAGAAATTGGCCTGCGCATTGATGGAGCGGTCGCTTACGGTGCAGGCGCGCCGCAGCTGGTCGTGCAGCTCGTCGTCGATGTTGACGATGCCCATGGGGGTGTCCGGTCTTGGGATATACGAACAATATATGAATCGTATATCCCGTTCAAGCCGCCGGACCGCCCCATCGGAGCGCATGCCATGTGGAGTGCGGTGCGTGCCGTGGTCGGCTCAGCCCAGCTGTTCGAGCACGGCGCGGGTGGCCTTGGCGCGGTTCAGCGTGTAGAAGTGCAGGGCCGGCGCGCCGCCTTCCAGCAGGCGGCGGCACAGCTGCGCCACCACCTCGGCGCCCAGCGCGCGCACGGAGGCGGCATCGTCGCCGTGCGCCTGCATGCGCTTGGCGATCCAGCGTGGGATCTCCGCGCCGCAGGCGTCGGAGAAGCGCTTCAACTGGGTGTAGTTCGCGATCGGCATGATGCCCGGCACGATCGGCACCTGCACGCCCAGCTTGCGGGCGTCGTCCACGAAGCGGAAGTACGCGTCCGGGTTGAAGAAGTACTGGGTGATCGCGCCGTTCGCGCCGGCGTCCACCTTGGCCTTGAAGTGGCGCAGGTCGGCATGCGCATCGTCGGCCTGCGGGTGCACTTCCGGGTACGCCGCCACCTCGATGTGGAAGTGGTCGCCGGAGTGCTCGCGGATGAAGCGCACCAGCTCGGCCGCGTAGCGGAAGTCGCCCGCGCTGGCCATGCCCGAGGGCAGGTCGCCGCGCAGCGCCACGAGGCGACGGTAGCCGGCGGCCTTGTAGCCGTCGAGCAGGGCGCGGATCTCGGCGCGGGTGCCGCCCATGCAGGACAGGTGCGGCGCCACCGCGAGGCCGTGCACCGCGTGCAGGTGCGCCACGGTGTCGCCGGTGTAGCTGAGCGTGGAGCCGCCCGCGCCGAACGTCACCGAGGCGTACTCGGGGTTCCACGCCTTCAGCGTCTGCGCGGCCTGGTCCAGCTGGGCGCGCTGTTCGTCGGTCTTGGGCGGGAAGAATTCGAGGCTGATCGGGGGCATCGCGGCGGGCCGGAATGGGGTTCGGGCGGAAGTATATCTTTTATTCGCGATGAAAAGATGCGTTGAGCGCGCATGACTGCGTACAGGTCGTTGCGACAAACCGCCCTGCCTGCGAATCGCAAGTATTTGACCATCGTCAAATAGGTGTGAGACCGCATCGCCGAGCATCTCCCAAGCACCTTGTGCTTGGGAGGAGACCGGTGAACAACTACAACGACAAGGTCGTGCGGCAGTTCGCCGTGATGGCCGTGGTATGGGGCATCGTCGGCATGCTGGTGGGGGTGCTGATCGCCTCCCAGCTGTACTGGCCGGCGCTGAATTTCGACATCCCGTGGCTGACCTACGGCCGGCTGCGGCCGCTGCACACGAATGCGGTGATCTTCGCGTTCGGCGGCAGCGCGCTGTTCGCCACCAGCCTGTACACGGTGCAGCGCACCTGCCACGTGCGGCTGCTCTCGGACAAGCTGGCCGCGTTCGTGTTCTGGGGCTGGCAGCTGATCATCGTGGCGGCGGCGATCACCCTGCCGCTGGGCTACACCCAGGCCAAGGAATACGCGGAGCTGGAGTGGCCGATCGACATCGCCATCGCGATCGTCTGGGTGGCCTACGCGGTGCTGTTCTTCGGCACCATCGCCAAGCGCACGGTCAAGCACATCTACGTGGCCAACTGGTTCTACGGCGCGTACATCATCACCATCGCGCTGCTGCACATCGTCAACAACCTGTCGATCCCGACCGGCTGGTTCACCTCGTACTCGATCTACTCCGGCTCGGTCGACGCGATGGTGCAGTGGTGGTACGGGCACAACGCGGTCGGTTTCTTCCTGACCACCGCCTTCCTCGGCATGATGTACTACTTCGTGCCCAAGCAGGCCGGCCGGCCGATCTACTCGTACCGGCTGTCGATCGTGCACTTCTGGGCGCTGATCGCGGTGTACATGTGGGCCGGCCCGCACCACCTGCAGTACACCGCGCTGCCGGACTGGGCGCAGTCGCTGGGCATGGTGTTCTCGCTGATCCTGCTGGCGCCCTCGTGGGGCGGCGCGATCAATGGCATCCTCACCCTGTCGGGCGTCTGGTACAAGCTGCGCACCGACCCGATCCTGAAGTTCCTCATCGTCTCGCTCTCGTTCTACATGATGAGCACGTTCGAGGGGCCGATGATGTCGATCAAGACGGTCAACTCGCTCAGCCACTACACCGACTGGACCATCGGCCACGTGCATTCCGGCGCGCTGGGCTGGGTGGCGATGATCTCGATCGGCTCGATCTACGCGATGCTGCCGCGGCTGCTCGGCCAGCCGCAGATGTACTCGGTCAAGCTGATCGACACGCACTTCTGGATGCACACCATCGGCGTGGTGCTGTACATCGCCGCGATGTGGATCGCCGGCGTGATGCAGGGCCTGATGTGGCGCGCCACCGACCCCGACAACGGCACCCTGGTGTACACGTTCGTCGAGGCGCTCAACGCCACCAAGCCGTACTACCTGTTCCGCGTCGGCGGCGGGCTGATCGTGCTCGGCGGCATGCTGGTGATGGCCTGGAACGTGTTCAAGACCTACCAGCTGGCCAGGGGCGGCATCGCCGCGCAGGCGGTGCTGCCGCCGGATGCGGCCGATGCGCGGGCCTGAGGAGACGGACATGACCCAGACGACACACCTGCACGACAAGATCGAGAAGAACATCGGCCTGATGGCGATCCTGATCGCGGTCGCCGTGTCCTTCGGCGGCCTGGCCGAGATCGTCCCGTTGATGTTCCAGGCGGAGACGATCAAGCCGCTGCCCGGGATCAAGCCGTACCCCGCGCTGCAGCTGGCCGGGCGCGACGTGTACCTGCGCGAGGGCTGCTACAACTGCCACTCGCAGATGGTGCGCACGCTGCGCTTCGAGACCGAGCGCTACGGTCACTACTCGCTGGCCGGCGAATCGGTCTACGACCATCCGTTCCAGTGGGGCAGCAAGCGCACCGGCCCGGACCTGGCGCGCGTCGGCCTGCGCGGCTATTCCGACGACTGGCACCGCGCGCACCTGAACAACCCGCGCGACGTGGTGCCCGAGTCGAACATGCCGGCCTACCCGTGGTTCGCGAAGAACGCGCTCGACGGCGAGCAGGTCGCGCGCCACATGAAGGCGCTGCAGCGCATCGGCGTGCCGTATACCGACGCGGAGATCGCCGCGGCGCCGGCGGAGCTCAAGGGCAAGACCGAGCAGGACGCGGTGGTGGCCTACCTGCAGCACCTGGGCACCCACCTCACCCCGGCCGACGACAACGCACCCGCGGGAGGCGACTGAGATGGTGGCCGGACTGATTACCGCCGTTTTGCTGGTGCTGTTCGTCGCCGGCTGGATCTGGCTCTGGCTGCCGCGCCACAAGCCGGCCCTCGACGCGGCGGCACGCATGCCGCTCGAAGACGATGAAGGGGAGAAGAACCCATGATGACCTCGGGATGGACCTGGTACGTGGTCGTGCTGGTGGTGCTGAACATCGCCGGCTGCCTGTGGCTGCTGCTGGCGAACGTGAAGCGGCGCCCGGGCGATCCGGCGCCGGAAGACACCAGCCACGTGTGGGACGGCGACATCACGGAGTACAACAAGCCGCTGCCGCGCTGGTGGATCAACCTGTTCTACATCACCATCGTCTTCAGCATCGGCTACCTGCTGTGGTACGGCGTGGGGCGCCTGCCCGGCTACGGCCACTGGAGCTCGCGTTCCGAGTGGGCGCAGGACAAGGCGGCCGAGGACGCCCGCCTCGCCGAGGCGCTGAAGCCGTACGCCGGCAAGCCGATCGACGCGCTGGCGAAGGAGCCGGGCGCGGTGGCGATCGGGCGCACGCTGTTCGGCGAGCACTGCGCGGCCTGCCACGGCTCCACCGGCATGGGCGCCAAGGGCTTCCCGAACCTCACCGACGAGGTCTGGTACTGGGGCGGCTCGCCGGACAACATCCTGGAGACCATCCTCAAGGGCCGCAATGCGGTGATGCCCGCGTGGGGTCCCACGCTCACCGCGCAAGGCGGCGCGCTCGCGGTGGACGACGTGGTCGCCCACGTGCAGGCGCTGTCCAGGCCGGGCCAGCCGGAAGACGCGGCGGCGCAACGCGGCAAGGCGCTGTTCGACACCTTGTGCGTCGCCTGCCACGGCCCGGAGGGTAAGGGCAACACCATGCTGGGCGCGCGCGACCTCACCACTGCCCGCTGGCTCTACGGCGGCAGCAAGGCGGCCTTGCACCAGACCATCGCGGACGGCCGCAACGGTGTGATGCCGGCGTGGGAGCCGGTGCTCGGCGAAACCCGTGCGCGGCTGGTGGGCGCCTACGTCTGGACCTTGTCCAAGCATGACGCGGCACCCGCCAAGGAAGCGGTGCCATGAACCGGCTGGCGGACGGGCAACCTTCCGCCCCGGCGCGCCGGACGATCCGGCGCGCCGGCGCCATCCTCTGGCCGAGTTTCTTCGCGGCCGGCGTGATGACGATGGCGTTCTTCGCCTACGTCGATCCGGAGGCGCTGCGCGACATCACCTTCCCGGCGCTGAAGCTGGGGCGCGGGCAGGGCTACACGCTGGGCTTCCTGCTGGCCTGGCTCGGCACGGCCTCGTCCAGCCTGTTCACCTGGCTGCTGCTGCGCCCGTACAAGTCCTCGCCGCAGCGGCCCGGGGCCGCGGAGCATCGTCCATGAGCAAGCGGATTCCCCTCAACCTCGTGGAGGAGGGCGGCGATTCGTTCTACGTGAGCGAGCGCAAGGTCTATCCGCGCGAAGCGAGCGGGCGCTACAACCGCCTGCGCGTGGCGGCGGTGGCGTGGCTGCTGGGCATGTACTACGTGTTCCCGTGGCTGCGCTGGGACGGCGGCCAGGCGGTGCTGTTCGACCTGCCGGCGCGCCAGTTCCACATTTTCGGCCTGCTGTTCCTGCCGCAGGATTTCCTGTTCCTGGCGATGCTGCTGATGATCGCGGCGCTGGCGCTGTTCTTCTTCACCGCGCTCGCCGGCCGCCTGTGGTGCGGCTACGCCTGCCCGCAGACGGTGTGGACCGAAGTCTCGCTGTGGATCGAGCGCTGGATCGAGGGCGACCGCAACCAGCGGATCAAGCTCGACGCCGCGCCGTGGAACCGCGCGAAGATCCTGCGCAAGGGCGCGAGCTACCTCGCGTGGGCGCTGGTGTCGCTGTGGACCGGCTTCACCTTCGTCGGCTACTTCAGCCCGATCGTCGACCTGGCGCGGCGCGTGCCGTTCCAGCTGGGCGGCTGGGAAGCGTTCTGGATCGTCTTCTACGGCTTCGCCACCTGGGGCAACGCCGGCTTCCTGCGCCAGCAGGTGTGCAAGTACATGTGCCCGTACGCGCGCTTCCAGAGCGCGATGTTCGACCGCAACACGCTGATCATCGCCTACGACCCGATGCGCGGCGAGCCGCGCGGCGCGCGCAAGCGCGGCCTGGGCAGCGTGCTCGAACGCGGGCGCGGCCTGCTCGACAAGGTGCTGGCCTACGACTACGTGTTCCGCGCCAGCCGCCATCCCTCGGCGGCCGACCACCGCGCGCAGGCCGGCGGCACGATTACCCTGGCCGGCCCGGGCATGCAGGCCGAACCGCTGCCGAAGTTCGCGGTCGCGGAACTGGGCGACTGCATCGACTGCACCATCTGCGTGCAGGTCTGCCCGACCGGCATCGACATCCGCAACGGCCTGCAGTACGAGTGCATCGCCTGCGGCGCCTGCATCGACGCCTGCGACGAAGTGATGGACAAGCTCGGCTACCCGCGCGGGTTGATCCGCTACTCCACGCAGAACACCATCGACGGCACGCCGACGAAAGTGCTGCGCCCGCGCATCCTGGTCTACGGCGCGCTGCTGCTCGCGCTGGCCGGTGCCTGGAGCTGGGGCGTGACCCATCGCAGCCCGCTGCTGGCCGAGGCGATGCGCGACCGCAACGCGATGTACGCCCAGGCCGGCGACGGCAACATCGAGAACAGCTACACGCTCAAGCTGGTCAACAAGACCCGCGACACCCACCGCTACCGCATCGAGGTGGCTGGCGGCAGCGACCTGCAGGATCTGGAGCTGCGCGGCGGCACGCGCGTGGTGGAGGCGCAGAGCGGCCAGGTGCTGTCGGTGCCGCTGACCGTGGCCGCCTCGTCGGAAACCACCGGGCGCCACGTGGTGCATTTCAAGGTGCAGGGCGTCGACATGCCGGTCGCCCTGACCATCGACAGCAGCTTCTTCGGACCTTCGCCATGAACCCATCCCGCAGCACCTGGCGCGAACCCATGGTTTGGATGCTGGTCGGCCTGCCGCTGACCTCGGTGGTGATCGGCTTCGCCCTGCTGTTCGCCGCGGTCGACCACGCCGGGCCGGTGAGCGATTCGCCGGACAAGGTGGCCCACATCGGCCACCTGCCGGTGAGCGCGCAGGTGGCGCCGCAGGCGGCAACGGCCAAGGCCGACGCCGAGCTGATCCTGCGCCACCACGACGGTGTGCTCGAAGCCGTGCCGACCGATCCGCGCATCGCGCGCGGCGGCGACCTCACCGTGGTGCTGACCGCGCAGGACGGTTCCGCCGAAGTGCGCACCCTGCGCCTGCGGCCCAGCGAGCTGGGCTGGCGCGGCAAGGGCGATGTCGGCAACGGCCGCGGCTGGCGCGTCGTGGCCACTTCGGACCGCGCGCCGTGGCGGCTCAGTGGGCAGTGGCCCATCGACGCCAGGTTCGCGCGGCTGGCCTTGTAGGCCGGGTGCGCGGGTGGACGCGCGCGTCGAGCCCAGCGGCTGCTACCACTGCGGCGAACGCCTGCCGGCCGCGCCCGCGTGGGTGGCGTTCGACGGCCGGCCGCAGGCGTTCTGCTGCCACGGCTGCGCGACCGCGGCGCAGTGGATCCGCGACGCCGACCTCGGCGACTACTACAGCCTGCGCAGCGACGCCGGCGCGCGCGTCGATGCCGAGGCAGCCGACCTCGGCGCGTGGGACGGCGCGGAACTGCTCGCCGAGCACACGGTGCCGGTGCCGGGCGGCTGCGAGATCACCGTGCTCACCGACGGCATGCGCTGCGCCGCCTGCGCCTGGCTGATCGACCGCGCGCTCGCGCGCTCGCCGGGCGTGCTCGAGGCCGGCGCCAATGCGGTGACCGGACGCATCCGCATCGCCTGGGATCCCGCCCGCACGCGGCTGTCGGCGGTGCTGGCGCAACTGGCGATGCTCGGCTACCGGCCCTACCTCGCCGGCGACCCGGCGGCCGAGCGCCAGCGCGTGCAGGAGCGCCGGCAATGGCTGCTGCGCCTCGGCGTCGCGGGCCTCGGAGCGATGCAGACGATGATGCTGTCCGAGGCCGCCTACCTCGATTTCGGGCACCACATGAGCGTGCCCACGCGCGACCTGTTCCGCTGGTTCACCCTGCTGGTGTGCACGCCGGTGGTGTTCTACTCCGGCTGGCCGTTCATCGAGGGCGCGTGGCACGGCCTGCGCCGCCGCCGGCCCGGCATGGACGTGCTGGTCGCCGGCTCCACCCTGCTGGCCTACCTCGCAAGCGTGGTCGCCACCGTGCGCGGGGAGGCGCAGGTGTGGTTCGACGCGGCGGCGATGTTCGTGTTCCTGCTGCTGCTGGCGCGGCTGCTGGAGCAGCGCGCGCGGCGCATCGCCAGCGCGCAGGTCGACACCCTGGCGCGCGCGCGGCCGGTGCTGGCGGTGCGCGAGCGCGCCGACGGCGGGCGCGAATCGGTGCCGCTGTCGGCCCTGCGCGCCGGCGACGTGGCCTGCGTGGCGGTGGGCGAGGCGGTGCCCGCCGACGGCGAACTGCTCGACCCGCAGGCCTCGTTCGAGGAGGCCCTGCTCACCGGCGAATCGCGCCCGGTCGCCAAGCGCCGCGGCGAACCCGTCTACGCCGGCACGCATTGCCGCGAAACGCCCGCGCGCCTGCGCATCACCGGCATCGGCGCGGCGACCCGCCTGTCGCAACTGACCCGGCTGGTGGAACAGGCGCAGGCGCAGCGGCCGCCGCTGGCGCAGTTGGCCGACCGCATCGGTGCGTGGTTCGTCGTCGTCGTGCTGCTCGCCGCGCTGGCGGTGTACGTGGGCTGGCGGCTGGTCGAGCCCGACCGCGCGTTCGAAGTGGTGCTGTCGTTGCTGGTGGTGAGCTGCCCCTGCGCACTGTCGCTGGCGGTGCCGACTGCGCTGGCGGCGGCCAGCGGCGCGCTGGCCCGTCGCGGCATCCTGCCGGTGCGCAGCGGCGCGCTGGACCGGCTGGCGGCCGTCACCGACGTCGTGTTCGACAAGACCGGCACGCTCAGCCGCGTGGACCCGGTACTCGGCCAGGTGGAGCTGTTCACCGAACTGGACGAGGCGCGCGCCGGCGCGATCGCCGCCGCGCTGGAACGCGACAGCGGCCATCCGCTCGCCGCCGCGTTCGCCGCGGCCGATGACGGCCTCGCGGTCGAGGGACTGCAGCTGGTGCCCGGGCAGGGGCTCGCCGGCCGGGTCGACGGCCGCGACTGGCGGCTGGGCGCAGCGCCGTTCGCCGCCGGCCGCGCCGACGACGGCCGGCTGTGGCTGGGCGACGGCGAGCGCGCCCATGCCTGCTTCACCCTGCGCGAAGGCGTGCGCCCCGACGCGGCGGCAACGGTCCGTGCGCTGGAGTCGCTCGGCCTCGCCGTGCATGTCGCCAGCGGCGACGGCGCCGACGCGGTGCAGCGCATGGCGGCCACGCTCGGCATCGCCGACGCGCGGGCACGCCAGCGTCCGCAGGACAAGCTCGCCCTGGTGCGCGAGCTGCAGGCGCAGGGCCGCACGGTGGCGATGGTCGGCGACGGACTCAACGATGCGCCGGTGCTGGCCGGCGCCGACGTGTCGCTGGCGATGGGCGAGGGCGCCGCGCTGGCCCAGCGCGCGGCGGACCTGGTGCTCACCGCGCCGGAACTGCGGCGTGTGCCGGCCGCGATCGTGCTGGCCCGCCGCACCCGCCGCATCATCCGCGAGAATTTCGCCTGGGCGGTGGGCTACAACCTGATCGCGCTGCCGCTGGCTGCGACGGGGCAGGTGACGCCGGGCTGGGCCGCGCTGGGCATGGCGCTGTCCTCGCTGGTGGTCACCATCAACGCCTCGCGCTTGATGCGCCGCGCGCCTGAGGAGTCACGGCCATGACCATCCTGCTGCTGCTGATCCCGCTCAGCCTGGTGCTGCTGGTGGTGGCGATCGGCGCCTTCGCGTGGGCGGTGCGCAAGGGGCAGTTCGACGACCTGGAGACGCCGGCGCTGGACATCCTGCACGACGATGCGAAGCCCGCGCCGGAGCCGTCCGACGATGATCCCCGATAGCCTCGCGCTGACCGCCGCGCTGCTCAGCGGCCTGCTCGGCGGCGCGCATTGCGCCGCGATGTGCGGCGGCATCGCCACCGGCTTCTCCGCGCGCGTGCCGGGCGCCGGCTGGGCCGGCGCAGCCCAGCTCAACCTGGGCCGCGTCGGCGGCTACGTGCTCGCCGGCGCCGTGGTCGGCGGAGTGGGCGACGGCCTGCTGCGTGTGTTCGAGGCGCCGGGCCTGGCGATCGCGATGCGGGTTGCCGTGGGCGTGGTGCTGGTGGTGGCCGGCCTGCGCCTGCTCGACCGCAGCGGCCGCTTCAACCTGCTGTCGCGACCGGCCGCGCGGGTCTGGCGCGCGTTGCAGCCGCTGCTGCGCCACGTGCTGCCGGCGAACACCGCGCCGCGCCGGCTGGCGGCCGGCCTGCTGTGGGGCTGGTTGCCGTGCGGCCTGAGCACGACCCTGCTGGTCGCCGCATGGATGCAGGCCAGCGCATGGCATGGCGCGCTGACCATGGCCGCGTTCGGCCTCGGCACGTTGCCGGTAATGCTGCCCTTGACGTGGTCCGGCGCCCGCGCGGGCCGCTGGCTGCAACGGCGGGGCGTGCGGCAGGGCGCCGGTGCGCTGGTGATCGCCGCCGGCCTGCTGACCATGGCGGCGCCTTGGCTGATGCAGGTGCCGGCCCTGCATGCGGCGTTTGAGGCGATGGGCTGCGGGCCGCGATTCCGCTGAGCGGCGCGGCGGGCAACTGGTGCGGGCTGGGTTACGCTGGCGGCTGTTCCCGAACCTGCCGAATCATGTCCATCGTCCTCACTCCGTTCGCGCGTGCCCGCCTGTTTCCGCGCGAGCCGCGCGGAAACACCATCCAGGACTGCACGCCCGAAGCCTTCGAGCGGTATTTGAACGAACACGCGCCCGAACGCGTGCTCGACGGCTACGCGCCGTTCTGCAAGCTGCACGTGCACCGCAACTGGACCTCCACGCGCTGCCTCACTGCGCCGATCACCGAAGCCAACCGGCATCTCTTGCGCAGCGCCTACGAGGCGCGCACCAAGGCCGAGCTGCCGGTGCTGGTGCGCTGGTTCGAAGGCGTCGAGCCGCCGGTGGCGAACTGGCTCATCCCCATCCTCTACAGCCGCGAACAACTGGCCAAGGAAGGCGAGCCCATCGATGCCGACTGGGGCATCGTCGGCTGCCTCTACACCATGGAGCCGGAGGAAATCCCGATGGCACCGATCACCATGCTGCGCAACGCGCTCGGCGTGGAAGAGGGCGGCTCCGGTGTGCCGCTGGACCGCGAGGCGTACCGGCGCGCGGTGGCGTTCTGGGAGTGCAATGCGAACTGGCGGCCGTAGCGGTTGTTCTTGAAACCGGTCATGTATAGACTGTGTATAAACACATGCGGGCGAGGTGGTGCATGACGACCGTGGTACTGGACATCAAGCATTGGGGCAACAACCTGGGTGTGCGCTTGCCGGCGGCCATCGCGCGCGCGGCGCATCTGCGCGCCGACCAGCGCGTGAGCGTGGCCGTGGAAAATGGGCGTGTCGTCGTCACCCCGGTGGAGGATGCCCCGCTCACGCTCGCGCAACGCCTTGCCCGCTTCGATCCGGAGTGCCATGGCGGCGAGGCCATGGCCGCTGGTGAACGTCTCGGTGCGGAGCGGTGGTGAGCAAACCCGCCGGCAAGACTGCGCGCGCGTGGGTGCCGGATCGGCAGGACGTGATCTGGATCGACTGCAACCCGCAAGCCGGGCGGGAGATGCGCGACGTGCATCCCTTCCTCGTGTTGTCGCCCAAGGCGTTCAATGCGCACACGTCGCTGGTTGTCGGCTTGCCGATGACGACGGCCGCGTACAACGCGACGAATCCCTTCGCCGTGGCGGCGGGCAAGGCGAGCGGCAGGAAATCGGGTGCAACCAGCTATGTGTTGTGCCATCAACCCAAGTCGTTCGACTGGCGCTTGCGCGGCGGCAAGCCGCATCCCATGCGCAAGCTGGCCGACCAGCCGTTCGCCGAAGTGCTGCTGGTGCTGAACCAGATCGTGCAGTTGGCATAAACGAAAACGGGCGCCTTGCGGCGCCCGTTGCGTATTCCTGCGCTCGTCCATGAGCGCGAAGATCAAACAGCGGCCATCCGTGGCCGCACCATTCAACAAGATCAGTAGCGGTAGTGCTCCGGCTTGTACGGGCCTTCCACCGGCACGCCGAGGTAGGCGGCCTGCTCGTTGGTGAGGGTGGTGAGTTTCACGCCGATCTTTTCCAGGTGCAGGCGGGCGACTTCCTCGTCGAGCTTCTTGGGCAGGATGTAGACCTTGGCCTCGTAGCTGTCCTTGTGCGCCCACAGGTCGATCTGCGCCAAGGTCTGGTTGGAGAACGAGTTCGACATCACGAAGCTCGGGTGGCCGGTGGCGCAGCCGAGGTTGACGAGGCGGCCTTCGGCGAGCAGGAAGATCGCGCGGCCGTCCTTGAACGTGTACTTGTCCACCTGCGGCTTGATGTTGAGCTTGGTCGCGCCGGAGGCGTTCAGCGCGTCGACCTGGATCTCGTTGTCGAAGTGGCCGATGTTGCAGACGATGGCCTGGTCCTTCATGGCCTGCAGGTGCGCCAGCGTGAGCACGTCCTTGTTGCCGGTGGTGGTGACGTAGATGTCGCCGCGGCCCAGCGTGCTCTCGACGGTGTTGACCTCGAAGCCTTCCATTGCCGCCTGCAGCGCGTTGATCGGGTCGATCTCGGTGACCACCACGCGGGCACCGTAGGCGCGCAGGCTGTGCGCGCAGCCCTTGCCCACGTCGCCGTAGCCGCAGACCACGGCCAGCTTGCCGGCCAGCATCACGTCCATCGCGCGCTTCAGGCCGTCGGCCAGCGATTCGCGGCAACCGTAGAGGTTGTCGAACTTGCTCTTGGTCACCGAGTCGTTGACGTTGATCGCCGGCACAAGCAGCTTCTTCGCTTCGGCGAGCTGGTACAGGCGGTGCACGCCGGTGGTGGTTTCCTCGGACACGCCCTTCCAGTCCTTCACCACGGTGTGCCAGAAGCCGGGGCGCTCGGCGTGCACGCGCTTGAGCAGGTTCTTGATGACCTGCTCTTCGTGGTTGCCCGAGGGCGTGTTGACCCAGCCGTCGCCGTTCTCCAGCTCGTAGCCCTTGTGGATCAGCAGCGTCACGTCGCCGCCATCGTCCACCACCAGTTGCGGGCCAAGGAAGCCGCCCTTGCCGTCGGGGAAGGACAGCGCGTCCAGCGTGCAGTCCCAGTATTCCTCCAGCGTCTCGCCCTTCCACGCGAACACCGGCGTGCCGGTGGCGGCGATCGCGGCGGCGGCGTGGTCCTGCGTGCTGAAGATGTTGCACGAGGCCCAGCGCACGTCGGCGCCACTGTCCTTCAGCGTCTCGATCAGCACCGCGGTCTGGATCGTCATGTGCAGCGAGCCGGTGACGCGCACGCCCTTCAGCGGCTGCTGCGGCGCGTACTTGCGGCGGATGGCCATCAGGCCCGGCATCTCGTGCTCGGCGATGTCCAGTTCCTTGCGGCCGAAGTCGGCGAGGCCGAGGTCGCGGATCTTGTAGTCGTGGTGGTTTTCTTTCAGTGCGGCGTTCATGGGCTACTCCGGTTTCGATGGGGACAAACCGGGCGCCGTTGCAGGGAAAGGCCGTCGAGCCTGGCCGGGAATAACCCACGGTCGCAGCGCCCCTCGACGGGAACCGGAGATTATAGCGGCGCGAGCCGCGAACGTGCCTCGGCGAGGCCGCGCGACCGTCGATCGAAGGGTTTTGCGGCATTGCAGCAAAACAGCTGCGCATGCGCTAGGCTTGGGCTTCCGCCCCTGCAAGCCGATGCCGCCGTGATGAACGCCACCCGCAGTTCCGAGCCCGCCTTGCCCGATACGCCGCTGCGCGACGACGTGCGCCGACTGGGCGCCCTCGTCGGCCGCATGCTCGCCGAGCAGGTGGAACCCGCCTTCCTCGACGAGGTGGAACGCATCCGCACCGCCGCCATCGCGCGCCGCCAGGAACGCGCGCCGCTGGATCGGCTGGCCGCGCCCTTGTCCGGCCTCGACACCGCGCACGCCGAAGCGTTGGCGCGCGCGTTCGCCACCTACTTCAACGCGGTGAACATTGCCGAGCGCGTGCACCGCATCCGCCGCCGCCGCGACTACCAGCGCGCCGGCGGCGCGCCGCAGCCCGAATCGCTGCGCGACGTGCTGGAGCGGCTGCAGGCGCAGGGCGTGGCGGCGGACGAGTTGCTGGAATGGCTGCTCAAGCTGGAAGTGGAGCCGGTGTTCACCGCGCATCCCACCGAGGCGGTGCGCGCCTCGCTGCTGGAGAAGGAGCAGGCGATCGTGCGCGCGCTGGTCGACGGCTTCGATGCCGGCCGCACGCCGCAGGAGCGCGACGAGGACGAGGAGCGCATCCACATGGCGCTCACCGCCGGCTGGCAGACCGCCGAGGCCTCGCCGGTGCGACCCAGCGTGCAGGACGAGCGCGACCACGTGGGCTTCTACCTCGCCGACCCGATCTACCGCATCGTGCCCGCGCTGTACGAGTCGCTGGCCGACGCGCTGCAGGCGGTGTACGGCGTGGCCGTGCCGCTGCCGCGCCTGCTCAGCTTCGCCACCTGGGTGGGCGGCGACATGGACGGCAACCCCAACGTGGGCGCCGACACCATCGCCGCCAGCCTCGCCAGCCAGCGCGCACAGGTGCTGGAGCGCTACATCGCCGACGTCGGCGCGCTGGCGCGCCTGCTCAGCCAGACCGAGGGCCGCGTGCAGGTGAACCCGCGCCTGCGCCAGCGGCTGGACGATTACCGCGCGCGCTTCCCGCAAGCCGCGGCGCGCATCCGTCCGCGCCACGCCGACATGCCCTACCGCTGCCTGCTCACCCTGATCGGCGCGCGGCTCGAAGCCACCCACGAGGACGAGCATCCGGAGGCCTACGCCTCCGCCGACGAACTGCGCGACGACCTCGAACTGATCGCCGCCAGCCTGGTCGACCACCGCGGCCTGCACGCGGGCGCCTACGCGGTGCAGCGGCTGGTGTGGCGCGTGCGCAGCTTCGGTTTCCACCTCGCGCGGCTCGACGCCCGGCAGGATTCGCGCGTGCACGACGACGCGCTGGCCGCCCTGTTCAACGACGCCGACTGGCCGCGGCGCGGCACCGCCGAGCGTGTGGCTGCGCTGCACGCCTGCCTGCGCGGCGAACGCGACTTCGTTGCCAGCGAAGACAGCGTGGCCACCTCGCTGCGCGCCGTGTTCGCCGCCCTGCGCGACGCGCGCCAGCGCTACGGCGCCCAGGCGATCGGCCTCTACATCATCAGCATGGCGCGCTCCGCCGCCGACGTGCTGGCGGTGCTGGCGCTGGCGCGGCATGGGGGCCTGGTCGAGGCCGAAGGATTTTCCCCCTCTCCCCTCCGGGGAGAGGGTCGGGGTGAGGGGTCAAGCTCGCCGGAAACCACCAACGAAGCAAGCAAAGTACCCAGCCACGCTGTCGCAAGCACCCGCCCCTCATCCGGCCCTTCGGGCCACCTTCTCCCCACAGGGGAGAAGGGAAACACCGTCGTTCCCCTCGACATCGCCCCGCTCTTCGAAACCATCGACGACCTCAAGAACGCCCCCGCCACCCTGCGCGCCCTGCTGTCCGATCCGCTCTACCGCGCCCATCTCGCCGCGCGCGGCGACCGCCAGTGGGTGATGCTGGGCTACTCCGACAGCGGCAAGGACGGCGGCACGCTGGCTTCGCGCTGGGGCCTGCAGCGCGCCCAGGTGGAGCTGCTGGACGTGGCGAAGGAATACGGCATCGCGCTGGCGTTCTTCCACGGCCGCGGCGGCTCGGCCAGCCGCGGCGGCGCGCGCATCACGCCCGCGCTGCTGTCCTCGCCGCGCGGCTCGGTGGCCGGCGTGCTGCGCGTCACCGAGCAGGGCGAGGTGATCCACCGCAAGTACGGCATCCGCGCGCTGGCGCTGCGCAATTTCGAGCAGACCGTGGGCGCGGTGCTGCGCGCCAGCCTGCGCCCGCGCGACGAGGACGCGCGCGAGACGCCGTGGCGCGAATGCATGCACGCGCTGTCCGCGCGCAGCCGGCAGGCCTACCGCGCGCTGGTCGAGCGCGAGGGCTTCGTCGACTACTTCCGCAGCGCCACGCCGATCGACGTGATCGAACGCATGGCGCTGGGCTCGCGCCCCTCGCGCCGGCGCAGCATGCGCGGCGTGGAAGACCTGCGCGCGATCCCGTGGGTGTTCGCCTGGACGCAGTGCCGCTCCATCCTCACCGGCTGGTACGGCCTGGGCAGCGCGCTGGAATGGGGCGCCGCCGAATACGGTGAAGAGGCCATGATCGAGATGGCGCGCGACTGGCCGTTCTTCGCCAACGCGCTGGACGACGTGGAGATGCTGCTGGCCAAGTGCGACCTCGCCATCGCCGAGGCGTTCTCGCGCCTGTCCGGCGAACTGCACGAGCCGTTCTTCGCACTGATCCGCGCCGAGTTCGAACGCAGCCGCACCTGGGTGCTCAAGCTCAAGGGCACGGATGAACTGCTGCAAGGCGACCCGCGCCTTGCCGCCTCGATCCGCCTGCGCAATCCCTACATCGACCCGATGAGTCTGCTGCAGGTGGACCTGCTCAAGCGCTGGCGCGCCGGCGAACGCGAGGACGACGCCCTGCTGCAGGCACTGGTGGCCTGCGTCAACGGCGTGGCGCAGGGGCTGCAGAACACGGGTTAAAATGGAGAGACACCACGGTGAAGCGCCCCGCCATGAACACGCCTGTCTCCGCCAAAGAGGAAGTCGAGCAACTGCTGGCGCAGCTGCCCGACGATGCCACGCTGGAAGACATCCAGTACCACGTGTATGTGCTGGAGAAGATCCGGCGTGGTCGTGCCGACGTGGCCGCGGGACGTGGCTACACCCGTGATCAGGCGCGTGAACGCCTGTCGCGATGGCTGCCGAACTGATTTGGTCGGGCGAATCGCTCGACGACATCGATGCGATAGCGCAGTTCATCGCTCGCGATTCGCAACATCACGCGCAACGCGTGGTGGAAGCCTTGTTCGAGCTGGGCGATGTCATCGCCACGCATCCGCTGGCCGGTCGCGTAGTGCCGGAACTCCATGACGAAGCGGTGCGCGAGCGTTTCCTGTACAGCTATCGCGTGATCTACGAGATGCGGGCTGGGAGCATCGAGATACTTGCCGTGTTGCACGGTCGGCGCTTGCTGGAATCCATAGGCGAGCGGTTCGAGGAATGACGTAGCGATCGCGCAGGCGTCCGTTCGCGGACGCCGCGTTCCGGATGCGGACGGCACACCGCCGCAAGCCACGGGCACCGTGCCTTGATCCGCAAGGCTTTTCCCGGCGAATGCCGGCTGGCACACGGCTTGCCATGTACGCGGCATGGATATCGCAAACCCGATCTATGGCATCCGCAAGCGCCGTCGCCTGAAGCTGATGGCGGGCGGTGCCGTGCTGGCCTTGGCCGCGCTGGCCGTGGTGGTATGGCGGCTCGGCCCGGCATTGCCGGTAGCCGAGCGCGGCAGCCTGTGGATCGACGCCGTGCAGCGGGGCGACATGCTGCGCGAGGTGCGCGCCACCGGCACGCTGGTGCCGCGCGAAATCCGCTGGCTGGCCGCCGCCACGTCGGCGCAGGTGGAGCAGATCCTGGTGTGGCCGGGCACGCCGGTGCAGCCGGACACCGTGCTGATGCGGCTCGCCGATCCCGCGACCGAGGACGCGCTGCGCAACGCGCAGGCGCAGGTCGCCGCGGCGCAGGCGCAGGTCGCGGCCAAGCGCGCCGAACTGGAGTCGCAACTGCTCGACCAGCGCAGCGCGCTGGCGCAGGCGCGCTCCGACTACGCCTCGGCCAAGGTCAAGGCCGACGCCGACGCGATCGCCGCGAAGGAGCACCTGATCCCGCGCGTGCAATTCGAGCAGGGCCAGATCGCGCTGGCCCAGCTCCAGGAACGCAGCGGCATCGAACAACAGCGCGTGGCCGCGTTCGCCGCCAGCATGAAGGCGCAGATCGACGCGGCGCAGGCCCAGCTCGCGCAGCAGCAGAGCAACCTCGAGCTGCGCCAGCGCCAGGCCGATGCGCTCTCGGTGAAGGCCGGCATCGCCGGCGTGCTGCAGGAAGTGGCGGTGCAGGAAGGCGCCCAGGTCGCCGCCGGCGCCAACCTCGCGCGCGTGGCCAAGCCCGATGTACTGATCGCGCGGCTGCAGGTGCCCGAGGTGCAGGCCAAGGACGTGGCACTGGGCATGCCGGTCAGCGTGGACACCCACAACGGCCTCGTCGACGGCAAGGTGGAGCGCATCGACCCCGCCGTGCGCAACGGCAGCGTGCAGGTGGACGTGAACCTCGTCGGCAAGCTGCCGGACGGTGCACGCCCCGACCTTTCCGTCGACGGCCGCATCCTGATCGCCCAGCTGCACGGCGTGCTCTCGGTGGGCCGCCCCGCGCTGGCCAAGGCCGACGGCGACCTCAGCCTGTTCCGCCTCGACGCTTCCGGCGATACCGCGAGCCGCGTGCCGGTACGCATCGGCGCGGCCTCGGTGGATCGCGTGGAGATCCTGCGTGGATTGAAGGCCGGCGACCGGGTGATCCTCTCCGACACCAGCCAGTGGGACAAATACGATCGCATCAAGCTGAAATGACTTCGCGCGTAGGAGCGCACTCTGTGCGCGATCACGCTTTTTGCCAGGAACCACATCGCGCACAGGGTGCGCTCCTACAAATCTCATGGAGCCTTTATGACCAACCCCGCCAACGTCATCACCCTCAAGGACCTGCGCAAGGTGTTCCAGACCGACGAGGTGGAAACCCATGCGCTCAGCGAGGTGCACCTCGACATCGCGCGCGGCGAATACGTCTCCATCTCCGGGCCCTCCGGCTGCGGCAAGACCACGCTGCTGTCGATCCTCGGCCTGCTCGATACCGCGAGCAGCGGCAGCTACGTGCTGAACGGCCACGACGTCGCCGCGCTCAATGCCGCGCAGCGCGCGCGCATCCGCAACGCCGAGATCGGCTTCATCTTCCAGGCCTTCAACCTGATCGGCGACCTCACCGTGCAGGAGAACGTGGAGTTGCCGCTTACCTACCGCGGCGGCATTGACGCCGCCGAGCGCCGCGCCCGCGTGCAGGAGGCGCTGGAGCGCGTGGGCATGGCTCACCGCATGCGCCACTACCCGGCCCAGCTTTCCGGCGGCCAGCAGCAGCGCGTGGCGGTGGCGCGAGCGCTGGTGGGCAAGCCCGCGATCCTGCTTGCCGACGAGCCCACCGGCAACCTCGACTCGCGCAACGGCGAGGCGGTGATGGCTCTGCTCGACGAGCTGCACAAGGGCGGCGCCACCCTCTGCATGGTCACCCACGACGCGCGCTACGCCGAACTCGCCCAGCGCAAGGTGCGCCTGTTCGACGGCCGCGTGGTGGACGAGGAAACCTACGACCGCCTGCGCCGCGAGGACGAATCGCGCCTCGACGCGCTGATCGGCCAGCACATCGAGGTGGGCGCGTGAACGCCTGGCTCGCCGAGATCTGGCGTGCGTGGCGCGCCAGTCTGCGTCGTCCGGGGTTCCTGCTGCTGGCGAGCGGGGTGCTGGCGCTGGGCATCGGTGCCACGGTAGCGGTGTTCGCGCTGATCGACAGCGCACTGCTGCGGCCGTTGCCATACGTGCAACCGGATCGACTGCTGGCGCTTGGCCTTCAGGACGGCGATGGGTATTCCATCTCGCCGCGTGGCTATCAACACCTGTCGGATCTGCGTGGCGTAGCCGCGATGGGCCTGATCGAAGGCATCTCGCCGCCGGTGAACGTGTCGGACGATGGCGCGCCGGAACGGGTGAGCGGCATGCGCATCGACCATGGCCTGCTGCCTGCCTTGGGCGTGCGGCTGCTGGTGGGGCGCGACTTCACGGCGGCGGAGGACACGCCGCATGGGCCAGCCGCCGCGATCCTGGGCTACGGCTACTGGCAACGGCGTTTCGCCGGCGATCCGCATGCCGTGGGCCGCCGCATGCTGATCGAGGGCGTGCCGCACACCATCGTCGGCGTGCTGCCGCCGGATTCGGACATGTTCGCCGTCGGCGACGTGGTGCTGCCGCTGGCGCTGTCGGCCGCCAGTGATGACAACGGCCCCAATTACACGGCCGTGGCGCGGTTGGTGCCGGGTGCCGCCGCCGGCAGCGTGGCGGCGCAGGTCGAGGCGCGCCTGCATGCGTTGGCCGTGGCGGATGGCGACACGTATGACCAGCATCGGCACTATGGCGCGGGCAGTCTGACGGCGAGCCTGCGCCAGGATCAGGCGCAGTTGCTGCCGCTTTTCCTCGCCTGCGCGTTGTTCGTGTTGCTGATCGCTCTGGTCAACCTGGTCAATCTGATGTTGCTGCGCGCGCTGGCGCGCGGTCACGACATCGCCGTGCGCAGCGCGCTCGGTGCCTCGCCTGCGCGGCTCGTCCTGCCGATGCTGGCCGAGGGGCTGCTGGTGGGGCTGGTGGGCGCCGGTACCGGCGTGGCGTTGGCCGCACTCGGATTGATGCTGTTCGCACAGTTGGTGCCGCCGGAGTGGTTGGGCGGTGGTCACCTGCGCATCGGCGATGCAGCGTGGCTACTCGCGTTGGTCATGGGTGTATTCGGCGCGTTGCTGTCGGCAGCCTTGGGTCTGTGGCGCAGCCGCGCCGGTCGCGGGGCGGACGATCTGCGCGAAGGCGGGCGCAGCGGCATGGGGTGCAGCAGTGGTCGCCTTGGACGGGCGTTGGTGGTGGCGCAGATGGCGATGGCTGCCACCTTGCTGTGCGCAGCTGGCCTGTTCCTGCACGGCTTGTACGACGCCGCGCGGGCGCCGCTGGGCTTTTCCGCGCGCAACGTGTTGGCGTTCGAACTGGCGCCAGTCAAGGCTGACTATTCCGACGCTGCATCGGTGCATGCGTTGAGCGCGCGCGTGCTGGAACGCCTGCGCATGTTGCCGGGCGTGGAGAGTGCTGCCGCGGCGACCAATCTGCCGATCGGCCGCTGGTTCAATTTCTACGGCTTTCACCTGCCTGGCGGCGAGAAGTTCGGCACCGAGGTGCGCGGCGTCGAGCCCGGCTTCCTCGCCACCTTCGATATCGCCCTGCGCGAGGGGCGGACGTTCGATCGCGGCGATGTGCGCGGCGGCGAAGCGGTGGTGATGGTGAGCGAAGCGTTCGCGAAGAAACGCCTTGGTGGTCGCGCGCTGGATCAGGTGATCGACATTCCGGGCGATCACGGTCACGACATTCCCGCAAGGGTGATTGGCGTGGTGGCCGACACGCACCAGTTCAGCGCATTGCAGCAGGCACCTGCGATTCTCTACATGCCGCTGGCGCAAATGCCCGATTGGGCCATGTCCATGTTTCGCAGTTGGTTTCCGCTGCGTTTCGCGCTGCGTGTGCGCGGCAATCTGGGTGACTACCGCGCCGCCGTGCATGCGGCCGTGGCCGAAGTGGCGCCGATGCAACCGATCGCCAACCTGCACCCGCTGCAGCAGGACGTGCACGCCAGCACCGAAGACGTGAGGCTCAACCTGCTGCTGATCGGTGTGTTCGCGCTGCTCGCGCTGATGCTGGCCGCGGCTGGCATGTACGCGGTGATGGCCGTGGCGGTGGCCGCGCGCGAACACGAGTTCGGCGTGCGCATGGCGCTGGGGGCGCCGCCTTCCGGGCTGCTGCGGCTGGTGCTGCGTAGCGGCCTCGCGCAGGTTGGTATCGGCTTGGCATGCGGTCTCTGCCTGGCCGTGCTGTTGTCGGGCAGCCTGCACGAACTGCTCTACCTGCTGGGCCGGCAAAGTGCGCTCGACCCGCTGGCGATGCTGCTGGTGGCTGTGGTGCTGGCCATCGCCGGTCTGCTCGCCTGCCTGCTGCCGGCCTTGCGTGCGGCACGCGTGGCGCCGATGCGCGCTCTGCGTGGCGAATGAATCGTTGGAAGGGGAAGCTCGCGCATGAACATCTGGCTCACCGAAATCTGGCGCGCGTGGCGTGCGAGCCTGCGTCGCCCCGGCTTCCTGCTGCTGGCAGCGGGCGTGCTGGTGCTGGGCATCGGTGCCAGCGTGGTGGTGGCTACGCTGATCGACCAGGTGCTGATGCAGCCGTTGCCGATTCCGGATGCGTCGCGGGTGATGGTGGTTGGGCCTGTGTTCGATGGGCAACGCGTCGTATCGCCTTTGCAGTATCAACATCTGACGTCGCTCAAGGGTATTCGGTCGACAGGGGCGACGTTGTTCTCCAAGCCCGATGTCAACATCACCGGCGACGACCATCCCGAGGTGGTGTCAGCCGCCTATATCGACCGTGGGATGCTGCCGACCCTGGGCTTGCATCCCTTGCTCGGGCGCAATTTCCTGGCGCAGGAGGACTCGCCGCACGGCCCGCACGTGGTCATGCTCGGTTACCGGTTCTGGCAACGCCGCTACGGCGGCAATCCCCGGGTGCTGGGGCAGACACTGAATGTCGAAGGCGCCGGTTACACCATCGTCGGCGTGTTGCCGGAATCCTTCGACAGTTTCGCCTTCAGCGGCGACGTGGCGCCGCCGTTGGCGTTGCAGCCGCACAGCACGGACGATGGCCTCAACGACATTGCGGTAGTGCGGCTCGCCGCAGGGGAGAACAGGCAAGCCGTGGTGTTCGGCGTCTCCGCGCTCGCCGCACTGGTGCCGCTGGTGCGCGCGCTGCGTGTCGATCCGGCGGTGGCGTTGCGTTATGAGTGAGCCGGCAGCGCGGTCAGGCAATGGCCCATCGGTTGAGGTATTCTCAGGTAGTACCTTTGCATACTCGGAGCAGGTCATGGCCAGTTCGGTGAAGATCGATGACGACTTGAAGGAGCGCATCCAGCATCTGGCGGGTCTGCGCCAGCGCTCGGCGCACTGGATCATGCGCGAGGCCATTCAGCAGTACGTGGAACGTGAGGAGGCGCGCGAGAGCTTCCGGCAGGAGGCGCTGGCCTCGTGGCAGGCGTACCGGGAAACGGGGCGGCATGTAACCGGGGCGGAAGCGCGCGCATGGCTGGCCACCTGGGGCGCCGATGACGAGAAAGCGGCGCCCGAGTGCCACGGGTAATCGTCACGGCGTCTGCGCTCGTCGGCTTGGAACGTTGCCGCCGTTTCCTTGTAGGCAAGGCGCCTGAAGCTTCCCGCCGCGCTGCCCAAGCCATCGAGCAGCAATTCCTGCTGCTGGAATCGGTACCGGGTATCGGGCGCCCCTTGCCCGACCTGCCGGAGCTGCGCGAGTTGGTGATCGTCTTCGGGGATTCCGGTTACGTGGCGCTGTACCGCTACGTGCCGGACGAGGATGTTGTCTACGTGCTGGCGTTCCGTCACCAGAAAGAAGCCGGGTATTGACGCATGAGTGCCGACGCGAAGCCCGTGGTATTGATCGCCGACGACCAGGCCGACGTGCGCGAGGCGTTGCGCCTGCTGCTGAAGGCCGAGGGCATCGCAAGCGTGGGCGTGGCCGATCCGGCGGCGGCGCTGGAGGCGGTGCGCCGTCGCGAGTTCGCTTGTGCGCTGATCGACTGCAACTACTCGCGCGACACCACTTCGGGCGAGGAGGGGTTGGCGCTGCTCGAACAGCTGCGCCAGGCGGCGCCGGAACTGCCGGTGGTGGCGATGACGGCGTGGGGCAACGTGCCGTTGACGGTGGCGGCGATGCGCCGCGGCGCCGCCGATTTCATCGAGAAGCCGTGGGACAATGCGCGCCTGGTCAGCGTGCTGCGCGCGCAGGTTGCGCTGGCCGAAGGCGCACGCCGCGAGCGTCGGCTGGCGGCGGAGAACGCGTTGCTGCGCGGCGAAGGCGAGGGCGAGTTCGTCGCCGAATCACCGGCGATGCGCCGCGTGCTGGTGCTGGTCGAGCGCATCGCGCCCAGCGACGCGAACGTGCTGGTGCTGGGCGAGAACGGCACCGGCAAGGGCGTGGTCGCGCAGCTGCTGCATCGGCGCTCGCGCCGCGCGGCGCACTCGCTGGTCAAGGTGAACATGGGCGGCATCGCCGAGAGCGTGTTCGAGTCGGAGATGTTCGGCCACGTGCGCGGTGCCTACACCGACGCCAAGAGCGAGCGCATCGGCCGCTTCGAACTGGCCGACGGCGGCACGCTGTTCCTCGACGAGGTGGGCAATGTGCCGGCCGCGCAGCAGCCGAAGTTGCTGCGCGTGCTGGAGGACGGCGAGTTCGAGCGGCTGGGTTCCTCGCGCACGCAGAAGGTCGACGTGCGGCTGGTCTCGGCCACCAATGCCGATCTGGCCGCCGAGGTAGCCACTGGCCGCTTCCGCCGCGACCTGCTGTATCGCCTGAATACGCTGGAAGTTCGCCTGCCGCCGTTGCGCGAGCGCGCGGAGGACATCCTGCCGCTGGCGCGCGCCTTCCTTGCCCGCAACGCGCAACGCTACGGCCGTGACGGCCTGCGGCTGGCGCCTTCGGCCGAGCGTGCGCTGACGGCGTGGCGCTGGCCCGGCAACGTGCGCGAGCTGCAGCACCTGATGGAGCGCGCCGCGCTGCTTGCCGAGCACGACGAGGTGGGCGCGGCCGCGCTCAACTTCGGCGAAGCCGCCACGCAGCAGGCGGCGGATCTCGACGGCATGACGCTGGAGCAGGCCGAGGCGCATCTGGTGCAGCGCGCGCTGGAACGCTTCGACGGCAACCTGCAACGCGCCGCCGACGCGCTGGGCATCACCCGCCAGTCGTTGTACCGGCGGCTGGAAAAACACGATCTGCGCGACGCCAGCGGCGATGCCGGCTGAACCTTCCGCGCAGCGCGCCGGACGCATGCCGCGCTTCGAGCGGCGCGTGCTGCTGGGCAGTCTCGTGGTGGCGCTGCCGGCGCTCGTCGCGGCGTGCGTGTTGGCCTCGACGGCGTGGGATGCCACCTGGCGTTGGGCCTGTCTCGCCGTGGCCATCGTCGCCACGGCGCTGCTGGCGCGCTGGCAGTACCGCCGCGTGGTGTTCCCGCTCTACAGCCTGTCCGGCCTGCTGGAAGCGCTGCGCCAGGGCGACTACAGCCTGCGCGGCGTGCAGGGCGGTGTGCTGGGCGACGCGATCTACGACATCAACGCGCTGGCCGACCGGCTGCAGCGAGAGCGGCTGGAGTTCGAGGAATCCTCCTACCTGCTGGGCAAGACGCTGGCGGCGCTGGACAGCGCGGTGTTCGTGTTCGACGAGGGGCGGCGGCTGCGCCTGCTCAATCCCGCCGCGCAGCGCCTGCTGGATGCCGAGCGTCATCGCTTGTTCGGGTTGAGTGCCGCGGAACTCGGTCTCGCCGCGCTGCTGGAAGGGCCGGCGGCGCGTCTGCTCACGCATGCGTTTCCGGGGCGCAGCGGGCGCTTCGAGATCCGCCACGCCGCGCTGCGCAGCGGCGGCCGCGGCGGCCGGTTGCTGGTGGTCAACGACGTGGGCCGCGTACTGCGCGAAGAGGAGCGCGCGGCGTGGCAGCGCCTGCTGCGCGTGCTGGGCCACGAGGTGAACAACTCGCTGGCGCCGATCCAGTCGATGGCCGGCACGCTGGCCACGCTGGCTGCGCGCGATCCGCTGCCGGAGGACTGGCGCGAGGATTTCCGCGGCGGGCTGGAGCTGATCGGCCATCGCGCCGAGGCACTGGGCCGTTTCCTCTCCAGCTACAGCAAGCTGGCGCGGCTGCCACCGCCGCAGCCGCGTGCGGTGGAGCTGTCCGCGCTGGTGGCCAAGGTGGCGAAGCTGGAACAGCGCCTGCCGGTGACCGTCGAAGCCGGCGAGCCGTTGACCGTGGCGGCCGATCCCGACCAGCTCGAACAGGCGCTGATCAACCTCTTGCGCAATGCAGTGGAAGCCTCGCTGCCCGCCGGCGGCGTGCGCCTGCGCTGGCGCCGCGACGACGGGCGCGCGCTGATCGAGGTGGAAGACGACGGCCCCGGCCCGCCGCCCAGCGACAACCTGTTCGTGCCGTTCTTCACCACCAAGCCCGGCGGTTCCGGCATCGGCCTCGCGCTGGCGCGGCAGATCGCCGAGGCGCACGAGGGCGGTGTCGGCCTGCGTGCCCGCGACGGCGCCAGCGGGGCGCTGGCCAGCCTGTGGCTGCCGTTGCCGCAGGCACCGGCGCCGACTTGACTCAAGGTGTGTGATGCGTGATGCTTGATGCGGCCCGTGACGGGCCGCCCCGGAGCCACCGCCATGCGAACCACCTTGCAACTGGACGAAGACGTGCTGGCCGCCGCGCGCGCGCTGGCGGAACGTCAGGGCCGCACCTTGGGTGAAGTGGTGTCGGAGCTGGTGCGCAAGGGCCTGGCGCCGGCGGCCAATGCGCCGCAGTATCGCAACGGCATTCGCCTGATGCCGGTGCGCGCGGATGCCCGGCCGATGACGCTGGACGAGATCAACGCGCTGCGCGACGAGTCGCCGTGAGCCCCGCCAGGCGCAAGGCCGGCGTGCGCGATGCGCACGGCCCATGGTCGAACGGCGGCACGACCTGGCTGCTGGACGTCAACGTGCTGCTGGCCCTGCTCGATCCCGCGCACGCGCACCACGAGGCGGCGCACGCGTGGTTCGCCACGGCGAAGTCCTCGTGGGCCAGCTGCAGCCTCACCCAGAACGGCGCGCTGCGCATCATGTCGCACCCGCGCTACGGCAACGCAGTGGCGTCCACCGCGCTCGCCGCCGAACTGGTGGCGGAACTGTGCAGCCAGCCCGGGCACGTGTACTGGCCCGCCGACCTCAGCCTGCTCGATTCGCCGCTGATCGACCGCGCGCGCCTGCTGGCTTCCGATCAGGTCACCGACACCTACCTGCTTGCGCTTGCCGTGCAGCACGGCGGGCGTTTGGCCACCTTCGACAAGCGCCTGGTGACGGGCGCGGTGAAGGGCGGCGGGCAGGCTTTGCAGGTGATTGCCGGGTAGGCGCAGGTGTCGGGCTGAAGCCCGACCTACCTGTCGCCTGTGGGTCGGGCTTCAGCCCGACATCTGGCCGATCACGCCCACTCCACGAGGCCTTCTTCCTCGCACATCCGCTTCCACGACGGGCGCGCCTTCAGCCGCGCGGCGAGCGCGGCGACGTGCGGCCACTCGATGGCGGGCTTGGGCATGTTGCGCGCCCAGCGCATCAGCATCAGCGCGTAGAGGTCGGCCAGACTGAAGCTGTCGCCCAGCAGGTAGGGGCCGTGCTGGGCGAGGTGGGCGTCGAGGTAGTCCCAGCACTTGGCTATGCCGATGCGCGCGTTTTGCTTCACCGCGTCGCCGCCTTCGGCGAGGTGGTCGTTCGGGTAGAACCATTGGCGGAACAGCGGCTGCAAGGTGTTGGCGAGGTAGAGCATCCACTGTAGAAATTCCGCGCGCTGCGCGCTGCCGACGGCGGGTGCGAGCTTCGCCTCGGGATGGCGCTCGGCCACCAGCAGCGCCAGCGCCGCCGCTTCCATGCAGGGCTTGCCGTCCACCACCAGCGTGGGCACCACGCCGTGCGGGTTGATCGCGAGGTATTCGGGTGTGCGCTGCTCGCCCTTGTCGATGTCGATGCGCTTGAGCTCGAACGGTGCGCCGGCTTCGAGCAGCGCGAGGTGGACGACGAGGTTGGCGGAGCCGGGGGCGTAGTAGAGCGTGTACATGATGCTGTCCGTGAGGGATCAGCCGCCGATGATACGCCGCGCTCAGCCGTCCAATTCCGCCCAGCGGGCGTAGGCGGTTTCCAGTTCCTGCTGCAGCTTCGCCAGCGCCTCGTTCGCCTTGACGATGGCGGCGCTGTCCTGCTGGAAGAAGGCCGGATCGTTCATCGCCTCGCCGCGCGCGGCGATGTCGGCTTCGAGCTGTTCGATGTGCGCGGGGAGTTGTTCGAGCTCGCGCTGATCCTTGTAGCTGAGCTTGCGCCTGGTTTCCGGCGCAGGTGCCGGGGCGGGTGCGGGCGGCGGGGCTTTCGCCGCGGCGGGAACCGTGGCGGGCGCGGCAGGCCGCTGCCGCAGCCAGTCGCTGTAGCCGCCCACGTATTCGCCCACGCGGCCTTCGCCCTCCAGCACCAGGGTGCTGGAAACCACGTTGTCGAGGAAGGCGCGGTCGTGCGAGACCAGGAGCAGGGTGCCCTGGTAGTCGGTGAGCAGTTCTTCGAGGAGTTCGAGCGTTTCCACGTCGAGGTCGTTGGTGGGTTCGTCCATCACCAGGAGGTTCGACGGTTGCGCGAACAGCTTGGCCAGCAGCAAGCGGTTGCGCTCGCCGCCGGAGAGGCGGGTGATCGGCGCACGCGCGCGCTCGGGCGAGAACAGGAAGTCCTGCAGGTAGCCGACGATGTGCTTGCGCGATCCGTTGAGCTCGATGTACTCGCGGCCCTGGGCCACGTTGTCGAGTGCGTTGAGGCTGTCGTCCAGCTGCAGCCGGTGCTGGTCGAAGTAGGCGATCTGGATGCCGGTGCCCAGCTCCGCCGTGCCGCGCTGCGGCTGCAGCTCGCCCAGCATGATCTTCAGCAGGGTGCTCTTGCCGGCGCCGTTCGGGCCGATGATGCCGATGCGGTCGCCGCGCATCACGGTGGTGGTGAGGTCGTCGATCAGCATGCGGCCGCCGTAGGCCTGGTGCACGTGGTCGAGCTCGATCACCTTCTTGCCGGAGGCCTGCGCGTTCGCCGCGGTCATCTTCACGTTGCCGCCCAGCTCGCGCCGCTTGGCGCGCTCCACGCGCAGCGCTTTCAGCGCGCGCACGCGGCCTTCGTTGCGGGTGCGCCGCGCCTTGATGCCCTGGCGGATCCACACCTCCTCCTGCGCCAGCTTCTTGTCGAACAGCGCGTTCGCCTGGGCCTCGGCGTGCAGGCGTTCCTCGCGGCGGCGCAGGTAGTTCGCGTAGTCGCCGGGCCAATCGGTGAGTTGGCCGCGGTCGATTTCCACGATGCGCGTGGCCAGCGCCTGCAGGAAGCTGCGGTCGTGGGTGACGAACAGCAGTGAACCGTCGAAGGATTTCAGGAAACCTTCCAGCCAGCCGATCGCCTCGATGTCGAGATGGTTGGTGGGCTCGTCCAGCAGCAGCACGTCGGGTTTCTTCACCAGCGCCTGCGCCAGCAGCACGCGGCGCTTCATGCCGCCGGAGAGCGCGGCGAAGTCGGTGTCGGCGGGCAGCTCCAGCCGGGTCAGCACCTCGGTGACGCGGCGGTCGAGATCCCAGCCGTGGCGCGCTTCGATCCGGTGCTGGACGTCGCCCAGCGTGTCGAAATCCTGCGCGTGCAGCAGGTGGTGGTAGCGCGCCAGCAGTTCGCCGAGTTCGCCCAGCCCTTGCGCCACCACGTCGAACACCGTGCCGGCGGTGCCGTGTGGCACCTCCTGCGCCATGCGCGCGATCACGATGCCGTTCTGTACGCGCACCTCGCCGTCGTCGGGCTTCAGTTCGCCGGCGATCAGCTTCATCAGCGTAGATTTGCCTTCGCCGTTGCGGCCGACGATGCACACGCGCTCGTTGCGGTCGATCGACAGATCGACGTGTTCGAGCAGAAGGGGGCCGCCGATGCTGAAGTCGACGCGCTGCAATTGGATCAGGGACATCTGCCCATTCTAGCGGGCGCGGCTGCCCGGGCGGATGCCGCGATAGCGGAAATCGGTCGGAACAATCCATTGAGGAACATCGACTTAACGAATTTATCTCAAGTCTTGCCTATGGAATTTGCCGCGGCCTTGGGTTAAGGTCGCGCCCACGTGGGGTAATGCTGCGGTTTGTCTGCGAGGTGTTCGGGTGGCCATCGAGTCCATGAGGCTGGGGCGGATGCTGCATCGTCTGCGCGCGATGCTGGTGCTGACGCTGCTGTGCGGCCTCGGCGGTTTCGCCAGCGCGGCGCATGCCGGCTACGCGGCCGTCGTCGTCGACGGCAGCAGCGGCCAGGTCCTGGAGCAGGTCAACGCCGACCACCGCGACTACCCCGCCTCGCTGACCAAGATGATGACGCTCTACCTCACCTTCCAGGGGTTGAAGAGCGGCAAGCTGCAGCTCGAGCAGTCGATGGCGGTGTCCGCCTGGGCGGCGGACAAGGCGCCCACCAAGCTGGGCCTGCGCGCCGGCCAGACCATCTCGGTGCAGGACTGCATCCTCGGCATGATCACCAAGTCGGCGAACGACGCCGCCACCGTGATGGCCGAGGGCATCGGCGGCAGCGAGAGCCACTTCGCCGAGATGATGAACGCACAGGCCGCGCTGCTCGGCATGAACGACACGCACTTCGCGAACGCCTCCGGCCTGCCCGATCCGAGCAACACCTCCACCGCACACGACCTGGTGAAGCTGGCGATGGCGCTGTACCGCGACTTCCCGCAGTACGCGCACTTCTTCGCCACCCAGGAGTTCGTGTTCCGCGGCCGCATCGTGCGTGGCCACAACAACCTCATGTACCGCTACCCCGGCATGGACGGGCTGAAGACCGGCTTCACCGACGCTTCCGGCTTCAACCTCGCTTCCACTGCCGTGCGCGACGGCCACCGCCTGTTCGCCGTGGTGCTGGGCAGCCGCACCGCCGCGGGGCGCGACCGGCTGATGGCGCGCCTGCTGGACGACGGTTTCAAGGGCGAGCAGACGCCGCCGATCCTGGTTGCCGAAGCCGCCGGCGTGCGCCCCGGCAGCCGCGCCGCGCGCATCCTGGAGGCGATCTCGCCGATCCAGACTGCCGAGGCGGATACCGTGCCTGCTTCGCAGCGCCGGCCGGGGGCGGCCCGCCAGCAGGCCCGCAAGGGCAAGTCGGTGGCCGTGGCCAGCCGCAGCTGCAGCTCGCGTGGCAGCGCCGCCTGCCGGCGCGGCCCCGCGCACCGCGCACGCCATGCCGCGACCCGCCTGGCCGCCCACCATCCGCGGAACAGGAAGCAGCCGGTCGTGGTTGCTTCGCGTCGCGATAGCGACGGCTGAGCCGGGCTCCCACTCCCTGATCGCGCGAGTTCGGCCCGCGCCGAACAAGCCGCCGATGCCGCAAGCGGCGAACGGCAAGCGCAGCTGCTCCGCCGTATGCAGCGGTCATCCGTAGGGTGCATGAGGGTTCGCAGGCTGTACCACTGCGGCGTTCCGCGCAGGCGGCCGGCTTGGAGTGATCGCTTGCCCAACGAAAACGGGCCGCGCGAGGCGGCCCGTTCCGTGTTGCCTTTCGGTGGCGCGGCTTACTTCAGCTTGGCGGCCTTGCGCAGCGCCTCGGCCTTGTCGGTCTTCTCCCACGAGAACGCGGTGTAGCTCTTGCCGTCCTTGCCCTTGACCTCGACCGGGCTGCGGCCGAAGTGGCCGTAGCTGGCAGTCTGCTGGTACATCGGGTGGATGAGATCCAGCATCTGCAGGATGCCGTAGGGGCGCAGGTCGAAGTGCGCGCGGATCAGCTTCTCGATCTGGTCGTCGCTGATCTTGCCGGTGCCGAAGGTGGTGACCGAGATCGAGGTGGGGTGGGCCACGCCGATCGCGTAGCTCACCTGCACCTCGCAGCGGTCGGCGATGCCGGCGGCCACGATGTTCTTGGCCACGTAGCGCGCGGCGTAGGCGGCCGAGCGGTCGACCTTGGACGGGTCCTTGCCGGAGAACGCGCCGCCGCCGTGGCGGGCCCAGCCGCCGTAGGTGTCGACGATGATCTTGCGGCCGGTCAGGCCGCAGTCGCCCACCGGGCCGCCGATCTCGAACTTGCCGGTCGGGTTGATGTGGAACTTGGTGCCCTTGTGCAGCAGCTTGGCCGGCAGCACCGGCTTGATGATGTGCTCGCGCACGGCCTCGATCAGGTCCTTCTGCTTGATGCCCGGATCGTGCTGGGTGCTGAGCACCACGGCGTCGATCGCGGTGGCCGTGCCGTTCTCGTAGCGCAGGGTGACCTGGCTCTTCGCGTCCGGGCGCAGCCACGGCAGCGGCGAGTTCTTCTTCTTGCGGATCTTGGCCTGCTGCTCGACGAGGCGATGCGAGTAGTAGATCGCCGCCGGCATGTAGTCCTTGGTTTCGTTGGTGGCGTAGCCGAACATCAGGCCCTGGTCGCCGGCGCCCTGTTCCTCGGGCTTCTTGCGGTCCACGCCCTGGTTGATGTCGGGCGACTGCTTGCCGATCAGGTTCAGCACGCCGCAGGTGGCGCCGTCGAAGCCGACGTCGCTGGAGTCGTAGCCGATGTCGAGGATCACCTTGCGGGTGATCGCCTCGAGGTCGATCCAGGCGCTGGTGGTAATCTCGCCGGCGACGATCGCCACGCCGGTCTTGACCATGGTTTCGCAGGCCACGCGGGCGCGCGGATCCTGCGCGAGGATCGCGTCGAGCACGGCGTCGGAGATCTGGTCGGCGACCTTGTCCGGATGGCCTTCGGAGACCGATTCGGAGGTGAACAGATGGCTGGACATCGCGTTTTATATCCTCGTGTACGGATAAAGAGATAAAAGAGGGCGGCATGATACAACGTCGCCCCCGGATTTGCAGCCCGGCGGATTCCGGCGGGGCCGGGGGGTGTGGGTGCCGGTTCAGACGTCTGGATGGCTGTTCGCGTCGGCGCCTCAGGCCGCCAGCCGTTCGCCCGCGGCCAGCGCATCGAAGTAGTCGCGGGTGAGCCGCAGCTGTTCCTGCGCGCTCTCGGCGCGGTTCACCACGTGGCGGAAGGCGGCGTTTTCCGGGCGATCCTTGGCGTACCAGCCCAGGTGCTTGCGCGCGATGCGCACGCCGGCCAGCTCGCCGTAGAACGCGTACAGGTGTTCGAGGTGGCCGAGCAGGATCGCGGCGACCTCGGTCGGCGTCGGCTCGGGCAGCTTTTCGCCGGTGGCGAGGTAATGCGCGAGCTCGCGGAAGATCCACGGCCGGCCCTGCGCGCCGCGGCCGATCATCAGCGCGTCGGCGCCGGTGGCGTCGAGCACGTGGCGCGCGCGTTCGGGCGTGGTCACGTCGCCGTTCGCGAACACCGGGATGCGCACGCTGGCCTTCACCGCGGCGATCGTCTCGTACTCGGCCTCGCCCTCGTACTTGTCCGCGCGGGTGCGGCCGTGCACCGCCAGCGCGGCGATGCCGGCGTCCTCGGCGATGCGGGCGATGTTCAGCGCGTTCCGGTGCTCGCGGTCCCAGCCGGTGCGGATCTTCAGCGTCACCGGCACGTCCACCGCGGCCACCACCGCCTTGCAGATGCGCGCCACCAGCGGCTCGTCCTGCAGCAGCGCGGAGCCGGACCACACGTTGCACACCTTCTTCGCCGGGCAGCCCATGTTGATGTCGACGATCTGCGCGCCGTTGGCGGCGTTGCAGCGCGCCGCCTCGGCCAGCATCGCCGGGTCGTAGCCGGCGATCTGCACGCTCACCGGCTCGGGTTCGCCGGCGTGGTCCATGCGGCGCAAGGACTTGCGCGTGTTCCACAGTTTCGGGTCGGCGGTGGTCATCTCCGACACGGCCAGGCCCGCGCCCAGCCGCTTGCACAGCAGGCGGAACGGCTTGTCGGTGACGCCGGCCATGGGCGCCAGCGCCAGCGGCGGGTCGATGCGGTAGGGGCCGATCTGCATCTCGCCATTGTAAGCGGAGCTGTGGCGGCAGCCCGGAAACGCTATGATCGCGACGAGAGGCACTTGACAGGGAATAGGCTTGGGATGCTTCGGGGGGCGTGGCTAGGTCTGCTGCTGGCGCTGACGGCGACGCCTGTCGTCGCGGCGTCGATGAACGCGTTGCGCGAACGCGCCGTGACCGATCCGCGCGGCCTGATCGCCTCGGTGCGCCACCAGCTCGACCAGGCGGGCAGCACGCTGCCGCCCGCGCGCGAGCGCGAGTTGCTGTGGGGCATGGGCACGGCCGCGATCAACAGCAACGACGATGCCGCGCTGGCCGAGGCCACGCTGCGGCTCAACGGCCTCGCCACGGTGGCGCACGACCCGGTGGCCGCGGCGGCGGCAGGCTTCCTGCGCGCGCGCCACGACATCGCGAACGGTTTCGGCGACGGCATGGGCGAGGCGCTGAAGGCGGCGAACCGGGTGCTGGGCGAGGCCGATCCGGAGATCGTGGCCTGGGCGCGCTTTCAGCTGTGCGACGCCTACGCGCTGGACGAAAAGCCGTCCAAGGCGCTGCCGCTGTGCAACCAGGCGGTGACGGCGTATCGCGCGCTGGGCGACGACTACGGCCAGGGCGATGCCGAGAACGACGCGGGCATCGCGCTGGCCACGCTGAACCGGGTCGACGACGCAACCGTCGCCTACGAGCGCGCGCGCCAGCACTTCGCGAAGGCCAAGGCGGAACAGCTGGTGGTGATGGTGGGCGACAACCTGGCGCAGATGTACCTGAAGCTGGGCCGTGCGCGCGAGGCGCTGGCCTTGTCGCAGGCCTCGTTGAAGCAGGAACTGGCCAGCGGGCGGATCAGCGACGCGCTGAACTCCAGCACCGACATCGCCCGGGCCGAGGCGGCGCTGGGCCGCCATCGCCAGGCCTACGCGCGGATGCGGGAAACCGTGGCGCAGGCGCGCAAGGCCGGCATCAACGGCCAGTTGATCGACATGCTGCAGGTGGAGAGCCGGCTGGCCGAGCAGGTCGGCCAGCTGCGCCAGGCCCTGGCGGACGAACGCGAGGTGGTCAGGCTGAGCAGCAACATCGACACCCCGGCGCTGCGCGCGATCGAGCTCGAACTGGAGCAGCGCTACGCCGCGCGCGAGAAGGAGCTGCGCATCGGCGAGCTGGAGCACGCCAACGAGCTGAAGGACCTGCAGCTCAAGGCGGCGCAGGCCGAGGCGGCGCGCCGGCACGAGCAGCAGCGGCGCCAGCGCCTGGTCAGCCTGACGATCGCGCTGCTGGCGGCGGCGCTGCTGCTGATCGTCGGCCTGCTCGCGTTGCTGCTGCGCGCGCAGCGCCGGCACGCCGCCGAGCTGCAGGCGCAGACGCTGCGCGATCCGCTCACCGGCATCGCGAACCGGCGCGCGTTCCAGCAGCGCGCCAGCGAGCTGCTGGGCGGCGCGCGCGACGCGCGGACGCCGCTGCACGTGCTGCTGCTGATCGACATCGACCATTTCAAGTGCATCAACGACAGCATCGGCCATCCGCAGGGCGACCGCGTGCTGCGGCTGCTCACCGACCACCTGCGCGGCACGGTCGGCGACGCCTGCTTCGTGGCGCGCATCGGCGGCGAGGAGTTCGCCGTGCTGTGCCCGCGGATGGGCCTGACGGCCGGCATGCGGCTGGCCGAAGCCCTGCGCGCGGGCGCGGCCGCGCTGGCGCTGCCGAAGGACCTGCCGGTGGGCAAGCTGACGATCAGCATCGGCGTGGCGCAGTTCGACGGCGTGCGCTGCCACGACCTGTCGAGCTGGATGCGCGCGGCCGACCAGGCGCTGTATGTGGCCAAGTCCGGCGGCCGCGACCAGGTGGCGGCCAGCAAGCTGGCCGGCTGAATCAGTCGAATCAGTGGCCGGGCACCGCGTGCGCTGCCGCGGCCGGCACGTGCCGGTGCTTGAACAGCGGCACGAACAGCACCGCCATCACCAGCGCGTAGCAGGCGAAGGCCAGCCAGATGCCGTGCCAGTCCTTGCAGATCAGCACCGCGTCGTTGCAGGCGTGGTCGGTGAAGAAGCGGTCGATCACGAAGCCCGCGATCAGGCTGCCCAGCACCGCGCCGACGCCGTTGGTCATCAGCATGAACAGGCCCTGCGCGCTGGCGCGGATCTTCGGGTCGGCCTGGCCTTCGACGAACAGCGAGCCGGAGATGTTGAAGAAGTCGAACGCCATGCCGTAGACGATGCACGACAGCACGATCATCCACAGCCCGCCGAGCGGCTCCGGGTTGCCGAACGCGAACAGGCCGAAGCGCAGCACCCAGGCCAGCATGCTCATCGTCATCACCGCCTTGATGCCGAAGCGCTTCAGGAAGAACGGGATGGTGAGGATGAACGCGGTTTCCGAGAACTGCGAGATCGAGATGATGATGGTGGAGTACTTCACCGTGAGCAGGTTGGCGTACTCGGGCACCTTGACGAAGTCGCTGAGGAAGGCGTCGCCATAGGCGTTGGTGAGCTGCAACGCGGCGCCCAGCAGCATCGCGAAGACGAAGAACACCGCCATGTTGCGGTTCCGGAACAGCACGAACGAGGTGAGGCCGAGGCGGTCGACCAGGCTGCGGCTGTGCGCGGCATCGAGCTTGGGCAGGCACTTGGGCAGGGTGAACGCGTACAGCCCCAGCAGCAGCGAGGCGCCCGCCGCCACGTGGAACTGCGCCGCGGAGGCCTTGAAGCCGAGCAGGCTCGTCGTCCAGGTGGCGGCGATGAAGCCCACCGTGCCCCACACGCGGATCGGCGGGTAGGTGCTCACCACGTCGAGGCCGTCCTGCTTCAGCGCGTTGTACGCCACCGTGATCGAGAGCGAGATGGTGGGCATGTAGAAGCACATGTACAGCAGCACCGCCCAGAACATCCGCTGCGGATCGCCGGCCAGCGGTATCGCCAGCAGCATCGCCGCGCCCAGGAGGTGGAACAGGCCGTACAGCCGCTCGGCATTGATCCACTTGTCCGCCACGATGCCGGCCAGCGAAGGCATGAACAGCGAGGCGATGCCCATGGTCGAGAAGATCGCGCCGAAGCTGGTGCCCGACCAGTGCAGGGTCTGGAACCACCACGTGCCGATGGTCAGCAGCCAGGCGCCCCAGACGTAGTACTGGAGAAAGTTCAGGACGACGAGGCGGAGCTTGAGGCTCATGGGTGTGGCATCCCCTGTGCGGCCGGGGACGATCCCGTGGCCATGCGTTCGATCCGGGCAGGTTAGAGGAAGCCTCGGCGAGGCGGCAAGGCGCGTCGCAGCGCGGCGGAGTCAATCGTGCAGCGCCGCCGCCACGCGTGCGCGCAGCACCGGCAGCAGCTCGGCCTCGAACCACGGATGGCGCATCAGCCACGGCCGGTTGCGCGGGCTGGGATGCGGCAGCGGCAGCACGCCGTGCGCGAGGTGCTCGCGCCAGGCCTGCACGGTCTCGGTGAGCGTGCGGCCGCGCCGTTCGCCGAGCATGCCTGCCTGCGCATACTGGCCGATCGCCAGCGTCAGCCGCACCTGCGTGAGCCGCGGCAGCAGCAGCGGATGCCAGGCCGGCGCGCACTCGGGGCGCGGCGGCAGGTCGCCGCCCTTGCCGGTGCCGGGGAAGCAGAAGCCCATCGGCACGATGGCGATCTTGTCGGCGTCGTAGAACGTGGTTTTGTCCACGCCCAGCCAATCGCGCAGGCGGTCGCCGCTGGGGTCGTTGAACGGGATGCCGGTCTCGTGCACCTTGCGCCCCGGCGCCTGGCTCACGATCAGCAGCCGCGATTGCAGCGACGCCTGCAGCACCGGCCGCGGCCCCAGCGGCAGATGGGCTTCGCAGATGCGGCAGGCGCGGATGCGCGCCATCAGGTGATCGAAGGATTCCGGCTTGCTCATGGCAGCAACTTGCCCGGGTTGAGGATGCCATCGGGATCGAACGCAGCCTTGATGCCGCGCATCAGCTCCAGCGTTGCAGCGGGCAACGCCAGCGGCATGAACTCGCGCTTCACCACGCCGATACCGTGCTCGCCGGAGATCGTGCCGTCCAGCGCGATCACCAGCGCGAATAGCTCGGGCAGGGCGGCGTAGGCGCGCTCGATCTCGTCCACGTCGCGCGGCAGCAGGTTCACGTGCAGGTTGCCGTTGCCGGCGTGGCCGAAGCTCACCACGGGCACGGCGTGTTTTTCCGCCAGTTGGCGCACGCCGTCCACCAGTTCGGGCAGGCGGCTCACCGGCACCACCACGTCCTCGTTGATCTTGTGCTGGGTGGCCGCGCGCTGGGCCAGCGACAGCGCCTTGCGCGCGGCCCACAGCGCCTGCGTCTGCGCCGCGTCGCGGGCGACTTCCAACCGTTCGAGGCCGTCCACGCGCGCGGCGGCCTCGATGGCGGCGACCGCGCCGTCCAGCGCGTGCGGTTCGCCGTCCACCTCGATCAGCAGCAGCGCCTGCGCCTGCGGCACGCCGGCGTCGGGCATGAAATCGCGGGCCAGCTTGAGCGCCAGCGCGTCCATGAACTCCAGCGCGCAGGGCGTGGCCGGCTGCGCCATGATCCGCGCCACGGCCTTCGCGGCGCTGGCCGTGTCGCGATAGCTGGCGCGCAGCGTGCGCACCGCGGATGGCTTGGGCGTGAGTTTCAGCGTGGCCTCGGTGATCACGGCCAGCGTGCCTTCCGAACCGACCAGCAGGCGCGTGAGGTCGTAGCCGATCGCGCTCTTGGTGGTCTGCGTGCCGCAGCGGAAGCTCGCGCCGCTGCCGGCCACCGCGCGCAGGCCCAGCACGTTGTCACGCGTCGAGCCGTATTTCACCGCGTGCGGCCCGGAAGCGTTGCAGGCGAGATTGCCGCCCACGCAGCACCACGGCGCCGAGCCCGGATCGGGCGCCCAGAAGAAGCCGTGCGGCGCCAGCGCCTGCTGCAGCGCCTCGTTCGTCACGCCCGGCTCCACCACCGCGAGGCGGTTGTCCGGATCGATGCGCAGGATGCGGTTCATGCGCTGGAAATTCGCCACCACGCCACCCGCCACCGGCACCGATGCGCCGGTGGAACTGGTACCACCGCCGCGCGCGGTGAGCGCCGCGCGATGCTCGCGGCAGGCGCGCACCAGCGCTTCCACCTGCGCGTGCTCGGTGGGGAACACCACGGCGTCGGGCAGGTGCTCGTAGCGGGAGTTGTCGCGGGCGGCGGCACGACGCTCCGCCTCGCTGGTGGTCATGGTGCCGGCCGGGAATGTCGCGAGCAGTCGGTTGAGAAAGGCGGGGGGCAGTGGCATCGCGCAAGTCTAATGCTGACCGGGCGACTTGCTTGCCGGAAAACGGTCAGTAAGCCGGACAACCCTATGCCGGGCCCTGCTACTGCACCCGATTCTTGGTATGGAACCAGCCCATCAGCTGCGCCTGCTGCTGGTCGTGCCGGATGCCCGAGGCCATCCAATCCCAAGCGCACTTGGTGAGGGAGCGAAGGCCCAGAAGTTCCTCCACGAGATCTTTCTGCTTCCGGTCTGGCTGGATTTTGGCGTCAAGCCGCCGAAGCGGCAGATGGTACACGGGGACGCCGTGGTGGACGCCGTGGTTGCTGGCCTCCAGCAGGACGTCCGCGGGGTCTGCAACCTTGCCGCGACCGATGTGGTCGCGCTGGGCGGAAACTGTATTCGCAAAGGGCTGGATGAGGGCCGGAAGATCTGCCGCATGCGTTTTGGCATCGTCCGTGCAGTCGCCAAGGTCGGTCGTCTGTTCATGCAGAAGGCCCTTCCGACTTTGATTTCAATGTTGGACACGACCTCTGCGGTGTGCGAGAAGGCGGCACGCGACCTCGGTTGGCGCCCCAGACGATCGGCTTGGGATGCCCGTCTCGATGCGTTGAGGTCGTTGAACAGGGCTTGATTGAGGTCGCGACGGGGCGTATCGCAACAAGGAAACCCACACGAGGGCGGATGGTGACAAGAACATGAGTACTTTGGTCACATCGCGACGCACAGCGTCAGTCGTTCTACAAAAGCTGAGGGCGTTATGGATGCCATAACGCCCCGCCGGCTCCCGGCCGATTTCACGTTTGTTGTTGCCGACGATCATCCTTCCGTGGTCTTGGCGGTCCGTCAGATCTGCGAGAACTGGTTGGGCATCCCGAAGAAGCGGTTCGCCACTACGCAATGCAGTCGTGCGCTTCTTGATCTTTGTGTGACTCCCAGCGCCATCCCAAGGATCATCGTGCTTGATCTCGTGATGCCAGGTGACATCAAGCGCGCAGCCCTGGTACGCGCAGTGCGATGCGCTGATCCTCAAGCACGTGTGGTGGTGTATTCGGCCGACGAGAGCCCCTTTCTGTTCAAGGCTGTGACAAATTCTGGTGCGATGGCCTACGTCTCCAAGAGTAGCCCGCCCACGGCGCTCGTCGATGCGATCGTCGCCGTCAGCGAGGGGCGGCCATACGTCGATGACCACATCGACTTCAAGGTGCTGAAGGAGCATCCGTGGGCGACTCTCACCGAGAGTGAGCGTGCTGTATTGCTGGCTTTCTGTCGTGGATGCAACGCCAACGAAATCGTGGCTGATACCGGTCGCAGTTACTCCACGGTCACCACGCACAAGTACAACGGCCTCCAGAAGCTTCGTCTTCGTGACGTCGCCAATCTTCTGCCCTACCTCTATGCCAACGGCTTGATCTGCGAGCTGGATGGTGACGTAAAGGCATAAAACGCCAGACGCGTCCAGTCTCAGTTAGGGGTGCTCCCTGCAGGCCAGTCTGCACCGCTGACCTCGGCATCAGCTTGAGCGTGGTCCACGCTTGTACGGCATGTGGCCTAGTAATTTTCCCAATTTTCTTTTGGCCTCCTTGCTTCCATATTTGTCCACGGGGACGAGAGGAGCATAGGTTCTCTGTTGCGATTCGAGTCCGTCCATCCGCTCTGTTCCCGTTTGGGCGGGACCATTGCGATGGGAAGAGGTTTAGAGGCTGCGCAGATGGCAGCTTGCAGGCTGATAAGGAAGAGGCGCCATGGATACGCATAGGACGTGCTCTGGCGATGGACCGCCGCACCAGTTCGAGTGACGTTGTCAGAGATCGGTGAACGCTCTGTGGGGAGTGCATCCCAATGGGATGCAAGGACGAAGGTAGTCAGGAGCCGATGCGAGTGTCGGGAGCGCCGTTGTTCAGACAGGAAGTCATGGAGGCCCGCCGCGGCGAATGGCTGGGCTCCATCATCATCGCGGCGCCCTTGTCGCGTTGGGTGCTGACGCTGCTGGCGGTAGCGCTTGCCGCCGCCATCCTGTTGTTCCTCGTCTTCGGCCACTACACCCGCCGCGAAACCGTGGCTGGGCAACTGGTGCCCAGCGCCGGCCTGCTCAATATCGTGGCGCCCAGTGCCGGCACCCTCAGCAAGCTGCATGTGCACGACGGCCAACGGGTCAAGGCCGGCGACGTGCTGCTGGAACTTTCCAGCGATCAGGACAGCGCGGCCTTGGGCGACACCCACGTCCTGGTTGGGCAGCAGCTCGACGCCCAGCGCGCACGCCTGCAGGCCGACCTCGCCAACCAGCAACAGTTGGCCCAACAGCAGGCCGAGGCCCTGCGCGGCAAACTCGCCCTGCTGCAGGCGCAGCTGGCGCAGATCGCCGGCCAGCAAGCCATCGTGCGGCAGCAAGTGACCAGCAACCAGCACCTGCTCGAACGCATTGAGCCGCTAGGCGCCAAGGGCTACGTCTCCGAAGTGCAAATCCAGCAGCAGCGTGCTGCGGTGCTGGATGCGCAAAGCCAGCTCAAGGCGCTGGTCCGCCAGCAACTGGACACCCGCCAGCAGCTCGATGCGGCCCGGCAGCAACTGGCGCAACTCCCGCTGGATAGCGCGGCCAAGCGCAACGACACCGAGCGCCAGCTTGCCGGCGTGGCCCAGTCCATCGCCCAGAACGAGCTGCAGCGCGCCACTGAACCGCCCCGACTTTCTCGGAGGCTGTTTGGTTTGAGTCACGCGGCCTTGGCCAGCGCAGCCTGTTGCCGATAGTAAGCCGCTTCGGCTTCCGCTGGCGGGATATTCCCGATCGGCCCCAGCAGTCGGTGGTGGT
>JAFIHF010000054.1 GCA_017848855.1 Rhodanobacter denitrificans | reverse complement strand
GCTTTGCTCTGGCTGTTGCTTCTGCGCGCAGGAGCGCGCTGCTTTTCCCGGGGCCCCTCGGCGGCGGTGAGGCGGGGACGAGGAGGCCGCGCAGCGGGCAAGCCCATGGATGGGCTTGCCTTTTCGCGCGGGCAGGAGCCCGCTCGAAAAGCCCGGCCCCGACTCACGGACTCGCAGGGCAGGATGCCCGGAGAGCGTCGCCGCGGGGTGTCGTTTTCTCTTGGCTACTTCTCTTTTGGACAAGCAAAAGAGAAGTAGCTCGGCCACCGGCAGGTGGACGAAACCGCTCTGTCGCTTGCGAGGAGAGAGCACCCATCCCAACTCTCTCCCGAAGGGAGAGGGATTCACCAATCAGCACCTTCCCGAATTCGAGTCGCTCGGCTTCGTCGTTCATGGCGAGAGCCTGCGGTGCTTGGAGTCTGCGAACTGGAGCATCGAATATTCCGGACAGCAGTGCGCTTGACCGGCCCTGCGGCCGTTGAAAAGCACCTCGCTGGGATGACGAGCAAAATCAGAGCATCCCTACCCGGAAACGACGATGCCCCAGCCGGGCCGGGGCATCGCGATGCAGCCACGCGGGCGATCAGCGCAGCGTGTAGCCCGACACGCGCCACGTCTTGTCGCTGTCCAGGTGGAACGAGATCAGCTCGCGCACCGGCTGCTTCTCGTTCGCGAACTGGGTGGCGAAGCTCACGTTGATGTAGAAGCCCTCGGGCGTGGCGCCGCCCTTGGAGGCGCTGCGGGTGATCGCGGCGAGCTTGCGCGAGGCCGGCTTGCCCACCTTGCTGCGGTCGCTGTCCACTTGCTTGACGAAGTCGTCGCGCTTCACCGCCTGCTTGGCGACCGTGGACGCGCCGTCCCATACCTCGCCCGCCTTACCTTGGTCGATCAGCTGCGCGACCTGCAGCGCGGCCTGCGCCATGTTGGCGTCCTGCTTCTGGACCGCCGCCTGCTGCTCCGGCGTCAGCGCCGGCGCGGCCTGGGCCTGGGGTTGGGCCGGTGCGGCGGCCGGCTTCGATTGCGCCAGCGCGGCCGTCGAGGCGGCCAGCAGCGCGGTGGACAGGACAAGCTGTTTGAACATGAGGCGTGACTCCCTGGGCGAATGGTTCCGGATGCGGCCGATGGCATCCCGGCACACGTTAGCATGGCGGCCCGCGCCCACGGCGATCGCGCCGAAGGCGGGGCGGTTTCAAGGAATCCCGCGGGCGATGCCTGCGGCGCAGCTCATCCTGCCCATCAGGGCCGCGAAGCGCGGGTGGGTGCGCAGCGGGTTCCAGCATGCGTCGGTCGCGAGCAGGGTCATGCGCACGTCGCGCTGCGCGAAGGCGAGTTCCAGCAGGTCGAGCGCTTCGTCGTGGCGGCCCAGCGCGAGGCTGGCGGCGGCCCGGCAGGTGCCGGGGACGTAGCCGACTTCCGCCAGCGCCTGCAGCTCGTCGTGCAGTTGCTCGGCGCCGGCGCGGTCGCCGGTGGCGGCGCGGGCCGTGGCGAGCATGGCCAGCACGCGGCTGTTGCGCCCGGACAGTTTCGCGGCGGCTTCGAGCGGGGCGATCGCCGCGGCGGGTGTGCCGTGCGCGAGCGCCATGCCGGCCCGCGCCAGCAGGGCGATCCAGAGCTCCGGTGCGATCTCGAGGGCGTGGGCGATGCGCGCGGCGGCTTCCTCGCGGCGCCCGGCCGCGGCGAGCATCGAGCCTTCCACGGTGTTGACCAGCGGCGACACGGGGTCCAGCTCGCGCGCCAGGCGTGCCTGCGCCAGCGCCTCGTCGAAGCGCCCGCGGCCGTGGAGCAGGTTGGCGTAGGCGAAATGGCCGTCCGGAACGCGCGGATCGAGGCGGATGGCGTGCTGCAGCGCCTGTTCGGCGCCGTGCCAGTCCCAGTCGTGCGAAAACAGGATGCAGCCGTGGCCGGCATGCGCTTCCGGCAGGCCGGGGGCGAGGGCGAGGGCATGGCGCACGGCGGCCCTGGCCAGCGGAAAGGCCTGCCGCGGGTCCATGTCGCCGATGATGGCCAGAGTGTGCCAGGCGAACGCCAGCCCGCTCCAGGCGCGGGCGCAGAGCGGGTCGAGATCCAGCACCTGGCGAAACACGCCGATCGCCCGCTTGCAGCGCACCAGGCTCGGGGCGTCGATGAGGTCGCGCCCGGCGAGGCAGAGCCGCTCGGCGGCTTCGGGCTGGGCCGCGGCGAGGGCGGTACGCCGCCGTTCGACGAACGGCTCGGCGCTGGGCTGCGCCACGAAGCGGTAGCCGCGGCGCGGGATGGTGAGGATGTAGCGGTGCTCGCCGGCACCGACGCCGAAGGTTTTGCGCAGCGCCGAGATGGCCTGGCTGAGGTTGTTCTCCTCCACCACCCGGTCGGCCCACACCGCGCTCAGCAGCTCGGCGGTGCCGACCACCCGGTGGCGGTGTTCGATCAGGTACACCAGCACGTCCAGTGCCTTGGACGTGAGCGGCAGCGCGGCGCCGTCCGGGCCGAGCAGTTCCCGCGACAGGGTATCCAGCCGGTAGCCGGAGAACTCGTACTGACGCCGATCCGCTGGCTCTGGCGCGCGCATCAGCGGATTTCAGAACTTTTCAGGCCAGCCTGCAAGACTTTGCGAGCGGCGCGGGCCATCGTCCCGGCGCTGCCGGCCATGGGCGGGCGGCGGCGCCCGCGCGCGGCGCCTTCACTCATTCGACGGGAGGACGACCGTGGATACCAAGTCGAAGCATGTCGCAACGCTGCCGCCGGCCCCGCGCCTGGGCACTGCCGTGGCTGGAAAACCGATCGGAAAGACAGGGAAAAAGGCGGGCACCGGACTGCTCGGCCGCCTGGGCGCCCTCGCCGCCGTGTCGCTGGCCCTGGTGTTCGGCGCAAGTTTTCCCGGCGTGGCGCGGGCGCAGGAGCAGTGCACGCCGCTGCTGAGCGGTTTGCGCCTGCCGGTCGCCAGCACGCTGACCGAGCGCGGCCACCTGCTGATTTCGGAGTCGGGCGACGCCAGCGCCGGCTCCGGGCGCATCGACATCCTCGACCGCGACGGCAGGCTGCGCCCGCTCATCGTCGGCATGCCTTCGGCGCATGCCGACGTGGGCGATCCGTCCGGGACGGCCGGCCTGTTCATGCAGGGCCGCAGCCTGTACGTGGCGATCGGCACCGGCGACATCGGGGTCAAGGGGCCGCGCCCCGGCGCCACGCTGGTCAACCCGGCCGGGCCGTCGTCGCCGCTGTTCGGTTCCGTGCTCGTCATGCACTTCAGCGCCGCCACGGAAGACCGCACCACCGGCTTCACCATGACCCCGGCGGTCGAGGCGGCGCTGGCCAAGGGCTGGCCGGTGTGGCTGCACGACAGCCGCTGGAACTTCCTGTTCATCCGGATGGTGGCGAAGTTCCCGAACTACGTGCCGGTTCCGTTGCCGGATGTCCCGGGCAACGTCCACGTCACCAATCCCTTCGGCGTGGTCGGCGTGGGCCCCTCGCTGTTCGTCACCGACGGCGGGCGCAACCTGGCCTGGAAGGTCAACGCCCTCACCGGGGCCGCCTCGGAGTTCGCGATCTTCCCGGACATTCCCAACGTGCTCTTTCCGCGCGTGGGCGGCCCGTTCCAGCAGGCGGTGCCGACCGGCATCTCAGCGGAGAACGGCAAGCTGCTGGTTTCGCTGTTCCGCGGCGCGCCGTTCGGCACCGGCACCTCGGCCATCGTGGGCGTCGACTCCCGCAGCGGGGCGCAGGCGCCGCTGATCTCCGGGCTCACCACCGCGATCGGCGTGCTGCCTCTGCAGCACGGGCGCCAGCGCGGCTACCTGGTGCTGGAGAATTCCGCAACGGGGCCGTTCTTCAGCGGCCCCGGCACCCTGCTGCAGTACGACGATCCGAACGGCCCGCCCACCAAGCTCGCCGATTGCCTGAACGCCCCCACGTCGATGACGCTCGACCGCAAGGCCGGCATCCTGTATGTCACCGAGGAAGGCGGCAACCTGGTCGGCATCCCGTTCCCCTAGGCCGCAACTCGCTTCACGCCACGTAGAGGCCGCACTCCGGCGAGTGCGGCCTCTACGTGTAACGGACAAAGGACTTACCAGATCTTCACCCGCTGCTCCGGCGCGAGGTACAGCTTCTGGCCCGGCTGCACGTCGAAGGCCGGATACCACGCATCGAGATTGCGCACGGTGAGCGCGCGGAACTCGGCAGGCGCGTGCACGTCGGTGGCGAGGCGCTGGCGCAGGGCGGCGTCGCGGATCTTCGAGCGCCAGGCCTGGCCGAAGGCGAGGAAGAAGCGCTGGTCGCCGGTCAGGCCGTCGATCACCGGCGCGGGCTTGCCGCCGAGCGACTTGTGGTAGGCCAGGTAGGCAATGGTGAGGCCGGAGACGTCGGCGATGTTCTCGCCCAGCGTCTGCGTGCCGTTGACGTGCAGGCCGGGCAGCGCCTCGTACTGGTCGAACTGCTTGGCGAGCTGGGCGGTGGCGGCCTTGAAATGCGCCTCGTCGGCGCTCGTCCACCAGTTCTCCATCTTGCCCTGCGCGTCGAAGTCGGCGCCGGTGTTGTCGAAGCTGTGGCTGATCTCGTGGCCGATGATCGAGCCGATCGCGCCGTAGTTCGCGGCGGCGTCGGCCTTGGGATCGAAGAACGGCGCCTGCAGGATCGCGGCGGGGAAGTTCAACGCGTTCTGCAGCGGCAGGTTCACCGCGTTCACCGTCTGCGGCGTCATCCACCACTCGCCGCGATCCACCGGCGCGCCGAGCTTGGCGAGCTGGTGTTCGTACTCGTGCTTCTGCGCGCGCAGGTGGTTGCCGAGCGGGTCGTCGGCGCTGATCTTGAGGTCGGCGTAGTTGCGCCAATGCTCGGGGTAGCCCACGCCCACCTTCAGCGTGACCAGCTTCTCCTTGGCCTTGGCGCGCGTGGCCGGGGTCATCCAGCTCAAGGTGTCGAGGCGCTCGTCGAAGGCGGCAATCAGGTTCTTCACCAGCTGCTGCACCTCGGCCTTGGACGAGGCGGGGAAGTACTTCTGCACGTAGAGCTGGCCCACCGCATCGCCGAGGTCGGTGTTGGTGGCGCCCACCGCGCGCTTCCAGCGCGGCTGCTGCTGCGGCGTGCCCTGCAGGGTGCGGCCGTAGAAGTCGAAGCTGAGGTCGGCGTAGGCCTTGGGCAAGAGCGGCGCGGCGGCATCGAGCGTGTGGAAGACGAGCAGATCCTTCCACGCGTCCAGCGGCTCGCTGGCCACCAGCGCGGCGAGGCCGGTGGTGGCGGCGGGCTGCCATACGTCGATCTGCTTCTGGCCGTCCAGCCCGGCGGCCTTGAAGTAGGCGGCCCAGTCCAGGCCCGGCGCCTTCGCCGCGAAGTCGGCCATCGTCCACAGGTTGTTCGCCTTGTGCACGTCCTGGCTCTCGACCAGGCTTTCCTGCGCCTTGGCGATCTTCGTCTCCAGCGCGATCACCGTGTCCGCCTTCGCCGCGGCGTCGGCGATGCCGGCCTGCTTCAGCAGCGCCAGCACGTAGGCGTGGTACTGCGTGCGGAACGCCGCCATGTGCGGATCGTCGGAGAGGTAGTAGTCGCGGCTGGGCATCGCCAGGCCGCCCTGCAACAGGTAGGCGACGGCGCGCGAGGGATCTTCCAGCCCCTGCGTCACGAACAGGCCGAACAGGTGCTCGGTGTGGAAGTGGGTGGCGTTGACCGGGTCCACGTCGGCACGCAGGTGGCTGCCCAGCACGCGGGCAAGGTCGCCCTTCGAGGCGATCGCGTCGATGGCGGCCAGTTCCGGCTTCAGCGGCGCCAGCCCATGCTTTTCGATCGCGGCCTCGTCCATGTAGGCGGCGTAGTAGTCGGCGATCTTGCGCGCATTGCTGCCCGCGGCCGGGTGGCTCTTGCCGGCATTCCGGATCAGGTCCGCGGTGTGTTTTTCGGTCTGCTCGAAAATCTTCAGGAAGGTGCCGGTGCTGGAGCGGTCGGCCGGAACCTGCGCGGTCTTCAGCCAGCCCCCGTTCGCATAGTCGAAGAAGTTGTCGCCCGGCTTCACCGCATGGTCGACGCCGGCGAGGTCGATGCCGATGTCGGCGCGGTGCGCGGCGGGGATCGCCGCCAGGGCCGGGGCGCCGCAGAGCACGGCGGCGATCGCCGCGGCGAGGATCCAGTGGGTACGCTGCATGGTCGTGTCCCTTGCGTTGGAGAGACGCCCACGATAGCGCGCGCCCCGTGAGCGGCGCGCATGACCGATGGGCCATGACGGCGGCCGGCGGCGGGAGCAGGTAGCCGGCGCGCTGGAGACCATGGTCGATTTGCTACTAATTTGGTCAGGTTTCAGTAGCAGATTGACAGTTGGTCGTGCTGCAGGGGGCGAGAGAGTGCATGGCTGTATCAGGGGCGCACTGATTTTTGCTCGTCATCCCAGCGAGGTGCTTTTCAACAACCGAAGGCTGGTCAAGCGCACTGCTGTCCGGAATATTTCGCAGGTGATCTGCTCCCCTCTCCCTCCGGGAGAGGGGCCGGGGGTGAGGGTTCGGACTTGCCGCAACGCCTCGCTTCGCCCGAACCCTCACCTGCCTGCCGGCACCCTCTCCCGGAGGGAGAGGGATTTGCTAGGCAGCGCTTGCGCGAATCCAAGTCGCTCGGCTTCGTTGTTCAAGGCGAGAGCCTGCAGTGCTTGGAGTCTGCGAAGTGACAGCGCGCGGGCTGGACCGGCGGCTGCGCCGCTGACGCGGCGGCGCGCTCATTTCTCGTAGCGGTAGTTGAAGCTGGCGCGACTGAATTCGGTGGCGCTCTGCGCCTCGAAGTTCCAGCGCTGGCTGAGCCGGTAGCGCAGGGTGACCACTTCGCCGGGTTCGAACAGGCCCACGCCGTAGCTCAAGTAGAGCCGCGGCGAGAGGTACTTGCCCACGGTGAACGCGGAGTTGCCGCCCAGCGCCTCGTTGCTGGAGACGCCGATGTCGTCCACGCCGAGCTTCGAGCCGATGCTCTTGGCCAAGAGGTTGCCCGCCGCCGAGCCCAGCGCCTGCGCGGCGGCGCCGAGCATGTCGCCTTCGCCGCCCTTCACCTGCGACAGCGGCTTGCCGGTGATCAGGTAGGAGAGCGCGTCGGACTGTTCCATCAGCGGGTTCGAGAACACCGTGAGCACCGGGCGCTGCGCGGTGCCGGAGATCTGCAGGCCCACTTCCTGGCCCTCGTCGATGGTGGCGTTGGGGTTGAGCTTGCGGATCGCGCGGATGTCCAGGCCGGGGTTGTCGATCGGCGTGCTGGCGAACAGCAGCTTGCCGCGCTGGATCGCGAGGTTCTGGCCGTAGGCCTTGTAGCTGCCGCTCACCGTGATCTGACCCTGGCCGGTGGTGGCGCGGCCGGGGCGCTCGTTCACCGTGAGTGTGCCGCCGAGGCGGCCGTCCAGGCCCATGCCGGCGAGGTGCGTCTGCTTGCCCAGGTCCACCTTCACCGTGGCGGTGAATGGCAGCGTGCTGCCTTGCTCGGGCTGCGGGCGGTCGACCACCACCACATCGGGCGAGGCCTTGCTGGCGCCGGCGCCGGGCAGCTTGTCGAGGTTGACGTCGGCGCTGTCCAGCAGCACCGCGCCAGTGAGGCCGAGGCCTTGCGCGTCGCGCTGCAGGCGCAGGTCGGGGCTGATCGCCACCTTGGCGGCGGGGATGTCGGCGGCGGTGAACTGCTTGCCCTGGATCGCGAGATCGGTAAGCACGTCGCCGCCGAAACCGGCGACGCCGGCTACCGTCAGCGTGCCCGCGCCGGACTGCACGCTGCCGTCCACGCGCAGGCTGTGCAGGTCGAGCGCACTCACCGTGAGCCGGCCCTGGCCGAGCTTGAGCCCCGCGGCCGGCACCTCGGCGGCGAAGTCGTTCACCGCGGCGCTGCCGCTGACGGTGGGCTGCGCCAGCGTGCCGCCGAGGCGGAAATTGCCGGCGGCCTGGCCGTGCACGTTCGCCAGCGTGTTGCCGAACAGTTCGAGGAAGGCGAGGCTGCCCAGGCGCAGGTCGAGCTGGCCGGCCAGTGCCTGCTGCTTGCCGCTGAGGCTCAGTTGGCCGTCCAGCCGGCCGCCGTGGTCGAGGCCGGCGCGCAGCTTGAAGCGCTGGCTGTCCGCGCCGAGTTCGGCATCCAGCGCGAAGCCGTCGTAGCTCAGGAGCGGCGCGTCGGCATGCTCGGTGTAGGTGATGCTGCCGTGCGTGGAACTGACATTGGCGTGGCCGCTGAGCACGCCCGTGGCGCTGCGGCGCAGCTGGCCGTCGCCGTCGAGGCTGCCTTCCACGCGCAGCGGCAGGCCGGCTTCGCCGGCGGCGTTCAGCAGCAGCGCCAGCGGCAGCGCGCGCAAGCGATAGCTGGCGTCGAGCTGGCCGGCCTGGTTCTGCTTCGCGCTCACGCACAGCAGCGGGTCGCCCGCGGTCAGGCAGAGTTCGCCGAGGCTGAAGGCGCCGTCGCGCCAGGCGAGCTGGCTGGGGTGCTGCAGGCGCCAGCTTGGCAGGCCCTGCGATTCCAGGTTCAACGTGCCCAGCGTGCCGTTCCAGGCCGCGTTCTTCAGCGCGCCGTGCAGCGCCAGCGTGCCGGAGAGCTGGCTGCCGCGCGTGTCCAGTTCCAGCCGGTGGTCGCCTTCGCTGCCTTCGGCCAGCATGTGGATGCGCTGGAACACGAGGCCGCCCAGGTGCGCGCCGCCGGCGCTGAGCTCCAGCTTGCCCGCGATTCGGCTGAGGTCGGGCAGGCCGGCGACCAGCTGCAGCGTGTCCACGCGCTGCTGCTGCCAGCCCAGCGCGCTGCCGCGCAGGTGGCCGTTGACGGACAGCTTCGGCAGCAGGCCGCGCACGGCGAATTGGCCGTCCAGACGTCCGCCGGCATGCGGCAGCCAATCGCCCAGCGAGGCGATCGAAAGCGTGAGTGCGGCGTCGTTGCTGCGCCCCGGCTTGGCATCGAGCTGCACCGTGCTGCCGCCGGAGGCCAGCCGCAGCCGGCCGTCGATCACCTTGTCGGGCGACAGGTGCAGCTTCGCCTCGCCGCCGACGCTGCGCTCGCGCAGGCGGCCGGCGAGCCGCGCGAGTTCCAGCGTGGCGTCGGGGCCGGCCGGCGTGAGCTGGCCCGCGCTGGCGAGCGCGAAATCCAGCGCGCCGTTCCAGCCCGCGACGAGCTGGCCGGGATCGAAGCGCTGGGCCCTGGCGTCGAGCTGCCAGCCCAGCGCGGGCTGCAGCTGCAGCGTGCCCTGCGCCTGCAGCTGGCCTTGCGGCTGCTGCAGGGTGAGCGGGTGCAGGGCGATCGCCTGCGGTGTGCCGTCCACGTTCAACACCAGATGCGCGGGCTTGCCGGGCGGACCGAGCGTGACGTCGCCCGTGGCATGGAAGCGCTCGGCGCTGCCTTGCGCGTCCAGCTTGCCCGCGCTGGCCAGCGGTTGGCCGACCAGCTCGGCGGGCAGCTGCAGCCCGTTCCACTGGAGCGCGAACTGGCCGCCCAGCGGCTTCGCGTCCAGCTGCAGCGTGCCGCTGGCGTCGAGCCGGCCCGGGATCTGCGGCGAGCTCACGGCGAGTTGCTGCAGCGCCAGCGTCTTGCCGTCGTCGCTCAAACGCGCGCGCAGCGGCTGCAGCAGCACGCGGTACTGGTTGAGGTCCAGCGTGCCGTCGAGTTCGCCGCCGTGGCGGTCGCCGTGGCCCTGCACGGCGAGCGCCACGGATTTCAGCGCACCTTCGCCCAAGAGCGGCTTGGGGTCGAAGCGCGGCGCGCTCAGCGTGGCGGTCCAGTCGTAGTCGCGGTTCTGCGCGAGTTCGAGATGCAGGCGCGCCGTCATCGGCTGCGCCAGGCCCAGGTCCAGCTGCGCCTGCTTGCCGTTGCCGCTGGCGACGAGCTGGCCGGCGTAGCGGGTGCCGCCCAGCTTCCACGCGAAGTCGGCCTTGCCGTCGCCGCGCTGCTGGCGCGCGAACACCAGCCGGCCGGCAAGGTTCGCGTAGCCGTCCGGCGCGCGCAGCTGCAGCGTGTCGATGCCGATGCCCAGACGCGTCCAGCGCCCGGCGAGGTCGAGGCTGTCGGAGGCGAACACCGGCTGGCCGGCCTGGCTGACCTGCACCGCACCCACGTGGACGCGGTCCAGCAGCATGTCCACCGGCGGCTTGAGCGAGAAGCTGCCGGAGCTGCTGTTGTTCTGCGCGCTCTTCGGCAGCGCCACGCGCACGCCCTCCACGTCGAGCCCGCGCACGTGCACGCGGCCGGCCAGCAGCGGCCAGAAGCGCAGATCGAGTCGCACCTGCGCCACGTCGACCACCGTGCCCTGGCCGTCGTCGTAGCCCAGGCCGTCGAGCTGCAGCGGGCCAAGCAGCGAGCCTTGCGCCTGCTTCCACTGCAGCGCGCCGTGCGTGGCGGATTGCGCGCGCACCAGTGCGAAGCGCAGGCCGGAGCTGGTGCCCAGCAGCCACCACAGCGTGGCGGCCACGATCAGCAGCAGGATCGCGATGGCGATGGCGAGGCGCTTCAGCCACTTCATGCCGCGGGCTTCCACAGGCTTTGTCTTTGGCTCGTCATCCCGGCGAAAGCCGGGATCCAGCGACTCTGGCTTGCGTAAGTGCCAAGGCACTGGATGACTCGCGCTGCTCGCCCTTTCAGGGCCGCCCTGCGGGCGTTCTGCGCGCTTCGCGCTTGTCCAGCTTTCGCTGGAATGACGTTGCCTCGATGGTCAGTGCTGATCGCGAGCTTCATGCCGTCTGTTTTACCTGTCACAACATTTCGAAGCGAAGCCTTGCTTATGGCCGAAAAACGGGCTCCTGCCCGTTTTCGGCTCGCCGGAACCGCGTTGCGGTTCCGGCTCCGTCGCACCGGCCACTACGTGGCCGATGCGCGGGCGATCCATCCATGGATCGCGCACCGGGTCACAGGTCGGGTCCAATCACGAGGTGCAGCACGATCCCGTGTCGCTGCGAATCGTGGATCGGCGTCCCCAGATCCACCCGGATCATGCCCACCGGCGAGCGCCAGCGCACGCCGAGGCCGGCGCCGACTTTCGGGCGGTAGTCGGTGCCGTCGAACGCGTTGCCGGCGTCGACGAAGGTGGCGATGCCCCAGTTGCGCGTGAAGTAATGCTCCACCTCGGCGCTGGTCACCAGCAGGTTGTGGCCGCCGAGCACGCGGCCGTAGCTGTTCTCGGGGCCGATCGACTGGTAGCCGTAGCCGCGCACCGAACGGTCGCCGCCAGCGAAGAAGCGCAGTTGCGGTGGCAGCGCGGCGAAGTCGTCGGTCCAGGTCTTGCCGGCGCTGCCGCGCAGGATCAGACGGTTGCGCCGCTTCGCGCCGAATGCGTGGATCCACTTCGCGTCGGCGGTGAGCTGGCCGAGGCTGGCCGAGGAGAGCAGGCCGCCCGCGGTGCTGCGCGCGGCGAAGCCGAGCGACCAGCCGTCGTGCACGAAGTCGTAGTTGTCCGCCTGCTTGCGCGCCAGCGAGGCCTCGGCGAACAGCAGGGTGCTGCTGCCGTGCTCGATGCCGGGCGTGCTGTCCGGTTCGCTGCCGCGCTTGCCCACGGTGAACGTGCCGGACAGCGCGTGCAGGCCCACGGTGCGCGTCCAGCCGTGCCACTGCCGCGTCTCGTTGCCCACCAGCTCCAGCGTGCGCGACTGCGAGGTGCTGGTGTTCGCGTCGCGGAAGTTCGCGCCGAAGTTGTAGCTGCGCTGGTTGTCGCCGGGCATCGGGATCGAGTACAGCGTGGACAGCGTCTTCAGCCGCTGCGCCAGCACCAGCTCGTTCTTCCACTTGTGGCCGCGCCGGTTCACCCAGCGCCGCTCCACGCCGGCGCGCACGCCGAAGCCGGTGTCGGTGCCGATGAACGGGCCGCCGGTGTAGATCGTGCGCTTGGCCGGCGCCAGCTCCACCTTGATGTCGACGCGGCCGTCGGCCTTTTCGTCGATCTGCGGCAGCACGTTGACCACGGCGAAGTAGTCCGCGCCGTTCAGCGCCTGCTGCAGCTGCAGCAGCTGGTCCTGGTCGAAATAGTCGCCGGGCTTGAACGGCACGTAGCGGTCGAGGAAACCCTCGCGGAACTGCGAGCCCTCGAACTGCACCGCGCCGTAGCGGTAGCGCGTGCCCGCCTGCCAGGCCAGCCGGATCGCCGCGCTGCGCTGCGCGGTGTTCACCTCCACGCGGCGCGTCACCAGCTTCGCGTCGAGGAAGCCGTTCGCGGTGAGCGCGGCGGACAGCGCATCACGTGCGGCGTCATACGCGGCATGATCCAGCCGCTTGCCGCGCATGCGCTCGATCGTGTTGCGCGCGCGGCGGATCGCCGGCAGCGCGAGCGCGGCCGCGTCGAGCTGCACGTCCACCGAGGCGACCTTCACCGGCTCGCCGGGCCGCACGTCGAGCGTCACCGTCCAGTCCTTGCCCGCCGGCTGCAGCTGCGCGGCCACGTCCGCCTCGTAATAGCCGTAAGGCTCCAGCGCCGCCTTCGCCTGCGCCGGCGCCTGCGCGTACAGGCGCCGGATCTGCGCCTCGCTGACCTCGCGATGCGCGTACTGCGAGAGCTCCACCGACGCGGCGATCGCCTGCTGCAGCGGCTCGTCCACCCCGCGCACCACCAGCTGCACGCCCGCCTGCGCCAGCGACGCGAACAGCAACAGCGGCAACAGCGCGAACAGGGCCAGGCGTCGATGGGGGCGGCGCATGCGGGCGGGATCCATCCTCGGGGGAGCGTTGGCGAGCAGGGGACAGCTTACCGAACGGCGATGGCGCGCGGATGAATCCGCGGCGATGCAGCGGTTCGCGGTGGGCGCGCGCCAGCCGGTGCGCGGGACGATGGCCCCGCCTACCGCAGGATCGCCCGTCGCGATGCGTGCCGCGCGACGGGCGGACGGCTCACCACTCCGTGAGCCCTTCCAGCTCGTACAGTTTTTTCCAGCTCGGCCGTGCGCGCACCAGATCGGCCAGGCGCTTCAGCGCCGGCCAATCGGTGGCGGGGCGCGGCATGTTGCGCGACCAGCGCAGCAGCATGGTCAGCAGCAGATCGGCGCCGGAGAAGTCGCGGCCCAGCAGGTACGGCCCATGCGCCGCGAGCTGGGTGTCGAGCAGTTCCCACACGGCGGCGATCTTCGCCTGCAGCGCGGCGCGGACTTCCGGCGTGTGCTCCGCTGCGCCGAGCTCGGCGGGATAGAACCAGAAGCGGTACGAGGACATCAGCGTGTTGCTGAGATAGACCGTCCACTGCAGCCAGGCCTCGCGCTCCGGCGTGCCGGCGGGCGGGATCAGCTTCGCCTCCGGATGCCGCTCGGCCAGCATCTGCAGCAGCGCCGCCGATTCGGCGCGCGGCCGGCCGTCGATCACCAGCGTGGGCACCACGCCGCGCGGATTGAGCTTGAGGTATTCGGCGCCATGCTGCGCGTCCTTGTCGAAATCGACGAGGCGCAGCTCGTACGGCGCGCCGATTTCCAGCAGCGCAAGATGCACCACCATGCTGGCGGTACCGGGGGAGTAGTAGAGGACGTACACGAAACCTCCGCATCGACGGGTGATCCGGCGGATGGTGACGGTTCGCTCACCCTTCCCGCAACAGCCGCATCGGCGAGGTGCGCGTCACCTTGCGCGTGCCCACCAGGCCCAGCAGCATCACCACGCAGGCGCAGCCCAGCGCGCCGAAGATCAGCGGCCACGGCGGCGGCACGAAGCCGTCGATGTGGAACACGACGCGCCCCAGCCACAGGCCCGCGCCCGCGCTGCCCAGCGCGGCGGTGAGGCCGGCGATCAGGCCGAGCAGGGCGAACTCGCAGGCGGCGGCCACGCGCAGTTGCGCGCGGCGCGCGCCCAGCGTGCGCAGCAAGGCCGCTTCGTGCCGGCGCTCGGCGGCGCTCGCGGCCAGCGCGGCGGCCAGCACCAGCGCGCCGGCGAGCAGGCTGAAGCCCAGGATCCAGCGCACCGCACCGCCCACGCGCTCGACGATCTGGCGGATGCGCGCGAGCAGGTCGTCCACGTCGACGAGGCTGAGGTTGGCGTAGTCGCGCGACAGTTGCGCCATCGCCTGCGCGTGGCCGCGCGGCAGGTGGAAGCTGGCCAGCCAGGTGTGCGGCAGCGCGCCGGCATGCGCGGGGTCGAGCAGCAGGAAGAAGTTGACCCGGAACGAGCTCCAGTCCACCTGGCGGAAGCTGGTCACCTTCGCGGCTATGCGCCCTTCGCCCACGGCGAAACTCATCGTGTCGCCCAGCTTCAGCGCAAACATGTCGCGCCACATGCGGTCCACCGACACCTCGGCCTGCACCGGCTGCGCGTCGAACCAGCGGCCGGCGATCACCCGGTTCGCGGGCGGCAATGCGTCGGCCCAGGACAGGCGCAGCTGGCGGTCGGCCCAGTCCTTCGCGCGCGGATCGGCGAAGTGCAATCGATCGACGGGCCGGCCGTTGATCGCGACGAGCTTGCCCACCGCCAGCGGCATCATGTTGAGCCGGTCGGCACCGAGGCGCGCCAGCGCCTGCGCGAAACCGGCGCGCTGCGCGTCCTGCAGGTTCAGCGCGAACCAGTTCGGCGTGTCGGCGGGCAGCTCCTTGCGCCAGCCGTCGAGCAGGGCAGGCGCCACCACCGACAACAGCAGGAGCGCGGTGAGGCCGAGCGCGAGCGCGGTGGCTTGCGCCACGCTCAGGCCACGCCGCCGCGCCAGCGCGGCCAGCCCCAGTCGCAACGCAGGATGCGCGCCCGGCGCCACGCGCCGCGCCAGCCACAGCAGCAGGGTCGCCAGCAGCGCAGCCACCAGCGCCACGCCGGCGAGGCTGGCGGCGAGGATGCCGGCGAGTTTCAGCGAGCCGCTCTGGCTCCAGATCAGCGCCAGCGCCACCAGTGCGGGCAGCAGGTACAGTGCATCGAAGCGGCGCACCCGGCGCACGAGGCTCTGGCGGAACACGGCCACCGGCGGCACCTCGGCCAGCCGCAGCAACGGCGGCAGCGCGAAGCCGGCCAGCACGGCCAGGCCCATCGCCGCGGCGCCCAGCGCGGGCCGCAGCGGCAGCTCGGTGGGGATGCCGCCGAACAGCGTGCCGGCGAACTGCCAGGCCAGCTGCGCCGCGCCCAGCGTGAGCAGCACGCCGATCAGCGCCACCGGCAAGGCCAGCGCGGCGAGCGTGAGCAGCAACAGGCCCAGCACGCGCCGGCGCGGCGTGCCCAGCGCGCGCAGCAGCGCCACCTCGGGCGTCTTGCGCCGCGCATAGCGCTGCGCGGAAAGCGCGATCGCCACGCCGGCCAGCAGGGCGGCGAGCAGGGCGGTGAGATGCAGGAAGGCGCCGGCACGATCGAATGCGGTGCGCATGCGCTCCTGTGTCTGCTCCGGCGTAATCAGCTCCGCGCCTTGCGGCAAGCTTTGCCGCTGCGCCCAGGCGCGCCAGCGCTGCACCGCGTCCGGCGTGCCGGCCAGCAGCAGACGGTGATGCGCGCGGCTGCCGGTGCCGAGCAGGCCGGCGTGTTCGGCGTCGGCCAAGCTCATCAGCGCGCGCGGTGCCAGCGCCACCAGCGCGCCGCCGTCGGGCTGCTGCACCAGCTCGGCGGCGATGCGCAGCTCCTTGCCGCCGAGTTGCAGCGGCTCGCCCACCTTGAGCGAGAGCGCCACCAGCGCGCGGTGGTCGAGATACACCGTGCCTGCGGCGGGGCCGTGGCCGTTGCGCTGGCGGCCGTGCGCATCCATCAGCACCAGCTTGCCGCGCAGCGGATACGCGCCGTCGGTGGCCTCGACGTCGAGCAACTGGCTGCGCTCATGCGCGAATGCCACGCTGGGGAAGCCGGCGGCGCGGCTGACCGCGAGTCCGTCGCGCTGCGCTTCATCGGCAAAGGCCGCCGGCACCGCCTGCGGCGCCGACACGCCGATGTCGCCGCCGATCAACTCCGCCGCGCTGGCGAGGATGCCGCGCTCCACCCGCGCGGCCAGCGTGGCCACCACGCCCAGCGCCAGCACGGCCAGCAGCAGCGAGCCGGCCAGGGTGCGCAGTTCGGGGAGGCGCCATTCGCGGCGCAGGTTGCGGAGGGCGAGGCGCAGGAGCTTCACGACTGGGCTCCGGTGGACGTTTGCGCGACGTCCTGGCGCGTGCGTTCTCCCTCTCCCCCAGCGGTTTTACCGCTGGGGGAGAGGGTTGGGGTGAGGGGGGCTTTTGCTTCTGCGTTATCGCAAGCGACAGAGCGGTTTCGTGCCGCTGCCGCGGCCCGAGCTACTTTCTCTTTGCATGCCCAAAGAGAAAGTAGCCAAAGAGAAAGGGCACCCCGCGGCGGCGCTTTCCGTCCATCCATGGACGGAAAGTCCGTGAGCCGTGGCCGGGCTTTTCGGCCGGACTCCTGTCCGGTCGAAAAGGCGAGTCCATCCATGGCCTCGCCCGCTGCGCGGCCTGATCGCCCCCGGCTCACCGCCGCCGAGGGGCCCCGGAAAAGCGGGCGCGCATCGTGCGCGCCAGAAGCAGAGCAAGAGCAAGAGCAAGAGCAAGAGCGAAGCGCCGCAAGCTTGCGGGCTTGTCGCTCCCTCCCCTGCCTGCAGGGGAGGGTCGGGGTGGGGTGCCGTTGCTTCTGCGCGCTGGAGTGCGCTGCTTGTCCGTCGGTCCGCAACCCGTCCGCGCACCTGCAGGGCAGGGCCTGTCCCGGACTCGACCCGGGAGTGCCCTGGGGGTGCGCCAACGGGGTGACGTAGCTCTTTCCTTTGGGCCAGCCGGTACTGTCCGGGGAAAGTTGCACTGCCGACTCCCAGACGATTGCGGAGAAGGCGTCAACGGTAGTTCCGGGCCGTTGCCGATTTCAACCGCGTTGGCCGCAAGCTCGACGGTGTTTCGCCGGGATGCGGCTGCACGGGTCGTGGCCGGTCAGCGCCGGAGCGTCGGCGTGGCGCGGAAGCCGTGCACCTCCTGCGACTCCATGTCGAAGGCGAAGCCCACGATCTCGCCCGCGTCGTTGATGCCGAAGGCGGTCAGCAGGTACAGCGAGGTCGATCCCGCAACCAGGTCGTTGAGGTCGACAGCCGCGCCACCGCCCGGCCAGATCGCCGCATGCGCATCCTCGAACGGCAAGCTGCCGGAGGCGCCCACCACGTCGCCCCAGTCGTTGATGGCGAGCGCGGCGCTGTGCGGGTGGCCCGCGACGGGTGCGAGCTCGCGCATTTTCGCGGCGCGGGTCCAGATGAAGGCGCGGCTGGTCCGGTTGTCGCCGAGCACGGAGACGCCGACCACCTGCCCACGGTTGTTGATCGAGGTGGCGTGGGTGCCCATGCCGGTCGCGAAGTCGCCGGCACCGCCGAGGTTGCCGAGCACCACCGGCGTGCCGTCGCGTTCCCACATCACGGCGTGCGGGGCGGCGACGAACGGCGGCGGAATGAAGTTGTCGCAGGTACCCGAGGCGCCCACGGCCTGGCCGAGATCGTTGACCCAGTGCGCCAAGCCGACCGTATCGCCCGGCGGCAGGCGCAGTTCGCGCACGCTGCCGGTATTGGCGTTCCAGAGCACGGGCTTGTAGTCGAGCACCTGCGGGCCGGTGCCGTTGGGCGCCGGCTCTTTGGGGCAAGCGGGGTCGACCTCGCTGGTTTCCGCCGCGCCGGGAATCTGCCCGAACAGGTTCACGTTGTCGCCGACCGTGGCGTTGTTGCCGCCCAGCAGCGGCAGCAATTTCATCCGGCCGGCCTGCCACACGAACGGGCGGCACTGGCGGTCGGTGCCGTAGGCGCAAAAGTTCTCGTTGTTCGGATCCCTGGCTTCGATCTCGGTCAGCCCGCTGATCTGGCCGAACAGGTTCACGCCGTAGGCATCGCTGTTGACGCCGTCCGCGCCAATGGCGACGGCGCGGCCGCGCGACCAGGCGACCGCGTGCTCCAGGCCATCGGCGGCGTTGGAGCCCCCGACCACCAAGCCCGTCATGGCGATGGCTGCGCCCGTGCTGAAGGAGCCGCCGGGCAGGGTGCCGAGGTCGGTGATGGCGTAGCGAATCCTGCCGGTGGCGGCGGGCGCCATCGATGCGGCGTTGCCGCCCGGCGCGGCGAGGACAGGGCTGATGGAACCGGCGCACGCGCTGGCCAACGCCGCCGCGGCGATCATGAACAGTTTCCGTTGCAGCTTCATGGGGCACCTCCAGGTGAGGAACGGGATGCGGACGGCGAGTCGCCGGCCTCACGGATGAAGGCGTAAACAACCGCCGAATCCGGACATGCCCGGACCTGGTCGGCGTCGAACCCCGGCTGGCTTTCCCCTTCTCCCTCGGGGAGAAGGGTTTCTTCGCCGAACACCACAGAATGCCGGTTGAGTCTCGTCGCAATCAGGTGTCCGGATTCCAGCGGCAGGGTTGGCGGGCTGCGTGCGGACGTGTCGCGCAGGTGACGCGGATGGTGCGATCAGTCCAGGCGGGCGACTTCGGCCTTGGCCTGCTTCAGCACCGGCAGGTCGGGATCGGCGTCCTTCCATAGATCGAGTAGATCTTCGTAGGCCGCGCGGGATTCGGCGCGCGCACCGGCGTCGGACAGCGCCCTCGCCCGTTGCAGCCGCGCCATCGGGCCGATCGGATAATTCAGCGCGAGGCCCGGATGATCCAGGACTTTCTGGAATTCGGCCGCCGCCTTGCGGCTCTCGTGCAGCGCCAGGTACGCCTCGCCGCGCACGTAGATCGGGTACATCGAGGTCCAGCCGAGTTCGCCCGACCGCGTCACCCCGAATTCGTACGGCGTGGCGGATTTCAACACCGTCAAGGCTTCGGCCGGATGCCCCTGCGCGAGCGCGAGCTTGGCGCGCAAGGCGGGCAGGTAATTGGACTGCGCGAGCGTATCTTCGGGAAACCCGTTCGCCAGGTTGTCCGCGAGCGCTTGCGCCTGTGCGAGGTTGCCCGAGATGGCGAACGCCAGCGCGGCGCCGAATTGCACGTCGCGGCTGGGTGAGCGGTGCACCGCCGCTCCGGCGCGCTGTTCCGCTTCGTCCGCATTGCCGAACAGCGCCTCGCGCAGGGCGGACATCGCCAGGTAGGTCGCCGTGGCCTCTTGCGCGCCCGCGCGTTGCGCGGCATCCATCGCCTGTTCCGAGGCGTTTCGCGCTTTCGCCAGCTGCCCGTGGTACGCCGCGGTTTCGGCCGCGTAGGCGAGCATCGGGTCCTCGAGCCCCGGCTGGCCCCTGGACGCTGCGAGCTGCCGCGCCATGCCGGCGGCATCGTGTTGCAGGAAGGCAAGCTGGTAGAGATTGTAGGCAAAGAATTCCGACTGCAGGTCGAGCTTGCGGGCCTGCTCGTAGGTGGCTTGCGCGTCGCTGAAACGGTTCAGCGCGATGTAGTCGTCCATCAGGAACGAATACGTGACGGGCATCGTGGGCATCAGGCGGATCGATTCGATGGCCTGCGCGGCGGATTTGTCGAACTCGCCGATCACGGGATAGATCGAACCCGCCAGCATGGTGCGCGGCAGCGGCGCGCGGGGATACGCCTGGATCCACGCGAGGCTGGCCTGGACGGCCATGTCGATGTTGCCGATCCCCGATTTGCCGTAGCGGGCCGTGATGAAGTACCGCTCCGGCTCGCTGACCCTGTCGCGCAATGCGTAGGCTTGCCTGGCGGCGTCGGCTGCAAGCCCCGATTCGCCCAGGGTGGTGTACGCGACCGTGAGCGCGCCGTAGGCCAGCGCGAAATGCGGATCGAGCTCGATGGCGTGCTTGAAGTGCAGGATCGCCGCGGGAATATCGCTGCCGCTGGACAGTATCCGCTGGCCTTCGCTGTAGGCCTTCAGCGCATCCAGCGACGGGGTGGTGGCTTGTTCCAGCGGGGTATCGAATGTTCGTACCGAACGCAGCGACTCGCCCAGTTTTCCGCGCAGGGATGACGAGATGTCGCCCAGGGCATCCAGCACGCGATTCTTGTCCGCGGCTTCGGCTTGCGCGCTCGCGAGCGTCTTGCCGCTCGCGCAGTCCACGGCCCGAAGCGTGAGTTGATAAGGCGCCCCGACTTGCGCGATGGAGCCTTCGACCACCGCCGCGCCGCCGACCCGCTGGCACAGATCGAGTGCGATCTCGGGCGTGAGCGCCGCATCGATCTTCCGGTTCATCAACGCCAGCGTTTTGCGGACGAGTCCTTCCGGGATGATGCTGAGGAAGGGCGACTGTTCGAGTTGCACCGAAAGGCCCTGCCGCAGCGCGCCGTCGAACACCGGGTCGCCGGTGCGGTTGGCGAAGTCGGCCAGCACGAGGGTGTCCTTGTCGGTCAGTGCGCGCGCCGGAGGTGCGAGCCAGGACCATGCGGCCGCGGCCGCCGCGCCGGCGACCACGCAGGCCGCGGCGAGCCTCCGCGCGCGTCGCGACTCGAAGGCGCCGGCCACGAAACCGACCCAGCCGCGGCGCACGGCCAGCGCCGACAACTGCCGCTGCAGCTCGGCGACGCTTTGCCAGCGGTGCGCCGGATCCTGCTGCAGGCAGCGTTCGATCAGCGCGTCGAGCCGGCGCGACGGGAGGCGTTCGCGCCGCAGGTCCGCGCGGCTGCCGGTCAGCATTTCGTGCAGCACGCAGCCGAACGACCAGATGTCCGAACGCGGATCGGCCGGCTGGCCGCGCCGCTGTTCCGGCGAGGCATAGGCGGGCGTGCCCAGCACGTGGCCGGTGGCGGTGCGGGTTTCGTCCTCGACCGATTTCGCCAGGCCGAAATCCAGGATCTTGACGCCGGACGGGGCGAGCATGACGTTGCCGGGCTTGAGGTCCCGGTGCACGATGCCCTTGGCGTGCGCCGCCGCCAGTGCGGCCAGCATCTGCGCGGCGAGCGCGAGCGCCGTCCGGGCCGGCAGCGGGCCCTTCGCGAGCCGCGCGGCGAGCGTCTCGCCTTCCACCAGCTCCATCACCATGTAGTTCGGGCCGATGTCGTACAGCGTGCAGACGTGGGGGTGGTTGAGCGCGGAAATCGCGCGCGCCTCGCGCCGGAAGTGCGCGGTGAAGCGCTCGCGCACGAGCTTGATCGCGACGGCGCGGTCGAGGCGCGTGTCGAGCGCCCGATAGACCTCGCCCATGCCGCCTTCGCCGATGCGTTCCCCGATGCGGTAGGGCCCGAGTCGGGTGCCTTCGGCCAACGCCGGGCCCGCCGCCGCGGCCAGCCGCGACAGCACGCCCGGAACGGCCGGCCGTTCGAGGAAGGGGCTTTGCGTCGACTGCGCGAGCAACGACTCCACTTCGCGCCGCAACTCCGGATCCGCCTGCGCAAGCAGCGCGGCGCGTTCCTCGGCACCGACCTCGCGCACCGAGTGGTAGAGCTCGGCAATCTGCTGGAAGCGCGCGGGGATCATTGCGTGGAAGCCCCCTATGGCTGGCTCAGTTCCCGCAGCAGCCAGGCCTTGGCGAGATCCCAGTCGCGGCGGACCGTGCGCGCCGCGATGCCCAGCGTCGCGGCGATCTCGTCCTCGGTCAAGCCGCCGAAATAGCGCAGCTCCACCACTTGCGCCTGGCGCGGAGCGAGCTGCGAAAACGAGGTCAGCGCATCGTCCAGGGCCAGAACGGTGCGATCCGGCGTGCCCGACACGAGCGCCGCCTCGTCCAGGTCGACCTGCTGCGCGCCGCCGCCGCGCTTGTGCGCCTCGCGCTCGCGCGCGGCGTCCACCAGCACGCGCCGCATCATCTGCGCCGCCACCGCGAAGAACTGCGCGCGGCCGCGCCAATCGATCGCTGCCGCGTCGGCGAGGCGCAGGTAGGCCTCGTTGACCAAGGCGGTGGTCTGCAGTGCGCCGGCCTTGCGCTCGTTGCGCATGTAGCGGTGCGCGATGCGGTGCAGCTCCGCGTACACGCGCTCGGTGAGCTCGGCCAGCGCCGCCTCGTCGCCGCCGTTCCAGGCCTTCAATAGACGGGTGACGTCTGCAGCAGCCGTGTCCATATCCCTCCCCCGTTCCCGCATGCCAGCACATCCGCCGCCCGCATGGCCGCTTTGGCCGCTGCTTTCCGCCTGGGCCTGGTGGGCGGGTTCCACGTCCATGGCGCGACTGCCTGCGGCGGGCGAGGAGCCTGCCATGGCGCGTTCGCTGCGGTTCCCGACGGGCGCGCCCACCCTCGACCCGCAGGGAAAATCTCCATGAAACAGCGCGCCCTGTCCATCGCCGTCCTCTTCGCCAGTATAGCCGTCTCCGCGAGCCCGGCTGCGGCCGCGCAATCGGCTCCCGCCGCGCACGCCGGACTGTTCGACCACATGGTGGTATTCGGCGACAGCTTCAGCGACGGCGGCAATTTCTCCGTCGCGATGGGCCTGCCGGAACTTGCCCGCTTCACCACCAATCCGGGCCGGGTCGCGGCCGAGGACATCGCCAACCGTTTCGGCATGCCGCTCGCGCCCTCGCTGCTCGGCGGCAGCAATTACGCGATCGCCTTTGCCGACATCGGCGAGAACCCGCCGGACACGCCGCCGTTCGTGGTGCCGTTGCCGAGCCGGTTGGAGATGAACCTGGCCGCGAACGGCGGCAGGGCCGATGCGCGCACCCTGTACACGATCGTCGAGCAACTGGCTGCGCTCGTGCGCGAACGCCACGCTGGGGAAGCCGGCGGTGCGGCTGATCGCGAGGCCGTCGCAATGGGCTTCATCGGCGAAGGTGAGCGGCACGGCCTGCGGCGCCGACACGCCGATGTCGCCGCCGATCAACTCCGCCGCGCTGGCGAGGATGCCGCGCTCCACCCGCGCGGCCAGCGTGGTCACCACACCCAGCGCCAGCACCGCCAGCAGCAGCGAGCCGGCCAGGGTGCGCAGTTCGGGCAGGCGCCATTCGTGGCGCAGGTTGCGGAGGGCGAGGCGCAGGAGCTTCACGATTGAGCTTCCGCGGACGTTTGCGCGACGTCCTGGCGCGCGCTGCCTCCCTCTCCCCCAACATCGTTGGGGGAGAGGGTTGGGGTGAGGGGGGCTTTTGCTTCTGCGTTATCGCAAGTTACAAAGCGGTTTCGAGCCGCTGCCGCGGCCCGAGCTACTTCTCTTTTGCTTGTCCAAAAGAGAAGTAGCCAAGAGAAAACGACACCCCGCGGCGACGCTTTCCGTCCCTCCATGGACGGAAAGTG